>NZ_JBEZCG010000018.1:0-234604 GCF_040647455.1 Streptomyces sp. NPDC041068
AGATCTGGAAGCCCGGTAACGGGTGGAGGTGACTGGTACTAATAGGCCGAGGGCTTGTCCTCAGTTGCTCGCGTCCACTGTGTTGGTTCTGAAACCACGAACAACCCCGCACGGGTCACAGCGTGTGGTGCGGTTGTCAGTTTCATAGTGTTTCGGTGGTCATAGCGTGAGGGAAACGCCCGGTTACATTCCGAACCCGGAAGCTAAGCCTCACAGCGCCGATGGTACTGCAGGGGGGACCCTGTGGGAGAGTAGGACGCCGCCGAACTAATTTTGAACGGGAAACCCCCGCACCGTATGGTGCGGGGGTTTTCTGCGTTCCAGGGATATTTCTTGATAGGGGGGCGGTCTGTCGACCGCCCCCCTTCTTCTTTAGAGACGGCCGGTGGCCTTGAGCGAGAGGTACGCGTCCGCCAATGCGGGTGCGAGGTCCTTGGGGGTGGCGTCCACGACTGTGACGCCACGGCGGGTGAGTTGTTCCGCTGTGCGGTGGCGTTCCGACTGGGCTTGGGCGGCTGCTGCTGCGTCGTAGACCGCTTCTGTTGTGCCGCGGGAAGTTGCCATTTCCTCGATGTGCGGGTCGGCCACTGATGCGACCAGGACCTTGTGGCGCTTGGTGAGGCGGGAGAGTACGGGGAGCAGGCCCTCTTCGATGGGAGCTGTGTCGAGGCTGGTGAGCAGCACGATCAGAGAGCTGCGAGGGGCCGTGCGGAGGGCCGTCGAGGTCAGGCCTCGGGCGTCCGTCTCGATGAGTTCGGGTTCCAGCGTGGCCAGGGCGTTGACCAGAGAGGGGAGAACGTCGCCTGCTGAGCGGCCCTGGACCAGGGCGCGTACTCGGCGGTCGTAGGCGAGTAGGTCCACGCGGTCGCCGGCGCGGGAGGCGAGGGTGGCGAGGAGCAAGGCCGCGTCCATGGAGGAATCGAGGCGAGGGGCGTCGCCCACTCGGCCGGCGGAGGTGCGGCCGGTGTCGAGGACCAAGAGGATGTGACGGTCGCGTTCCGGGCGCCAGGTGCGGATGGCGACGCGGGACTGTCGGGCGGTGGCGCGCCAGTCGATGGAGCGGGTGTCGTCCCCGGGAACGTAGTCGCGGAGGCTGTCGAATTCGGTGCCCTGGCCGCGTGTCAACACACTGGTGCGGCCGTCGAGTTCGCGGAGGCGGGCCAGCTTGGAGGGGAGGTGCTTCCGGCTGGCGAAGGGCGGCAGGACACGTAGGGACCACGGGACTTTGTGGCTGCCCTGGCGGGTGAAGAGGCCCAGGGGGCCGTACGAGCGGATGGTCACGCGGTCTGCCTGGTGGTCGCCTCGGCGGGTGGGGTGCAGGCGGGTCGTGACGCGGCGGCGTTCGCCGGCCGGGATGGTCAAGTGGTTGCGGGATGCGGCGACTTCGGTGCCGGGTTGCCAACTGCTTGGGGGCCAGGCGTCGCGGAGGTCGGCGCGCAGGGGGCGACCGGAGGGGTTCGTGACGGTGAGTTCGACGTCGGCGGTTTCGCCCAGACGTACGGAGGTGTCGCCTGAGCGGGTCAGGCCGAGGCGGCGTACGGGGGCAGCCAGGGCGAAGTCGCAGGCGCAGGCCAGGGCCAAGGGGGCGTTGACGGCGAGGATGCCGGTCCAGCTCGGTTCCCAGAGGCCGACGGGGAGGGTGCCCAGCGCCGCTAGGAGGGCGGTGCGTCCGGTGAGGGCCATCAGCGGGGGACCGGGACCTGGGCGAGGATCGCGTTGATGACGGAGTCGGCCGTCACGCCTTCCATCTCGGCTTCGGGGCGGAGTTGGACGCGGTGGCGGAGCGTGGGGAGAGCGAGGGCTTTGACGTCGTCGGGGATGACGTAGTCGCGGCCGGTGAGCCAGGCCCAGGCACGGGACGTGGAGAGCAGGGCCGTGGCGCCTCGTGGGGATACGCCGAGGGTGAGGGACGGGGATTCGCGGGTGGCGCGGCACACGTCCACTACGTACGCGGTGATCTCGGGGGAGACGGAGGTCTTGGCGACAGCGGCTCGGGCGGCTTCGAGGTCGGCGGGGCCTGCCACGGGGCGCACGCCGGCGGCGCGGAGGTCGCGGGGGTTGAAGCCTTGGGCGTGGCGGGTGAGGACGTCGATCTCGTCCTGGCGGGACGGGAGGGGGACCGTCAGTTTGAGGAGGAAGCGGTCCAGTTGGGCTTCGGGGAGGGGGTACGTGCCTTCGTACTCGACCGGGTTCTGGGTGGCCGCGACGAGGAAGGGCTCGGGGAGCGGGCGCGGTGTGCCGTCGACCGTGACCTGGCGTTCTTCCATCGCTTCGAGGAGCGAGGACTGGGTCTTGGGTGGGGTGCGGTTGATTTCGTCGGCCAGGAGGAGGTTCGTGAAGACCGGGCCGGGCTGGAAGGAGAACTCGGTGGTGCGGGCGTCGTAGACGAGGGAGCCCGTGACGTCGCTCGGCATCAGATCGGGGGTGAACTGGACGCGCTTGGTGTCGAGTTCGAGGCTCGATGCGAGGGCGCGGACGAGCAACGTTTTGGCTACCCCAGGGACTCCTTCTAGTAGGACATGGCCGCGGCAGAGGAGGGCGACGACGAGGCCGGTGACGGCGGGGTCCTGGCCGACCACGGCCTTGGAGATCTCGGCGCGCAGAGCTTCGAGGGAAGCGCGTGAGCCGCGGGGATCTCCGGTGGGCCCGGTGTCAGTGGTCGGGTCCATCATGAGTGGCGTACCTCTCTTTCGAGGGCGTCGAGTTGGTCGGCGAGGGCGATGAGTGCCGCGTCGTTGCCGGGAGGCGGCCCGAAGAGAAGGGGGTGAAGGTCTTGGCCGGGGGTGCTGACGCGGGTGGACAGCGCGGGGATCAGGGTCTCGGGGGCGTGCGCTTGTGCGGGGGGTACGCCGACGAGAGGGGCGAGGCGGGTGCGGGTGGCGGTGCGCAGGGCCGCTGCCGCGCGGTCGCGGGCGTTCGCCTTGCGATAGAGGCGGGCACGGCCTTCGACGGTCTCTGAGGCGCGGATCGCCACGGGGAGGCATTCGGCGACGAGGGGGCCGAGGCGGCGGGCTCGCCACAGGGCGGCGAGTGCGGCGGCGATGGTGAGCTGCAGGGTGCCCCAGAGCCAGCCGGAGGGGATCAGGTCGAAGAAGCTGCGGCGTTCGGATTCGGTGGCCGCCTGGTCGTCGGAGCGAGAGGGGAGGTACCAGACCAAGTGGGGCCGGGAGCCGAGGAGTTGAAGGGCGAGTGAGGCGTTGCCCTGCTCGTCGAGACGGTCGTTGTAGAGGATGTCGGGTGCGCCGAGGACGACGGTGTCGCCGGTTTTGCGGGGGGCGGGGAGATGCAGGAGGCTGGGCAGACCGTCGCTGAGGTAGCAGGCCTCGGCGTCCGGGGTGAGGGTGTCGTAGCGGATGCCGCCCATGTCGGCGGTGCCCGCGCGGCGGGCGGCGGGGAAGGAGCAGCCGGGGGAGAGCGTGGAGTCGGTGCTGGGGGTGGCGTCCGCGGTGACCCCGGGGGCGAGGGTGCCGATCGACGGGGCGCCCGGGGTGACGAGGACGGTGCGGCCGTCGGAGTCCTTGGTGGCCGCGTGGAGCCGGGAGCGCTGGCGGTCGGTGAGCACGTCCGGGTTGGCCACGAGGAGGGTCGTGTCCGGGCCGGCTGCGGAGCGGGCCTCTTCGGTGCTGGTGACCACGCGGGTGGACACGCTTCGGTCGGCGAGGAGTTCGGCGACGGCCCTGCTGCCGTAGGGGTCGGCGGAGCGCGGGTCGAGGCGGCCGTGCTGGGTGCCGGAGCGGACGGCGGCGATGGCGACGGCCGCGGCCAGGAGGACGAGCAGGGCGAGGGCGATGCCTCGGGAGCGGGTCCAGAGCTGGCGGGGGGTGGACGAGAGCGAGGTCGAGGCCGGGCCGGACGGTGTGCCGGGCTGCTGCGTGGTGGTGGGTGGCGCGGAGGGCTGGAGCGGCTCCGTGGAAGGGGTGGGGCCGGTCATTCGGCGGCTCCCTGGGAGCCGCTGCTCGGCGTGGTGTGGGCGGTGCTGGCCAGGACCGGCTTGGTGCGTTCCAGGTCGCGGTCGAGCTCGGCCAGGCGGAGGTATGTGGGCTCGTCGGTGGTGCGGCCGCCGTATGTCACGTCGTCGAACTCGTGGGCGGCGGTGCGCAGTCGGTCGGTGTGGGAGGGGAGGGTGCGGCCTGCTTCCGCTGCCGCCTCGTCGGCGGTGCGTCCGGGGCGGGGGTCCAGGAGTGCGCGTTCTTCCAGGGCGCGGACGATGGCGCGCATGCGTTCCTGGACGGCCTGGTTCCAGTGGGCCTGGGCGGCGTGTGCCTCGGAGGCCGCGCGGTGTTCCGCGGCGCTGCGGGGGCGGTCGTCGAAGAGGGCCGGTGCGGAGGCGGGGGAGCGTCGGGGGGTGCCCAGGCGCCACCACAGGGCGATGGCCAGGAGGACGACTGCCAGCACGATGACCAGGAGGCCGAGCCCGCCGCCCGGGGTGGCCCCCGAGGCGGCGGAGAACAGGTCGTCGACCCAGCCCCAGAAGCGGTTCAGGGCGCGCTGGAAGAGGCTGGGGTCGTTCTCGTGGTACATCGGCTTGGACAGTTCGCGTTCGGCCGCCTCCCGTGCGGGGTCGCGCGGGATCGTCACCGGTGGGTCGTCGCCGGTGCGCGGCAGGAGCGGTGCCGCTCCGAGCCTTGTGAGCACTGCCCCTGCCGCGGTCATCGCATCAGCTCCCCGGGGTGCCGGGCGGGGTGGTGCCGTGGCCGGGGAGGCCTGCGGCGCGGGCCAGTTCGAGGTCGAGGGCCTCGCGGCGGATCCGCTGGTCGATGTAGAGGAGCACGGTGACTCCCGCGGTGATCGGGAACGTCAGCATGGAGCCGATCACCGAGCCGACGCCGCTGACGATCAGGAAGGTCCAGCCCAGTTCGCCAGTGTTGTTGAGGAAGCCGGTGACGCCGTCGCCGCTGAGGGCACCGGCGATGAACGTGAACGGGATGACGATGATCGACGCCACGACGTTCGCGATGATCGCGGCGAGCAGCTGGATGCCGAAGACGCGCCACCAGGAGCCGCGGACCAGCTTGACGGAGCGGGTGAGGGACTTCTTGACGCTTTGCTTCTCCAGCATGAGCGCGGGGGAGGCGAGGGAGAAGCGGATCACGATCCAGATGGCGGCGATACTCGCGGCGAGGCCGCCGAGGATGGCCAGGCTGGCGCCTGCGTCGGACGCGCCGGCGAGGGCGATGAGGACGCCGGGCAGGATGCCGACGGCGACGATCGCCGCGCCGATGAGCGGGATGAGCAGCGTCAGGCCGAACAGCTTCGCCAGCTGGGGGCGGGAGTCCTGCCAGGCCTCCTTGGTGGTCACCGACTTACCGAGCACCGCGCGGCTGGTGACCATCGTGAGCAGGGCCGTCGCGATGATCGTGCCGAGCAGGGTGATCACGAGGACCGTTCCGGAGCTCAGCATCGTGTCGCCCATGGCGCGGGTGAGTTCGCCGACGGTCGCGCTCGGGTCGTTGAGGGCTTCGGTGTCGACGGAGTCGTTCAGGACGAGTCCCTGAAGGAGGACGACCACGATCTCCGTGAGGACGGCCACCGTCAGGGAGATGCCGAGCACCGTGCGCCAGTGGGCGCGCATGGTCGACACCGCGCCGTCGAGGATCTCGCCCACGCCGAGCGGGCGGAGCGGGATGACGCCGGGCTTGGCCGCGGGCGGGGGTCCTTGCCAGGCGCCCCAGCCGCGGTAGCCGCCGGGACCTCCCGGGCCTCCGGGGCCGCCGGGACCTCCGCCGGGGGGCTGGCCGCCCCAGCCCCAGCCGCCGCCCTGGCCGGGCGGAGGGGGCGGTGGAGGCGGTGTCTGGCCCGGGCCCGAGTTGCTGGGCGGGGACCACTGGGCGGGCGGCGGCTGCTCCTTGGACCACTTGGACGCGCCGCCCTGCTGGCCGGCGTCCGCAGGCTCGGCGGCGTCCGGCTTGCCGGAGTCCTGTCCTTCGGAGGGGGCAGATCCGGGCGAGGCCCAGCCCGGAGTGTCGTTCATCGTCGCTCCTTCATGGTGCCCGTCCGCGGGTGCGGCGG
This sequence comes from Streptomyces sp. NPDC041068, assembly GCF_040647455.1. Classification (NCBI taxonomy): domain Bacteria; kingdom Bacillati; phylum Actinomycetota; class Actinomycetes; order Kitasatosporales; family Streptomycetaceae; genus Streptomyces; species Streptomyces sp. NPDC041068. Next base: position 6,010 of record NZ_JBEZCG010000018.1, read on the forward strand.
CAGGTTGCCAGCCATCGTGCCACGGGGCACCGGCCAGGTGACCGGGCGCCGTAGGGGCTGTACACCTTCAATTGTCCGCCGGGTACGGGGCAGACTGGGCGGATGGCTGATCAGTACGCGCAATCCAGCGAGGACAAACGGCCGACCGAGACCCCGACGACGATTCCCGCGATCCGATGGGACGACCCACCTGAAGGCCCTGTGCTGGTCCTCCTCGACCAGACCAGGCTGCCGGGTGAGGAGATCGAGCTGGTGTGCACCGACGCGCCGGCCCTGGTGGAGGCGATACGGACGCTCGCGGTGCGCGGGGCGCCGCTCCTGGGCATCGCGGGGGCCTATGGCGTCGCGCTCGCCGCTGCCCGTGGGTTCGATGTGGATGAGGCTGCGGATTCGTTGGCGGGGGCGCGGCCCACCGCGGTCAACCTCGCGTACGGAGTACGCAGGGCCCAGGCGGCGTATCGCACCGCGGTCGTGGGCGGCGCCGGTCTTCGGGGTGCGGCGGGTGCGGCGCTCGAAGCGGCGCGGGCGTTGCACGCCGAGGACGCCGAGGCCAGTGCCAGGATGGCGGCGCACGGTCTGGCGCTGCTCGACGAGCTGCTGCCGGGCGGTGGGCATCGCGTCCTCACGCACTGCAACACGGGGGCGCTGGTCTCCGGTGGGGAGGGCACGGCGTTCGCGGTGGCTCTCAAGGCGCACAGGGAGGGGAGTCTGCGCAGGCTGTGGGTGGACGAGACGCGGCCCTTGCTGCAGGGGGCGAGGCTCACCGCGTACGAAGCGGCGCGGAACGGCATGGCGTACACCTTGCTCACGGACAACGCGGCGGGTTCGCTGTTCGCGGCGGGTGAGGTGGACGTGGTGCTGATCGGTGCCGACCGCATCGCGGCCGACGGTTCGGTGGCCAACAAGGTGGGGAGCTATCCGCTCGCGGTGCTGGCGCGTTATCACCATGTGCCGTTCATCGTGGTGGCGCCGGTGACGACCGTGGACCCGGACACTCCGGACGGAGCGTCCATCGAGGTGGAGCTGCGGGGCGGGCATGAAGTGACGGAGGTCACGGCACCGCATGTGCCGGCGATCGGGATGGAAGCGGGAGGCGGTATTCCGGTGGCACCCCTGGGGACCCAGGCGTACAACCCCGCGTTCGATGTGACGCCACCCGAGTTGGTGACGGCCATCGTCACGGAAGAGGGCGTTCTGTCACCTGTGACAGCAGAGGGCCTTGCCGAGCTGTGTGCCAGGTCACGCCAGGTAACGATTAGCTAATGGGATGATGTCAGGCATGAAGGGACGAGTCCTTGTCGTCGACGACGACACCGCACTGGCCGAGATGCTCGGGATTGTGCTGCGTGGTGAAGGTTTTGAGCCGTCGTTCGTAGCTGATGGCGACAAGGCGCTGGCCGCTTTTCGGGAGGCCAAGCCCGATCTTGTGCTGCTCGACCTCATGCTGCCGGGGCGGGACGGCATCGAGGTGTGCCGCCTGATCAGGGCGGAGTCCGGGGTGCCGATCGTCATGCTCACCGCAAAGAGCGACACCGTGGATGTGGTGGTCGGTCTGGAGTCGGGGGCCGACGACTACATCGTCAAGCCGTTCAAGCCGAAGGAGCTCGTGGCCCGGATCAGGGCGCGGCTGCGGAGGTCGGAGGAGCCCGCGCCGGAGCAGCTGGCCATCGGTGACCTGGTCATCGACGTGGCGGGGCACTCCGTGAAGCGGGACGGGCAGTCGATCGCGCTGACGCCGCTGGAGTTCGACCTGCTGGTCGCGCTGGCGCGCAAGCCGTGGCAGGTGTTCACGCGTGAGGTGCTGCTCGAGCAGGTCTGGGGCTACCGGCACGCGGCGGACACCCGTCTGGTGAACGTCCACGTCCAGCGGCTGCGGTCCAAGGTCGAGCGGGACCCGGAGCGGCCGGAGATCGTGGTGACCGTCCGTGGTGTCGGTTACAAGGCCGGACCGAGCTGACGTGTCCCGGGACAGTTCCTCCTCGGCGCCCGCAGGTCCGGGGGCACGCTCGGGGCGGACTGGACCGGCGCGTCGCGCGTCCCGGTTCGGGCGCCTCGTCGACGGCGGGCTGCTGTTGCAGGGCGGCATGCAGGGCAGCCCTGTCGTGCGGCTCTTCGTGCGCTGGGTGCGCCGTCCGCTGCTGCCCGCCGTGCGGCTGTGGCGGCGCAACATCCAGCTGAAGGTCGTCGTCACGACCTTGCTGATGTCGCTCGGTGTGGTGCTCATGCTCGGCTTCGCCGTCATGAGCTCGGTGAACAACGGCCTGCTCAAGGCCAAGGTGAAGGCTTCGCAGAGCCAGGCCGACGGCGGGTTCAGGGCCGCGCAGGACAGCGTCAACGCCGCGCGGCAGAGTGCCCAGGGGCAGGGCCAGGAGGGCAGCACGGCCGACGGGCGCAACGCCGCGGTGTGGATGTCCGACCTCGTCGAGCAGCTCTCCAGCGGTGGTCAGAACGCCTTCGCGGTGGTGACGCTGAGCCCCACCTCCGCGGGTGACGCGGGAAGCGTGCGGGGCTCGCGGGCCTCGGGCGGCGTGGAGCCGATCCTGAGCGTGCCCGAGGAGCTGCGCCTCCAGGTCGACGACGGCACGGGCGTCTACCAGGCCAATACGCGCATCGTCTACGACGACGGGCGTGAGCCGCAGTCGGGCCTGGTCATCGGCAAGCGGCTCAACGACCTCAACGGCGACCCGTACCAGCTGTACTACCTCTTCCCGCTGACGCAGGAGGAGGAGTCGCTCAACCTCGTCAGGACGACGCTCGCGACCGCGGGGCTCTTCGTCGTGGTGCTGCTCGGCGCCATCGCGTGGCTGGTGGTGCGCCAGGTCGTCACGCCCGTGCGCATGGCGGCGGGCATCGCCGAGCGGCTGTCCGCCGGGCGCCTTCAGGAACGTATGAAGGTCACCGGTGAGGACGACATCGCGCGGCTCGGTGAGGCCTTCAACAAGATGGCGCAGAACCTGCAGCTGAAGATCCAGCAGCTGGAGGAGCTGTCGCGGATGCAGCGGCGGTTCGTGTCCGACGTGTCGCACGAGTTGCGGACGCCGCTGACGACCGTACGGATGGCCGCTGACGTCATCCATGAGGCGCGGGTGGACTTCGATCCGGTGACCGCGCGGTCGGCCGAGTTGCTCGCCGATCAGCTGGACCGGTTCGAGTCGCTGCTCGCGGATCTGCTGGAGATCAGCCGGTTCGACGCGGGTGCGGCGGCGCTGGAGGCCGAGCCGATAGACCTCCGTGAGGTCGTGCGCCGGGTCGTCGGCGGCGCGGAGATGCTCGCCGAGCGCAAGGGAACGCACATACGGATCGTCGGGGACCAGCAGCCCGTGGTCGCCGAGGCGGATGCCCGGCGTGTGGAGCGGGTGCTGCGCAACCTCGTCGTCAACGCCGTGGAGCACGGCGAGGGCAAGGACGTCGTGGTGCGGCTGGCCGCCGCGGGTGGCGCGGTCGCCGTCGCGGTGCGGGACTACGGAGTGGGCCTCAAGCCCGGTGAGGCGACCCGGGTGTTCAGCCGCTTCTGGCGGGCGGACCCGGCACGCGCGCGAACCACTGGTGGTACGGGACTCGGCCTCTCCATCGCCCTTGAGGACGCGCGGCTGCACGGCGGCTGGCTGCAGGCGTGGGGTGAGCCGGGGGGCGGTTCGCAGTTCAGGTTGACGTTGCCGAGGACGGCGGACGAGCCGCTGCGGGGTTCGCCGATACCGCTGGAGCCCGACGACTCGCGCCGTCACCGCGGTCTCAACGACGCGGGGCTGCCGCTCGGCGGCGTCAGCAAGCTCGCCACGGTGCCCGCGCAGACGTCCGTGTCGTCGCCCGAGAAGGTGTCGCCGCCCGTGCCCGCGAAGGGGCCGATACCGCCCCGGCTCGCCCGGGCCGCGACCGTGGATCCGACGGCGCTGCCCGGCAACGGGGCGCGGGTCGTACCGCGCAGACCGCTGGAGGGGGAGCCGCAGAGCGACGGGGCGTCGGACGACGCGATGTCCGGGACCGGTGAATCCGGGGCGGGCGCTGCCGGGCACGCCGACGCGGTGCCGGGGACGGATGCGGACAGGGAAGAGGAGAGCACTCGTGGGCGCTGACCGCGACGGGCGCGGCCGCCGACCGGGCCGTAGGCGTCCGCTGCGCACCGGGCTGCTGCTGGGCAGTTGCGGCGCGCTCCTGGCCGGCTGTGCCTCGATGCCCGACAGCGGGAATCTGAAGGCCGTCGACGCCTCGCAGCGGCCGGACTCGCAGTCGCAGGTACGGGTCTATGCGATGCCGCCGCGCGAGGGCGCCAAGCCCGTGGAGATCGTGCAGGGCTTCTTGGAAGCGCTGACCAGTGACGACCCGCAGTTCGCGATGGCACGCAAGTATCTGACCAAGCAGGCGTCGAAGGACTGGCACCCGGAGGAGTCCACGACGGTGCTCGCCGACGGCCCGAACACGGACGCGGGCAACGCGGGCAACGAAGCCGACGACAGCCGTCGTTTCACGCTCACCGGCCAGCAGGTCGCGAGGGTGGACGACCAGCACGCGTACCGGCCGGAGGAGACGTCGTACAGCCAGGCCGTCCACCTGAGCCGGGTGGGCGGTCCGGGCGGGGGCGAATGGCGCATCGACAAGCCGCCGTCGGGTGTGGTGCTCGGGGAGTCGGACTTCCAGCGGATCTACCGGTCCGTCAACAAGTACTACTTCGCCGGGCCTTCGGGGGCCGGTGTGAGCGGGCAGACGGGGCTCGTCGCGGATCCCGTCTACATACGCCAGCGGATCGACCCGCTGACACAGACGGTGAAGACGCTGCTGGAGGGCCCGACCAACTGGCTGCGGCAGGTGGTGCGTTCGAGCTTCCCGACCGGTACGCGGCTCAAGGACCCGAACAAGCCGCTGACGCTGGACGACCAGAACAGGTTGACCGTGCGGCTGAACAGCCGGTCCGACAACACCGGGCAGCCGAAGTGCAAGGAGATGGCGGCGCAACTGCTCTTCACCTTGCGGGACTTGACGCCCTCGGGCGTCGAGCAGGTGACGCTGGAGCGGTCCAACGGCTCGATGCTCTGTGTCCTCAGTCAGGAACGGGCCGAGACCGTGGCGTCGTACCGCAGCGCGGACCGTCCCGACTACCAGTACTTTGTCGACGAGAAGCACCGGCTGGTGAAGATGTCGGCCGGCGCGGGGAGCGTGACTCCCGAGCCGGTGGGCGGTGTGCTCGGCACCGGTGACCAGCCGCTGCGTTCGGCGGCGGTCTCGCGCGACGAGAAGCACGCGGCCGGGGTGTCGCTCGACGGCAAGTCGCTGTACACGGGCTCGCTGCTCACCGACGACACGCTCGGCAAGGCGCGGCTGCGCAGCAAGGCCAAGTCGGAGGATCAGCGTCTGTCCACGCCGAGTTGGGACGGCAGGGGCAATCTGTGGGTGGCCGACCGCGACCCGAAGAGGCCCCGGCTGCTCTGGCTCGAGCAGGGGGAGGGCGATCCGGTCGAGGTCGAGATCCCCGCTCTGGACGGGCGCGTCGAGGCGGTGCGGGTGTCGGCCGACGGTGTGCGCATCGCGCTGCTGGTGAAGAAGGACGGCAAGACGTCGCTGTGGATCGGCAGGGCCGAGCGGGGCGGCGGCAAGGGGGAGCGACCGGAGATTTCGGTCCTCGACGCCACTCCCGCGGCACCGCAGATGGAAGAGGTCACGGCCATGTCGTGGGCGGGCGGCGGCCGGCTCGTCGTCGTCGGCCGGGAGACCGGTGGGGTGCAGCAGATCCGGTACGTCCAGTCCGACGGCTCGGTGCTTCCGGGCACCGCGCTGCCCGGTCTGACCGGTGTCATGGAGATCGCGGCGTCCGAGGACGAGCGGCAGCCGCTGGTGGCGCACTCGGACGACGGGATCGTGCGGCTGCCGACGGGCTCGCAGTGGCAGACAGTGGTGAAGGAAGGGATGGCTCCGGTCTATCCGGGGTGAGCTCTGGCCGGGGGTGAGCTCTGGCCAGGGGGGGGAGCTCCGTCCGGGGTGGGCGTGAGCTGTCTGTGGCGTGTGGGGCTCGACGCGGGGGGACGCGTGGGGCCCCACACGCATGACGTCGAAGGCTCGAGACGCAACAGGTCCCCGGTGGTGGGGAGTTGTCCACAGGGGGTTATCCACAGGGGTGGCCGGGTGGTCCGTGGCTTGGCACAGTGGTGGACATGCGGGGGTGGTGGCAGGACCTCACCGACCTGGTGCTGCCGGCCGAGTGCGGAGGCTGCGGGAAGCCTCGGACGGCACTCTGCGACGAGTGCCGTGCCGCCCTGATCGGGGCCGTGCCGTGCCGGGTGCGACCGGTGCCGGAGCTGTCCGGGCTGCCCGTGGTGCATGCCGCGGCGCCGTACGAGGACGCGGTGCGGGCCACCCTGCTCGCGCACAAGGAGCGCGGCGCCCTGGGGCTCGCGGGGCCGCTGGGCGCCGCGTTGGCCGCGGCCGTGCGCGCCGGTCTGCTGGGCGAACCGCAGGCTCGGGGTCATAGGGGCGCCCCATCGTGGGTAGGCGGCACACAAGGCGGTCCACAGGGGCGTGTGATGCCGTTGTCGCTCGTTCCTGTGCCCTCGGCGCGGGCCGCCGTGCGGGCGCGTGGTCACGACCCGGCGCGGCGGATCGCGCTCGCCGCGGCGGGCGAGCTGCGGCGGGCGGGGATCCCGGCCCGGGTGCTCGCGGTGCTGCGCCAGCGGCGTGCGGTGGCCGACCAGTCGGGGCTCGACTCCCGGCAGCGGCAGGCCAATCTGGCGGGCGCCCTGGAAGTGACCGCCGGGGGCGGCCGACTGCTCGCGGGCGGTGGCCGGGTGGTGGTCGTGGACGACCTGATGACCACCGGCGCCTCATTGGCGGAGGCCGCCCGGGCAATACGTGACGTGCACACGGAAGAGAACGCGCGAGCGGAGGCCGTACGAGAACCGGGAACGGGGGTCCTGCGGAGGTCGGTATTGGGCCGTGAGAACGAGATCAGCGCGGCCGTTGTCGCCGCCCCACCGGATTCTTTCGAAATAAACCGGAACTGATTGAGAACTTGCATCGTTGCAGGTGATGAGAGGGTGGATACACCTGAATGGAGGTACGCGGCAGTAGAGGGTGACGACATCCGTCCGGGCGAGATATGTTCGGTTGTGAGGAATGGCGGACGCCGTCCCTCACATATCGGAATGCCGGTCTGTGGGTTATCCGCAATCACCCGGGCCGGTGGGGTGGAGATCTTGTCCGCGGGGGAGGAGGAGGTGGAAGTCACCGAGTCCGAGGCTCCGGGATTCACCGGGGCCTGGTGCAAAAGGGAGATGCTCCGCAGTCGAAGCGGAGCGATCCGGGAACGGAGTTCTGCGTGGACATCGTCGTCAAGGGCCGCAAGACCGAGGTGCCCGAGCGGTTCCGCAAGCACGTGGCCGAGAAGCTGAAGCTGGACAAGATCCAGAAGCTCGACGGCAAGGTGATCAGCCTCGACGTCGAGGTGTCCAAGGAAACCAACCCGCGTCAGGCCGACCGTTCCGACCGCGTGGAGATCACCGTCCGCGGGCGTGGGCCCGTGATTCGCGCGGAGGCCTCGGCAGCAGATCCGTACGCGGCGCTCGACCTGGCCACGGCCAAGCTCGACGCACGACTGCGCAAGCAGCACGAGAAGCGTCACAACCGGCGAGGCAACGGCAGGCTCTCCGCCGCCGAAGTGGCCGAGCGGGTCCCGGACGCGGCGTACCTCAACGGAGACGGCACCGTCGCACGCGACGAGGAGCCGGACGGTGTGCCGGTCAAGAAGATCGGTTCCCTGGAGATCCAGGGCGAAGGTCCGCTCGTGGTCCGCGAGAAGACGCACGTCGCTGCCCCCATGTCGCTCGACCAGGCGCTCTACGAGATGGAACTGGTCGGACACGACTTCTACTTGTTCGTCGACTCCGAATCCAAGGAACCCAGCGTCGTCTACCGACGGCACGCCTACGACTACGGCGTCATCCGCCTCAACACCGACCCCATGGTCACCAAGGTCGAATCGGCCGGCGGAGGCGGAGCGCTCGGCGGCTGACCCTGCCCCGTGACCGCTGAGGTGGTGCCCCTGGAGCGCGTGTGCGCCCCCAGGGGCATCACCGTGCGCCCAGTGCGCGCACCGCACTGGCGCCGGGCATGAAATCATGGGCGGGCCGGCCAACCGGTGTGCTGCCGCCTCGGGTTGGCGCAGCAGAGGCACAACAGGCCACGGCCTTCATGGGGGAGGAACGATGGCGGACAGCTTCGGACCGATGCGACGCGACGATGCCGACGACGGCATCGGCATCGGCACGGACGCGGGCGCCCCACGCAAGGAGCCCATCAGGGTCCTTGTGGTGGATGACCACGCCCTCTTCCGTCGCGGCCTGGAGATCGTCCTCGCCGCCGAGGAGGACATCCAGGTCGTCGGGGAAGCGGGCGACGGCGCCGAGGCGGTGGACAAGGCCGCCGATCTGCTGCCCGACATCGTGCTCATGGACGTCCGTATGCCCAAGCGCGGTGGCATCGAGGCGTGCACCTCCATCAAGGAGGTGGCGCCCAGCGCCAAGATCATCATGCTGACGATCAGCGACGAGGAAGCCGATCTCTACGACGCCATCAAGGCGGGCGCGACCGGCTATCTCCTCAAGGAGATCTCCACGGACGAGGTGGCCACGGCGATTCGCGCGGTGGCCGACGGGCAGTCGCAGATCAGCCCCTCGATGGCGTCCAAGCTGCTCACGGAGTTCAAGTCGATGATCCAGCGCACCGACGAGCGGCGGCTCGTTCCCGCGCCCCGGCTGACCGACCGGGAACTCGAGGTGCTCAAGCTGGTGGCCACCGGCATGAACAACCGCGACATCGCCAAGGAGTTGTTCATCTCCGAGAACACCGTGAAGAACCACGTGCGCAACATCCTGGAGAAGCTGCAGCTGCACTCCAGGATGGAGGCCGTCGTCTACGCGATGCGGGAGAAGATCCTCGAGATCAGGTGAGGGCGCGCACCAACTCCGCCGTCAGCTCGGGGCGGTTCACCCGCTCCACGCGTACGGAGTCGCAGCCGACCCAGGACGCCGCTTCGAGCAGGGCCTGCGCCATCGGGGCCACCGCCTTCGGGGTGTCCAGCGAGATCTGCTTGGCCACCAGTGTGCTGCCTTCGCGCGCGGGGTCGACCCGGCCGAGGAGCTTGCCGCCCGCGAGCAGGGGCATCGCGAAATAGCCGTGGATCCGCTTCGGCTTGGGCACATACGCCTCCAGGCGGTGCGTGAAGCCGAAGATCCGCTCCGTGCGCGCCCGCTCCCAGATCAGGGAGTCGAAGGGGGACAGGAGCGTCGTGCGGTGCCGGCCGCGGGGTGTCGTCTCCAGGGCCCTGGGGTCCGCCCAGGCGGGCTTGTCCCAGCCCTGGACCTTCACGGGCACCAGACCCGAGTCCGCGACCACCGCGTCGAACTGCTCGCCCTTGAGGCGGTGGTAGTCGGCGATGTCCGCGCGCGTGCCGACGCCCAGCGCCTCGCCGGCCAGACGGACCAGGCGGCGCAGGCACTCCGCGTCGTCCAGATCGTCATGGAGCAGCGGGTCCGGGATGGCGCGCTCCGCGAGGTCGTACACCCGCTTCCAGGAGCGGCGCTCCGTGCACACCACCTCGCCGTGCATCAGCGCGCGCTCGACGGCGATCTTCGACTCGGACCAGTCCCACCACTCGCCCTTGTTCTTCGCGCCGCCCAACTCCGTGGCGGTGAGCGGGCCTTCGGCGCGGAGCTGCTTGATGACCTGGTCGTACGCCCCGTCGGGCAGGTCGTGGTGCCAGTGGGGGCGGGCGCGGTAGGCGCGGCGGCGGAAGGCGAAGTGCGGCCACTCCTCGATGGGGAGGATGCACGCGGCGTGCGACCAGTACTCGAAGGCGTGCGGACGGGTGGGGCCGGGGCCCGATGTGCCGTCCCAGTACGCCGCCTCGACACGGTCGCGGCCGACGGCGCCCAGGCGTGCGTACGGAATGAGTTCGTGCGAGCGGGCCAGGACCGAGATCGTGTCGAGCTGGACCGCGCCGAGGTGCCGCAGGACGCCCCGCACACCGGACTTGCGGTCGGGGGCGCCGAGGAAGCCCTGGGCGCGCAGGGCGATCCGGCGGGCCTCGTCGGCGGAGAGTTCGGTGGCGGGACTCGGCAGGCTCGTCATGGATCGAACGATAGAGCGCGGCACTGACAATCCGGCGGGAAGCCCGGCTCAGGCTTCGTGGGCCTCACGGACTTCACGGACCTCACGGACTTCACAGGTCCCATGGACTTCACGGATCTCATTGGCCTCGCAGGCCTCATGGGTCTCACACCTCACGCCTTCGCGGGCAGGTACGGGAGCGGCGACGGCATGCCGAGGTCCGAGGGGAGCAGGGCGCCGACCCAGGCGTCACGCAGCGTGCCCTTGTTCAGCAGGCCCGCGCGGAGCACGCTCTCGACGGTGAAACCAGCCTTCTCCACGACCGCGCGCGAGCCGGTGTTGCCGACCTCCGCGCGCCACTCCAGGCGGGTGCAGCGCAGATCCGTGAAGGCCCAGCGGGCGAGGCCGAGCACGGTCTCCGTCATATAGCCGCGGCCCCGGTGCTCCTTGGCCGTCCAGTAGCCGACCTCCCAGGTGCCCGAGCGCGGGTGGTGCAGGCTGGTGGCGGCGAGCAGCGGGCCGCCTTCCCGGGGGCGTACGGCGAAGGTGTACTCCAGGTCGTTGCGCCAGCCGTCCGGGACCACGCGGCCGATGAAGTTCTCGGCGTCCACGCGCGCGTACGGCGAGGGGATCGGGACCCAGCGCTGGATGTCCGGGTCCTGGCAGGCCAGATAGGTCTCGTCGATGTCCTCGGGCGTGAAGACGCTCAGGCACAGACGTTCGGTGAAGAGTGTGACGGGCTCCATCAAGCGATTCTGCTGGTGCGTCCGCCCAGGGGCCAGTGCTTTTGCCGTGCCTTCTTGATCACTGATCGCGGGGCTTGATCACTGATCACGGGGGTGAGGGGCAAGCGCCACCCGAGAGGTACTCGTGGGCGCAACCCGGCACCTTCGGCGCTCCTCGCCCGTTGACCTCATGGCAGACCTCCCGGCGCAGCCGGGTCCTCGCATACGATGGCCGTTGCCCGACGAGTAAAACCGACCATGCCAGGCCCGACCGGCAAGGAGACCAACCCCCGTGTCCGTCCTCTCGAAGATCATGCGTGCAGGCGAAGGCAAGATCCTGCGCAAGCTGCACCGCATCGCGGACCAGGTCAACTCCATCGAAGAGGACTTCGTCAGCCTCTCCGACGCCGAGCTGCGCGCGCTGACCGAGGAGTACAAGGAGCGTTACGCCGACGGCGAGACGCTCGACGACCTCCTGCCCGAGGCCTTCGCGACGGTCCGTGAGGCCGCCAAGCGCGTCCTGGGCCAGCGTCACTACGACGTCCAGATGATGGGTGGCGCCGCGCTGCACATGGGCTATGTCGCCGAGATGAAGACCGGTGAGGGCAAGACCCTCGTCGGCACCCTGCCCGCGTACCTGAACGCCCTGTCCGGCAAGGGTGTGCACCTCATCACGGTCAACGACTACCTGGCCGAGCGCGACTCCGAGATGATGGGCCGCGTCCACAAGTTCCTGGGCCTGAGCGTCGGCTGCATCCTGGCCAACATGACGCCGGCCCAGCGCCGTGAGCAGTACAACTGCGACATCACGTACGGCACGAACAACGAGTTCGGCTTCGACTACCTCCGCGACAACATGGCGTGGTCGCAGGACGAGCTGGTCCAGCGCGGCCACAACTTCGCGATCGTCGACGAGGTCGACTCGATCCTCGTGGACGAAGCGCGTACGCCGCTGATCATCTCCGGCCCCGCCGACCAGGCCACCAAGTGGTACGGCGACTTCGCCAAGCTGGTCACCCGCCTCACCAAGGGTGAGCCCGGCAACCCCCTCAAGGGCATCGAGGAGACCGGGGACTACGAGGTCGACGAGAAGAAGCGCACCGTCGGCATCCACGAGTCCGGCGTAGCCAAGGTCGAGGACTGGCTGGGCATCGACAACCTCTACGAGTCGGTGAACACGCCCCTCGTCGGCTACCTCAACAACGCCATCAAGGCCAAGGAACTCTTCAAGAAGGACAAGGACTACGTCGTCATCGACGGCGAAGTCATGATCGTCGACGAGCACACCGGCCGTATCCTCGCCGGCCGCCGCTACAACGAGGGCATGCACCAGGCGATCGAGGCGAAGGAAGGGGTGGACATCAAGGACGAGAACCAGACCCTTGCGACCATCACCCTTCAGAACTTCTTCCGCCTCTACAAGCGCGAGGGCTACGACAGCGGCCTGTCCGGCATGACCGGTACGGCCATGACCGAGGCCGCCGAGTTCCACCAGATCTACAAGCTGGGCGTCGTGCCGATCCCGACGAACCGGCCCATGGTCCGCGCCGACCAGTCCGACCTGATCTACCGCACCGAGGTCGCGAAGTTCGCCGCGGTCGTCGACGACATCGCGGAGAAGCACGAGAAGGGGCAGCCGATCCTCGTCGGCACCACCTCCGTCGAGAAGTCGGAGTACCTCTCGCAGCAGCTCTCCAAGCGCGGGGTTCAGCACGAAGTGCTGAACGCCAAGCAGCACGACCGTGAGGCGACCATCGTCGCCCAGGCCGGCCGCAAGGGCGCCGTCACGGTCGCCACGAACATGGCCGGTCGTGGTACGGACATCAAGCTCGGCGGCAACCCCGACGACCTCGCCGAGGCGGAGCTGCGTCAGCGCGGTCTCGACCCCGTCGAGCACGTCGAGGAGTGGGCCGCGGCGCTGCCCGCCGCCATGGAGAAGGCCGAGCGGGCCGTCAAGGCCGAGTTCGAAGAGGTCAAGGAACTGGGCGGGCTGTACGTCCTCGGTACGGAGCGGCACGAGTCGCGTCGTATCGACAACCAGCTGCGCGGTCGTTCCGGACGTCAGGGCGACCCCGGTGAGTCGCGGTTCTACCTGTCGCTGGGCGATGACCTGATGCGCCTGTTCAAGGCGCAGATGGTCGAGCGCGTGATGTCCATGGCGAACGTTCCGGACGACGTGCCGATCGAGAACAAGATGGTGACCCGCGCCATCGCCTCCGCCCAGTCGCAGGTCGAACAGCAGAACTTCGAGACCCGCAAGAACGTCCTCAAGTACGACGAGGTCCTCAACCGCCAGCGCGAGGTCATCTACGGCGAGCGCCGCCGCGTCCTGAAGGGCGAGGATCTGCAGGACCAGATCACGCACTTCATGGACGACACCATCGACGCGTACATCGCCGCGGAGACCGCCGAGGGCTTCGCCGAGGAGTGGGACCTGGACCGGCTGTGGAGCGCCTTCAAGCAGCTCTACCCCGTCAAGGTCACGGTCGACGAGCTGGAGGAGGCCGCGGGCGACCGCGCCGGACTCACCGCCGAGTTCATCTCCGAGTCCATCAAGGACGACATCCACGAGCAGTACGAGGCGCGTGAGGGGCAGCTCGGCTCCGACATCATGCGGGAGCTCGAGCGGCGGGTCGTTCTCTCGGTGCTCGACCGCAAGTGGCGCGAGCACCTCTACGAGATGGACTACCTCCAGGAGGGCATCGGCCTCCGTGCCATGGCGCAGAAGGACCCGCTGGTCGAGTACCAGCGCGAGGGCTTCGACATGTTCAACGCCATGATGGACGGCATCAAGGAGGAGTCCGTCGGCTACCTGTTCAACCTGGAGGTCCAGGTCGAGCAGCAGGTCGAGGAGGTCCCCGTCGAGGACGCGGCGCCTTCGCTGTCGAAGGACGGGGCGCAGGACGCCGTTCCGGCCGGGGCTTCTCGTCCCGAGATCCACGCCAAGGGGCTCGAGGCTCCGCAGCGGCCCGACCGGCTGCACTTCCAGGCGCCGAACGCCGAGGGCGGGGTCGACGAGGGCGACTTCACCACGGACGGCGCGGGCGTGCGGTCCGAGGCGGACGGGATGACCCGTGCGGAGCGGCGCAAGGCTCAGAAGGGTGGGCGGCGTCGCAAGAAGTGACGTGTCGCTGTCGCTGTGACGTGACGTGACTGACGTAGGCGGAGGGGCCGGGCTTTTGTCCGGCCCCTTTGTCGTCGGCGTCGTGTTGGCGTCAGGGGCGTGGCTCCATCTCCACCGCTGTGCAGCGCCACCTTCTGTCCGCGCCCAGTGACAGGCGGAACGCCAGCGCGCGCAGTCTTGGGCCCGTCGCGATGCGGGCGAACACCTCGTACGCGTCGGGGTGCGGCTGGTAGTGGCCGATCCGGTGGATCGTGGGGCGGTGGCCGTCCGTGCAGAGGGGGCGGTGCTCGGCCAGGCGGGCCAGCTCGTCGAACGCCGTGTTGGCGATGTGGCGGGCCACCCAGTGCATCGGGCGCTGGCCGCTGAGGACCAGGACGAGGCGTTCCGCGAAGAGTTCCGTGGGGTGCGGGGGTGGGTTCGGCGGGACGGCCCTGGGTGGGGGCGTGCCGGGGCGTTCCGCGGGGCGGCGGGAGTCCTTGCGGGTCGGGGGGCGGCCTGCGGGGGGACGGGTGGCGGATCGGCGCGGGCGGGGTCGTGTCATCACCTTGCGCATGCGGTGCCTCCAGTACCGGGGAGTAACTTTTCGTTGGGGGATCTTGTACGGGGGTGGGGGTGGAGGGTGCAAGGGTTCCCCGGGCGTGGGGGAGGGGGCCGTCGGGTTCACCTATCAGGGGGGTTCGGGGGCTGGGAGTGCCGTGGCCGTGGGGTGGGGGCGGGTGAATTCCGGGACGCGTGCTGACGGCTTCGTGGGTGGTGGGGGGAGCTCGATGGGGGACTCCCGCACGTATCCTGAAGGTCTTCCACGACCACGAAGGTCCGCCCGCGTGCGGACACGAACGAAAGCGGTCAGCCATGCGCGTCTACGTTCCCCTGACCCTGCCCCGGCTCGCTGAGGCGTACAAGGCGGGGGAGCTGGGGCCCGGTCCGCTGGTCGCCTACGCCGTGACGCCCGCGCTGCGGGAGTGGTACGTCTCCGACGACATCGAAGAGCTGGAGTACGCGGCGCTGAACCGGGCGGCGCTGGCGTCGCTGCGGCTGGTGGCGGGGGATCCCGCGGCGGCGCGGCGGCGGGTCGTGCTCGCGGCCGACGTGCCGGACGGGGCGGCGGTGGCCGATCCCGACCGGGCGCTGGACCAGGGGGCGCTCGGTGAGGTGCGGATCGCCGCGGCTCTGCCGTTGGGGAAGGCGGCGGCCGTGCATGTGGATGCCGGGGATGCCGAGGGGGACGTGGGTGCGGCTGCCGCTGCGCTGGGGGCGGCGGATCAGGGGGACGACGACGCGCGGTTCGTCGTGGACGGGGCGGAGGACCATGAGCTGCTGTGGTTCGCCACGCAGGAGATTCCCGGGTTGATCGGCTGACCTTCGGCCGTGGCGGGCTCTGCTGGTTCGTGGCGGGCGTTTGCTCTGCTGTGGGCGTCTGTTTGTGGCGGGCGTCTGCGCCTTGGGTTCGTTGTGGGGCGGGGCCGCGGGGGTATGTCCGTACTCGCCATCTTTGTTGCGGGGTCTTGTTGCTGCGGCTCGGGTTGGCGTTGTGCGCAGTGCTCCGTTCGGACATACCCCCACGTCCCCTCGCGTCTCGTGCGCGGGTGCGGGGCTGGGGTGGGTGACAGCCTTGCCTTCGAGGCGGCAGGGTCGGGTGTCAGTGGGGGCGGGTAGCGTCTTCGTATGGGGAAGCTGCTGCGCGGGGCGCATATCGTGTGGGACTGGAACGGAACGCTCCTGCATGACATTCATGCCGTGATCGAGGCCACGAACGCGTCCTTCGCGGAGATCGGGCTCGAGTCGATCACGTTGGAGCGGTATCGCGATCTGTACTGCGTTCCGGTGCCTCGGTTCTACGAGCGGCTGTTGGGGAGGCTGCCCACCGAGGCCGAGTGGCGGGTCATGGACGCCGTGTTCCACAAGCACTACTGGGCGCGGGCGGAGACCTGCGGGCTTGCCGAGGGGGCCGCGGAGCTGTTGGCCGCGCGGCGCGCGGACGGGCGTACGCAGTCGTTGTTGTCGCTGGCTCCGCACGAGCATCTGGTGCCGATCGTGCGCAGGCACGGGATCCAGGAGCACTTCATACGGATCGACGGGCGCACCGACGACTCCCATGCCGGCAAGGCCGAGCGGATGGTGCGGCACCTCGCCGAGATCGAGGGCATCGGCACCGACCGGGTCGTCGTGATCGGGGACGCCGTCGATGACGCGCTCGCGGCCGCGCATGTGGGGGCCAAGGCCGTGCTCTACACCGGGGGATCGCACAGCCGGGCCAGTCTGGAGGTCGCCGGGGTGCCCGTCGTCGACAGCCTGGAGGAGGCCGTCGACGTGGCGGAACGGCTCGCTGCCTGAGAGCGGTTGCGGGGTTTTCGTTCACGCTCCGCGTCGTTCTGCGTACGCTGAGGTGACATCCTCGGCGGGATGAGCCTTGCGGGACGACGCGAACGGGGGGCGGTAACGCGATGGGTTTCGGCTTCGGACAGCGGCGGGGTGGGCAACTGCCCGCCGAGTTGACCTCGTTCGTCGGGCGCGTGGATGAACTGGCACAGGTGCGGGCGGCGTTCGAGTACGCGCGGCTCGTCACGCTGGTCGGTCCCGGCGGTGTCGGCAAGAGCCGTACCGCGCTGCGGGCCGCCGCCGGGCTCGGGGAGCGGTTCCCGGACGGGGTGTGGCTGGCCGAGCTGTCCGCCTTGCGGGACCCGGAGTTGATCCCCGCCACGCTCGCCGCGGTCCTCGAACTGCCCGAGCAGTCGGGGATGGCGCCGCTGGACGCGGTCGTGGCGCATCTTCAGGGGCGACGGCTGCTGATCGTGCTCGACACCTGTGAGCATCTCGTCGACGCGTGCGCGATGCTCTCCGACATTCTGCTGCGCGAGGCCGCGGACGTGTGCGTGCTCGCCACCAGTCGGCAGCCGCTGGACGTGCCCGGGGAGCACTGCTGTTCCGTTTCGCCGCTTGCGCCGGACGATGCTGTGGAGCTTTTCGCGCAGCGGGCCGCTGCTGTTGTGCCCGGGTTCGCGGTGGGGGACGGGAATCGGGAGCAGTTGTCGGCGCTGGTCCATCGGCTCGACTGCATTCCGCTCGCGCTGGAGCTCGCCGCGGTGCGGTTGCGGGCCGTGTCGATGGAGGAGCTCGTCGCGCGGCTCGACGACCGGTTCCAGTTGCTCACCGGGGGGCGCAGGACTGCGCTTTCGCGGCATCAGACACTGCGTACCGCCATCGACTGGTCGCATGAACTGTGCACTCCCGCCGAGCAGTTGCTGTGGGCGCGGTTGTCTGTTTTCGTCGGTTCTTTTGAGCTGGCTGCCGCCGAGCAGGTCTGCGGGGGCGGTGAGTTGCCCGTGGGCGAGGTGCTTGAGCAGTTGATCGGGCTCGTCGACAAGTCCGTGGTGCAGCGGCTCGGGGAGTCCGGGAACCGCTACCGGCTGCTCGACACCCTCCGGGAGTACGGGGCCGAGCGGCTCGGTGCGGTGGAAGGGGACGGGGGCGCGGCGCTGCGGGCGCGGCACTTCGCGTACTACCGGGATCTGGGGCGGCGCTTCGAGGAGGGCTTCCTCGGTGCCGCGCAGCCGGAGCTGCACCGTGCCGTGCGGGCGGAGATCGCCGACCTGCGGGCCGCTCTGGAGTACGCGTACGAGACCGAGGGGCGGGCCGAGGAAGGGCTCCGTCTCGCGGCGCGGCTGTGGCCGCACTGGCGGGCCTCCGGGACGCTCTCCGAGGGCGGGTACTGGATCGAGAAGGGCCTGGAGCGGGTCCCCGACGACTGCTCGGCGCGGGCGTGGGGACTGCTCGGGACCGGTGTCATCGGGGTCTGGACCGCGGATCTCGCGACGGCCGTCGAGCGGATGGCGCTGGCCAGGGAGTGCGCGGCGCGGGCGGGTGACGAGCAGGTCGAGCAGTTCGCCGCGGCGTACGCCAGTGGGCTCGCGGCGCTGTGCGGCGACGAGTCGGGGCTGGACGGGCTCGTGGCGGTGCGGCGGCGGATGGTCGAGAGCGGCAACCTGCTGGGGCTGGTCGTCATGGGGTACGAGGCCGCGCTGCTGCGGGCCGTCCTCGGGGACACGGAGGGTGCCCTGGAGCTGTGCGCGCAAGGGCTTGAGCTGCTGGAAGGCACCGGGGAGCGGCAGATCTACGGGTCCACGTTGATGGCGCAGGGCCTGGTGCGGTGGCTCGCGGGCGAGCGGGCGGCGGGCGTCTCCTCGCTGTGCCGGGGGATAGAGGCGGCCGGTGAGGTCGACGAGATCCTGGTCGCCGCGATGTGCTGCCACGGTCTCGCGTGGGCGGCCGCGCAGGAGGGGCGGCAGGTGCGGGCGGCGTGGCTGTTCGGGTATGCGGAGAACGCGCGGCGGCTCGGCGGTGATCCGATCGGCATGCTGCCCTCGCTCTTCGAACAGCAGGAGGCGGCGCGGAAGTCGGTGCGGGAGGCGTTGGGCGGCAGGCAGTTCGAGCGCTGGCATGCGGTGGGGGCGCGGCTGTCGGGGCGGCAGGTGCTGGAGGCGGTGCGAGCCGATGCGGATGCGCCGGGGCGGGCGCCGGCGCAGCGGGCCGGGCGGCGGGGCGGTGATGTGCTGACGCGGCGCGAGCGGGAGGTTGCCGTTCTGGTGGCCGCGGGGTTGTCCAACCGGGAGATCGCCGAGCGGCTCGTCATCTCGAAGCGGACCGCCGATGCGCATGTCGAGCATATTTTGGCGAAGTTGGGGGTGGGGTCTCGGACGGAGATTGCGGGCGCCACGGAGATCGCTGGGGCGTGACGGGGAGTGTTTGTGGCTCGGGAGTGTCTCCGTGGCTCGGGGGTATCTCCTTGGCCGCCGCTTCGCGGCGGGTGTCTCCCACCCAGCGGCGGGTCTCTCCCACCCGCCCGCCCGCCCGTTGCCCCGCAGTGGATTTGTGCGCGTAGGAGCAAGGGAACCCCCCGGCCATGGACTCGTCCTGTGCCGGGGCTGCGGAGGCCTGCCCTCGCCGACAAGGGCAGGCTGCCGCGTCGGCCGCTCGCGGGTGCGGTGGGGCGGGCGGGGGCCTTGCCACGACAAGCCGTGGGGGAGTTGACCAGGCACTGCCGGCACTCCGCCCGCCCTTTCCGCGGCCCCAGGCGAGGCGGCGCAGAACAGAGCCTGCCCGGTGCGTCCGTCTCCCGGCATCGGTATGCGAAAGGATCGGCATACCTATGTGGGGCGGGGTACGACGCGCTCCGTATACCTAGCGGAGCGCGTGGGTCCGACCGCTTACGTCACCGGGGCCTTCGCCCGCAGCACCGTGAGGAACTCGCGCATCCAGCCGGAGTGGTCCGGCCAGGCCCGCGCCGAGACCAGGGTGCCGTCCACGACGGCCTCCGCGTCCTGGAAGGTCGCGCCCGCCGCCTGCATGTCCATCTCCAGCGCCGGGTACGCCGTGACCCTGCGCCCGCTCAGGCCGCCGATCGCCGCAGTCAGGAGCGGGCCGTGGCAGATCTGGGCGACCGGCTTGTCCGCGTCGAAGAAGGACTTGAGGATCTTGCGGAGCTCCGGGTCGTTGCGCAGGTACTCCGGGGCACGGCCGCCCGGGATCACCAGAGCGGCGTACTGGCCGGGATCCACTTCCGAGAAGGCGAGATCCGCGGGCCAGGTGTAGCCCGGCTTCTCCGTGTACGTGTCGAAGCCCGGCTCGAAGTCGTGCACCACGAACTGCAGCTTCTTGCGGGCCGGGGCGGCGATGTGGACGTCGTATCCCTCCTCGCGCAGGCGCTGGTAGGGGTAGAGGACCTCGAGCGACTCGGCGGCGTCGCCGGTCACTAACAGGATCTTGGCTGCCATCTTGCTGCGCTCCCCTCGAGTGGGTGCCGCCTCCGTCGGCCGGACCCTGGGGCCAACGTGCCTCTGCGCTGCCTCTTTGCCAAGGGGGCCGACCGGCGCGGTGACTGTGCAGAGTGTCAAAGTTCGACCCCTGCTTTTGTACACATACGGCTCATGACGGGTTCCCGGTGGGGAGCGATAGCCTTGTCCCGTGATCAGCGCGATATCCCGCGGGGGCATGGACGCCTCCGCCCTGCGCCCGGGGACCACGGAGGACATCCGTGTCCGGGCGGAACTCGCTGACGCTTCTTCGCGGTGCGGAACACCGGGCCGAGCAAGTCATCGGTCAGCGAAACCGCTGAAAATGGCGGATAACCGCCCGCCCATCTCTCACCGCGGCATAACGTCGAATCCGGCCGGAGACCCCGCGTCGCGGCGTTACGTCACATCACTTCCTTCTACGTCACGCAACGGCGCGCGACAGGAGTCAGAGGATCATGCAGACCAAGCTGGACGAAGCCAAGGCCGAGCTGCTCATGCGGGCCGCGCGGGTAGCTGAGAACAGCCCGGTCGGGGGGCGCCTACCGAGCGGTGCACCGACCGGGACGACGAGCGAGGCGACGCCGGACCAGGACATGGCTCTCGCGTTCCTCCAGCGCTACTACCTGCACACGGCTCCCGAGGACCTCGCCGACCGCGACCCGGTCGACGTCTTCGGAGCGGCCTTCTCCCACTACCGGCTGGCCGAGAACCGGCCCCAGGGAACGGCCAATGTGCGGGTGCACACCCCGACCGTCGAGGAGAACGGCTGGACCTGCAGCCACTCCGTCGTCGAGGTGGTCACCGACGACATGCCCTTCCTCGTCGACTCCGTCACGAACGAGCTGTCCCGGCAGGGGCGCGGCATCCATGTGGTGATCCACCCCCAGGTCGTCGTGCGCCGTGACCTGACCGGCAAGCTCCTGGAGGTGCTCAGCGGTGACGCCGGCGCCGAGCGGCCGCACGACGCGCTCGTCGAGTCGTGGATCCACGTCGAGATGGACCGCGAAACCGACCGCGCCGACCTGAAGCAGATCACCGCCGATCTGCTCCGGATCCTCAGCGACGTACGCGAGACCGTCGAGGACTGGGAGAAGATGCGCGATGCCGCGCTGCGCATCGCCGACGAGCTCCCCACCGAGCCCACCGCGAACGACCTGCGCGACCAGGAGGTCGAGGAGGCCCGCGAGCTGCTGCGCTGGCTCGCCGACAACCACTTCACCTTCCTGGGCTTCCGTGAGTACGACCTCATGGACGACGACTCCCTCACCGCCGTCCCCGGCACCGGCCTCGGCATCCTGCGCGCCGACCCGCAGCACGACGGCGACGACCACCACCCCGTCAGCCCGTCCTTCAACCGGCTGCCCGCCGACGCGCGCGCCAAGGCCCGTGAGCACAAGCTCCTCGTGCTGACCAAGGCCAACAGCCGGGCGACCGTCCACCGGCCGTCCTACCTCGACTACGTCGGGGTGAAGAAGTTCGATGCCGAGGGCAATGTCGTCGGTGAGCGGCGCTTCCTCGGGCTCTTCTCGTCCGCCGCGTACACCGAGTCGGTGCGGCGCGTGCCCGTCATCCGGCGCAAGGTCGCCGAGGTGCTCAAGGGCGCCGGGTTCTCCGCCAACAGCCACGACGGGCGTGACCTGCTCCAGATCCTGGAGACCTACCCGCGCGACGAGCTCTTCCAGACGCCCGCCGACGAGCTGCGGTCCATCGTGACGTCCGTCCTCTATCTGCAGGAGCGCCGCAGGCTGCGGCTCTACCTGCGCAAGGACGAGTACGGGCGCTACTACTCCGCCCTCGTCTACCTGCCGCGCGACCGCTACACCACCGGCGTCCGGCTGCGGATCATCGACATCCTCAAGGAGGAGCTGAACGGCGCGAGCGTCGACTTCACCGCCTGGAACACGGAGTCGATCCTCTCCCGTATCCACTTCGTGGTGAGGGTGCCCAAGGGCGCCGAGGTCCCCGACCTCTCCGACGCCGACATCGAGCGCATCGAGGGACGGCTCGTCGAGGCCGCCCGCTCCTGGGCCGACGGCTTCGCCGAGGCGCTGACCGCCGAGTGCGGCGAGGAGCGCGCCGCCGAGCTCCTGCGCCGGTACGCGGGCGCCTTCCCCGAGGGGTACAAGGCCGACCACACGCCGCGCGCCGCCGTCGCCGACCTCCAGCACCTGGAGCAACTGACCCACGGACACAAGGACTTCGCCCTCTCGCTGTACGAGCCGGTGGGCGCCGCCCCCGGTGAGCGCCGCTTCAAGATCTACCGCACCGGTGCGCAGGTCTCCCTCTCCGCCGTGCTGCCCGTCCTGCAGCGGCTCGGCGTCGAGGTCACCGACGAGCGCCCCTACGAGCTGCGCTGCACGGACCGTACGCACGCGTGGATCTACGACTTCGGGCTGCGCATGCCCAAGTCCCCGAACGGCAACGGCGACTACCTCGGCGACGACGGCCGCGAGCGCTTCCAGGAGGCCTTCGCCGCCGCCTGGACCGGTGCCGCCGAGGTCGACGGGTTCAACTCGCTGGTGCTTCGCGCCGGGCTCAACTGGCGTCAGGCGATGGTCCTGCGGGCCTACGCCAAGTACCTGCGCCAGGCCGGTTCGACGTTCAGCCAGGACTACATGGAGGACACCCTCCGCAACAACGTCCACACCACGCGGCTGCTCGTCTCGCTCTTCGAGGCGCGGATGTCGCCGGAGCGCCAGCGGGCCGGGACCGAGCTGATCGACGGGCTCCTCGAAGAGCTCGACGGCGCCCTCGACCAGGTGGCGTCGCTCGACGAGGACCGGATCCTGCGGTCCTTCCTCACCGTCATCAAGGCGACGCTGCGGACCAACTTCTTCCAGGAGGCGGCGGGCGGCAAGCCGCACAACTACGTCTCCATGAAGTTCGACCCGCAGGCCATCCCCGACCTGCCCGCGCCCCGTCCCGCGTACGAGATCTGGGTGTACTCGCCCCGAGTCGAGGGCGTGCACCTGCGCTTCGGCAAGGTCGCGCGCGGCGGTCTGCGCTGGTCCGACCGGAAGGAAGACTTCCGGACCGAGATCCTGGGGCTCGTGAAGGCGCAGATGGTGAAGAACACCGTCATCGTGCCCGTCGGCGCCAAGGGCGGTTTCGTCGCCAAGCAGCTGCCCGACCCGTCGGTGGACCGCGACGCGTGGCTGGCGGAGGGCGTCGCCTGCTACAAGACCTTCATCTCCGCGCTGCTCGACATCACCGACAACCTGGTGGCGGGCGAGGTCGTGCCGCCGGCCGACGTCGTGCGCCACGACGAGGACGACACGTACCTCGTCGTCGCCGCCGACAAGGGCACCGCGACCTTCTCGGACATCGCCAACAAGGTCGCCGAGGACTACAACTTCTGGCTCGGCGACGCCTTCGCCTCCGGCGGCTCCGCCGGATACGACCACAAGGGCATGGGCATCACCGCGCGCGGCGCCTGGGAGTCCGTCAAGCGGCACTTCCGTGAGCTGGGCACCGACACCCAGTCCGAGGACTTCACGGTCGTCGGCGTGGGCGACATGAGCGGCGACGTGTTCGGCAACGGCATGCTGCTCTCCGAGCACATCCGCCTGGTCGCCGCCTTCGACCACCGGCACATCTTCATCGACCCGAACCCGGACGCGGCCACCTCGTACGCCGAGCGCCGCCGCCTGTTCGAGCTGCCGCGCTCCTCCTGGGCCGACTACAACAAGGACCTGATGTCCGCGGGCGGCGGGATCTTCCCCCGCTCCGCCAAGGCGATCCAGCTCAACGCCCACATCCGCGAGGTACTCGGCATCGAGACCGGCGTCGCCAAGATGACCCCGGCCGACCTGATGAAGGCCATCCTGCAGGCGCCTGTCGACCTGCTGTGGAACGGCGGCATCGGTACGTACGTGAAGTCGTCGGCCGAGTCGAACGCGGACGTCGGCGACAAGGCCAACGACGCGATCCGCGTGGACGGCCAGGAGCTGCGCGTCAAGGTCGTCGGCGAGGGCGGCAACCTGGGTCTCACACAGCTGGGGCGCATCGAGTTCGCGCGCGCCGGTGGCCGCATCAACACCGACGCCATCGACAACAGCGCGGGCGTGGACACCTCCGACCACGAGGTGAACATCAAGATCCTGCTCAACGCGGTCGTCGCCAACGGCGACATGACGGTCAAGCAGCGCAACCTGCTGCTCGCCGAAATGACCGACGAGGTCGGCCGGTTGGTGCTGCGCAACAACTACGCGCAGAACACCGCCCTGGCCAACGCCGTCGCCCAGTCGCCGTCCCTGCTCCACGCCCACCAGCGCTTCATGCGCAGGCTCGGCAAGCAGGGCCACCTCGACCGGGGCCTGGAGTTCCTGCCGAACGACCGGCAGATCCGTGAGCTGCTCAACTCCGGGCGCGGCCTGTCGCAGCCCGAGCTCGCCGTCCTCCTCGCGTACACGAAGATCACGGCCGCGGACGAGCTGATCCAGACGACGCTGCCCGACGACCCGTACCTGCAGCGGCTCCTGCACGCGTACTTCCCCAAGGCGCTGCACGAGAAGTTCCCCGAGCAGGTCGACGGGCACGCGCTGCGCCGCGAGATCGTCACGACCATCCTCGTCAACGACACGGTGAACAGCGGCGGTTCGACCTTCCTGCACAGGCTGCGGGAGGAGACCGGCGCCTCGCTGGAGGAGATCGTGCGGGCGCAGATGGCCGCGCGTGAGATCTTCGGTCTGAGCGAGGTGTGGGACGCGGTCGAGGCGCTCGACAATGTCGTCGCCGCCGATGTGCAGACCCGCATCCGGCTCCACTCGCGCCGCCTGGTGGAGCGCGGCTCGCGCTGGCTGCTCAACAACCGGCCGCAGCCGCTGCAGCTCGCCGAGACCATCGCCTTCTTCAGCAAGGGCGTCACCGAGGTCTGGGACGAGCTGCCGCAGCTCCTTCGCGGCTCCGACCTGGAGTGGTACGAGGGCATCCGCGACGAGCTGACCGAGGCGGGCGTGCCCGAGGACCTCGCGCGCCGCGTCGCCGGGTTCTCGTCCGCCTTCCCGGCGCTCGACATCGTCGCGGTCGCCGACCGGGTGGGCAAGGAGCCGATGGCCGTCGCCGAGGTGTACTACGACCTCGCCGACCGGCTCCGCATCACCCAGCTCATGGACCGCATCATCGAGCTGCCGCGGGCCGACCGCTGGCAGTCCATGGCGCGCGCCTCGATCCGCGAGGACCTGTACGCGGCGCACGCCGCGCTCACCGCGGACGTCCTCGCCGCGGGCAACGGCGCGTCCACGCCGGAGCAGCGGTTCAAGGCGTGGGAGGAGAAGAACGCGCCGATCCTGACCCGGGCGCGGACGACGCTGGAGGAGATCCAGAGCTCGGACGCGTTCGACCTCGCGAATCTGTCCGTGGCGATGCGGACGATGCGGACGCTGCTGCGTACGCATTCGTAGTCGACGTCGCGTCGCGTCGTACGTGAACGGGGGCGCCCCGGGCCTTGCGGCTCGGGGCGCCCCCGTTCGTTCCACCGGTTCTAGCTGATCTTCCAGAGGGTCAGCTTGCCGTTCACTCCGGGGACCTTGAAGTCGTATTCGCCGGGAACCAGATTCGTGACCTCGTACATCACCAGGTTGTTGTCGGCGGTGATCATGCAGAGGCGGTCGCCGCTGTTGATCAGTTTGCGCTCGCCGAAGGAGTCGCCGGGGACGGAGGACGGGAGGGCGTCCGTCTCCGCCAGGTCGACGTACGTCGTCTCCAGGGAGCCGGGGGTGCGGATCGTGAACGGCTTGTCCTTGCCGCCCTTGGCGCCCTCGTCGTCGTTCTTGCCGAGCAGCCCGGCCGGTGTACCGACGCGGAGCGTATCGCGAGGCGATTGGTTGCCTCTGTGGCGCGGAATGGGTGATGAGATTCGCCATATGCCTTCAATTCGGGCATTTGGTCTAAGGTGGGTGAGATTGTCTGACGGAGGTACGAGATCCGTGGCGCACGGCCACGCGATCCGAAGGCGCAGGAAAGGTCGCGGGTAAGGCGATGACGGAAGCCGTTCTGCTGGTCGGCGGGCAGGGCACCCGGCTGCGGCCGGTCACCGTCCACACGCCGAAGCCGATGGTCCCCGCGGCCGGGGTGCCCTTCCTCGCGCACCAGCTCGCGCGCCTCGCGGCCGCCGGCGTCGACCACGTCGTCATGGCCACCTGCTATCTCGCCGAGGTCTTCGAACCGCACTTCGGCGACGGATCCGCGTACGGCCTGGAACTGGAGTACGTCGTCGAGGACCGGCCCCTCGGCACCGGCGGCGCCATCCGCCATGCCGCGCGGCGGCTGAGGAGCGGCGCGGACGAACCCGTACTCGTCTTCAACGGCGACATCCTCAGCGGCCTCGACATCCGCGGCCTGGTCGCCACGCACGTGGACCGCGGCGCCGACGTCACGCTCCACCTCGCCCGCGTCGACGACCCCCGCGCCTTCGGGCTCGTGCCGACCGACGCCGACGGGCGTGTGCTGGCCTTCACCGAGAAGCCGCAGACCCCCGAGGAGATCGTGACCGACCAGATCAACGCGGGCGCGTACGTCTTCCGGCGGTCCGTCATCGACGCCATCCCCGAGGGGCGCGTCGTCTCCGTGGAGAGGGAGACCTTCCCCGAGCTGCTCGCCTCCGGCGCGTATCTGCACGGGCAGGTCGAGAACACCTACTGGCTGGACCTCGGCCGCCCCGAGGCCCTCGTCCAGGCATCGGCCGATCTCGTACGCGGCGTCATCTCCTCGCCCGCGCTGCCGGGGGAGCGGGGCGAGGCGCTCGTCCTGCCCGGCGCCGAGGTCGCGGCGGACGCCAGCCTCGCCGCCGGGACCGTCGTGGGCGCCGGTGCCCGCATCGGCGCGGGGGCGGTCGTGCACGGCTCGGTCGTGCTCGACGGGGCGGTTGTCGGTGCCGGTACCGACATCAGGAAGAGCCTGGTCGGCGCGGGCGCCCGCATCGGCCGCCGCACCGTCCTGCACGGCGCGGTCGTGGGGGACGGCGCACAGGTGGGGGCCGACAACGAACTGCGGACCGGGGCGCGGGTGTGGTGCGAGGCGGTGCTGCCCGACGCGGCGCTGCGGTTCTCGCCCGACGTACCCGACGTACCCACCGGTCCCCGTACCTCCGAAGGGCAAGAGCTGTGACCGTGAACCTTCCCCAGAACGACCTCTCCGAAGAGCTTGCCGCCCGGCTGCCCGAGGCGTGGGCCGCGACCCCGCTGACCGTCGTCATGCCGACGTACAACGAAGCGGGGAACCTGCCCGGCATGGCCGAGGCCCTGATGGCGCTGCCGCTGCCCGGCCTGCGGCTCCTCGTCGTCGACGACTCCAGCCCGGACGGCACGGGGCAGATCGCCGAGCGCTTCGCCGAGCGGTACGGCAGTGCCCGCATGAGCGTCCTGCACCGCACCGAGAAGGACGGCCTCGGCCGGGCCTACGCGGCGGGCATGGCGCAGGCCGTCGCCGAGGGCGCGCACTACGTCCTGCAGATGGACGCCGACGGCAGCCACCCCGTCGAGAAGGTCGCCGAACTGCTCGGCGTCGCCCTCGCCACGGACGCGGGCGTCGTCATCGGCAGCCGGTACGTCCAGGGCGGCACCCTCTCCGACGCGTGGGGCGCGCACCGCAAGCTGCTCTCCCGCTGGGCCAACGCGTACGCGGGGACCATCCTCGGCACCCGCGTCCGCGACATCACCGGCGGCTTCAACCTGTGGCGCGCCGACGCCCTGCGCGCCATCGACCTGGCCTCCGTGGACAGCGCGGGCTACAGCTTCCAGGTCGAGATGAAGTACCGCGCGCTGCGCCGCGGCTTCGGTGTCATGGAGGTGCCGATCCACTTCGAGGACCGCACGGTCGGCGAGTCGAAGATGAACCTGATGGTGCAGCTGGAGTCGGTCGTCATGCCGTGGAAGCTGCGGCTCGACGCGAAGGCGCGCGGCCGCGGTGCCGGGGAGCGGGGCCGCGGTGCGGGGGAGCACGGTCGCGGTGCGGGGGAGCGGGGATGAGTACGCCCACCCTGCACGAGGCGCCGGCGGTCGCCGCACCGCCCGCGCCCGCACCGCCCGCGCCCCGGTTCGGCCTCGCGCGGCTGCGCAGGCTGTTCCTGGAGCTCGTGAAGTTCGGCCTGGTCGGCGGCAGCGGCGTGGCCGTGAACCTCGTCGTCTTCAACCTCCTTCTGCACGGCATGAGTTCGGGCCCCATGACGGCGACGGTCGTCGCGAGCTGTGTCGCCATGGGCACGAATTACCTGGGCTTCCGCTTCTTCGCCTACCGCGACCGGGCCTCGCGCACCAAGCGCCAGATCGCCCTCTTCTTCGTCTTCAGCGGGATCGGCGTGGCGATGGAGAGCATCCTGTTCTACGCGGCGTACCACGGCGCGGGCATGAGCGGACCGCTCGGCTCGAACATCGCCAAGGCCCTGTCGATCGTCCTGGCCTCGGCGTTCCGCTTCCTGGTCTACCGGACGTGGGTCTTCCAGCACGATGCGCGTCGCAAGTAACGCGGTCATACGGCCCCTCACCTGGGCCGCGGCCCTGCTCACCGTCGTCCTGCTCCTCCTCGTGATCGTCCGCCTGCCGTGGGCGGGCGACCTCGGCATCCACGCGGCGACGATCGAACGCCTGCGGCACGACCTCGTCGACCCGGGCAACCCGCTGGTCGACGCGGACACCCCGAGCCCGTACTACTCCCCCTGGATGGTGCTGCTCGGCGGCCTCGCGAAGGGGACGGGGCTCGGGACGTTCGTGGTGCTGAGGGGGGCCGCGGTGGTGGGCCTCTCCCTGTTGGCCACGGGCGTATGGCACTTCGTACGTACCTTCGCGCGTACGCAGAGCGCGCGCCGCGCGGCGCCGCCGCTCGCCCTGCTCTGCCTGCTCCTCCTCTGGGGCCCGCGCCTCTTCAACTGGAGCGGCTTCCTCGGCCTCAACTCCCTTGCCCTGACGATCTCCTACCCCAGTACGTTCGCGCTCGGGCTCTCCTTCCACTTCTGGGCACTGCTGAGGAAGGCGCTGCGGAGGGCGAGCGAAGACGGTGACGGCGGCGCGGGGTGGCCGGTCTTCCTGGGGCTCGGGGCGCTCTGGTCGGTCATTCTGCTGAGCCATCAATTCACCGGCGTGGTGGCGTCGTTCGGTGCGCTTGCGATGGTGGCGGGCGCACGGCCGTGGCCGTCGTGGGCGGTGTTCGTGCGGCTGGGCGGAGCCCTGGCGCTGGGATTCGCCGTCCTTGCCTCCTGGCCGTATTACTCCTTCTTCGGCCTCTTCGGCGCGGGCGGCCTGGAGGAGATCCACCGCTCGCTGTACCGGCATCTGCTGCCGCACTACGGCTTCGCGCTGATCGGCGTCCTGGCGCTGGTGCTCCGCTGGCGCAGGGACCGCCGCGACCCTCTGGTCCTCTTCTTCCTCCTCGGCGCGGCGATGTTCGCGGCGGGCGGCCTGACCGGCCACTACTCGTGGGGCAGGGTGCTGCCGGCGGCCCTGGTCCCGGCGCAGCTGGCGGCGGCGCTGGAGGTCTTCGAGCTCGGCACCCGCGGGCTGCGCCGAGCGTTCGCCGCGCTGCTGGGGGCGGCCCTGCTCCTCGGCGCGTGGACCCAGGCGGGCACACTCGGCTACGTGATCCCGCGCGACGCCCTGCCGTCGCCGGTCGCCGCGAAGTACAAGGCCCCGTGGCCGGGCTACAAGTGGCTGACCCCGCATGTCGGTTACGGCGACGTGGTGATGGCGAAGACGTTCCCGGCCCGCCAGATCCCCGCGTACGGCCCCCGCACGGTGGCCCCCGGATACCCGGACTTCTTCCTGCCGGACCAGGAGGAGCGCCTGGCGGCGACGAAGGACTACTTCGCCGAGGGAACATCCCGGGCCGAGCGCTTGTCCGTTCTGCACCGCTACGGGGTGCGGTGGATCGTGGAGTACCCGGGGGACGGCGGCCTGCGCCCCGACGACCCGGCGCTACGGAAGGTGGAGACGGGGCCGAAGGGGCAAGTGCTGTACGAGGTCGTGGGCTGATCCCGGGCAGCCTGCCCGGGTCCCGCTGTCACTCCGGCGTGAACTCGTACTGCAGCTCGTAGAGATGGCCTGCTTTGACCATGACGGTGGCTTCGATCGGGCGGTCGCCGTCGCTGTAGACGACGCGGAGAGTGCGGAGTACGGGCAGGTCGCTGGGGAGTTTCAGGGCCTGGAACTGCTCTTGGGTGGGGACTCTCGCTGATACGCGGTCCACGCTCAGCCGGGGCGGGAATCCTCGCTCGGCGAGGAGGGCCGGGGTGCCGCCCTTGATCTTCCGCTTGCCGGCGATGGCGGTGCCTTGAGCGATCCCCAACGGGTAGTAGGAGGCGACCAGTTCCACCGGCTCGCCGTCGATGGAGAGGATCTGGCGCCGGAGCAGGGCGGTCTCGTCCGCGGTGAGGTCCAGGGCGGCCGCGATGTCGGCGGGAGGCTGCGCCTCGGCCACCTCCAGCAGTGTGCTGTGCGCCTGAGTGCCGTGCTTCGTGGCCTCGGTGAGCCAGCGGTAGGGCTCGCCTGGTGGGGCCGGAGCCATGTACGAGGCAGGGCGCATGGTCCGCTGGCGGTGTTCGCGCACGGTGACCGCCGCCCCAGCCCGCCCTACGACGAGCCGCTCGTCCTTGAGTAGTTGGAGTGCCTTCTGGATGGTGGCGTTGGAGGCCTCGAACCGCTCCTTCAGCTGGTTCGTGGAAGGCAGCTTCGCGCCCGGGGCGAGGTCGCCGCTCATGATCTCGTCACGGATGTCGGCGGCGATCCGCTCGTGGAGGGAGCGCCGGTCTGTCGTGCCGTCGTCGGTCTGGGGCACAGTCATCAGATCCTGATCTCGTAGCGCAGCTGCTGCCGGTGTGCGGGCATGACCATCATGTCGACCTGGATCGGCTTGTCCTCACCGTCCAGCGTCACCCTGTTCAGCCGGAGAACCGGCTCGTCGTGCCCCAGGCGCAAGGCTTCCCGCTCATCGGAGTCGGGCATGCGGGCGGTGACGTCCTCACGGACGCGTACGCCGATGTGACCGAGCGCGGCGAGGAGCGTCACGGCGCCGCCGCGGATCTTGCCCGTCTCGGCGAGGGGTGTGCCGCGGGCGATGTCGACGGGGTAGTACGTGTCCGTCAACTCGCAGGGTTCGCCGTCGAGTTCGATGATTCGACGGCGCACGACGACCGGAGCCTCGGCGGCTACGCTGAGCAGGGCGGCGACGTCGTCCGGCGCGGGTACCTCGCCGGCGTGAGCGATACGTTGGCTGCCCTTGCCGCCTCGGGCAGCGGCCTCTTCGCCCCAGGCATCGGACTGCCCTTTCTCCCTGGGCTTCAGGTACGGCATCGAGGTGCTGACCCACGTGCTGTCGGTCACGGTGTCCTCCTGCGGGGCGGGTGGCGGCGACTTTGCCGCTTTACACGTTAAGCGAATCACACGGGGTGGCCACCTTGGCCTAACCTTGCTGCTTTTTGTAAATAGCGATACGTTCCTCGCGATCGTACAGCCCAGGAACGAGGCGGTGGTTCACCGTGCCCCTGTCACGGCAACGACGATTTCCCCGCGCTCACAGATCTGTGGGTGCCGCGCGCTCCTTTGCCGTCGAGACACTCACGGAGTGGGGCATCACCGATCGGCTGGACGACATACGGGTCTGTGTCTCCGAACTCGCGACCAATGCTGTGCTGCACGGTGTTCCGCCGGGACGGGACTTCTGCCTGCGGCTTCTCGCCGATGGGCCAGTCGTCCGTATCGAGGTGCGTGACAGTGGGGGCGGGTTTCCTGAGGTGCCGAGTCGGGACGCCGATGAGGAGGGCGGCCGGGGGCTCCTTCTCGCGATGGCCTTGGGGGACGACTTCGGTGTTGTGGCTCATATCCCCGGCAAGACCGTTTGGTTGGTCTTCAAGACGGGCCCGGTCGACGGGCGGGCGAGGCAGGGCTAGGAGCTTGCTGGCGGCACGGGTGCGTGAGCGTGGCGGGCGGTGCCGGGCGTGTGACGGCTGGGCCGGGTGGGCGGGGGGTGGTGGGTGGGTCCGCAGGGCGCGTGGTGGTGAGGGCGTTGCGATGGGGGCGCTTCGGTCTATTGCGTCAGTGGCGGCGGCTGGCCGGGCAGTGGCTGTGGGCGTGACGACCGAACTGGGTGGGCGGGGGTGGTGGGTGGGTCCGCGGGGTGCTTGGGGAACTCAGGGCGGCCGCCCCGTGAGGTGGCCGCCCCGTCCGTTCAGCGGGCCAGGCTTGATGCCAGGCGGGCCGCCTTGCGGAGCTTCGTGCCCGCCTTTGCTCCTGCCTTGCGGGCCAAGGGGCGTATGACCTTCGACGTCACGCCCACCGGGGTCCAGCGGAGTTGGAGGCGGCCCGAGGCTCGGCCCTCCGGTTCCACCGTGACCTCGTGCGGGAGCGCGCCGCCCCGGTAGTCCACCCGAGCCGTGAGGGTCGGGAAGGTCAGAGGGGCCAGGAGCAGGGACGTGTTGCGGAGCCCGCCTTGCGTCAGTTGCAGGACCGGGTGGCGGGCGCCCTCGAAGCCGTTCAGGGGGAGCGGGGCCGCCGTCAGGTCCAGGCGGGCGCTGCCCTCGAAGACGCCGGGGCGCACCGGGTCCAGGCGGAACGGGACCTTCATGCGGCGGCGGCCGGGGGCAAGGAGGAGCGTGGCCACCTGCGGGCCCACCGGCAGCCGCAGGCCCGGGTCGTACGTGCGGATCGTGAGGTCCACCGACGCTCCCGGGCCCCGCTCCACCCGCGTGATCTCGTGGCGGAACTGCGCGCTCGGGAAGGGGCGGGAGTCCAACCCCTGGTCCGTCAGGTCGAGTTCCGTGCGGGACGAGACCGTTTCCGGGACCCGCGCGCCCCAGTACACGTGGCCCGAGGAGCCCACCGACGTCTCGCGCGGTGCGACACCGTGGCCAAGGCCCCGCGCCGCCAACTGCGCCTCGGCCAGGCGCCCGTCGCGTACCAGTTGGATGACCACGCGTTCGGCGCGGGGGAGGCGGGCGTACGCGCCCGGAGACAGCCGCGCCAGGTACGGGTTCACGATGTCCGCGAAGCCCGACAGCCACTCCTCGTCGCGGAAGGGGAGATCGCCCGCGTACATGCGGAAGTCGTGCTTGAGGAACTTGTAGTCCTTGGCCTCCCGGACGTCCGCGTGGCCGCTCGACTCCAGGAACTCGTCGATCAGGCCCTGGACGTGAATGCGGTCGCGGACGTTCGTCAGCTTGTGCCGCTGGTTCGAGATCGACGCCGACTCGGCCGCCTCGTAGGGGGCGATGTACCAGCGGTACACCGGCTCCGGGATCACCGTGAACGACTTCGCCAGGCAGTACGCCTGCGCCGAGAACAGCTGGTCCTCGTAGTGGATTCCCTCCGGGAAGCGGAGGTTGTTCCTGTCCAGGAACTCGCGACGGTACATCTTGCTTGTCGAGAGATGCTCGAAGAACAGGGCCGGTTCCGACGCAATGCCCTCCACCGTGCGGCGCTCCGCCACCAGATGCGGCATCCACGTCGACGTACGGCCCGTGTCCACCCGGACCCGCTCCACCGCTCCCATCGCGAAGTCCACGTCTCGCTCCCGGTGTGCGGTGAGGAGCAACTCCACCGCCCGCTCCGGGAGTTCGTCGTCGCTGTCCAGGAACATCAGGAACGGGGCCCGCGCGATGTCGAGCGCGCGGTTGCGCGGCGCGCTGCAGCCGCCGCTGTTCTCCGGCAGGCGGAGGTAGGAGACGCGCTCGTCCTGCGCCGCCAACTGCCGGGCCACCTCGGGGGTGTTGTCCGTCGAGTGGTCGTCGCTGATGATGATCTCGATGTTCGCGTGCGTCTGGCGCCGCAGCGAGGCCACCGCGCGCGGAAGCCGCTCCGCGTCGTTGTAGACGATCACCGTGACGGTGACGTCGGGCGTGGTCACGCCCCCAGAGGTGGTCGTCATCGGGTCGCCTCCTCGGGCGTCGGGGCCGGGGTGCGCTCGTCGACCGGGGTCACGGGCGGCAGGGACTCCTCGCTCTCGCCGAGGAAGACGCGGCGCACGACCCGCTCGGCGGCGCGCCCGTCGTCGTACTCGCAGAAGCGGTGGCGGAACACCTTGCGCGCCTTGGCCGACTCCTCGTCGCGCCAGGCGCCCGAGGTGAACAGCGACGTCAACTCCTCCTGCGTGCGCGCCACATGCCCCGGCGCCTCCGCCATCAGGTCGAAGTAGACGCCGCGCGTCTTCGCGTACGTCTCCCAGTCGTCGGCGTAGATGACGATCGGCCGGTCGAGGTTGGCGTAGTCGAACATGATCGACGAGTAGTCCGTGATCATCGCGTCCGCCGCGAGCGACAGCTCCTCCACCGGGTCGTACGACGAGACGTCGATGACGCGGCCGCTCTTGCGCAGGCCGGCCAGCGGCGAGGCCGCACCGCCGTAGAAGTAGTGGCCGCGGACGAGCAGCACCGTGTCCTCGCCGAGGCGCTCGGCGAGCGTCGCCAGGTCAAGGCGCGGAGTCCAGGCCGCCTCGTAGTCGCGGTGGGTGGGCGCGTACAGGATCGCCCGCTTGCCCGGCGCGATGCCGAGCCGCTCGCGGATCGCCCGGATGTCGGCCGCCGTCGCGCCGTAGAAGACGTCGTTGCGCGGATAGCCGTAGTCGAGGGAGGTGTAGTGCGAGGGGTACGCGCGCTCCCACATCTCCGTGGAGTGGCCGTTCGCCGAGACGCTGTAGTCCCACCGGTCCACGCGTGCGAGCAGGCTGTGGAAGTTCAGGCCCTTGGCGGCGGCCGGGTAGTCGAGCTGGTCCAGGCCCATGCGCTTGAGCGGCGTGCCGTGGTGCGTCTGGAGGTGGATCGCGTCCGGGCGCTTGACGATCGCGTTGGGGAAGTTGGCGTTGTTCACCAGGTACTTGGCGCGGGCCATCACCTCCCAGTAGCGGCGCGTGCCGGGCACCACGTGGTCCGTGCCGGGCGGAAGGAGCGGCACGTTCGCTGCCGAGACGACCCACACCGGGTGGATGTGCGGGGCGAGTTCGCCGAGCTTCGCCGCGATGGCCGCGGGGTTGCAGGCCACGCCCCGGTCCCAATAGGCCGTGAAGACCGCGAGGTTGGGGTCGACGGGCCGTTCAAGGGCCCTGCGGTAGCGCAGGTCGCGTACCTTCACGCCCACCTTGTGCTTGCGCGAGACGACGGCCGACCTGAGCTTGCGCCGCTGCTGGTTGGCGGTCTGGAACGTGCGGTACTTGGTGTACGCGTCCTCTTCGAGGATGCGGCGCCGCACGCCCTCAAGGCCGCCGGGGTGCTGGTGCCCCTTGGGCCGCCAGGCGACGGCGGCCTTCGACGCGCGGTGGAAGAACTCCTTGCGCACCGCGTCGGGCAGCTTCTCGCGGGCGACGACGCGCAGGCAGTCGCCGACCATCACGTCGTAGAGCGCGGCGCGGGGCGCCGTCGGCAGACCGAGGTCGGAGGCGAGGCGCAGCAGCGATTCGTAGCGCTCGATGACGCCGTACCGCTCCTCGGGCGCACCCTTGGGGAGGCTCTCCGCGCGCAACTCTCTTACGTTCAGGGCAACTTGGTCGAGCGTCGCGAGCCGACCTGCGGCGAGCAGCGCGGCGTACGCGGCGAACGTCTCGTCGTCCACGGCCAGTTCGGCGCGGTGGGCGCGCCAGAAGTCGGCGAGCAGCACGCGGGTGCCGAGCAGGGGCGTGACCTTCATCAGGTCGGGGCAGTCCGCGAGCGGCAGGTCGCGGCGGCCCTGCTTGGCCAGGTGCTTCCCGTCCGGGCTCGGCATGCCCTGGTGCCGCCACGTCGAGCGGACGTGGTCCACGACGAGGACGTCGACGCCGTCCGGCAACTCGGCGGCGCGGTCCGCGACGGCGCGCGGCGCGCCCGTGGGCACGCCGTCCTTGCTGTGCACGAAGTGCAGCCACCGGCCGCCCGCGCGCTCGGCGCCCGCGGCCCGTGCCGCGCCGTCCCCCGTGCCCTCGGGCAGCGGGACGACGGTGACGCCGCTCCTGTTCGCCGCGGCGGCCTGCGCGGAGGCGCCCACCGCCGCGACGATCACCTCGACGCCGGGCGAGGACTGCGCGGTGAGCTCGTCCAGGCAGGCGCCGAGGTGGCCCTGGACGTTGCGGCCGTACACGACGACGCTCAGCTCGCTCGCCGCGGTGACGTCCGCCGCGGTGACGCTCGGCTCGGGCATGGCAGTGCCCCCCTCTTGTGTGCTCATGCGGTGGCCGTTCCTCGGTGGGCGAGCATCCGGTCGACCACGCGGCGCGCGGCCTGCCCGTCGTCCAGGTCGCAGAACTCGGCGCGGAACTCGTCGTACGCCTTCTGGTACGGCTCACTCGTCGCGTCGAGGTCCTTCAGCGCGGCGATCAGCTCGTCGGACGTGGGGAGCAGCGGGCCCGGCGCGCGCTTCTCGAAGTCGAAGTAGAAGCCGCGCAGCCGGTCGCGGTAGTGCTCCAGGTCGTACGTGAAGAACAGCATCGGACGGCCCGTGACGGCGAAGTCGAACATCACCGAGGAGTAGTCGGTGATCATGACGTCCGCGATCAGGAGCAGGTCCATGATGTCCGGGTAGCTCGCGACGTCCCACACGAAGCCGTCGCCCGCGCCCGGCACGGGCTCCACGATGTGGGCGTGCGGCCGCACGAGCAGGACGTGGTCCTCGCCCAGCTCCTCGCGCGCCTTCGCCAGGTCCAGGCGCAGGTCGAGCAGGAAGCCGCCGCGGTGGCGCTGCTTGTCCTCGCGCCAGGTCGGGGCGTACAGGACGACCTTCTTGCCCTCGGGCAGGCCGAGGGCGCGGCGCACCTTCTCCGCGCGCTTGGCGCGGTCGGGGGCGAGCAGCACGTCGTTGCGCGGGTAGCCGGCCTCAAGGAGCTCGCCGTCCACGTCGCCGCCGAACCGGAAGGCGCTGCGCATGATCGGCGTACTGAACTTGTTCGGCGAGAGCAGCATCGTCCACTGGTGGCGCTCGCGGTCCAGGTCCTGGAGGTACTGCGTGCTCGCGAAGTGGTCGTTGTCGAAGTCGAAGCCGATCCGCTTGAGCGGGGTGCCGTGCCAGGTCTGGATGATCTGCTGGCCCTCGCGCCGTTCCAGCCAGCGCGGGAAGTGCGTGTTGCCGACGATGTAGCGGGAGCGGGCCATCGCCTCGTAGTACTCGGGGCTGTGCACGCGCACCGCCTTCGCGGTGGCGGGCACCTCGCACTGGCCGTCCTTGACGACCCACAGGTGCTCCAGGGGCAGGCCGCGGCGGACCATCTCCTCGTGGACGGCGCGCGGGGAGTCGCCGTACATGCGGCCGCCGAAGACGTCGTACAGGACGGCCTCGCGCAGCGGCTCGTGGCGGGCGGCCGGGTAGGCCTCGGTGCGCAGGCGGGTCTGGCGGTAGCGGCTGCGCTCGTCGGGGCGCAGCTCGGAGTGGGCCATCAGGGCCAGCTGGTCGTACTGGCGGGCCTGCAGCTCGACGCGCTTGCCGTGCGCCTCGACCTCCAGGGGGAGGTTGCCGTGGACGGGCGGGGCGAGCTGGACGGCGGTGCGGGAGCCGTCGGGCTTCTGGATGGAGGGCCACCAGAATCCGGCGCGCAGCGGCGTCTCGCCCGCGTAGCGGTGGGTGGGGGCGGGCACGAAGTTCGCCTCGAAGCGGCCGTCGTGCGCCTTCGCGGGGAACGTGTACTCGTGGCCCGACCAGGTCTGGCGAAGGACCAGTTCGAGGTCGTGGGTGCCGCCCGCCGGGTAGCTGCCGGTGAGCGTGACGGTGCCGTCGGGGTGGACGGAGACGTGGTCGACCAGCGGCTGCACGGGCTGGTCGCACAGCTGGAGGTAGCCGCCGGGGCTGCGCCGGGCGTAGACCGTGCGACCGGCGTCCTCCTGCGCGAACTGGGCGCCGGAGAAGCCCTCGCGGTCGTCCAGGATCAGGGCGAGGCGGGTCGACTTGGGCTCGGCGCCGGAGGAGTCGACGACCTCGACGGACATGTCCCAGCGGGCGATGGACCGCTCGGCCTGCGTCGGGCGCAGCCGCTCGTGGTCCTCGCGGACCTCGGTCAGCTCCGCCGTGGCGACCCGCGCCGTGAACGGGACGCGGCCCTCCTCGGGGGCGCCCAGGTCCAGCGGGACGTTGAGGAGCGTGCCGGACTCGCGGTGGCGCATGCGCAGGCGGGGCTCGCCGTCGGGCGCCGTGCGCAGGACGCCGCGTACGACGAGGTGGGCGCCCTCGGCGCGGACCTCGAGGGCACGGGCGTGCGCGGTCTCGACGCGGATGGCCAGCTCGCCGTCCTGGATCTGCGGGGCCACGCGGACGTCCTGGGTGACCCAGTGCGCGGGCGGGGTCTGGCCGGAGCCCGTGCCCGCGCCGTACAGCGGGCCGCGGCGCGGCGTCGAGCCGGTGCCGGCCACGGCGACCCGCACGTACCACAGACCGTCGACCCACTTGCCGCGGTGGCGCAGGCGCGAGGGGTTCACCAGGGCGCCGAAGCCGGCCCAGTCGGCGTGCTTGAACTCGGCGCCGGAGGCGACCGTCGCCTCCGGGTCCAGATGGCTGCGGGCGGGCACGAGGACCGTGCGGCGGCTGCCCTTCTCCTTGAGGATCAGCGACTTCAGCGCCTTGCTCCGCGACTCGGCGCCGAGCTGGCGAGCGAAGGCCCAGCCGGACAGCCACAGCTTGTCGTCGTGCCAGGTGGCCTCGTCGAGGCGGCTGCGCAGGCGCAGCTCCGGGTCCAGGCGCAGGACCGCGTCCGGGACGGGGACGGTCGGGTCGAGGAAGGGGTAGTCCGCCTTCGGGTGCAGCGTGCCGGTCACGGGGATCGAGCCGGGGTGCTCCTTCTCGAACTCCAGCTGGCCGATCAGCTCGTCCAGGCGCCGGTGCACGGTCAGGTACAGCTTCAGCTTGTGCGGCACGTGCAGCGCGCGGACCGCGTCCTGGCCGATCTCGCGGACCAGGCGGCCCACGTGCTCCAGGAAGGCCTCCTGGTACGCGGCGTCCGAGCCCGGCAGGACCCGCCAGAAGAGCGGGATCTCCTCGGCGAGGGCGTTGTTGTCGTAGACCTTCAGGTGCTCGGCGTACATCGGGTCGTCGTCGATGTGGTCGAGCATGAACTCGCGGACCATGCGGATCGACTTCACGCGGTCGATCAGGCCCTGCGGGTTGGTGCGGTTCTGCGTGATCGAGCGCTCGCCGATCTCGCGCTCGCGCCAGTTGTAGATCGGCTCGCTCAGGACGTCGACGGACTCGGCGAGGTAGTGCGCGGGGACGCTGACGGGGGCGTCCTCGTAGAGCATCGCCTCGGGGTAGGCGAGCTGGTGCTTCTCCCAGAAGGAGCGGCGGTAGACCTTGTTCCACGCGGTGCGGTCGGTCAGCAGCGGGCGGAACTTCGAGACGTGCGTACGCAGCCGGGTCGCCGCGAAGGGCACGCGGTGCACGGGCGACTGGACGTGCCCGGCGGAGCGGAAGCGGGTCACGTTGCCCGCCACGAAGTCGGAGCCGGTCTCGTCGAGCGTCTCGATCATCAGCGCGTACGCCGTGGTCGGCAGGGTGTCGTCGCTGTCCACGAACGCGAGGTACTCGCTGTCGGGGGACATCTCCCGCACACCGGTGTTGCGCGCCGCGCCCAGGCCCTTGTTCTCCTGGGATATCAGGCGGAACCGCGGGTCGGCCGCCGCGAAGGTCTCGGCGATGGCAGCACTGCCGTCCGTCGACCCGTCGTCGACCATGATCACTTCGAAGTCCTGGTACGTCTGTGCGGCCAGGGACTCCAGGCACTCGTCGAGGTAGAGCTCGACGTTGTAGACGGGGACGACAACACTCAGCCGTGGCTGCACGCGTACTCCTTCTGTTGCTAAACGCTCCCATAGTGTAAGGATCTGCGTATTGATGCGACAAAAGGGATACAGCCTCGTGGGTGCTCAGGGGCGGAGCCCGAGGTCAGCCTGGTGCTCAGGGGTGGAGCCCCGAGGTCAGCCTGGTGCTCAGGGGGGGAGCCCCGAGGTCAGCCCTTGCCTCCCGTGAAGCGCTCGTACTCCTTCATCACGTCCTCGGTGGCGCCGTCCATCCGCAGCTCGCCGCGCTCCAGCCACAGCACGCGGTCGCAGGTGTCGCGGATCGACTTGTTGTTGTGGCTGACCAGGAAGACCGTGCCCGCGCGCTTGCGCAGCTCCCGGATGCGGGCCTCGGAGCGCTTCTGGAAGGAGCGGTCGCCGGTGGCCAGGGCCTCGTCGATGAGCAGCACGTCGTGGTCCTTGGCGGCGGCGATGGAGAAGCGCAGGCGGGCGGCCATGCCGGAGGAGTAGGTCCGCATCGGGAGCGTGATGAAGTCGCCCTTCTCGTTGATGCCGGAGAACTCGACGATGTCGTCGTAGCGCTCCTGGACCTGCTCGCGGCTCATGCCCATCGCGAGACCGCCGAGGCGTACGTTGCGCTCGCCCGTCAGGTCGTTCATCATCGCCGCGTTCACGCCGAGCAGGGACGGCTGACCGTCGGTGAAGATGCGGCCGCTCTCGACGG
The DNA here is from genome assembly GCF_040647455.1 of Streptomyces sp. NPDC041068. Classification (NCBI taxonomy): domain Bacteria; kingdom Bacillati; phylum Actinomycetota; class Actinomycetes; order Kitasatosporales; family Streptomycetaceae; genus Streptomyces; species Streptomyces sp. NPDC041068. The sequence goes on from NZ_JBEZCG010000018.1 coordinate 46,127, forward strand.
GCAGGAGCCCCGCGACGGCCTTGAGCAGCGTCGACTTCCCGGAGCCGTTCGTGCCGATCAGGCCGATGGCCTCGCCCTTGTACGCGGTGAACGACACCTTCTTGACGGCGTGCACCTTGCGTACGCCCGACCGTGCCTCGGCCTTCTTGCGGCCCCCGAGGATGCGGTTGAGGGCGGCGGTGGCGGTGCCCCGGCCCGCGCCGGTGCCGTGTACGCGGTAGACGATGTCGACCTGGTCGACGATGACGGTGGGGGCGAGTGCCTGCGCCTGCGCGGGCACCTTCGCGGTGGGGGTCGTCTCGGTCTCAGCCACGGCCGTACGTCTCCTCTGCCTTCCAGAAGTAGATGAACCCGCCGATCCCGGCGAGCAGCGCCCAGCCCAGGGCCCAGGCCCACACGTGGTGCGGGAGCTGGTCCGCGTGGAAGCTGTCGATCAGCGCGAACCGCATCAGGTCGATGTAGACGGCGGCCGGATTGCACTCCAGGAGGACCTGCACGGCGTGCGGCAGGTGCTGGTCCTTGAGGACCGCGTCGATGCTCCACATCACCCCGGACACGTACATCCAGGTGCGCAGCACGAACGGCATCAGCTGCGCGATGTCCGGGGTCTTGCTGCCGAGCCGCGCCATGACCAGCGCGAGGCCGGTGTTGAACGTGAACTGCAGCGCGAGGACCGGGGCCACCAGGAGCCAGGACGCCGTCGGCGGGACGCCGAAGCAGAGCAGGATCACGAGCAGTGCGGCCATCGAGAAGAGCAGCTGCTGCAGCTGCTGCAGGCAGTACGAGATGGGCAGCGAGGCCCGGGGGAAGTGCAGGGCGCGGACCAGGCCGAGGCTGCCGGAGATGGCGCGGGTGCCGGCCATCACGGACTGCTGCGTGAAGGTGAAGACGAAGACGCCGGTGACCAGGAACGGGACGTAATCCTCGACGTCCCGCTTGGTGTTCATCAGGACGCCGAAGATGAAGTAATAGACCGCCGCGTTCAGCAGCGGCGTCATCACCTGCCAGACCTGGCCGAGCTTCGCCTGGCTGTACTGCGCCGTCAGCTTGGCGGTCGCGAAGGCGGTGATGAAGTGGCGGCGCTGCCACAGCTGCCGGACGTAGGCGGGCAGGGAGGGGCGGGCGCCGCTGACGGACAGGCCGTACCGGGCGGCGAGTTCGGCCGGGGGTACGGCCGGGGCGGCAGGGGATGCCTGGTGGGGCGGTGCGTCGTCGAGGACCTGGCTCACGTCCGTTGCTTTCGCTCGGGGAAGCTGGGGCGCACGTCGGGCATGTCGGGACGGACCCGGATCAGGTACGTCGGGACGGACCCGTATCGTCGCAACGCCGAGAGTAGGACGTCGTTACGTCGGAACGCAACCGTATCGTCGTGACGTTCTATGCTGTCCGCATGACGACGAGCAGGCCACAGGGTGAACAGGCGAGCCGGTCCTCGGGCGGACAGCCGCACCGCAGGGCCCCCGCCGGAGCCGCCGTGCTCCGCGAGGACGTGACCGAGGCCATCCGGGCAGCCGTCTTCGAAGAGCTCGCCTCCGTCGGCTACGCCCGCATGTCCATCGAGGGCATCGCCCGCCGCGCGGGTGTCGGCAAGACCGCGGTCTACCGCCGCTGGCGCTCCAAGCTGCAGCTCGTGCTCGACCTGGTGTCGGCGATAGCGGTGCAGGGGCTGCCGGCGCCGGACACCGGGTCCCTGGAGGGCGACCTGCGGCTGCTGTACGAGGTGACGTCACGGGCGCTTCGGCACCCCGTGGCCTCGCAGGTGATCCCCGATCTGCAGGCCGAGGCGGCCCGCAACCCCGAGATCGCCGAAGCCCTGCAGAAGGCGCTGCGCGAGGGGCAGTACGGGGTGGCCAGCGGCATCGTGCGGGCCGCCGTCGCGCGCGGTGAGATGCGGGAGGGCGCCGACGAGGACCTCGCGCTCGACCTGGTGTCGGGGCCGCTCTACTGGCGCTCCGTGGTGGTGCGGGCCGAGCTGCCCAAGGGGTACCTGGGCAGGCTCGCGGCGGCTACGGCTGCGGGGCTTCGGGCGCTCTGAGGCGCTCTGGGGTGGGCGGTCGGGCGGCGGCGGGCGGCGGGTCAGGCGTCGCGGCGGCGTGTCAGGTAAATCGTCACGCCCGTGCCGAGCGCCAGGACGCCCGTGCCGACGCTGATCAGGGCCTGCTGCGCGCCGTCGAAGACGAAGCTCGTGGAGACATTGACGGCGAGGGCTATGAGAAGCACGGTCCAGAGCAGGGCCTTCATGACAGGGGCCTTTCGGGTCGGGCGGACGAGATGTCCGATCGGGATGACGGTCCGGTGTCTCCGTTCCGTGTGATCAACGATGTCATCGTCTTCCGGCGCGTACGAGAGAGCTCTCTCCCCGGGCGAGGGTGTAGCGCACTCCACCATGGGTCCGGGAGGCCGCCCGCTCTCGGCCGTCCGCGCCGTGACCTAGCCTTTCCGCATGAAGGAGACGGTGCGGCGCGCGGGGCTCGCCACGGCGCAGTTGGGTAAGGGCGCCGGGCTCGCTCTCCTCTCGTACCTCTTCATGGGGCTGATCCTGTTCACCGCCGTCGTCACCCTCCTCGTGGTCGGCGCCTCCGTGCTGCCCGAGACCGTGCTGCTGCTGCGCAGGACCGCCGGCTGCAAACGGCGGCTCGTCGCGGGCTGGACGGGCGAGCCGGTGCCCGAGGCGTATCTGCCGCTCACCGGGGGCGTCCGCGACCGCGTGAGCGCCGCCGTCCAGGACCCGAGCACGTGGCGCGATCTGCGGTGGCTCTTCGTCCACTTCGTCTACGGCTGGATCCTTCTGTACGTGGCGCTGCCGCTGTGGGCCGTGGGCGTGCTCGTCGACGGGGTGTGGTGCGGGCTGCTCGGGCGCCGTGCCGTGGTCCTTCCTCTGATCGGCCGCCTCGCCGACCTCGACGCCCGCTGGTCCCGCCCGCTGCTGCTGCCCTCGCCTGAGGCGCAGCGCACCGCGGATCTCGCCGAGCGCGTCGAGGAGCTCACCGTCACGCGGGCCGGCGCCGTCGCCGCGCACGGTGCCGAACTGCGGCGCATCGAGCGTGACTTGCACGACGGCACGCAGGCGCGGCTCGTCTCCCTCTCGATGCGGGTCGGGCTCGCGCGGCGTGCGTACGACAAGGATCCCGAGGCCGCGAAGAAGCTGCTCGACGACGCGCAGGACCAGGTCGAGGAGGCGCTGACCGAGCTACGCCACGTCGTGCGCGGCATCCATCCGCCGATCCTCACCGACCGCGGACTCGTGGGGGCCGTGCGGGCGTTGGCCGCCAGCAGCGGGCTCGATGTGACGGTGCGCGAGGACGGGGTGGAGTCGGATTCGGGGCCGCGGGCTCCGGCCGCCGTGGAGGCCGCCGCGTACTTCGTCGTGGCCGAGGCCTTGACCAACGCCGCCAAGCACAGCGGGTCCGAGCGGGCCTTCGTGGAACTTTCCCGGGTGGGAAGGGTGTTGAGGGTCGCGGTACGTGACGAGGGGCGGGGCGGGGCCGATGACGCGGGTGGCAGCGGGCTGCTCGGCATGCGGCGCCGGGTCGCGGCGCTCGACGGGACCGTGGAGGTGTCGAGCCCTGCCGGAGGGCCGACCGTGATCGAAGTGGAGCTGCCGTGCGCGTGGTGATCGCCGAGGACAACGCCTTGCTGCGGGAAGGGGTGGTGCTGCTGCTCACCTCCGCGGGGCACGAGGTGGTGGCGGTCGCCGCCAGCGGGCCCGAGGTGCTGCCCGCGCTGCTCGAACATCGGCCGGACGCCGCGGTGTTGGACGTGCGGATGCCGCCGGGGTTCAGGGACGAGGGGCTGCGGGCGGCGCTTGCGGCGCGGGCGGAGATTCCGGGTCTTCCGGTGCTCGTCCTGTCGCAATACGTCGAGGAGACGTACGCCGCCGAGCTGTTGGGCGGGGGTGCGAGCGGCGTCGGTTATCTGCTCAAGGACCGGGTGGGGCGCGTCGACGAGTTCCTGGACGCGCTGGAGCGGGTGGCCGCGGGCGGCACGGCGCTGGACCCGGAGGTCGTGACGGAGCTGCTGACGCGGCGGCGGGACGATCCGCTGGACTCGCTGACGCCGCGCGAGCGGGAGGTGCTGCAACTGATGGCGGAGGGCCGCGACAACGCGACGATCGCCTCGACGCTGGTGGTCTCGGACCGCGCGGTCAGCAAACACATCGGCAACGTCTTCGTGAAGCTGGGGCTGCCGCCGAGCGACAGCGGGCATCGGAGGGTGCTGGCGGTGCTGGCGTACTTGAACCGGGGCTAGGGCGGTGCTGCGCTGAGGTCTGCGGCTGGGGGCGGCTGTGGGGCGGCTGTAGGGCGGTTGTGGGGCGGGGCCGCGGGGGTATGTCCGTACTCGCCATCTTTGTTGCGGGGCTTTGTTGCTGCGGCTGGGGCAAGCGTTGTGCTCGGTGCTCCGTGCGCACATACCCCCACGTCCCCTCAGGTGCGTACGCGGCTGCGGGCCGTCTCAGCCTCCCGTCAGGAGGGCGTTCGTCAGGGCGTGGAGGCGCCTTGCCTCCGGGAGTGCGAAGTCCGGGCCGGTGACGTCCAGCGGGGTGTCCAGGGCGTACGCGCTGAGTCCTGGCGCAGGCGGGGCGTCCAGGACGTGGAGGAGGGGGAGGACCGCCTCGCTCACCGGCGGTGCCGAGCGCCGCATCGCCTCGACATGGGCGAGGACATCGGGTGCGTACTCCCCGGAGAAGCTCGTGCTGACCGTCCCCGGGTTGTGCAGCACGTACCGCACCTTCGAGCCGGGCCGCCCCGCCGCGTAGCCGACCCCGAGCAGGTCGTTGAGGCGGCCGCCCTGCCCGAGCGCGAGGCCCCCGTCGTAGTGCCGGGCGAGTTGCAGGTCCTCCCAGAAGATCCGGCCTCCGCCCCCGGGCCCGGCGACGTTGAGGACGACCGGGGTGTCGGCGGCCTCCAGCAGGTCCGTCAGGCCGTGGCTCAGGACGAAGCGGCTCAGGTAGAAGTGCGCGAGCGTGTTCTCGAAACCCTCCGCCGTGACGAGGCGCGTCGAGCGGAAGTGCCGGGCGCACAGCACCAGTGCGTCGATCTTCGTGAGGGTGGCGCTGAGCGTGTCCATCACCGCTCTCGTCTCCGACAGCAGGCTCAGGTCCGCCCGGACGAAGTGCGCCCGGTCCGCCGCGCCGTGCCGCCGGGCATGGGTCAGCCATGCCTCGCCCTTCTCCGCGTTGCGTCCCACGACCGCCACCTCCTGACCCCGCTCCAGGTACGTGCGGGCAACGGCCTTGCCCAGGCCGTCCGTTCCGCCGGTGATGACGTATGTCTTCTTGGTTGTGGTGGTCGCAGTCGTAGTGGTCGTAGTTGTGGTGGTCGCGGTCTTGGTGGTCACAGGAACCTCGACGCGATCTTCTCGGGGGTGACGTGGACGGTGACGAGTTCGGGGAGCACGGCCGCCACTTCGGGGTTGTGCTCCGCGTACGTCAAGTCCGTGTACTTGAGGGACAGTTCGTCCATGCGGGCCCGGCTGCCCGCGCTCTCCAGGCGCGCCGTTCCCGTGATCACCGCGTATCCGTACGGCTCGTCCGGCGGGTTGACCGTCACGCTCAGACGCGGGTCGCGCCGCAGGTTGCGGATCTTGACCTTGTCCACGCCCGTCACGAAGAACAGGTCGTCGCCGTCCCGCCCCACCCACACCACCGACTGGTGCGGACTGCCGTCAGGGCGCAGGGTCGCCACGGTCACGAAGATCTTCGCGTCGAGGGCGTCTTTCAGCTTGGGCGACAGGGGTGTCGCTGTGGGGCTGGGGGTGCTGCTCATCGCACGGCCTCCCTGGGGGATTTCAATTAAGTGCACCAAGTCTGTGACATTTGCATGGTGAGATGCAATAGGTGTGTGGCGGGTGGTGGCTCGGGGTGTCGCGTCCCGCGTATGCTCCCGGCACGATGAGAGCCGACGCCGCACGCAATCTGGACGCCGTCCTGCAGACCGGCGCACGCCTTCTGGCGCGGGACCCCGCCACGAGCATCGCGGCGATCGCGGCCGCCGCCGGCGTCGACCGGCGCACCGTGTACCGCCGCTTCGAGACCCGCGAGGCCCTGATGGCCGCCGTCTACGTGGCCAAGCTCGACGCCTGCGAGGCGGTCGTCGCCGAGGCGCGGCTCGACGAGGCGCCGGTGGCCGTGGCCCTGCACCGGTACGCGGAGGGCATCATCGCCATCAGCCGCCGGTGGCCGGTGGACGTGGGGCAGGTGCGGGACGAGGCAGGGGTCGAACGGCTGCGCCTGCTGATCGAGCGGCTCGACGCCTTCATGGCCCGCGCGGTGCGCGAGGATGCCCTGCGTCCCGGGCTCCCGGACCGCTGGGCCCGCTCCCTGCTGATCCACCTCACCAACCTCGCCTCGCACGAGATGCCGGAGCTGAGCCCGGCCCAGGGCGCCGACATGGTCAGTCAGTCCCTGTTCTCGGGGCTGGGGCCGGGTTCGGGGTCGGGGTCGGGTGTCGAGAGCAAGGGCTGACCTCTCTTTGCGCGTCTTTACGCGCTGAACCGCAGCGGATGGCGGCCCCGCAGCACCCGCCGGGCCGGTATCACCGTTCCCGCCGCCGTCGTCGCCGCGACCACCGTCACGATCAGTGCCGCCTGCCCCGCCGCGAGGTGCGGCAAGGAGTGCGCCATCGCCAGGCTGAAGGCGAGCAGCGGCAGTGCCGCGACCGCCGCGCCGACCACCAGGCCCGTCAGTGCCGTGGCCGCCGCCTCCAGGCGCAGCATGTGCCGCAGTTGGCGTCGGCCCGCCCCGGCGAGGCGGAGCAGGCAGAGCTCGGGGCGCCGCCCGATGGTGATGAGGGTCAGCGTGCTCAGGACGGCGATCACCGTGAAGCCGCCGACCGCGCCCAGTGCCGCCACGGTCACCACCTCGCCCAGCGCCTGGTCCTCCGGTTCGAGCCGCTCGGGAGGCGGGTCCGCCGTCACCCTCGCTCCGGGGGCGGCGTCGCGCAGGGCCCGGGATGTGGTGCCGGTCGCGGCCACCAGGATGCGGTTCGCTGTGGGTGAGGACGTGTGCCGCAGGAGCTCGCTCTGCGCGAACAGGAGGGGGCCCAGGGCCAGTTCGCGGTCGTACGTGGCCACGACCCTGAGCCGTGACTCCACTCCGTCCCCGAAGCGCACCGTCACCGTCGAGCCGGGGCCGGCGTCCAGGGAGCGCGCCTGGTCCCGGCCCAACGCCACCGTGCCGGGGCGCAGTTCGTCGATGTCGCCCTCGCGGACGCCGGGGTCCAGCGTCTTCGCCAGGCCCTCGGGGGTGACTCCGAGCACCGGCAGGCGGTCCAGGCGGGGCGAGCCCGTCTCCCGTCGGGCCAGGACCACCGTGCTGTGGGTGATGGCCGTCGCTGCCTGAACTCCGGGGGACCTCCTGATGCGTTCGAGGGTGCCCGCGGGCAGGCCGCCGGACGCCGTCACCGCATAGTCCGCCCGTGCCGCATCGCGCGCCTGGTCGCCCGCGGCGTGCGTCATCGTCGCCCCCGCGGAGAGCTGCACCGCGATGAACGCCGTGACCAGGATGATCGGGGTGAGCGCCGCCCCCAGACGGCGGGCGGACGCCGTGCAGTTGGCCGCCGCCAGATGGCCGCCCGCGCCGCCGAACCTGCGCAGCGGCGCGCCGAGCACCCGCATCGCGCCCTCGGCGATCCACGGGCCGAGGAGCGCGCAGCCGATCACCAGGACCACCGCGGCCGCACCGGCCGCGGCAGCCGCCGCCTGGCCGTTCTGGAGGGTGGCGGTGCCCGCCGAGCTCGCGCCGATGAACAGCAGTACCAGCCCCGTGATCCGGCGGCCCTTGCCGGGGGCGGACTCGCGCAGCGCCTCCGAGGGACGCACCTTCGCCGTCCGCGCGCACGCGATCAGCGCGGCCGCGCGGGCGATCAGGAGGGTCAGGCCCGCCGTGACCGACGGCGTCGGCAACAGCCAGGTGGGGAGCGGGAGTTCAAGGCCCGGCGGCAGCGCGCCCCGGGCGTCGAGCAGTGCGCGCAGGCCCAGGAAGGCGGGGACCGCAGCCACCGCCCCCGTCAGCGCGGCCGCCGCGGCGACCCTGCCGACCTCGCGTCCCACCGCGCTCCGCAACTGCCGCGGCGTCGCGCCGACCGCCCGCAACAGGCCCAGCTCGCGGGAGCGTTGCTGGAGCGCCTGCACCACCGTCGACGCCACGACGAGCAGGGCGATCAGCACGACCGTCGCGGTCACGGAGCCGAGCAGCGCCAGCATGCCCGCCCGCGCGGGAGCCGCGGCGAGGAACTCGGCGTCGCCGCGCCCGTCTCCGGTGAGGACGCGAAGCCGCGCGCCGTCCCCGTCCGCGCGGTGTCCCACGCTGCGGTGGCCCGCCTTGTCCAAGGCCTGCCGCACGCGCGCGTACAGGGTCGCCGTGCTCGTTCCGGGGTCCGCCGTCACGCCGATCGCCGCCACCGAGCCGGGGCGGCCGGCCAGGCGCTGTGCCTCCGTGGAGGTGAAGTAGGCGGCGGCGCGCGGGCCTTGGGGCACTCCGGTCACCCTGTACGTCGCCGTTGCGCCGGCCACGCGCAGAGCGATCCGGTCCCCGACGCGCGCCGTGCCCTCGCCCACCACGACCTCGGACGACCGCTCGGGCGCGGTCCCGTCCCGGAGGGCGTACGAGCCTAACCGGGCCGCCTCCCAAGGGCGTCCGGTCGCCGCGTCGCCCCCGTCGTCCCCGACACCCACCGTGAACACCTCGTCGGCGACCGCCGCGAGGACCCCGGGGACCTCGCGCACGGTCTTCAGCGCGGCCCGCGGGACCCGTACGCGCTCGGTGAGCCCCGCCGTCGCCGTCTCGGGTTCGCTGCCCCACGGCTTGGCCGTGTAGCGGGTGTTCTGGTCGCCGGAGACGACGAGGTCGGCGGCGGCGTAGCGCTCCACGCGCGCGTGCCCGAGCCCGGCCGAGGAGAGCGCCAGGCCGAACGCGCCGAGCAGGAGGGAGGTCAGTGTGAGCGCGGCGAAGACCGCCGCCCAGGCCTTGCGGTGCGTCCGCGCGGCGCGCGCGGCGAGCAGCTTCATGACGTTCACGCGGGCGTCGCTCATGCCGCTCGCCGCCCCAACGTCCGCATGATGTCGTGCACTTGAGCGGCGTCGGGATGGAGGAGGCGGGTGGCGATCCGGCCCACGGCGAGGAGCAGCGCCTCGTCCGCCCAGGCCGCCGCGGCCGGGTCGTGGGTCACCATCACCACGGTGTGCCCGTCCCGGTCGACGGCCTGCCGCAGCAGGGCGAGCACGTCCTGCGCGGTGGCCGGGTCGAGGGCGCCGGTCGGCTCGTCGGCGAAGACGACCTCGGGCGAGGTGACCAGGGCACGGGCGACGGCGACGCTCCCCCAGTGCCTGAAGGGCCTGGGGGGACCCCCTGCTGCTGGCCTCCGGAGAGTTCCGCGGGGCGGTCGCCCGCGCGCTCCGCGAGCCCCACGGCGGCCAGGGCGTGACGCGCCCGCTCCTCGCCCGGGGTGCCCGCGAGGAGCAGCGGCAGCGAGACGTTCTCCAGGACGCTCAGCGAGGGCACGAGATTGTGCGCCTGGAACACGAAGCCGACGCGCTCGCGGCGCAGCCGGGTCAGGGCCGCCTCGCCGAGCGGGCCGATGTCGACGCCGCCGATCCGCACGGCCCCGGTCGTCGGCCTGTCGAGGCCCGCCGCGCACCGCAGCGGTGTCGACTTGCCGGATCCGGAGGGACCCATGACGGCAAGGAACCGGCCGCGCTCCACGGCGAGGTCGACGGGTTCGAGCGCGGTCACGCCCCGCCGGTAGGACCTGCCGACCCCGTCGAGCGTGAGCGCGTCGGGCGTGGCCACCCGCTCGGCGGTCACCGCCCCTGAACCCCGTCGCCTGAACATCCGTACGCCCTCTCCGTGGCCGTCACACCCGCGGTGACTGTCCCTGAGAACGCTAGAAATGCCAGGTCACAGGGGCGAGGGAGTACGGTCCCGAACGGGGGGTGGAGCCTGCTGCACCCCCAGGAGGCCGCGCACGAAGGACCTCAGACGCGCGCCGCCTCCGGATGCAGCCGCACCCAGCCCGCCCACGCCGACGCGACCATCTCGCGCACGTCGTGCTTGGCGGACCAGCCGAGCTCCGTGGCGATGCGGTCGGCGGCGGCCACCACACGGGCCGGGTCGCCGGGGCGGCGGTCCGTGACCTCGGCGGGGATGTCGTACCCCGTGACCTCGTTGATCAGGTCCGTCATCTCGCGGACCGAAACGCCCTCGCCGCGGCCGATGTTGAGGGTCAGGTCGGTGCCGGGCGCGGCGGACGCGAGCCTGCGGGCCGTCGCCACATGGGCCTCGGCGATGTCGACGACGTGGATGTAGTCGCGTACGCAGGTGCCGTCGGGGGTGTCGTAGTCCGCGCCGAAGATGCGGGGGGCCTCGCCGGCGGTGAGCTTCTCGAAGACCATCGGGACGAGGTTGAAGACGCCGGTGTCCGCGAGCTCGGGCGAGGCGGCGCCCGCCACGTTGAAGTAGCGCAGGGACGCCGTGGACACGCCGTGCGCCCGGCCCACCGCGCGGATCAGCCACTCGCCGGCCAGCTTCGTCTCGCCGTACGGGCTCATGGGCAGGCACGGCGTCTCCTCGGTGACGAGGTCGACGTCGGGCATGCCGTACACCGAGGCGGAGGAGGAGAAGACGACGTGGGCGATGCCCGAGGCGACCGCCGCGTCGAGCAGGACGCGCAGGCCCTCCACGTTCTCGCGGTAGTAGTGCAGCGGGCGCTCCACCGACTCGCCGACCTGCTTCTTGCCGGCCAGGTGCACGATGCCGGTGACCGCGTGCTCCTCGAAGGTGCGCGCGAGCAGGTCGCCGTCCAGGACCGAGCCGACGACCAGCGGTACGCCCTCGGGGAGGCGTTCGACGATGCCGCTGGACAGGTCGTCGTAGACCACCACCTGCTCGCCCGCCTGCGTCATGGCACGGACGACATGCGCCCCGATGTATCCGGCGCCGCCGGTGATCAGCCAGGTCATGGGTCGTCTTGTCCCGTCTTGTCGCGAGTGTGTTCGTGGACGTGCAGTGTCGCAGAGGCGGCGTGAGGGTCGCGTCAGCGGATCAGCCGGGTCAGCCGCCGCTTCGCGACCCCGGCCACGCCCCGCACACCGGGGGCGAGCCGCACCGAGAGGTTCCCGGCCTGGGTGCGGTACGGCTGGACGAGGAGCAGCCCGCGCCGCCTGCTCGGCACCACCGTGCGGCGAAGGAGGCCGGGCCCTGCGACGGCCTGCGCGGTCGTGTCGCGGGCCGTCCCGTCGTCGAAGTGGAGCCGCAGCCGTACGTCCCACACGCCGCCGTCCAGCGAGCCGAGGTCGAGCAGGACCGTCGCGACCCAGGTCTCGCCGGGGCGCTCGGCGCTGAACGCGGCCGTCCTGCGCAGGCTCGGCCGGTCGCCGTGGCGGTGGATCAGCTCGACGTCGACCGTGGCGGGACCGGCGTCCGCCACCCGTCCGTACAGCTCGCGCAGCCGCAGCGTGAGCCGCGTCCCGCCCGCCTGCGGGCGCAGCTCGCCGTCGACCGCGATGGGCAGCAGCCGCAAGGGGCGGACGAGCAGGTGCTCCAGGGTGACCTGGGGGAGGTCGTCGGCCCAGATGGGGGTGGCGTCGGCCGCCCGCGGGTACGGCGGCGCGAGCCGCGCCGGGCGCGCCGCCACCTGCTTCAGGCGCGTCAGGTCGCGGGGCTCCTCGGAGGCGAGGATCACGCGCGCGATGACGCGCCCGGGGGCGGGCGCCGCGTCGAGGTCGGCGTCGTCGAACGTCGCCAGGTACGCGCGCGTGAGGGCCCACCACTGGCGCTGGTACTCCTTGCCGCGCGCGGTCAGCTCACGGGTGTACATGCGCAGGCCGTGCTCGATGAACTTGGCGCGGGCCGCCCGCGCGAGCCGCTTGCCGCCGGTGCCGCGCGCGTCCCGCAGGATCTCCACGGACTGGCGGTGCGCCTCCATGCGGGCCTCCCAGTTGGCGATCCCCGAGCGGTCCAGGGAGATCGACAGCTTGGCGGCGGCGCGGCGCACGTGCCAGACGTAGACCGTGTCGGGGACGAGCGCGATGCGGGGCGCGGCGGCGAGGACCCGCGCGGTGAAGACGAAGTCCTCGTAAATGAAGCGGCCTTCGGGGAAGCGGATGCCGTGCTCGCGCAGGAAGTCCGTGCGGTAGAGCTTGTTGACGCAGAGCGTGTCGTGGACGAGACGGGTGCGCAGCTCGGGGCGGGCGACGAGCTGCGCCTTGCGGTAGAGCTCGGGCTGCCAGGGCACCTCGCGCCCGGAGGGCAGCTCGCGGCGCACGCACAGTCCGGACGCGACCTGCGCGCCGTGCCTGCGCGCGGCGGCGAGCAGCGCGTCGACGGCGCCGGGCGGCAGCACGTCGTCGCTGTCGAGGAACATCACGTACGCGCACGAGGCGGCGTCGATCCCGTCGTTGCGGGGCGTGCCGCAGCCGCCGCTGTTGGCCGTGCGGCGCACGACCTTCACGCGCGGGTCCGTGGCGGCGAGGGCGGCGAGGACGTCGGCGCTGTCGTCCGTCGAGCAGTCGTCGACGGCGATCACTTCGTGGACGACGGGCCCCTGGGCGAGCGCGGAGCGCACCGCGTCGGCGACGTGGGCCGCGTCGTTGTAGCCGATCACGACGACGGAGACCTGGACAGGCGGCTGGGGCAGGATGCGTTCCACAGGGGAAATTTTAGGGGCTTCCAGTAATTATCCGACTAAGGGGGCTTTCGTGGGCACGGCACGAGGTGTCAATCCTCGGTGAAAGTGGGCTAATAGCACAAACTCGCACCATGCAGGTCAAGGTGCCCACCGCTGCCCGCGCAGCCGCCGCGCGCGTTCCCGCGCTCCTCACCGCTCCCGTTCTCACCGCCCCCGTACTCGCCGCACTGGTTCCCGCCCTGGTCATGCTCGTCCTCGGCCTGTGGGGCCTGGAGCGCGGCACGGTCTGGCGCGACGAAGGAGCCACCCTCCAGGTCGCCCGGCGCTCGCTCCCCGAGATCTGGCACCTGCTCCACCACGTCGACGCGGTGCACGGCCTCTACTACGTCCTCATGCACGCCCTGCTCCCCGTCGACCCGGGCGAGTTCGCGCTGCGCCTGCCCTCGGTGCTCGCCGCTTCGGCCGCCGCCGCGCTCGTCGCCGCCCTCGGCACCCGGCTCGCGCGCCCGCGCGTCGGCCTGTGGGCCGGACTGCTGTACGCGGTGACGCCGATGGCGGGGCACTACGCGCAGGAGGGGCGTTCGTACGCGCTCGTCGCCGCCGGGGCCGCACTCGCCACGCTGCTCCTGACGCGGGCGGTCGACCGGCCGGAGCGCCCGTCCGCCTGGTGCGCCTACGCGGCGGCCGCCGTCGGCACCGCGCTGCTGCACGAACTCGCCGCCCTGCTGCTCCTCGCCCACGCGGCGACGCTGCTCCTGTCCCGCGCGCCGCGCACCGTGTGGCGGGCCTGGGCGCTCGCCGCGGGCGCGGTCTGTGTCCTGCTCCTGCCGCTGCTCCTCGTCTCCGGCGGGCAGTCCGCGCAGGTGTCGTGGCTGGTGGCGCCGGACGGCGCGGCGGCCGACCGGCTGCTGCGCTCCTTCGCGGGGCCGACGTCGCTCGTCCTCGTCGGCCAGCTGCTGCTCGCGGTCCTCGCGCTGCGGCGGCCGTGGCGCCGTGGCGGGCGCCTCGCGCTGCCCGCCGTGGCGCTGCCGCTGCTCGTGCTGCCGCCCGCCGTGCTCTTCGCCGTCTCGCAGGGGTGGCCGCTCTACCACGACCGTTACGTGCTCTTCGCCCTCGCGGGCCTGCCGCTGCTCGTGGCGGCGGGCGCGGACCGGGCGGTGCGGGGACTCGGCCGACTGCCCCGGCCCGGACTCGGCCGACTGCCCGGGCCAGGCTTGGGCCGACTGCCCCGGCCAGGCTTCGCGCGCCCCCGGGGTGCCGTCGCCGTCGTCGGTGCCGTCGCCGTCGGCCTCACCCTGTGGTGGCAGCTTCCGCTGCACCGCGTGGACCGCGCCGTCGGGCACGGCAGGGAGGACCCCGCAGCCGCGTCCACCGTCGCGGCGCGGGCTCTGCGCCCCGGCGACCCCGTCCTGTTCCTGCCCGCCATCGCCCGGCGCGTCGCCCTCGTCTACCCCGACGGCTTCCGGGGCGGCAGGGACCTCGCGCTCGCCGCGTCGCCCGCCGCGTCGGGGACGCTGTACGGAGTGGAGGCGGACCCCGCCGAACTGCGCCGCAGGCTCGCCTCCGTGGACCGGATCTGGGTCGTGGCCGAGCCGTCCACGCTGCGTCACAGCCGGGAGTACGCCGTCCGCGGAGGGCTCTGGGCGGGAAGCGCCGACGAGGCCAAACTCGCCGTCCTGGACAGGGAGTTCACCGCCCGCACCCTCCACAAGGTGCCGGGCGCCACTCTGCGGCTCTACGTCCGCCGCTGACCTGGCCCGTTGCCACGTCCGCCGCTGCCCCGCACCGCTCCTACGTCCGCCGCTGCCCTGCCCCGTTCACCCGTGCGAGGACCTCGCCGGTGCGCGGGCTCCAGGCCACGACAACCGCCTCCGGCGGCGCCTTCTGCTCGGGCGTGAGCAGCAGCCAGCGCACGTCGTAGCGGCGCACGATCGCCGTGCGCTCCGCCCGGGTGGAGCCGGGGGAGAGGTAGGCGCGCACCGCCTTCAGGCGGACGTTCCGCACCTTCTCGTCGAGCGAGGGGTCGGGCCAGGCGGGAGCGACGAGGTTGGCGCCGTAGCCGGGCACCGAGCGCGTGGCGCGGTAGCCGTTCGTCAGGACGACGTCGCCCTTGTGCATATGGCCGACCGCCCACCCGTAGCCCGGCCAGCGCGGCGGCTGGTCGAAGCCGACGGGGTCCAGGGCGCGCGGCACGACGGCGCCCGCCTGGATCTGGCAGAAGCCCACGCAGGCGCCGAGCGCGGCGGCCCCGGCGAGCGCGCCCCGCCGCCAGCCCCAGGGCCGCGGCGCCGCCAGCTCGATCGCCAGGGCGAACTGGAGCGGGACCAGGGTCAGGCCGAGGATGCGGCCGTAGGTGTAGTGGCCGCTGAGCCAGCCGTACATGACGACCAGGCAGTCCAGGACGAACATCAGGACCAGGGGGTCCCTGCGGTCCCTGCGGAAGCGGAGCCACAGGGCCGGCAGGCCGAGCAGCGCCAGCCAGAAGCGCTGCGGCATCTCCGTGTAGAGCTGGCGGTGGATCCAGTCCACCGACTCGTCGCCGACCAGCGAGAAGACGCTGTAATAGGGCCAGGCCGCCGCGAGGGCCACCGCCGTGACGGCCGTCACCGCCCAGGACCACAGCCGGTGGCCGGACGCCGCGAACGCGACCACGCCGATCACCGCCGCCACCGACGAGATCGGATGGACGAGCAGGATCAGTCCGCACAGGGCGCCCAGACCCGCGTACGCCCGAAGCCCTTGCCCCGAACCCCGTGTCACGCGCCCCGCAGGCCGTGCTCCGCGCGCAAGCGAGCCCGCCCACGCCCAGGCCCAGAAGGTGAGGCCGATCGCGAATGTCGACGGGTAGCCGAGGTTCCCCGTCATCGACATCAGGCCCAGATAGCCGCTCCACCACGCCGTCCGCGTGCCCCACAGCAGCACCATCGCGAACAGCGCGAGCACCGGAGCCCACGGACGGGGCGTCAGGACGCGCACGAAGCGGCCGATGCCGGTCAGCAGGACCAGGAGGTTCAGCGGGCCCGCGAGCTTCACGACCTCCCAGCCCGCGAGCCCCGTCGCCTCGGCGAACAGGCCCTGTGCGACGGCGTAGGGCGAGTAGTAGGCGCTGCCGTCGCCCGGCAGGTCCGCCATCGGGTGCGCGGGATGGAGGAGGTTCTCCTTCAGGCGCTCGACCACGGCCGCGTGCTGGCCGAAGTCGCAGCACATCGGGACCCGCCAGAAGGCCAGCGACATCACCAGCCAGAACAGCCCGCCGAAGACCAGGTACGGGGTGGGGCGCCACCGGGGGCCGCCGCCGCGCAGCGCCGTCGAGCCGTGGGCGACGCGGCGGGTCAACAGCGCGCCGCTCACCGCATCAGCCTCTCCGCGACCCTGGCCGCGGCCCGGCCGTCGTCCAGGTCGCAGTAGGCCTCGCGGAACGCCGCGTACGCCTCCGCGTGCCGGGCCGCGATGGCGTCCAGGTCGCGCAGCGCCTCGACGACCTCGCCGGTGGAGGCGAGCAGCGGGCCAGGGGCGCGGGTCTCGAAGTCGAGGTAAAAGCCGCGCACGGTGTCGCGGTAGTGCTCCAGGTCGTACGCGTGGAAGAGCATCGGACGTCCTGTGTGCGCGAAGTCGAACATCAGTGAGGAGTAGTCCGTCACCAACACGTCGGCGACCAGCAGGAGTTCGGCGGTGCGGGGATGCGAGGACACGTCGCGCACGAACGGCGCGCGGGCGCCCGGCAGGCGGCCCGCCGTCAGCGGGTGCTTGCGCACCAGCAGCACGTGGTCGTCGCCGAGCACGGACTCGGCCGCGCGGAAGTCGAGCGCGGGCTCGTAGCGGAATCTGCCGGGCGAGTACGCGAGGTGGTCGCGGTACGTCGGCGCGTACAGCACGATCCGCTTGCCCTGTGCGATGCCCAGCTCGCGGCGGACCCGCTCGGCGACCTTGCGGCGGTCGTCGGCGAACAGCACGTCGTTGCGGGGCGATCCGGCCTCCAGGACCTCGCCGTCGTAGGCGAGCGCGCGGCCCAGGTGCGGGGTGGAGAAGCGGTTCGGCGAGACGAGGACGTCCCACTGGCGGGCCAGCCTCGGCAGGGCGTCGAGGTGGCCGTGGTCGGCGTAGAGCGTGTCGGTCAGGTCGGTGCCGATGCGCTTGAGCGGGGCGCCGTTCCAGGTCTGGACGACGGTCTGGCCCTCGCGGCGCTCGAAGAACTCCGGCAGATGGCCCGCGGTGACGATGCGGCGGCAGCGGGCCAGCGCCTCGTACCAGGCGGCGCTGTGCTCCTCGACGCCCTTCGCGCCCGCGGGGACGCGGGTCTGCTGGTCGTGGGTGACCCAGAGGTGCTCGACGTCGGTGCCGCGCCGCACCAGCTCCTCGTGGACGGCGCGCGGCGAGTCCCCGTCGAAGTAGAGGACGGCGTCGGTCAGGGGCTGCTTGCGACGGCTCGGGTAGTGGGCGGTGCGCAGCCGGTGGCGCCGGTAGGCCCCGCGCTCGGACCGTGCGAGCACCGAGCCCGATTCGACCAGGAGACGGTCGCCGAACCGCCGGTCGACGGTGAACTCCCGTTCCTGGACGGTCCGTCGCAGCGGCAGCGTGGCCGAGGCGGCGGCGAGCAGCCGCACGGGCATGCCGTCCGCCGCGCGGGGCGTGCCGCCTTCGCTCGCGCCCGCCTCGGTCGCTCCCGCCTCGCGCAGGAACGCGTACCACCGCCCCTCGCGCAGCGCCCCGCCGCCGGGCGCGAGCACCGCGCGGAACCGGTCGCCGTCGCGTTCGGCGGGCACCGTCAGCTCCTCGTCGCGGCCGCTGTGCCGCAGCACCAGCTCGGGCTCGGTCCAGCTCGCCGCCGCCACCGAGCCCTCCACGGTCAGCCTGCCGTCCGCGTCCCACGCCACGCGGTCGGCGACCGGCTGCCGGGTCAACTCGACGACCAGCTGGCCCTGGTCGTTGGCGGTGGCGCACAGCTCGCGGCCCGCGCGCGAGGCGTACCGCCCCGGGGGCAGGTCGAGCGTGGCGGCCAGGGACTTCAACTTCCCGTCGGGCAGCACGAGATTGGCCTGCCAGCGGTCGCCGTGCGGCGGCTCGACCTCCTTGGGCGCGCGGTGCGGGGTGGGCTCCACTCCCTCCAACTCGCCCAGGTTCACCCGGACTTCGAAGCGGTCGTCGGTGAGCTTCACCGGGTGGTCGAAGTGCGTCTTCGTGTGCTTGTGGGTCAGGCGCAGGGACGTGGGGCGCAACCGACCGGGCAGGGTCCCGCTCAGCACCACGTCGTCCCCGTCGCGCCGGTGGGCGTCCACGCGCGCCGCGTACTCCTGGATCCTCAGCACGAGCCGCCCCTTGCTGAAGCCGAGGACGAGGCGCAGCCCGTCGCCGAGCTCGCGCACCACGGACTGCGCGGACGCGCCCTCCACGGCCCGCACGGCCGCGCGCCGCACCGTGCCGTGTCCGGCGACGACCACGCCGAGCAGCCAGTTCCCGGGCCGCCAGCGGCCGCCGGTCTTCAGCTGCTCGGGGTCGACGGTCATCTCGAAGCCGGACAGGTCGTAGCAGTGCAGCCGCTGCCGCGACTGCTCGGTGGCCTGCGGCGCGGCGACGGTCTTCGTCGGCACGCGGCGGAACTGCCCTCTGCTGTGGGCCGACTTGAGCAGCCCCGTCTTGATCGAGTGCCCCGGGCGGGTGGCCTCCAGATTGCGTACGTACGCGTAGCCGCTGATCCGCAGCTTGCCGTCCGGGCCCCACCGCGACTCCGTCACCCGCGCCACGACGGGCAGTTCGCGCCGCCCGATCCGCGCCAGCTTCTCGGGGACGCGGCCGACGCCCGGGTAGGAGGCGCTGCGGCGGACGGCGCCGCGCACATGGAAGGCGGTGCCGTTGGCCCGCTCGAAGGCGAGCAGTTCGATCAGCTCGGCAAGCCGCTCCTCGCGCACGAGCTGCCACTTCACGCGCAGGTCGACGGGGAGCTCCGCGACGACCTCCGGGTCGGCGCGGCGCAGGAAGGCCGCCGTGTCCGTCATGAACACCGCGCGGTACTCGGGGCCGCCCATCGGCAGCCCTTCCAGGAAGTACACGAAGTCGTCGCGCAGGCAGGACACGTCGTACGTCCGCTTCATGTCCGGCGCGTGCTCGGAGAGGAAGCCGCTGACGTGCGCGCAGGCCGCGATGCGGTCGCGCACGCCCTTGACGTCGGTGCGCCGCCGGGTGATCGAACCCTCGCGGACCCGCCAGTAGTAGACGTGGTCGCTGAGCACGTCCACGGACCCGGCGAGGAAGTGCGCCGGGATCATCACGGGGGTGTCCTCGTAGAGCTTGCCCTCGGGGAAGGTGAAGCGGTGCCGGTCCCAGAAGGCGCGCCGGAAGACCTTGTTCCAGGCCACGCGGTCGGAGAGCAGGTCCAGGTCGCGCCCGATGTGGGTGCGGGTGCGCGGCTCGGTCAGCCACTTGTACTGCCAGGCCTGGGAGCGGCCGCGTTCGTTGAGCCGCCAGACGTTGCCGCTCGCGAAGTCGGACCCCGAGGCGTCCAGACTCGCGATCATCCGCGCGTACGCGTCGTGCGGTACGACGTCGTCGCTGTCGACGAAGGTCAGGAACTCGGCGGTGGGGGACGCCTTGCGCACCCCGGTGTTGCGGGCGGCGCTGAGCCCCGCGTTGCGCTGGCGGACGTAGACGAAGCGGGGGTCCTTGGCGGCGAACTCACGGGCGATGCGGGGGCTGGCGTCCGTGGAGCCGTCGTCGACGAGGATGCACTCCAGGCCGCCCCGCGCCTCAAGGCCGCCGAGCAGGCCGGGCCCGTCCATGGTCTGCCCGGCGATCGACTCCAGGCACTCCTCCAGAAACTCCTCGACGTTGTAGATGGGTACGACGACGCTGAGACGGGGCTGCACGGCGACCGGCCTTTCGTGGGGATACGGGCATATTCGTCCCCTTTGCCCGTTCCCGGCTCCCGACCGTCAACTTCTTTACCCTCGACCACCCCAACGAGTGACGATCGGTCTTCGACAGGCGGTGTCCCGCTGACTACCGTCGGTGTGCATGTCGCGCTTCTCGGTTGTCGTCCCCGCCCATCGCGTCCAGGGATACCTGCGCGAATGCCTGGACTCGGTGCTCACCCAGTCCTTCGGCGACCTCGAACTGATCGTCGTCGACGACGCGTCGCCCGACGCCTGTGCCGCGATCGCCGCGGAGTATGCGGAGCGCGACCCGCGCGCGCAACTCGTCCGTCTCCCCGCCCAGGCGGGCCCCGGCCCGGCCCGCAACATCGGCGCCGACCGCGCCACCGGCGACCACCTGCTCTTCCTCGACGGCGACGACCTGCTCCTGCCGGGCGCCCTTGAGGCCATCGACGCCGCGCTCACGGCCGCCGGCGACCCGGACGTCCTGCTCTGCGCGCACGACCGCGTCGACTGGTGGGAGAACGTCCGCCCCGGCGGCGACGACCTCGCGGGCGACCCCCTCGCCGTCGCCCCCGCCGCCTGGAACCGCGTCTTGCGGCGCGCCTTCTGGCGGGAGCGGCGGCTCGCCTTCTCCGACGGCGCGTACGAGGACGTGGTGCCGGTCCACACCGCCACCCTGCGCGCGGGCGAGCGCATCGCCGTCCTGGAGCGGCCGTGCGTGCGCTGGCGCGAGCGGCGCGGCGGCAGCTTCGCCAAGACGCCGGGCAGACGGCACTTCGCCGTCGCCGAGCGGTACGAGGAACTCCTCGCCGCCGCGGGGCGCGAGGAGCGCGCCCGGCTCCTGCCGCACGCCGCCGCCCATCTGCTCGCCGTCCTCGAGGACCCCGGCAGGATCCGCGAGGGCGACCGGCGCGACTTCTTCCGCGAGGCCTCCCGCGTCTACCGCGCCCACGGACCGGGGGACACCGCGCCCCGCACCCCGGAGGAGAAGGCGCTCGCCGCCGCTTCCTACGCCTCCTACGAAGGACTGCGCAAGGCCGAGACCCGGCGGCTGCACGTCACTCGGCAGCTCGCCCGCCAGAAGAAGAAGCTGCGCGCCCGCGCCATGCGCGCCGTCTACCGCACCGACCTGCGCCGCTCCCTCGACCCGCACCTCGCGGTCTACGGCGCCTACTGGAATCGCGGGGTCTCCTGCAATCCGGCGGCGATCCACGCCAAGGCCCGCGAACTCGCCCCGCACGTCAAGGGCGTGTGGGTGGTCTCAAGCCGCAACAAGCACAAGGTGCCCGCCGGGGTCGAGTACGTCATCGAGGGCTCCCGGCGCTACTGGCAGGCGATGGCCACGGCGACGTACCTCGTCAACAACTCCAGCTTTCCCGGGGGGTTCACCAAGCGCCCCGGACAGGTCTACCTCCAGACCCACCACGGGACCCCGCTGAAGAAGATGGGCCTCGACCAGCGCCGCTACCCGGCCGGCACGCACGGCATCAGCTTCCAGAAGGTCCTCGACCACACCGACCAGTGGGACTTCAGCCTCTCGTCGAACCCGCACTCCACCGAGATCTGGGAGCGCGTCTACCCCTCCGTCGCCTACCAGGCCCTGGAGGCGGGCTATCCGCGCAACGACGTGTACTTCACGGCGGGCGAGGACGAAGTAGAGCGGGTCCGGGCGCAGTTGGGGGTCGACGACGGCCGGACCGTCCTGCTGTACGCGCCGACGCACCGCGACTACCAGAAGGGCTTCCTGCCCCGCCTCGACCTCAGGCGCTTCGTCGAGCGCCTCGGCCCCTCGTACGTCGTGCTCGTGCGCGCCCACTACTTCTACGGCGCCGACGCCGGTCTCGAAAGCCACCCGCAGCTCGTCGACGTCACCGGGCACGCGCGCGTGGAGGACCTGTGCCTGGCCGCCGACGCCCTGGTCACGGACTACTCCTCGCTGATGTTCGACTACGCCTGTCTGGACCGCCCGATCGTGACGTACGCCCCCGACTGGCAGGCCTACCGCCTGGCCCGCGGCACCTACTTCGACCTGCTCTCCGGGCGCCCCGGCGAGACACCGGGCGCGGTGGCCACCAGTGAGGACGAACTGGCCGGTCTCTTCCGGCTCGGCGGCTGGGACACCCCGGAGACGACGGCGCTGCGGACGGCGTTCCGGGCGCGCTTTTGTCCCTACGACGACGGGAAGGCCGCCGAACGCGTCGTACGGCGGCTCTTCCTGAGCGGCGGTCAGGCCGCCGGAGCGGCCTCGTAGGGTGAGCGCACCGGGAAGTAGGCGGTCAGGAACGACCGGATGGCGAGCGCCATCTCCGTGTCCGCCATACCGCTGTCGGGGGACTCCCCGATGCAGAACGCCGTCTTGTCGCGGCTCTGCAGCAGCCGCCCCAGACGCGCGTGGTCGGCGCGGTCGCCGATGTCCACGAAGTCGTACGCGATGCCGGCGGGCACGGCCCGTCCCGTGAGGTAGGCGTAGTGGGGGTGCAGCGACGAGACGAGCGCCAGGTCGCCGTGGGAACGGAAGCGGCTGCGGGCCGTGGCCGCCGTCTCCTCGGGGAAGCGCTCGGTGATCTCCGCGAGGACGCTGCGGCGCAGCGCGTAGGGCGCATGGAAGAAGCTGTGCGTCGTCGTCCTGCCGAACGCGCGGCGCAGCAGCTCGCGGTTGTTCTTCGCCGCCGCCAGATAGCCCTCGTCGCCCGGCGAGACCGGCAGGGCGGGCACAGACGCCGACGACCAGAAGAAGCGGGCGAGGCCGTTGCTGAGGAAGAACGTCTCCGGCGTGGTGGGGCGGCCCAGGAACATGTCGTCGTTGAAGTAGAGGAAGTGCTCCGACAGGCCCTCGACGCGGTGCAGTTGGGACTCGATGGCGTGCGAGTTGAACGTCGGCAGACACGCGTCGGCGTCGGCGAAGAGGTCGCGGTGGTCCACCACCGTCAGGCCCGGGTGGTCCCGGTCGAGCCAGGCCGGCGTCTGGCCCGCCGTGACGAGGTACACGTGCCGGATCCACGGCGCGTACATCGCCAGGGAGCGCAGGCTGAAGCGGAGCTCGTCGCGGTTGCGGAAGCGCACCGCGCCGTTGTCGGCGGAGGTGGCGCCGCCGCCTCGCGCGGCGTCGCGCAGGGCGCGCCACTCGGGATCGCTGTCGTCGACCCAGGTGTAGACCGCGTCGACGGGGAAGTCCACGTCCTTGACCAGGAGTTGGGCGAACACGTCGAGCGTCGGGTAGCTCCGGTCTGCCACGCGCAGCGTCGCCGTGGGGGTCAGCGAGGGCAGCTCCGACCCGGCGAGCGTCGTGCCGAACGGGGCGCGGAAGGAGCCCTCGGGCGAGCGCGGCCAGAACGCCACCGTGCACGCCTGCCCGGCGCCGTGCCGCAGCGACAGGGTCGTCGTGGTCACCGGCTTGAAGAGCTTGACGCCCGCCAACTCGCCGATGGAGTCCAGGCGTTCGGCCAGGACGACGCCCGGCGCCGCGTCGCGCGGATTGACCAGCTCGGCGTAGACGGGCTGTCCGCGCAGCGCCCCGGCGATGGCCTTCAGGGCGCGGTCCTGCTCGTCGGCGGCCACGGCGAGGGTGTGGGCGGTGCCGCCGGACGTGCGGACCACGACGTACGGGACGTCCTGCGCCCGCAGCGCGGACGCGGCGAGCTCCAGGTTCCAGTCGGCCATGCGCGGCGCGAGGACGTCGTCGCGGCGCTCGGCGAGGCGGCCCACCGAGCGGATCACGCGGCCCGTGGTGTCGGCGGCGAGGATCTCGTCCTCACGGGCCCGCTCGCCGGCCCCCGCCGCGGCGTCGAAGGTGTGCGGCGCGGTGGGCCGGAACCCGCAGCCGCCGGAGGCGACGCCCAGCGCCACGCGGTCCGCGCGCCCGCGCAGCCGCTCCGGCCTCTCGCGCCCCGCCACGAGCCGCGTGTACAGCTCCTCCCAGCGCGCGGTGACGTCCGCAGAGGAGAAGCGGGCGTACACGCCTTCGCGTGCGGCGCGGGCGAACTCCCCGCGCATGGCGTCGTCGCCCATCAACTCGTCCATTGCGTACGCCAGTTCACGGATCTCGCCGGGCGGCACGAGCAGTCCGTCGACGCGGTGCCGCACGATCTCCGCGGGCCCGGTCAGCACGTCGTACGCGACGACGGGCACCCCGGCGGCCAGCGCTTCGAGGAGCACCAGCGGGAACGCCTCGTTGTGCCCCGCTGTCATCAGGCTCAGCCCGGCCTTGGCCCACTCGGCGGCCATGTCCTGGCAGGGGCCGAGCAGTTCGACCCGGTCGTGCAGGCCGAACCCGTCGACCAGGCGCCGCAGATGCCGCTCGCGGTGCCCGCCGCCGAAGATCCGCAGGGTCCAGTCGGGGTGCGCGTCGGCCACCTGCGCGAAGGCCTGCACGGCGTGGTCGACGCGTTTCTCGCCGGTCAGCCGCGCCGCCATGACGATGACCTTGCTCTCACCGTCCGCGCGCGGACGGAAGCCGTCGGGCACGGCGTTCGGGATCACGGCGAGCTCGGGTGCGGTGGGGTCGAGGGACTCCGCGATCCAGTCGCGGGTGCGCTCGGTGAGCGTGACGAGGGCGTCCAGGCGCGGCGCGTGAAGGAGCAGCGGTTCCCCCGAGGGGCCGCGCCGCTGGGTGGGCCGGTGCTCCTGGTGGACGGTGACGACCCGCGCGGGCACCAGGGCCACGGCGGCGGCGAGCAGCGCGGGCGTGGTGGTGACCAGGACGTCGGTGTCGAGCGTGCCGAGGGCCGCGGTCATCTCGACGTCGGAGAGCCGGTCGAAGGCGTCCTCCCAGGCGGGCCTGATCAGCTCGCTGGGCAGCGCGGCCAGCGTGCGGCACGCGGCGTCGTCCAACTCCGATTCCCGTACGGGGCGTTCGGGTGTCACGGTGCGGTCCACGAGATAGCGCACCGGCAGTCCGCGGGCCTCGGGGAAGAACGGCTCGGCGCGGGTCCGGAAGACGGAGACGACCTCGACCTCGATGCCGGGGCGCTCGGCGAGGTGCTGCGCCTGGGTGTACGTGGCGAGCTCGGTGCCGCCCATCTCGTCGCCCCAGCCGAGCAGATACGTGATCTTCATGAGGTCTCCTCGGTGGCGGCGACGGCGAGGGCGTCGGTGGTTACTCCGGTGGTGGCGGTGATGTCGAGGCACGTCACCGCGAACGCGCCGGACGCGGTGAAGTGGGCGTGGGCCCTGACGACCGCGCCGCCCGGCAGTGCGAAGACACGGAAGGGGGTGGGGTAGGAGGCGGAGGGATCGCGCACGTCGGACAGCCACCGCCCCAGCGGCAGCGCCCCGACCCGGAAGTCCCACACCCACTGCCCCGACCCCGCACCGGCCATCGCGTCCAGCGGCACCCGCAGCGCGAACGCCCCGCCCTGCCAGTCCACTTCGGCGGGTACGACGACACCGTCCCGCCGCCGCACGGCCTCGGCCCCGCCCGGCGCGGCCCCCGCGACGAGCCGCCCGTGCACGGTGATGCCGTCCCCGCGCGGCACGAACCGCACGAGCTCGGCGCGGGGCAGGGACCGCGTCGCCTGGAGCACGGCCCGTCCGCCGCGGGCTCTGACGACCCGCACGAGCGTGCCGGTCAGCGGATCGGGGGCGTGCGGCGCGGTCGGCGTCGCGGGCGCCGCGCCGACGTCGGCGGTCGTGAGCCCATGGCGTCGTACGCGTCCTCGGGCGCCCTGTGTCTCGACCGTGAGCCGCCACACGCCGTCCCGCATGCCGCGCAGGGTGGCCGTGGCGGTCAGCAGAGGGGCGGCGCCTGTGTGCCGCTCGTGGACGAGGGGGACGGCGAACCTGCGCGGGCCGCGCGTGATCAGGAGCCGGGCGCCCTCGGGGCCTTCGGGCAGGCGGTCCGCGGCGAGCGCGAGGTTGAGCGTCCTGCTGTCGCGTAGGGAGAGGTGCACGGGAGTCAGCAGCGGCCCGGTCCGCCCGGCGCCGCGCACCCGCCCCGCGGCGGCCCGCTCCAGGCGGAAGCGGATGCTTCGCGCGGTGGAACGGGTGCTTCGCGCGGTGGTGAGCAGCCGCCGGGCGAGGGGCGGCGGGGCGAACCGAGGGGCGAGGTGGCGCATTGCCCCACTTTGTCCGATCGTCACTCCGGTGGGGTCCTGAGCTGGGCCATCTGCCGCTCCCGCCGAGGTCAGCGAGCCAGGGGCGGCGAGCCAGGGTCGGCGAACCGAGGTCAGCGAGCCGAGGTCAGCGCCGGGCCTTGCGCACCGCCCGGGTCACCACCGGCGGCAGCAGGTCGACGGCGAGCCTGCGCAGGGCCGACGGCTTGCGCCCCGGCGCCTGGGCACCCTCGGACCGCGGCGCGGGCAGGACGCGCGAGGCCACGGAGGCGGGGTGACGGGAGGTCACCAGGTCCGGCGCGGGGATCTTCGCCCGCGAGGCGCGCAGCACGTCGGTCCCCGCGATGCGCTGGATCTCCGGCTTGCAGTTCGGCACCGCGCGCAGGTTCTCCAGGAGCGCGTCACGCAGCGGCGCGGGATCGCCCCAGGTGCCGTACATCTTGTTGGAGGAGAGCATGACCGGGCGCAGCCCGTGGCGGAACACGGCCTCCCAGGAGGCGGCGGAGACACCCGGCGTGTGCTCGGTGCGGTAGTCGTCGAGGACCAGGATGCCGCCCTCGCGCAGCGCGGCCTTCGCGGTGAGGATGTCGTCGCGCACGTCGTCGTACATGTGCGAGGCGTCGATGTGGACGAACCGGCAGGAGTCGTCCTCGATCAGGTCGGGCAGCACGTCGGTGCGGCCCTCGACCAGCTCGGGCAGGGCGTCGTGGAACGCCGAGTAATTGGCCTCGAAGGCGCGCCGGGTCAGGGACTTCTGGTAGAAGGCCTTGGTGGCCTCCTTGGTGTAGCCGTCGTCGGACCCGAAGAGGTCGCAGACGGTCATCTTCTCCTCGGGGCGCAGGAACTGACCCATGACGATGGTGCTCTTGCCGAGGTAACAGCCCATCTCCAGGAGGTCGCCCGCCGGGCTGTCCGCGGCGCCCTCGCCGAGGAACCAGGCGAACAGGCGCTGGTCCAGGGGCCAGAACCAGCCCGGTACGTCCTCCAGGGTGGCCGGTCGTGGCAGTTCGTTGTCCGCGTCCTGGCCGGTGGTGGCTTCGCTGCTGGTCGTCGTCATGGCGGGGGTCTCCATCAGGGTCGGTCGATCGGTCGGGTTCATCGGGTTGATCACGGTCGGGTTCATCGGGGTGATCAGGGGTGTGCGGGCGCGGGCGACGCGGCCGCCGCGGCGTGCTGTCCGGGTCTGAGGACGTCACCGCACTCGTGCCGCCCGCTCGTGTACGCGCTCGGTACGGCTCGCGCGGCCCAGGCGCGCAACTGCCGCAGCCGCTCGGGGTGTTCAACGGCGTCGGCCCGCACCCAGTCACCGCCGCCGTCAGCCGTGCGGTACAGCGGCAGATAGCCCTCGGCGGTCAGCCGCGGCGCCTTCATGCCGCTCTTGCGCGCCCAGACGCCGATGGCGTGGACGAAGGTGGGGCGCAGTTCGTCGAAGGCGTACGTCCGCAGGGCCTCCGCGTCGCCCGCGGCCAGTGCGTCGGCGATCCGCGGCTCGGTCAGACCCGCGAGGTCGTACACCTTCAGGTCGCTGGTGAGCAGCGTGCCGCCGAGGCTGGGCAGCAGCACGGAGGCGTCTCTGATGCCGAGCCGGTCCGCGTACTCGTTGAAGACAACCCCGTCGCGGTTGACGACGAGGCACATCGGCAGCGTCGGCTCGGCGCGGAACTCGGCGGCCCGCTCGCGCTGCGCGGACCACGACAGGAGCAGCGTCCCGCTCAGCGCGAGCGCGACGGCGGCCCGTGGGCGCGGCCCGCCCCGCTCCGCCAGGCCCACCGCGGCGAGCGTCAGGGCCAGAACTCCCAGCGGCCACACGGGAGTCGCGAACCGGTACATGCCCATCCAGTCCGGCTCCAGGATGCCGAACGCGCACAGCGTCAGGGCGAGCGGCAGGACGACCGCGGCCAGCGCCGTGCGGGGCATCCCGCGCCGGGTGAGCGCGATGCCGGTCAGGGCGGCGGCCACGAGCACCGCGGGCCAGCCCGCGAAGGTGAGGAGCTCGCCGGTGGTCCTGGAGAACAGCTCGGCGTCGGGGAGCTCCTGCGCCTTGGCGACCGCCGTGTTGGGCACGAGCCGTCCGAAGACCGCGTACCGCCAGGCGAGGAACAGCGCGTACGGCACGGCGAAGGAGGCGACGCACAGGGCCGCGGCTCCGGCTCGCGCCCGCAGCTGTGCGCGCCGCAGCGTGAGCAGGAGCAGCAGCGGATACACCCCCGCGAGCACCGCCCCGTCGGGCCGGGTCAGCGCCGCCACGAGGGCCAGCAGCCCGGATGCCACCGCGGGCCCCCTGCCGAGCAGGTTCCCCGTGGTGACCGCGCGGACGAGCACGGCGGCGAGGACGGTGGCGACGCAGGCGTACAGCGGGTTCTCCAGGCCCGAGAACATCCAGGCCACGAAGGAGACGTTGGCGCCGAGCAGCACCCCGGCCGCGCCCGTGACCAGCCAGGAGCGGGACACCAGACGCCGGGCCGCGCAGGCGATCGCGACCAGGATCCCCAGCGCGCACAGCATGCCGAGCGCCTTGGGGTACAGGATCAGGTCGGGCACGCCGAGCACGGCACGGTGGTCGAAGAGGCCGAGCCGCCGCCCGACGACGAGGAGCGCGAGCCAGGCCGGGTTGGAGTACCCCTCGACCGGCTCGGCGCCCGCCTGCTGGACCGGGCCGAGGCCTTCGTCGATGCTGCGCGCGTACGCGAAGGTGATGGCCGCGTCGTCGACCACCCACCGCCCGAGCAGCGACGCGTGCAGCGCGATGAGGGCGCCGCCCAGGGCGACGGCAACCCCGTCGGCCCACCAACGGGCCACAAAGGACGGCGGGTCGACGCCCTCGGTGCTCCCGTCCTCCTTCGGGCGCGCCGCCTGCTCCGGAATGCCCGTGGCCGACGCGGTCGTGCCGCTCATCGCGTGCCGTTCGGGAGCGGGGACAGCGGGACGCCCAGGTGGCGGCCCGCGTCCTGCTGGGGGATGGGCGTCAGCGGGTACTCCTGGCCGAGCATGACCAGGGACACCACACGGGCGGCCGCGTGGCCGTCGTCGTACTCGCAGTACCGCGCGCGGAAGTCCGCGCGCAGCGCGGCCGAGCGGGCGTCGCGCCACTTCCCTGAGGCGAACAGGTCCGCCACCTGCGAGGTGCTCGTGGTGACGTGGCCCGGTGGCGTGGCGAGCAGGTCGAAGTAGGTGCCGCGGGTGGCCTGGTAGACCTCCCAGTCGTCCGCGTGCACGACGATCGGGCGGTCCAGACAGGCGTAGTCGAACATCAGCGACGAGTAGTCGGTCACCAGGGCGTCGGAGGCGAGCATCAGGTCCTCGACGGACGGCTCGTCGGTGACGTCCATGAGCAGTCCGCGCCGCTCCAGGTCGCGCAGTTGAAGGCCGCGCACGGCGGAGTTCGCGTACTGCGAGTGCAGGCGCACGAGGAGGGTGACGCCGGGCCCCGCCTCGCGGGCCAGGCGCTCGAAGTCCAGGCGCGGCTCGTACCACTTGCGGTAGTCGCGCGGCGTGGGCGCGTACAGGACCACGGTGCTGCCGTCGGGGATCCCGAGCCGCTTGCGCACCGCGATGCCGCGCAGCGGATCGCCCTTGACCAGGACGTCGTTGCGGGGCGCGCCGGTCGGCAGGGAGGTGAAGCGGCAGGGGTAGGCGCGGTCCCAGGCGAGCTGCGCGTGGCGCCCCGACACCAGGCTGTAGTCCCAGCGGTCCGAACGCCACAGCTGGGCGCGGACGTTGAGGTGGTAGGTCGCCGCGGGGCGGCCGATCAGGTCGGCGCCCATGTGCTTGAGCGGCGTGCCCCGGTGGGTCTGGACGTGGATCTGGCCCTCGCGCTTGGCCAGGCCCGGCGCCCAGTTGAGGTTGTTGAAGAAGTACGTCGCCCGGCTCGTGACCCGGTGGTAGGCCGGGGTGTCGGGCAGCACGAAGTCGACGCCGTCGGGCACCCGGTCGACCGCGTCGCGTCGCACCACCCACACCGCCCTGACGTGCGGGGCGAGCGCGCCCGCCGCCTGGTGGACGGCCGCGGGGTCGCCGAGCAGACCGCGGTGCGAGAAGGCCGAGTACACCGCGAGGTTGGGGTCCAGCGGGCGGTGGCGCTGGACACGGGTGAGGGTGCGCTTCACCTTCCTGACGGCCTTCTTGCGCAGCTTCCGCTTCTTGCGCAGCGCTGCCGACTGCAGGGAGTGGGCGGCGGCGAAGGCACGGAAGACGGCGTACGGACTGCCCGCCGCGAGCCGCCACTGCAGGCGGTAGCGGTCGTCGGGCGGGGTGAACCCGGCCGGCTTGTAGCGGCGGTAGAACTCCACGATCGTGCGGTAGAAGTCGCCGCGGTCCTCGACCAGGACGCGCTCGGTGAGCGGCAGTGTCGCCAGGAAGTGGTTGATCATCCGCTCGAAGAGCAGCGGCCGGGCCGCGTCCAGCTCCGGGTGCTCGTCGAGGAACGCGAACAACCCCGCGTACTGCGGGAAGATGTCGAAGTGCTTGCGCCCCGGGGTGCGCGTGATGGCGCCCTGCCTGCGCTGGCGGTACTCCACGCACACCCGGTCCAGACAGCCGATGCGCCGTGCGGAGACCAGCGCCTCGTACGTGATCGGGGCGTCCTCGTAGAGCCCCTTCTTGTACGTGAATCCGTGCGCGGTGAAGAAATCGCGGCGGTAGGCCTTGTTCCAGGCGACCAGGAACAGATGCAGGTAGTGCGGGCTGCTCAGGATGTCGAACGTGTCCGTGCCCGCGGAGGCGAGCAGGTCCGCCGTCATGCTCCGGCCGCCCCGGCCCCACCAGTGCGTGCGGACGTGGTCGAAGACCAGCACGTCCGGGTCCGCGGTGGCGCCGAGCCGCTCGTCGATGGCCGCGAGCGCGCCCGGGGTGTAGCTGTCGTCGCTGTCGAGAAAGAGGAGGTAGTCGCCGGTGGCGTGGGTGACGCCCGCGTTGCGCGCCCCGCCGAGGCCGACGTTCTCGGGCAGATGGACCGCGCGGACCCGGGTGTCGACCGCGGCGTACTCGTCGATGATGGCGCCGCAGTGGTCGGGCGAGCAGTCGTCGACCGCGATGACCTCGATGTCGGTGAACGACTGCGTCAGGACCGAGTCGAGGCACTCGCGCAGGAAGCCCTGCACCTTGTAGACGGGGACGATGATGCTGAAACGGGGCACGGGCTCTTCCACGGGTCGTGACGGATGGGACAGGGGCGGGGTGCGGCTCAGTTCCTGGGGCACAGGGCGGCCTCGGCGGCGCGCGGCTCCGCGGGGAAGCGGAAGGCGGTGCGCTGCCAGGAGCCGGTGAGGTTGTGCCAGAAGCGCGCGGGGCCCATGGGCTGCCGTACCGAGTCCAGGAGTTCGGGGAGCGGCCCGCAGGTCAGGGCGTGGCGGGCGGCGGCGACCGCGCGCGGGTCGACGCCGGGCGGCAGCGGGGTGCCGGGGTCCGTGAGGTCGGCGACGAGCCAGGCGAGCGCCACCGGCTTCTCGTGCCCGGCACGCGCGGTCGCCGAGCGCTCCATGTGGGCGCCAAGGGGGTGGGCGAGGCTCAGCGGGTCGACGGCGAGTCCCTCCAGCGGCACGACGATGCCGTTGTGGCCGAGGAAGCCCATGGCGCCAGCGACGGGCACCTGCCGGTCACGGGCCAGCGGGAGGGTGAGGTGAGGGCGGTTGTACGTGGTTTCGAGGACGAGGCGGGGGCTCTTCGCGCGCAGGGCCCGCGCGATCTCGGCGCGGTACACGGTGGGGCGCTCCCCGTGCAGGCGCTGGTTGATCGGATACGGGTCCCGGGTGGCCTGCTGGTAGCCGACGTGGGTGTCCCAGATCTCGCCGGAGCCGGAGACCACGGGCGGGCGCCACAGCAGCAGACAGCACACCGCCCAGAGAGCGAGGACGGTCCCGCCGGCGACGACGGCACGGCCGCGGGGCAGCGCCCACACCGGCAGCAGGAGCAGGAAGAGCCCCGGCAGCAGCATCCGCCCGTGCATGAAGTCCCCGCCGACCCGCACCACGTACAGCAGCGAGAGCACCCCGGAGACCATCGGCGCCGCCACCAGGAGGACGGGGCGGCGCGGCAGTCGCGCGGCCGGGCGCACCGAGCCGACGGCCACCCGCGTGGTCCTGCGCACCACGAGGAAGGACCCGAGCACGGCGAGCACGAGCAGCGGCACCCAAAGCCGGTACGGCAGCGCGAAGTTGGCGGCGTACAGCAGCCCGCGCCCCCAGTTCGCGCCGGACGCCTCCTTGGTGATCCCGGGCAGCGGCACGAGCACGCCGTAGTAACCGGCCCGGAAGACCTCGTACGCCCCCGGCAGCACGCACGCGGCCGCCGCGAGCCCCACCGTCGTACGCCGCCGGGCGCGCAGCAGCACGAACCAGACCGCGAGGAACACGGCGCTGACGAGCCCCAGGTCGGGCCTGACCAGCGGCCCGAGCCCCAACACCACGGCAGTGAGCGGTAGTTGGCGGCGCTCATCCCTGGCCAGGAGCCACCAGCAGCCCGCGAGCCAGCAGGTGGCGAGGCCGGTCTCCAGGCCGGACGTGGCGTAGTCCCAGACGGCGCACACCGGCAGCAGCACCAGGACCCCGGCGGGCACCAGACGCGCCGTGCGGCCGTGCAGCCTGCGTGCGGCGTCCCCCGCGAGCAGCCAGCCCACCGCCGTGGTGAGCAGGCCGAGCGCGACCGAGAGCACCGCCGGGTCGGCTCCGGTGACGAACCCGCAAAGGGCGAGGAGCCACTGCCACAGGGTGCCCGTGGACGCCTCGGCCCGCTCCCCGATGTTGAAGACGGGCCCGTTCCCGGCCAGGATCTGCCGCACCGCCCGGGTGTAGATCAGCGCGTCGTCGCCCACCCAGCGGTGCCGGTACCCGAGGACCAGGACGGCCGCCGCGGGCACCGCCACGACCAGCGCGTTCCACAGCCGGGGCGGCCCCGCCGCGGCCCGCGCCGCCGAGACCGCGGACGCCGCCGTGCGCTGGGCGACGACACGCGGCGCATACGGGGTGCGCGGCGCCGGCCGCTGATCGCTCACGTGGGGCATGGCGGGACGTCCTCGGTACGGGGGATGCGGTCAGTGCTGGGGGACGCGGGGCGCGGCGGGCGCCGGGATGCGCTCGCGCAGCGGAACGACCGGCGGCAGCTGCTCCACGGACTCGCCGAGCAGCACCCGGCGCACCACGCGCTCGGCGGCGAGCCCGTCGTCCAGGTCGCAGAACCGCTTCCGGAACGCCGCCCGCAGCGTCCGGGCCCGCTCGCCCTCCCACGCACCGGAGCGGAACACCGCCGTCAGCTCGCTCTGGGTGCGGGCCACCGCGCCCGGCGGCTCGGCGAGGAGGTCGAAGTAGACGCCGCGGGTCTCGCGGTAGATGTCCCAGTCGTCGGCGTAGATGACGATCGGCCGGTCGAGGTTGGCGTAGTCGAACATGATCGACGAGTAGTCCGTGATCAGCGCGTCCGCGGCCAGGCACACCTCCTCGGGCGAGCGGTGCTCCGTCACGTCGATCAACTTGCCGGAGCGCACGACCTCTTCGAGCCCCGCCGAGCCCTCGTAGAAGTGGTGGGCGCGCATCAGGACCACGAACTCCTCGCCGAGCGCGTCGCAGAACGCGGGCAGGTCGAGCTGCGTGGCGAAGTCCGTGCGGTAGTCGCGGTGGGTCGGCGCGTACAGGACGGCGACCTTGCCCTCGGGCACGCCGAGCCGCTTGCGGATCGAGGTCACGTCGTCGGCCGTCGCGCTGTAGAAGGCGTCGTTGCGCGGATAGCCGACGTCGAGGCTCTCGTACGCACCCGGGTACGCGCGCTCCCACACCTCGGTCGAGTGGTGGTTGGAGGAGATGTTGAAGTCCCAGCGGTCCACGCGCTGCAGGAGCTTGCCGAGCGGCCCCGCGGCGGCGGCCGCGGCGGGGAACTCCACCTGGTCCACGCCCATCCGCTTGAGCGGCGTGCCGTGCTGGGTCTGCACGTGCACGGTGCCGGGCCGCTTCTTGACGGCCATCTCGAAGTTGACGTTGTTGAAGGTGTACTTGGCGGTGGCCATGCACTCCCAGTAGCGGAGGCTGCCGATCTCCACGCCCTCGACACCCTCCGGAAGACCGGCCGTTGTCGCGTCGGAGACCAGGAACACCGTCTTGATGTGCGGGGCAAGACGCCGGGTCGCGGCATGGATCGCGGCCGGGTTGCAGGCGTAGCCGCGCCCCCAGTACGCGGAGAACACCGCGAGGTTCTCGTCGACGGGCCGCTTGAGGAAGGCCTTGTACGGGTGGCGGTGCCGCTGCAGCCTGCGCCGCACGCGCTGCAGGGTGGGGCCCACCAGCGAGGGCAGCCGGTTCTTCGCGCCGCGCAGCAGGCAGAAGACGGCGTACGCCCCGGCCCCGAGCAGCCGGTGCTGCACCCCGAGGCTCCCCGAGGGCGGCCGGAACCCGGCGGGCCTGTGCAGCCGGTACAGCCGCGTGGCCTGCCGGAAGAAGCGCCGCCGCAGCCGCGCGCTCGGCAGCCGCGCGGGCGTCGACGCCGTCTTGAGGACCTCGTGCGTGAGCCTGCGGAAGAGCCGCGCGAGCACGGGCGCGGGCACGTCGAGCTCCGCCGCCCCCTTCATCGCCCGCCCGAACTGGTCGAGCAGCTCCAGGTGGTGGGCGCCCGGCAGGCGGGTGCGCGCTCCCTGGCGGCGCAGCAGATGGCGTACGCACACCCGGTCCAGGACGGCGATCCGCTCGGCCCGCAGCGCGGTCTGCGTGCTCCACACCATGTCCGCGAACATGCCGGGCGCGAAGGAAAGCCCGTGCTCGGCCACGAAGGAGCGCTTGCAGACGGCGGAGAAGGCGGGCACCAGCGGATCGGGCAGCGCCGTGTGCTCGGCCGCGGTGAAGGTCCCGCGCGGGGCGCCCTCCCACAGCCGGGTCAGGACCGGGCCCTGGCTGCCCTCGAACCAGTGCACGCGCTCGTGGTCGAAGAGCAGCAGATCGGGGCCGCCGGTCTCGGCGATCCTGGCGTCGAGCGCCGCGAGCGCGCCCGGCACGAGGGTGTCGTCGCCGTCGAGAAACAGCAGATAGTCGCCGCCCGCCGCTCTCGTCCCCGCGTTGCGCGCCCCCGGCAGGCCCTCGTCGGGCGGGGACTGCGTACGGCGCACCCGTGGGTCGCGCTCCGCGTGCTCGGCCACGACGGCGGAGCACGGGTCGGCCGCCTCGTCGAGCGAGTCGACGACGGCGATCAGCTCGAAGTCGGCGAAGGACTGCCCGAGCACCGAGGCGAGGCAGTCGGCGAGCCGCCCCGGTACGCCATGGGTGGGGACGATGATGCTGAAGCGCGACAAGACAGCCTCTCTCGATGGTGGTTCACAGGACTCACACGACACGGCTCACAGATGCGGGGAGTGCTGGAGGCTCGCGTAGGGCGCCGGGTCCGGCTGCGGGACGCCGGCCGCGGGCGCCGGGTGCCGCTCCTCCAGGGGCACCACGGACGGCAGCCCGCTCTGCTCGCCGAGCACCACATGGCGTACGACGCGCTCCGCGGCACGCCCGTCGTCGTACGCGCAGAACCGCTCGCGGAAGGCCCGCCGCAGCTGCGCCGAGCGCGAGCCCGCCCAGTGCCCGGTGGCGAAGATGTCGGTGAGCTCGTCCTCGCTGCGCGCGACCGCGCCCGGCGGGAACTCCCGCACGTCGAAGTAGGTGCCGCGGGCCGCCTCGTACGCCTCCCAGTCGTCGGCGTGCAGCACGATGGGCCGGTCGAGGTTGGCGTAGTCGAACATCAGGGACGAGTAGTCCGTGACCAGCGCGTCGGAGGCGAGGCAGAGCGACTCGACGCTCGGGTGGTCGGAGACGTCGATGAGCCGGCCCGAACTCTCCCCGAGGGGCGCGTCGTAGAAGTGGTGGGCGCGGGTCAGGACGACGAAGCGCGGCCCCAGCGTGTGCAGCATCCGCTCCAGGTCGAGGGTGAGGCGCTGGGTGCGGCGGTAGTCGCGGTGGGTGGGCGCGTACAGGATGGCGACGGCGCCGTGCGGGATGCCGAGGCTCTCCCGCAGCCGGGCCACCTCGGCCGAAGTCGCCTGCTGGAAGCGGTCGTTGCGGGGGTAGCCGTACTCCAGCGTGGTGTACGCCGAAGGGAAGACGCGCTCCCACACCAGCGTGGAGTGGCGGTTGGCCGACAGGACGTAGTCCCACTTGTCGGCGTTCTTCAGGAGGGCGCCGAAGTCCGTGCCGCGCGCGGCGGCCGGGCGGTCCTGGAGGTCCAGGCCCATGTGCTTGAGCGGCGTCCCGTGCTGGGTCTGGACGAGGACCTGGCCGGGGCGCTTGACCAGCCTGCGGTCGAAGTTGACGTTGTTCACCAGGTACGTGGAGCGGGCGAGCGCCGTCCAGTACGCGGCCGTGCCGGGACGCAGCCTGCGCGTGCCCGCAGGGATGGTGTGGTGGTGGCGCGGGTCGGCGATCCACGCGGTCCTGATGCCCGGCACGTGCTCGCGCATCGCGGCCTCCAGGGCGCCGGGGTTGCAGCCGTAGCCCCGCCCCCAGTACGAGGAGAAGACGGCGCAGTTCGCGCGCAGGGGCAGCCGCAGCTGGATGCGGTAGTGCAGCTGCAGCAGGGCGCCCTTGGCACGACGGCGGGCCGTGGCCGCGTACCGCTTGGCGCGGGAGCGCAGCCGCAGCGCCGCCCACAGGCCGCGGTAGGTGCGGTGCGAGCCGAGCCGCACCAGGCCGTGCCGCAGCCGGGTGCGGGCGCTCACGTGGGCGCCGGGGGCGCGGTGTCGCCGGTAGTGGGCGCGGGCCTTGCGCAGGAACTCGGCGCGCGACCCGCGCGGCAGCCTGCCCCGCTTGGTGAAGATCGTGGAGAGGTGGTCGACCATGCGCCGGAACAGCACGGGGCGCCAGGCCGCGGACAGCTCGGGGTTCTCGTCGAGGAACGCGAAGACCCTGTCGTACTGGTCGAAGATGTCGAAGTGCTTGCGGCTCGTGGTGCCCAGGATGTTGCCCTGACGCCGCTGCCGGTAGTGCACGCAGACCCGGTCGAGGGTGGAGATGGTGTCCGCCGCCATCAGGATCGGGTACGTCCAGGGCGTGTCCTCGTAGTACCCGGGCGGGAAGGTGAAGCCCTCGCGCTCGATGAACTCGCGCCGGTGCGCCTTGTTCCAGGCGACCATCAGGACCTTCAACAGGCCGGGACGGTCGGTGAGTCGGAAGGGTGCCTCGCCCTCCTCGGTGAGCTGGCCCGCGAACTGGTTGCGGACGGCCTCGCCCGACCAGTAGGTGCGGGCGTAGTCGTAGATCAGGACGTCCGGCTCGTCGGTCTCCTTGATGCGGTCGGAGATCGCGTGCAGGGAGCCGGGGGTGAGGGAGTCGTCGCTGTCCAGAAAGATCAGATAGTCGCCGGTGGCGCGCTCCATGCCGGCGTTGCGGGCCCGGCCGAGACCGACGTTCTCCGTGAGGTGCACGGCTTTCACGCGCGGGTCACGGGCGGCGAACTCGTCGATGATCGCGCCGCTCGCGTCCGGTGAGCAGTCATCGACCGCGATCAGTTCCAGGTCGGTGAAGGACTGCTCCAGCACGGACGCCAGGCACTCGTGCAGGTACGCCTGCACCTTGTACGCGGGGACGATGACACTGAACCGGGGCAAGGCACATCCATGGGTCGGCGCGGGCATACTGCCCGGAAACGCCTGATGGGGTGAGCGAGTTACGCCGGATGTGGCATACGGGGGATAGACGGAAGGAGACGGCCCGGTTACGGGCCGCCTCGATCACCGTACGTATGTGCCGTGCCCTGAGCCCTACTTCACCGCGCCCGCCATCACGCCGGACACGAACTGCCGCTGGAACGCGAAGAAGACGGCCAGCGGGATGATCATCGAGATGAACGCGCCCGGCGCGAGGATCTGCACGTTGTCGCCGAAGAACCGCACCTGCTGCTGGAGCGCGACCGTGATCGGCGGGTTCTTGGAGTCGGCGAAGATCAGCGCGATCAGCATGTCGTTCCAGACCCACAGGAACTGGAAGATGCCGAGCGAGGCGATCGCGGGCGCCCCGAGCGGCATCACGACGCGGACGAACAGCCGCACTTCACCCGCGCCGTCCAGCCGCGCCGCCTCCAGGAGTTCGCGCGGGATCTCCGCGAAGAAGTTCCGCAGGAGGAAGATCGCGAACGGCAGGCCGAAGGCCACATGGAAGGTGATCACGCCGATCGTGGTCTCGAAGATGCCGATCTTGCCGAAGAGATCGGCGATCGGCACCAGCGCCACCTGCACCGGGACGACGAGCAGCGCGACCACGCCGATGAACCACCAGTCGCGGCCCGGGAACTCCATCCACGCGAAGGCGTATCCGGCGAGCGACCCGATGACCACCACGAGCAGCGTCGCGGGCACAGTGATCATGACACTGGACAGGATCGAGTCGGTGATCGTCTCGTCCTTGAGGAGGGCGGTGTAGTTGTCGAACGTCATCTGCGACGGCGCGCTGAACACCGTCCACCAGCCGCTCTCGCTCATGTCCTCCGGGGTGCGGAACGAGCCGAGCAGCAGGCCGATCGTCGGCACCAGCCAGAACAGGCCCACCAGGACGAGGAACACGCGCAGCGCGGTGCTGCCGAGGAGGGACGCGATGCGCCCGCCGAGCGACTGCTTCGCCTTGACGACGTGGATCTGGGCGGTCATCGCCTCGCCTCCCGCCTCATCCGCCGGATGTTGAACAGCATCACCGGGATGACCAGGAGGAAGAGCAGCATCGCGATGGCGCTCGACACTCCCAACTCCTTGTCCAGGAATGCCGAGTTGTACAGCTGGACGGCGAGAACGTTCGCCTCGTCCTTCGAAGAGCCCGGCGCGATCACGAAGACCAGGTCGAAGATCTTCAGTACGTTGATCATGAGGGTGACCAGGACCACCGCGAGGACCGGGGCGAGCAGCGGCACCGTCACACGACGGAACACCTGCCACTCGTTGGCCCCGTCCACCCGCGCCGCCTCCAGGAGCTCACGCGGCACGCTCGCGAGGCCCGCCGCGATGAGGACCATCGCGAACCCGGCCCACATCCACAGGTACGAGCCGATGATCGACGGTGTGATCAGGGTCGGGCCGAGCCATTCGATGCCGTTGTAGGGCTCGCGGAAGTTCGATTCCGGATAGCGCAGTTGGGCACCGTCGGCCTCCTTCGGCAGCACGAACGTGCCGTCCGCCGCCGCCTCCGTGGACGCCACCACCTCGCCGCCCTTGACGGCCTCGATCTTGATGCCCGCGTAGCCGAACTCGGCGCTGTCGGGGGCGTTGGGCTCGCCCCGGCCCTTGCCGCGCGTGAAGTCCTGCCAGGCCGTGCCCGTGACCTTGTCCGGATCGGCCTGCGCCGGCTTCGCGGCCTTCGCGTCGTCCGGCATCTGGTCCGGCGCCACACCGGTCAGCGGCAGCACCACCGGCGTACCCGCCTTCACGGGCTCCTTGGTGATGAAGGCACCGCCGTCCGCCGACTTCAGGGGCGAGTTCATGGCGGGATGCGCCTGCGGGAACGCCGACGACTCGGCGAACGTGTCGTGCACGCTCACCACGACGGCGTTGGCGACGCCGCGCTCGGGGTCGGACTCGTACACCAGCCGGAAGATGATGCCCGCGGCGAGCATGGAGATCGCCATCGGCATGAAGATGACGAGCTTGAACGCCGTTCCCCAGCGCACCCGTTCGGTGAGAACGGCGAAGATCAGGCCGAGGGCGGTCGCGACCGTGGGGGCCACGACCACCCAGATCGCGTTGTTCTTGATGGCGGTACGGATGCTGTCGTCGGTGAACAGCGTCTTGTAGTTGTCGAACGCGGTGAAGCCGCCCGAGTCGTCGAAGAAGCTGCGGAAGAACGAGTACCCGATCGGGTAGAGGACGAGCGCGCCGAGCAGCACCAGGGCGGGCAGCAGGAAGAGCACCGCCATGGTCTTGCGGGTGCCGGTCACGCTCTTGCGCGGGGTCGGGACCGGGGGCACGGCCTTCGGCGTGCCCCCGGCGTTCACGGACGCCATCGCGTC
This sequence comes from Streptomyces sp. NPDC041068, assembly GCF_040647455.1. NCBI lineage: Bacteria > Bacillati > Actinomycetota > Actinomycetes > Kitasatosporales > Streptomycetaceae > Streptomyces > Streptomyces sp. NPDC041068. The sequence continues at coordinate 85,613 of NZ_JBEZCG010000018.1, forward strand.
AGTCCTTGTAGGCCTTGGCCGCGGCCGTCTCCAGTGCCTTCTGCGTGCCCTCGACGTCCTTCGGGTTCTTCAGGAAGTCCTGCAGCGCCTTCCACTCGCCCTTGCCCGGCGTGCCGCCGAAGGACTGCGGGGCCGTGTCCGACATGTCGAAGCGGATGTCGTCGCCCGCCGCGATCAGGTTCTTGGCGATGCCCCGCTGCACGTCGTTCGGGTACGCGGACGGGGGCAGGCCCCGGTTCGGCGAGATGAACCCGCCCGCCTCGGCCCAGATCTTCGCGGAGTCCGGCGAGGCCAGGAAGGTCAGCAGCGCCTGCGCGCCCTTGCTGTCCTTCAGCGCGACGGCCGCGTCACCGCCGACCACGGCGGGGGACTCGTCCCCGACCGCCGGGAACGGGAACACCTTGGCGTCCGTGCCCACCTCGGCCTTGGTCTCGGAGATGGAGAGGGACACCATGTCGCCCTCGAAGACCATGCCCGCCTTGGGCTGGTCGCCGCCGGTGAAGGTCTGCTTCACGGAGGCGGGGAACTCGGTCTGCAGCGCGCTCTTCGAGCCGCCCGCCACGAAGCCCTTCGTCCCGAAGACCTCGCCGAGCGTGGTCAACGCCTTCTTGACGGTCGGATCCGTCCACTTGATCTTGTGCTGGGCGAGCTGGTCGTACTTCTCAGGGCCCGCCTGCGAGAGATAGATGTTCTCGAACCAGTCGGTCAGCGTCCACGCGTCGGCGCCCGCGACCGATACCGGCGGCACACCGGAGTCGTACACGGTCCGGGCGGTCTTCATGAACTCGTCCCAGGTCTTGGGCTCCTTGACGCCCGCGTTCTCGAAGACCGCGGTGTTGTACCAGACCAGCGACTTGTTGGCGGCCTTGAAGTACACGCCGTACTGCTTGCCGTCGACGGCTCCCAGGTCCTGCCACCCCTGGCCGTAGTTCTTGTCGAGCTGCTTCTGCGCCTCGGCCCCGACCGGCTTGGCCCACTTGTTCGCCACGGCCTGCTCGATCGCGCCGACCTGCGGAAGCATCGCGACGTCCGGCGGCTGACCGCCGGCGACCTTCGACTCCAGGAAGCTGATGATGGGGTCCTGCGCGGGCACGAAGGAGACGCTGGCGCCCGTCCGCTTCTCGAACTCGTCGAGAACCTTCAGGAACACCTTGCGCTCCGCGCCGCCCCACACGGCGGCCACGGACACGTTCTCCCCGTCCAGCTCGGGCAGTTGGAGCGAGGAACCGGTGTCCTCGCCCCCGTCCTTTCCTCCGTTGTCCCCGTCGTCGTTGTCGTCCCCGCCGCACGCGGTGACGGTGAGCGCGAGCGTCCCCGCGACGACGGCTGCGGCGATTTTGGCGGTGGTACGCCGATGTAGCGGTGCCCTACGTGTACGAAGAGTGCTGCGCATCACTGCCCCGTTCTCTTCCCTGGCGAGTCCCGTGCGGTCTGGTCTACGCCCGCGCGGGGAGGGGCGGCAAGATGGCCTGCGCTGTCAACTCATTGATCGTGATGGCGTTGTGACGTGGCGTCATGGCAGGTGATGAACCAGTTACTACCGTTGTGGGCAGGCGTTCCGCACGGCGAGTGGGGTCTCCCCTGCTCGAGCGGAGCCGAGAGCTTGGGGAAGGGTGGGCACAACCCGAAATGCGGGGCAACCGATCGACAAGGCGCCCACCAAGGGGAGTTGTGCCCCGCCTACAAAAGCGACGGCACCTGATCCGCAGAGACAGACCGAGCCGCCCTCTCCAACGCGCTGGCCAGCAGGGCCAAATCCGTAGGCCCGTTACCGAGCTCCCGCACCGGCCGCCGAGCCGGCGGATCCCCCATCCGCTCCCACTCCAACGGCACCACCGTCGGCCGCAACGTAGCCGTACGAGGAATCCGCCCCGTCACCCGCCCCGCCTGGAAGGCAGTGGCCCGCCCGTCGGGCGAGCTCAGCTCACCCCGCCCCGGCGCGGGCTCCTCGGGCCCCGCCACCACCGCGTCCAGCGCCACCCGCAGCGACGCCCGCTGCCCGAACTCGGTCTCGAGGACCCGCTCGCTGCGCGCCGTCGCCGCCACGAGATGCACCCCGAGCCGCTCCCCGTCCCGCGCGACGGCCTCCAGCGCCCGCACGACGGAACCGGCCGCGGGCCGCCCGGGAGACCCGAGCGCGGGCGCGAGGAGCGCGTCGAAGTCGTCGACGAGCACCACGAGCCGGGGCAGCGGCGGTCCCGGATCCACCTGCTGCCGCGCCGAGGCGGGCCGCAGCCGCATCGTGGAGCTGGGCGGCGCATCGAGATCCCCGTCGGACACCTGGGCCGGCAGGGACACGCCCCCCGAGGCGCCGGTGCCCCCGGAGGCGGCCGCCGCGGACGGCTGCGACCGCTGCGCCACCATCCGCCCCGACACCTCCCGCTGGGTGTGCCACTCCGTGAACCCGAGCCTGCCGAGCAGCTCGGCCCGCCGCTTCAGCTCCGCGGCCAGTGACTGCGCGAACTCACGCATCCGCACGGGGTCGTTGGCCACGAGGTGCGTGGTGACGTGCGGCAGGTCCGTACAGACACCGAGCCCCGCGCCCTGGCGCCCCGCGGCCCCGCCCGTGCCGACGCTGTCCCGCCCGTCCACGAGGACGATGCCGAGCCGGTCGGGCCGCTCGGCGGCGGCCAGAGACGCGGCGACGGACCTCAGGAGTTCCGTGCGCCCGCTGCCCGCGGGCCCTTCGGCGAGCAGATGCGGCCCGTCGGCCACGAGGTCGGCGACGACGGGCCCGCGCGGTCCCGCGCCGAGCACTGCCAGAGCACGCCCCCCGAGCGCGTCCGGATCGTCGGCGGCGGCCGCCCAGCGTGCCATCAGCGAGGCGGGCGTGGCCCTGGCGAGCCCCAACTCGTCGAGCAGACGGGCGGATTGGGGCAGCGGAGCGGACACGCGCGCGTGCCCCTCGCCTGCCGTGCCGTCCGTCCGCAGCGGCGCGAGAGCCCGCGCGAACCGCTCGGCCCAGGCGGGGGACACCGCGTCCACGGTGGCGACGGTGCCGTGCCCCGCGGGGCGTCCGCCCGCGGTCCGCATCAGCCGCAGCGCGGTCGCCACGTCGCCGCTGAGCAGGGCGACGGCACCGCACGCGCGGAAGGCGGGCGATGCCGCACACGCCGCCTCGTACGTCTCCGGGACCGGGGACGCGGGCGAGGCGGCCGCGGTCTCGGCGAGGCACACGACATGGATACCGGCCCGCGCGCCCTCACCGGCGAGCCGGACGGTGGCCTCGCGCAGCCCCGCGGAACCGGGGTCCCCGTCGACGACCACGACGGTGTGGGCCCCGGTGGCACCGCTGCCCGCGCCGTCGGCGATGCGGTCGTCCAGCCGCCGGATCAGCTCGTCCGTGCGCGCCGCCGCCTGGTCGCGGTCGTAGGCGAGGAGGAGCCTGCAGTCCTGGCCGTGGGTGGGGCGCAGATGGGGGAGCCAGCCGAGCCAGGCCCACTGCGCGGTGCGCTCCGCCGTGGAGCGCGCCCGGTCCGTGCTGATCAGCACGATCTCCAGGGAGTCGGGGGAGTGCAGCGCGGCGAGCTGCGCGACGACGGACCTGGCGAGGCCGGTCAGCCGGTCCCTGGGTCCCGCGAGGCCGAGCGCGCCCGCCTCCCGCAGGCCGACCGTGACGGGCACGGCGGGCAGCAGCCCCTCCGCTCCGTCCGCCGCGGGCATGACGCGGTCGACCGTGCCGAGCCGCACCGCGAGCGCCTCCGGGTGGCCGGGGCCGCGCTCCCAGAGGCGGGGCCCGGGACCGAGCGCCGTGAGCAGCAGGGAGGCGGGATCCGGCCACGACTCGGGCGTGCGCGCGGCCGCGGCGACGGCGAGGTCCTCGGGGGTGGGGGCCGCGGGGCGGTCGCCGCCGTGTCCCCCGAGTCCGTACGCCTCGTCGTGGCCGCCGGGCCCGCCGTGACCTCCGTACGCCTCGTCGTCCTCGTACGGAGTGTGGTCCGCCGCGCCGTCCCTGCCCCCGGTCAGCCGGCGGGCCCAGGCCGAGAGGCCGCCGCGCTTGCGCAGGCCGCGCGGCACGGTCGTCCCGCGCGCGGGGGTCCCGGTCCGGCTCCGCTCCGCGTCGGGAGCGAGGCCCTGCTGCGGCACGACGGGCACGTCACCGGCCACCGGCCGCGCGGAGGTCCCGGCCCGGCCGGGCGCTCCATGCGCCCCGCTCAGGCCGTCCGGCCCGGGTGCCCCGCCCTGTTCAGGACCTGCGTACGTTCCCTCCTGAGGGTGACCTCCCGCGGCGCCCCAGCTCGCGGTGCCGTACGCATGGTGGGTGGGTCCATCGGGCGCTCGCACCCCGGGGGCGTAGTCGCCGGCGGAAACGGGCCGCACGCGCACGTGGCCCTCGCCGTCCGGAGCCGTCGTGAGCGCGTCGCCCGCGCCGGACGCCGGGCCGTGGCCGCCGTCCGTCAGGCGCAGCGCGGACTCCCCGATGCGCAGCAGGGAGCCGGGGGAGAGCCGCACCGGGCGGTCGGTGACCTCGCGGCCGTCCACCGCCGTGCCGTTCGTCGAGCCGAGGTCGGTGACCGTGACCCGGCCGTCCGGCGTGAGCGTGACCGCGCAGTGCAGCCGGGAGACGTCCGGGTCGTCCAGCGGGACGTCCGCGTCGGCGGAGCGGCCCACACGGATCTGGCCGCCGTGCAGCAGGTGGACGCCGCCCGCGTCAGGGCCCGCCACCACGTGCAACTGAGCGGCCGCACCGGCCAGTTCGGGTCCGGGCTCGGCGGGCGCGCCGAGCGAGAGCACCGCGCCGTCCGTCAAGGGGGGCTCGCCGAGGGTGCAGCGCTGGGCGTCCAGGCGCTCCGGGCCCGCGTACAGCACGAGGGGGCCCTCGCTGCCCGCGACGGCCGTGGCGAGGCCGGAGGCCACCGCTGCGAGCGCCGTACCGGCCGGGGCGGTGACCAGGACGTCACAGGCGCCCTGGGCCCCGGTCGCCGCCGTGGGGCGGCCTTGCTGCTCGGTCTGGCCGCTGCGCGGCCCGAGGACGGTCAGCCGGATCTGCATCGCCGTCAGCGGTCCCTTCTGCGCTGGGCGCCCGGCACGGGGACACGCGCTGTGATTCCCCCCACCGCACACGGGCACGTCGGCCAGTACAGGAGGCATCCTCGCACCTGCCACCGACAACACGCCCGGCGGCCACCCGTAAGTGATCTTGATTGGTCGGCTCTGCTCGGAAAAGTGCCTGGTTGGACCGTTGCGGATATCTACGAACGGCCATAGGAGATGGTCAATTCGGGACCACTCGGCAACCAATGGCCATGGGCGAGCGTCTTTCCACCGAACAGCGATCCGGTACGTCCCGGAAAGAAAAGGGCCGGGCGGAATCAGACCCGCCGGTGCCCCGTTCGGCGGCACTACAGTGGGTCGGAACACCTTCGGACAGACCCCCCGGACAGGACCAGCGTCCGGACGGGACCAGCCAGACCAGCAGGGAGCGCATGACGTGCGGCCGGTAGGCAGCAAGTACCTGCTCGAGGAGCCGCTCGGGCGCGGCGCCACGGGCACCGTCTGGCGAGCCCGCCAGCGGGAGACCGCAGGGGCCGAGGCGGCCGTTCCCGGCCAGCCCGGCGAGACCGTCGCGATCAAGGTCCTCAAGGAAGAGCTCGCCAACGACGCGGACGTCGTGATGCGCTTCCTCAGGGAGCGGTCCGTCCTGCTCAGGCTCACGCACGAGAACATCGTCAGAACCCGTGACCTGGTCGTCGAGGGAGATCTCCTCGCCCTGGTCATGGACCTGGTCGACGGTCCCGACCTGCACCGCTACCTCCGCGAGAACGGCCCGTTCACGCCGGTCGCGGCGGCCCTGCTGACCGCCCAGATCGCCGACGCGCTGGCCGCGAGCCACGCGGACGGCGTCGTGCACCGCGACCTCAAGCCGGCGAACGTGCTCCTGAAGCAGGACGACGCCGGGATGCACCCGATGCTCACCGACTTCGGCATCGCGCGCCTCGCGGACTCCCCGGGCCTGACCCGCACCCACGAATTCGTCGGCACGCCCGCGTACGTCGCCCCGGAGTCCGCCGAGGGCCGCCCGCAGACCAGCGCCGTGGACATCTACGGCGCCGGCATCCTGCTGTACGAGCTCGTCACCGGACGCCCGCCGTTCGGCGGCGGCTCCGCCCTGGAGGTGCTCCACCAGCACCTGAGCGCCGAGCCGCGCCGCCCCTCGACCGTCCCCGACCCGCTGTGGACGGTCATCGAGCGCTGCCTCGACAAGAACCCGGACCGCCGCCCCAGCGCCGAGAACCTCGCCCGCGGCCTGCGAGCCGTCGCCGAGGGCGTCGGCGTGCACTCCACCCCGGCGCAGATCGCCGCGGCGGAGGGCGTCGGTGCCCTGCTCATGCCGGACCCGGCCCCCGCCCATGTCCCGGAGACCCCGGGCGCGGCCGACCCCACGCAGGTCCTGCCGAGCAACGCGGGCTCGTACGACCCGAACGCCGCGACCAGCGTCATGCAGAACACCGGCGGCCACGGCCCGGGGTCCGGCGACGCCGACCCGACCTCCGTGCTGCCGAACAACCGCGGCGCGGCCGACCCGACCGCGGTCATGCCGCCGGTCCCGCCGAACGCGCCGGGGTCGGACCCGAACGAGCCGCACCCCTGGCAGAACCAGATGGCCGCGGCCCGCGACCGCAACGAACAGACCCAGTACCAGGCGTACTTGGACCCGGACGACGACCCGCTGCGCCGCCGCCCCCAGCGGCAGGTGGCCCGGCCCCAGCAGCAGCCGCAGCAGCGCCCCCAGCAGTACGCGCCGCAGCAGCCGCGCGGCCAGCGGCGCCAGCAGCAGTACGCGCCCGCGCCGCAGCAGCACCAGCCCCAGCACCAGCCGCAGCAGTATGCGGCGCCCCCGCAGGCACCGCCGCCCCAGCAGCCCGCCCCGCGCCCCGCGCGCGAGCCGCGTGAGCCGCGTCGGCGCAGTGCCAACCCGATGAAGATCCCCGGTCTCGGCTGCCTGAAGGGCTGCCTGTTCACGATCGTCATCCTGTTCGTGGCGAGCTGGCTGATCTGGGAGTTCAGCCCGCTGCAGGACTGGATCGGCACGACCAAGGGCTACTGGGAGCAGCTGAAGGACTGGTACGACACGGTCAGCGGCTGGATGGGCAGGATCGGCGGAAACTAGCCGCCGTTCCCGCCCCCAGCACGGCGATCCCCGGACGAATCCCCGGAGCCACCCCGGACGAACCCGGGTGCGACTTCGGGGATTTGTCGACATCTGCAGAGTGATTTCTGCTCCCGGAGTGAAGGTTGGCGGCGATGCCGCGTAGTTTTGTCGCCAACACGCATCCGTAGGAGCAGTCTTGACGCGCAAGATCGGCAGCCGGTACACCGCCCACCAGATCCTGGGCCGTGGCAGCGCCGGCACGGTGTGGCTCGGCGAGGGGCCCGAGGGTCCGGTCGCCATCAAGCTGTTGCGCGAGGACCTGGCCTCCGACCAGGAACTCGTCGGCCGCTTCGTCCAGGAGCGCACGGCGCTGCTCAGCCTCGACCACGCGCGCGTGGTGGGCGTCCACGACCTCGTGGTCGACGGCAACGACCTGGCCCTGGTCATGGACCTCGTCCGCGGCACCGACCTGCGGACCCGCCTGGAGCGCGAGCGCCGCCTGGCCCCCGAGGCCGCCGTCGCCATCGTCGCGGACGTCGCCGACGGCCTGGCCGCCGCGCACGCCGCGGGCATCGTGCACCGCGACGTCAAGCCCGAGAACGTCCTCCTGGACATGCAGGGCCCGCTCGGCCCCGGCGGCGCGCACCCCGCCCTCCTGACCGACTTCGGCGTCGCCAAGCTGATCGACTCCCCGCGCCGCACCCGCGCGACGAAGATCATCGGCACCCCGGACTATCTCGCCCCCGAGATCATCGAGGGCCTGCCCCCGCGCGCGGCCGTCGACATCTACGCCCTCGCCACGGTCCTGTACGAACTCCTGGCGGGCTTCACACCGTTCGGCGGCGGCCACCCCGGCGCGGTCCTGCGCCGCCACGTCACGGAGACGGTGGTCCCGCTCCCCGGCATCCCCGAGGAGCTCTGGCAGCTCCTCGTCCAGTGCCTGGCCAAGGCCCCCGCGTCCCGGCTGCGCGCCTCCGAGCTCGGCGCGCGCCTGCGGGAGCTGCTGCCGCTGGTCGCGGGGATGCCGCCGCTGGACGTCGACGAACCGGACACGGACCCCGCACCGGCCGAGGAGGCGTACGAGGAGTCCGCCCCCGAGCCGAGCGAGGCCCCGCCCCGCCGCGGAGCGGTCCCCCTCGTCCCGGGATCGGCCTCCGCCGACTCCAACCGCGACACCCACACCTCCATGCGCGTCCCCGGCCCCGACGAGCTGGCCGGCGGCGCCCGCGGCACGGCCCGTGCCCCGCGCGCGTCCGGCGCGGCCCGCCCCGGCTCCGCCAAGCACCGGGCCTCGGCCCGCCGCCGCAGGATCACGCTGGGCGTCGCGGGAGTGGTCCTGGCCGCCGCGGCGGGCGTGGGCACCTGGGCGGCCACGAGCGGCGACGACGCGGACGGGACGCCGCCGGACAGCGGCAACTCGGCCCCGGAGACTCCGTAGCGCTGAGGGACACCGGGGCCTGCGCCCTGCGGGGCCTGCGGGGCCTGTGCCTGCGGGGCCCGGGGTGCGCACGTCGCCTTTCGCCCGCCTGAGCGGCGGGCCGCCCCTGCCCCGCCGCTGCGCGGCGGGTGTCTCCCGCCCACCCGCCGCGCAGCGGCGGAACAGAAAGAGCCCCACTACCCGCACACACAGAAGAGCCCCACGCCCGCACACAACCCCCGCCCAAGCTCCACAGGGCCCCACAGGGCCCCACAGAGCCCCACAGGGCCCCGCAGGGAACCCCGTCCGGAAAAGACCGCTTGCCGTAGCCGTTAGGCTGGAGTCGTGGCAGTCGTCGATGTATCCGAAGAGCTCAAGTCCCTCTCCTCGACCATGGAGTCGATCGAGGCCGTCCTGGACCTCGACAAGATGAGGGCCGATATCGCCGTGCTCGAGGAGCAGGCGGCCGCGCCGTCCCTGTGGGACGACCCGGAAGCGGCACAGAAGATCACCAGCAAGCTGAGCCACCTCCAGGCGGAGGTGCGCAAGGCCGAGGCGCTCCGCGGTCGCATCGACGACCTCGGCGTTCTCTTCGAGATGGCCGAGGAGGAGGACGACCCGGACACCCGCGCCGAGGCCGAGTCCGAGCTCGAGTCCGTCAAGAAGGCGCTGGACGAGATGGAAGTCCGCACCCTCCTTTCCGGTGAGTACGACTCCCGTGAGGCCGTCGTCACCATCCGCGCGGAGGCCGGTGGCGTCGACGCCTCCGACTTCGCCGAGAAGCTCCAGCGCATGTACCTGCGCTGGGCCGAGCGCCACGGCTACAAGACGGAGCTCTACGAGACCTCGTACGCGGAAGAGGCCGGCATCAAGTCGACCACCTTCGCCGTCCAGGCCCCGTACGCCTACGGAACGCTCTCGGTCGAGCAGGGCACCCACCGCCTCGTGCGCATCTCGCCCTTCGACAACCAGGGCCGCCGCCAGACCTCCTTCGCGGGTGTCGAGATCCTCCCGGTCGTCGAGCAGACCGACCACATCGAGATCGACGAGAGCGAGCTGCGCGTCGATGTGTACCGCTCCTCGGGCCCCGGCGGCCAGGGCGTCAACACGACCGACTCCGCGGTCCGCCTGACCCACCTCCCGACCGGCATCGTCGTCTCCTGTCAGAACGAGCGCTCGCAGATCCAGAACAAGGCGACCGCGATGAACGTCCTCCAGGCCAAGCTCCTCGAGCGCCGCCGCCAGGAGGAGCAGGAGAAGATGAACGCCCTCAAGGGCGACGGCGGAAACTCCTGGGGCAACCAGATGCGTTCGTACGTCCTGCACCCGTACCAAATGGTGAAGGACCTGCGGACGGAGTTCGAGGTCGGCAATCCGGAGTCCGTCTTCAACGGCGAGATCGACGGATTCCTGGAAGCCGGAATTCGCTGGCGCAAGCAGCAGGAGAAGTAGAAACCGCCCGGAGCGGCTTTATCGACAAGGCAACTGCCGCCCCAGAGGCGGCAGTTGCCTTTTACGTCACAGTCACATCTCCGTACGACGGTCAACTGCCCCTATATCGGACATCGCGCCCGCAACGACCTTGACGCTGCTGTGAAAAGTGGAAAGGCTGGCGCGCGGCATGCGTATTTCTGGGGCGCGTGGGATCTGTGGGGGCCGATCGATCGTCCCCAGTGGTCGCCGCCCCGGACGCTGCCTCACTGACGATTCAGCTACTGGGGGTAGCAGCCAGATGACCAAGAAGACGCGGATCCGTATCGCGCGCATAGCCGCCGGTGCGGTGATCGCCGCCGGTGCCTCGCTGACCGCCGCGGGTGCCGCCTCGGCGCTCGACGTCGGCGTCGACCTCGGTGGCGTGAGCGCCGACGCGCACGCCGACGAGTCCGGTGTCGGTGTGGACGTCGGCCTGGGCGAGGACGAGGACGAGCCCACCGAGGAGCCCACGGAGATCCCGACGGAGCCCACCGAGGAGCCGACGGAGCCGACCGAGGAGCCCACCGAGCCCACGGAGGAGCCGACCGAGCCCACCGAGGAGCCCACGGAGCCCACCGAGGAGCCCACGGACCCGACGGACCCGACCACGGACCCGACGGACCCGAGCGAGCCCACGACCGGCCCGACCGACCCGGGCAACGGCAACGGCGGCGGCAACGGCGGCAACGACACCGACCCCGACGGCGGCGGCAACACCCCCGTCGAGCAGGGCAAGGGCAAGGACAGCCTGACCGACACCGGCTCCAAGCCCGTCGAGCGGGCCGGCGACAAGACCGACAAGGGCGGCGAGCTCGCCGAGACCGGCGCCGCCGAGACCACCTTCCTGGTCATCGGTGCCGCGACGATGATCGCCGGCGGCATCGGCTTCCGCATCCTGCCGCGCCTCGTCGGCAACCGCGGCGCCGCTGCCTGATCCAGGCGACGACGTACGCGACGTATGCCACGTACGCGTGAAGAAGGGCCCGGAGCTTCGCGAAGCTCCGGGCCCTTCCGTGTCGCCTGTGCCGCTCGGGTCGACGGCGCCCTCGTGCCGGCGCCGTGACTCTCTGTGTGCCGCTTCTACGCGGTCTGGTGTGCCAGCAGCGCCACCGCCGCGATCAGCACCACGAGCATCGCTATCAACGCCGCGGGATTGAGCCCCGCGAAGGGCCCCTCCTGCTGCAGGCGCTCGCGATTGGCCCGGCACACGGGGCAGCGGCCTTCATTCACGGGCGCTGCGCAGTTCGCGCATACCAACCGGTCCAGGGTCATGCGCTTCTCCTCCCGCACAGTCTCAGCCTGCCCAACGCTACGGGGAACCCAATCGTTCCCCCTACCACTGTGCCAGCTTCCGCGGATTTCGGCGCGGCCCGCCGTTTCCCGACGGTTTCCGACCGTTCCGTTCCCCCTGTCACCCGTGACAATCCGTGCAACTCAGGACGCCGACTGCGCCGGTGTACCGCCTTCGCGTATGGTCACGCTCACCTACCCCCGGCAACCCGTGGTGCATCCGTGATCCGATTCGACAACGTCTCCAAGGCCTACCCCAAGCAGACCCGCCCCGCGCTCAGGGACGTCTCCCTCGAGATCGAGAAGGGCGAGTTCGTCTTCCTTGTGGGTTCCTCCGGCTCCGGAAAGTCCACTTTCCTGCGGCTCATCCTGCGCGAGGAGCGCACCAGCCACGGCCAGGTGCACGTCCTGGGCAAGGACCTCGCGCGCCTGTCCAACTGGAAGGTGCCGCACATGCGCCGCCAGCTGGGCACCGTCTTCCAGGACTTCAGGCTCCTGCCCAACAAGACCGTCGGCGAGAACGTCGCGTTCGCGCAGGAGGTCATCGGCAAGTCCCGCGGCGAGATCCGCAAGTCCGTGCCGCAGGTCCTCGATCTCGTGGGCCTGGGCGGCAAGGAGGACCGGATGCCCGGCGAGCTCTCCGGCGGTGAGCAGCAACGCGTCGCCATCGCGCGCGCGTTCGTCAACCGCCCCAAGCTCCTCATCGCCGACGAGCCGACCGGCAACCTCGACCCGCAGACCTCCGTCGGCATCATGAAGCTGCTCGACCGGATCAACCGGACCGGCACCACCGTGGTGATGGCCACCCACGACCAGCAGATCGTGGACCAGATGCGCAAGCGGGTCATCGAGCTGGAGAAGGGCCGTCTCGTCCGCGACCAGTCGCGCGGCGTGTACGGCTACCAGCACTGACGACCCGTACCCCCACCGCTGTCTGTTCCACCTGATCCACTGAAAGGCCGCCATGCGCGCCCAGTTCGTCCTGTCGGAGATCGGCGTCGGTCTCCGTCGCAATCTCACGATGACCTTCGCGGTCATCGTCTCCGTGGCCCTCTCGCTCGCCCTGTTCGGCGGTTCGCTGCTCATGAGCGACCAGGTGAACAACATGAAGGGCTACTGGTACGACAAGGTCAACGTCTCGATCTTCCTGTGCAACAAGGCCGACGCCGAGCAGGACCCCAAGTGCGCCAAGGGCGCCGTCACGAACGAGCAGAAGGACCTGATCCTCGGCGATCTGAAGAAGATGCCCGTCGTGGACACGGTCCAGCACGAGTCGGCCGACGAGGCGTACAAGCACTACAAGGAGCAGTTCGGCGACTCCCCGCTGTCCAGCTCCCTCACGCCGGACCAGATGCAGGAGTCGTACCGCATCAAGCTGAAGGACCCGGAGAAGTACCAGGTGGTCGCGACCGCCTTCTCCGGGCGTGACGGCGTGCAGTCCGTGCAGGACCAGAAGGGCATCCTCGACAACCTCTTCGAGCTGCTCAACGGCATGAACTGGGCGGCCCGCGCGGTGATGGCGCTGATGCTGACCGTGGCGCTGATGCTGATCGTCAACACCGTGCGCGTCTCGGCGTTCAGCCGCCGCCGCGAGACCGGCATCATGCGGCTCGTCGGCGCGTCCAGCTTCTACATCCAGATGCCGTTCATCATGGAGGCCGCCGTCGCCGGCCTCATCGGCGGCGCCGTCGCCTGCGGAATGCTGCTCGTGGGGCGGTACTTCATCATCGACCACGGCCTCGCGCTCTCCGAGAAGCTGAACCTGATCCAGTTCATCGGCTGGGACGAGGTGCTCGCGACGCTGCCCCTGGTGCTCACGATCGGCCTTCTGATGCCCGCGCTTGCGGCGTTCTTCGCGTTGCGCAAGTACCTGAAGGTGTGACAAGAGCCCCCAGCGTGTCAGGGCGTCGTACGGTTCAACCCGCCGTACGGCGCCCTCGGTTGTCCTAGACTCACCGTCATGTCAGGCCTCGACCGGTTCGCCGACCGGTTCTCCCGGCCCCGCCGCATCCGCCGCGGGGCGACCCTGACATTGGTCTTCGCGAGCGTCCTCGCCACCGGCGCGGCCACGGGCTCCTGGAGCGAAGCCGTCGACGACGGCCGGAAATCCCCCTCTCCTTCGGTACGTTCCGACGCCTCGGCCCCTCCGACGAGCGACGCCGACTCCGCCGAGGAAGCCGCGGCCGACGCCGCCGCCGAGGCCATGGCCGACGGCAAGTCCGGCAAGAAGGCCGCCGAGGACGCCGTCAGCCGCAGCGGGGACCGCTGGGGGTCGGTGTACTCGCAAGGGGAGTACCAGGAGTTCGAGAAGGCCCTCGACGGCGCGTACACCGGCGTCGGCCTCGGAGCACGGCGCGCGGCCGACGGACGCATCGAGGTATCCAAGGTCCGCGAGGGCGGGCCCGCGGACCGGGCCGGGCTCCGCAAGGGCGACCGGCTGCGCTCCGTCGACGGCGAGCGCGTCACGGGCCGCCCCGTCACGGAGGTCCTCGCCCTGCTGCGCGGCGACCGCGCGGGCACCCCGGTGGTCCTCGGCGTGGAGCGCGGCACGCGCGCGTGGAGCCGGACGCTGCACAGGGTGCATCTCTCCACGGACTCCGTCACGGTCACCGACCTGGCCGGCAACGCGGCCCTGATCAAGGTCGCCGCGTTCACCAAGGGCTCCGGGGAGGCCGTGCGCTCCGCGGTGCGCGAGGCCCCCGAGGGCGCGGGGATCCTGCTCGACCTGCGGGGGAACTCGGGCGGTCTGGTGACGGAGGCGGTCACCGCCGCGTCCGCCTTCGTGGACGGCGGCCTCGTGGCCACGTACGACGTACGGGGCGAGCAGAAGGCCCTGCACGCCGAGCGGGGCGGGGACACGGCCAGACCCGTGGTCGTGCTCGTCGACGGCGGCACGATGAGCGCGGCCGAGCTCCTCACGGGCGCCCTGCAGGACCGCGGCCGCGCGGTCGTGGTGGGCTCCAGGACCTTCGGCAAGGGCTCGGTCCAGATGCCGAGCCGTCTTCCCGACGGCTCCGTCGCCGAGCTGACCGTCGGCCACTACCGCACCCCTTCGGGGCGTGCGGTCGACGGGCGGGGCATCACCCCGGACCTGGAGGTCGAGGACGGGGCGGAGACCCGGGCCGAGCAAGTATTGACTGGCCTCGGACCCCCCTCGTAGTGCGAAAATGACCGCACTATGGCGAAGGAAAAGGTAAAGCGCAAGGCCGCGAAGGCCGCCGAGAAGGCGCCCGCCCGGAAGATGATCGCGCAGAACAAGAAGGCGCGGCACGACTACCACATCCTGGACACGTACGAGTGCGGCCTGGTGCTGATGGGCACCGAGGTCAAGTCGTTGCGTCTGGGCAGGGCCTCCCTGGTGGACGGCTTCGTGCACATCGACCACGGCGAGGCGTGGCTGCACAACATCCACGTCCCCGAGTACGTGCAGGGCACCTGGACCAACCACTCGGCCACGCGGAAGCGCAAGCTCCTGCTGCACAGGGCCGAGATCGACAAGCTGGAGTCGAAGTCCCAGGAGACGGGTCACACGATCGTGCCCCTCTCCCTGTACTTCAAGGACAGCCGGGTCAAGGTCGAGATCGCCCTGGCCAAGGGCAAGAAGGAGTACGACAAGAGGCAGACGCTGCGCGAGAAGCAGGACACCCGCGAGACGAACCGCGCGATCTCGGCGGCACGTCGCAGGCAGGGCATCGGCTAGCGGCGGGAGCGGGCCGCCAGGAATACGCTGGCATCGTCGTGCGTTGGTCACGTACGATGGGCCATGCCCCTCACGGCAGGGGCAACCGGGTCGAAAGACCCAGGGTCGAGAGGCCCGGATTGAAAAATCAACATGGGGATGATCGGTTTCGACAGCGGATGTCGAAGCAGGGGAAGCGTGTCGAGGAAGCGGCAATGATCTCGTTAACCACGTGTCGCAACCAATAATCGCCAACACCAAGCGCGATTCCTTCGCCCTCGCTGCCTAAGTAGCGACTTGCGAAGTGTCAGCCCGGGGCTGTTCCCGACCCGGATCCTGGCATCAGCTAGGGAACTAAACTTCTAGACCCGGTCACGGGGCCTAGGAGGAAATCAAACAGTGACTGGGCCCGTCGGAGACTTGTTCGCGAGATCACCGGGGCCGAGAAAATCACAGCGAACTGCACACGGAGAAGCCCTGATTCTGCACCGTTGGACGCGGGTTCGATTCCCGCCATCTCCACAATTCCCATGTGAGGTTGAAGCCCTCTGGCCCCAGGCCAGGGGGCTTTTTCCGTGCCCGTTCCGTTTCCACGCCTGTCCCGTCACGGCGCTCCGCCGTCAACTTCCGTATGCCGAAAGGCTGTTGGCACGGTCGGTGGGCGGCGCGGGCACATCCTTGGGGCATGTGACTCGTTACTGCATCTGTGGATGCCACCGTCACTCTCTTAGGCTCCGTTCTCGCCTGTTTCGGGGTGCTGGCCGGGGCCGTGGTGGCGTACCTCGGCAAACGCGGCGAGAACGCGGTCAACGGCTACTCCAGCCTCACGGAGAAGCTCCAGATCGAGCGGGACCGCCTGGAGCGCCAGGTCGCCGAACGCGACGCGAAACTCGCCGAGTTGAACGCCCTGCACACCCAGGACCAGAGTGAGATCGCCCGGCTCCTCATCGCCAACGAACGGCTCGGAGGCACGCCGTGACCCAGCTCGAGCGACTCCTGGCCCGCCGCTGGCGCAGCGTGTTCCTCGTCTGCGTGCTGATCGCGCTCTCCGGTGTCGCCGCCATCCTGTGGGCCCGCATCGACGCCGGTGACCGCCGTGCCGACGGGCTCGCGGCGGAGGCGGACCGGCGGGGCGAGGCGGTGTCCACCCTTGCCCGTGACGTACGTACGCTGCGCGCGCAGGTCAGGTCCCACGGCGACACCCCCGCCGCGCCGGACCCCTCCGACGCCATCGACGACCTCTTGGCCCGGGTGCGGGTGCCCGCGGGGGTGCCCGGTTCGCGTGGGGCGGACGGTGTGGACGGCTCGGATGGTTCCAACGGTTCGAATGGCTCGGACGGTTCGGACGGTTCGGACGGGGAGCCGGGGGAGAAGGGCTCGCGTGGAGAGGGCGGGCGGCAAGGGGAGCGGGGTGAGTCGGGCGAGCCCGGTGAGGCGGGGGCGTCCGGGGAGCCGGGGCCGACGGGGCCTCCGGGGGTGGACGGCAGGGACGGCCGGGACGGCGCGCAGGGCCCGGAGGGTCCCTCGGGCCCCGCGGGTGCGGACGGCCCGGCGGGCGGGGGCGGCGCCGCGGGTCCCGCGGGCCCGGCCGGCCCTCCTGGTGAGCGGGGCCCCAAGGGGGAGGCGGGCGACCCCGGGCCCGCGTGCCCCGACGGCTACAGCCTCCAGCAGCCGGCCGGTGACCCCGACGCCCTGATCTGCCGCCGCACCGGCGGAACTCCCACGGCCCCTGCTCCCGCCCTGACGCTGCTGGCCGCGCTGCCGCCTCAACGGCGGCGGCATCCTGATCCGGGGCTGCGGGAGGACCGGGGGACGGATGGGTGATCCGCCCCCCAGCGGCGGGCGGATGCGGGTGGGTTCTTGCTGTGACGGCGGGCGTCCGAGGCGCTCGGGGCCGCTTTGGGTTCGCCTTGGGTTCGCCTTGGGACCGTCGTGTCCGGAGTGGGGTCTGTTGTGGGGGCGTGGAGTCCGGGATGCTCCTGGGTCATGAGCAGACCCGTGAGATCTTCGAGGCCCACGCGGCCCGCGCCACGCGTCACGAACCGTATGCGTCACTGGATCTGGCCCGCCGTCCTCGGTGTCGCGGCGGCCACCCTCTCCGTCAGTTCGCCGGCCGGGGCGGACTCCGACCGGTCGGGGCTGCCCGAAGCCATCGACACGATCCTCGGCGACCCCCGGATGGAGGGCGGCGTGGCCAGTGTCGTGGTCGCGGACGCCGCTTCCGGCGACGTCCTCTACCAGCACCGCTCCAGCGGGCGTCTGATGCCCGCGTCCAACACCAAGCTGCTCACCTCGGCCGCGGCCATGGAACTCCTCGGCCCCGACCACCGGTTCGGCACGGACGTCCTCTCCGAAGGCAAGCGGAGCGGGCCCGTGCTCCGGGGAGACCTGTATCTGCGCGGCACAGGCGATCCGACGACGCTCGCCAAGGACTACGACCAACTCGCCGCGAAGATCGCCGACTCGGGGATCAGGAAGGTGTCCGGGCGGCTCGTCGCCGATGACACCCGGTTCGACGCCAAGCGCATCGGCGACTACTGGAGCGGCGACGACGAGTCCTCGTACTACGCGGCGCAGATCAGCGCGTTGAGCGTCGCGCCCGACACCGACTACGACACCGGCACGGTCATCGTCGAGGTGGCGCCGGGCGCGAAGGCCGGGGACAAGCCGCGTGTGAGCGTGACGCCGAAGACCGACTACGTGGACATCGATCTGCGCGCGACCACCGTCGCGGAGGGCGGCGACGACACCATCGCCGTGGAGCGGCAGCACGGCAAGAACACCATCACCGTCAGCGGCACCGTGCCGGTCGGCGGGGACACCACCGAGGAGTGGGTCACCGTCTGGGAGCCCACCGGGTACGCGGCCGCCGTCTTCCGGGACGCGCTCGCCGCGCACGGCGTGAAGGTGAGCGGGCCGACCAGGACCGGAATCGCCACGCCCAAGGGTGCGCGGCAGCTCGCCTCGCACGACTCCATGCCGGTCAAGGACCTCATGACCCCCTTCATGAAGCTGTCCAACAACATGCACGCCGAGTCCCTGACCAAGGCCATGGGGTACAAGGCGACCGGTCGGCCCGGGAGTTGGGACGACGGCATCGCCGCGATCGGCGGGTACCTGAAGACGGTCGGCGTCGACCCGGGCAAAATCCGGCAGGTCGACGGCTCCGGGCTCTCGCGCAAGGACAACGTCGCGGCCGACCAGTACATCAAGCTGCTGCGCTCGGTGAAGAGCGAGCCGTGGTTCGCCGACTGGTACGCCTCCCTGCCGGTGGCCTGCGCCCCCGACAAGTTCGAGGGGGGCACGCTGCGCACGCGGATGTGCGGGACACCCGCGGCCCTCAACGTCCATGCCAAGACGGGGACGTTGACGGGAGCGTCCGCGCTGTCCGGATACGTCAAGGACAAGGGCGGGCGCGAGCTGGTGTTCAGCATCATCCTGAACAACTACATGCCCTCGTCGGTGAAGGCGCTGGAGGACGCGATCGTGGTGACCCTCGCCTCCTCGACGAAGGACGAGGCCGTACTGGTCAAGCCCCGTTCGACGCGCGGGGCCGAGCGGGACGGCGGCGAGCTGGAGTGCTCGTGGCGCAAGCCTGCGCGCTGCTGAGCAGCAGGGCGCAGCAGGCGGCGGCGACCGGCACCCAGTAGCCCGCGGCGGGGCCCAGGCGCTCCACCGCCCAGCCGCCGCCCGCGGCGCCGCACGCGATGCCCCCGAGGAGGCCGGTCACGGCGAGGGTCATGCCTTCGTTCAGCCGCCCCTCGGGGGTGCGGTCCTGGATGAGCGTCATGCCGGTGACCATGGTCGGCGCCGTCGCCATCCCCGCGACGAGCAGCGCTCCGGAGAGGGCGATCAGCGATCCGGTGACCGTCACCGCGAGCAGCGGCAGCGTCATCAGGGCCGCCATCGCGGCGACGCACAGGAGGTGGCGGCGGACGAGGGGCCCGCGCGGTTTCGCCGCTCCGTAGGCCAGACCCGCCGCGCAGGAGCCCGCCGCCTGGAGGGCGAGGATCACACCCGCGGCGGCCTTGTGGCCCTGCCCGTCGGCGAACGCGATCGTGACGACTTCGAGGGACCCGAAGACGGCGCCGGTGGCCAGGAACGTGATCAGCAGCGCGGGCATCCCCCGCGCGCGGAGGGGCGATCGGGCTTCGGAGGATGTGTGCGTACGTCCCTGGGGCGGGGGTTCCGTCGCACGCTGGGCGGCGAAGACGAGGACGCCGGTCACCAGCAGGACCACGCCGGTCAGCGTGCCCGCCTGGGGGAAGAGCGCGCCGCAGAGGAAGGCCGCGAGGACGGGGCCGAGCATGAAGCAGAGCTCGTCGGCGGCCTGCTCGAAGGAGTTGGCGGTGTGCACGGCCTGCTGGTCGCCCTTGAGGAGGTGTGCCCAGCGGGCCCGGGACATGCCGCCCGTGTTCGGGGTCGTGGCCGTGGCGGCGTACGAGGCGAAGAGGGTCCAGTCGGGCGCGCCGTAGCGCACGCACAGCAGCAGCGAGAGCGAGCCGAGCGCGGCGAACACGGTGGCGGGGACGGCGACGCGCGCCTGGCCGTGCCGGTCGACGAGCCGCGCCGTCCAGGGCGCCACGACGGCGGTCGCCGCGAGGCCGGTCGCGGTGACGGCGCCGGCCAGGGCGTACGAACCGCGGGCCCCGGAGATCATGATGACGGCGCTCACGCTGAACATGCCCATGGGGAGGCGGGCGATGAGGTTGCCGACCGTGAAGGCGGTGGCGCCGGGTATCGCGAAGAGGCGGGCGTAGGGGTTGCGGGGTGGGGTGCGGGGCGTGAGGTGAGGCGTGGTGCGGGGTGCGGTGCGGGGCGTGAGGTGAGGCGTGGTGCGGGGTGGGGTCCGGGGTCTGTCGCTGGGCATGGCCCTCAGCCTCACCGGGGCCGTGGGGCGGGGTCCAACACCTTCTGGGTGCCGATTCACGCACCCGCGTTGTAGGTTCCTGCGGTGACCGCAGAGCAAGGCACGCGCCCCGCACCGGCATCCGCCCCGGCCCGCCATGTGGACCCCCGGCTGCTGCGCGCCTTCCTCGCGGTCGCCGAGGAGCTGCACTTCACCAGGGCCGCCGCCCGGATGTACGTGGCGCAGCAGGCGCTGAGCCGTGATGTCCGGCGCCTGGAGCGGGAGTTGGGCGTCGAGCTCTTCTCCCGTACGACACGGCAGGTCACGCTCACCGCCGACGGCGAGCGGCTCGTGCCGTACGCGCGGCGGGCCCTGGAGGCGCAGGACGACCTGGTCGCCGCCTTCACGGGTGCCGCGCGGCCGCTGCTCGTCGACCTGAACAGCCCGGGGCTCTTCTTCGGCCGCGTACTGGAACGGGCCCGTGAACTCGCTCCGGAATGCGAGCTGATGGCCCGTTTCGAGAGCGGACTCACCGGTGCCGCCGCCGAGATGACCGCCGGGCGGCTCGACGTCTCCTTCGGGCGGTACGCCGGGCTCGACCCGGCCGTGCGGGCGCGGCTCGCCCAACAGCCCGTGCGGTACGAGCCGATGGCGGTCCTGCTGCCGTCGGGCCATCCGCTGACCGAGCTCGACGCGGTGCCGCTGGACGCGCTCGCGGGGGAGACCGTCTACGCGGGCGCGGGCAACCCCCGGACGCTGGAGTGGACCGACCTCGCGCACCGGCTCTTCGAGGGGCGCGGCATCGAGGTCGCGCCGCCCGCGCCGCTGGCCGTGGGTGCCGAGGAGTTCGGGCGGCTCATGGCCAAGAAGCGGAATCCGGCCCTCGTCGTGGTGGGCTTTCCGGCCATGCCCGGGGCGGAGCTGCGACCGCTGGTGGATCCGGTGCCGCTGTCGCCTGTGTCGCTGGTGTGGCGAAAAGGTCTGATTCACCCGGGAGTTACCGCTTTGCGGGAGGCGGCGGCGGAACTCGCCGCGGAGGAAGGGTGGCTCCGGAAACCCTCGAACGGATGGGTTCCGGCCAAGGATGCACTCATCATGATGAGTCAGAACTGACTGATAACTACGCCTGTCACTCCGGTGCGCTACATTCAGGTCCTGGGCGCAGTGTGATAGGGGGAGCGCTCGGATCGGGTGGGGGCCCGGTCCGGACGGCAAGTGCCCGGAGTCGTGCGCGCACCCGAGTCAGTGACGTGGGGGTTGTGCGTACGCATGGAAACTTGGCGAGAAGATGCCCTACCAGGACATACCCATGATCCGAACGAGGTCACCGTTCAGATCGACGGTGTGGGGCGGCAGTTGGCGGACCTGCCCGCCGAAGCCGGCCAGGAGGGCGCGGCCGAAGGGCCGGTCTTCGTCGACGAGACGGGCCGCCGCAGCCGGATGTACCGCCGGGTCGGCGTGATCGTCGGCATCGCCTGCGCGGTCTATGCGGTGGTCATCGTCGGCACCCTGCTCTCCGGCAACTCCAGCGCACCCTGGCTGCCCATGCCGGGACCCAAGGACGACCGCCCCGCGAGCAAGGTGGACACGCCCAACGGCACGGCGGATCCCGCCGATCCGTCCATGGCGTCAGGTCCGACGCCGTCGCCCGACGCCTCGGACAGCACCGGCGCGACGCCCTCGCCCGGCGGCAGTGGCCGGCCCGACCCCTCCAACAGCGCGGACAAGGACGGCAAGCCGGGCACGACCCCCGACCCCGACCCCACGGACGACGGCGGCAGGCCCGCCCCCGACCCGGACCCGGACCCCACGGAGGACGGCGGCGGTCCCGACCCCGACCCGGACCCGACGGACGACCCGGACCCGGACCCCGACCCCACGGACCCGACCGACCCGCCCACCGACCCGGCGACGGAGTCACCGGAACCGGGTGGCAACGCGGGCGGCGCGGGCGGCGAGGGCGGTGGCGGCGAGGTCCCCGTCGGCTACACCTCGGCCCCCGGCCAGTCCTCCTCGGCCGCCCAGCAGTCCGCGTCCCAGCAGTCCCAGCACACCGCCGCGGACACCCAGCCGTCCTCGGAGGACGCACAGCGATGAACTCCCGTACCAACAGGGGCCGGTCGGACCGCCCCCGGAACAGTCACGCCCAGAACGGTCACGCCCAGAACGGCTACGCCCAGAACGGTCACGCCCAGAACGGCTACGCCCCGCAGGGCCGTGAACAGGGCCGCCCCGCCAAGGGGCGCAGGGGCAAGGCGCCGGCCGCCAGGCGCCGTCGGCTGCCCCTGCGCTATCTGCTGCCCTCGCTGCTGCTCGTCGCGCTGCTCGCGATGCTGATGCTGCGCGGGTACGTGCACAGCGAGATCCTCGCCGACCACCGCGTCAGGCCGCCCGCGCCCACCGACCACGTACCGCGGAAGATCATGGAGGGCGGCCCGGTCATCGACACCCGGGGCGGCCGTGAGACCACGCTGAGCGTGCCCGACCACAAGCTCGTGCTCACCTTCGACGACGGCCCGGACCCGGAGTGGACCCCCAAGGTCCTCGACGTCCTGAAGGAACACCACGCGCACGGCGTCTTCTTCGTCACCGGCACCATGGCCTCGCGCCACCCCGACCTCGTCCAGCGCATGGTCGACGAGGGCCACGAGGTCGGCCTGCACACCTTCAACCACCCCGACCTCTCCTACCAGTCCACGAGCCGCATCGACTGGGAGCTCTCGCAGAACCAGCTCGCGCTCGCCGGCGCCGCCGGGATCAGGACCTCGCTCTTCCGGCCGCCGTACTCCTCCTTCGCCGACGCCATGGACGACAAGTCCTACCCGGTGACCAAGTACATCGGCAGCCGCGGCTACCTCACCGTCGTCAACAACACCGACAGCGAGGACTGGAAGCGCCCCGGCGTCGAGGAGATCATCCGCCGCGCCACGCCCAAGGGCGGCGAGGGTGCCATCGTCCTCATGCACGACTCCGGCGGCGACCGCTCCCAGACCGTCGCCGCGCTGGACCGCTTCCTGCCCGAACTGCGGAAGCAGGGCTACGAGTTCGGGAACCTCACCGAGGCCCTGGACGCCCCCAGCGCGCACAGGGAGGTCACCGGCGTCGAGCTGTGGAAGGGCAAGGCCTGGGTCTTCCTGGTCGGCGCGTCCGAGCACATCACCGACGGCCTCGTGATCGCTCTCGCGGTCATCGGCGTGCTCGTCTTCACCCGCTTCGGCCTGATGCTGCTGCTGTCGGCGGTGCACGCCCGCCGGGTGCGCAGGCGCGGCTTCGGCTGGGGGCAGTCGGTCACCGAGCCGGTCTCCGTCCTCGTACCGGCGTACAACGAGGCCAAGTGCATCGAGGCGACGGTCCGTTCCCTGATGGCGAGCGACCATCCCATCGAGGTCGTTGTCATCGACGACGGGTCGTCGGACGGCACCGCGCGGATCGTCGAGGGCCTGCGCCTGCCGAACGTGCGCGTGGTGCGCCAGCAGAACGCGGGCAAGCCCGCCGCTCTCAACAGGGGCATCGCCAACGCCCGTTTCGACATCATCGTGATGATGGACGGCGACACGGTCTTCGAGCAGTCCACCGTGCGCGAACTCGTGCAGCCGTTCGGCGACCCGCGCGTGGGCGCCGTCGCGGGCAACGCGAAGGTCGGCAACAGGGACTCGCTGATCGGCGCCTGGCAGCACATCGAGTACGTGATGGGCTTCAACCTCGACCGCCGGATGTACGACATGCTGCGCTGCATGCCGACCATCCCCGGCGCGGTCGGTGCCTTCCGCCGCTCGGCACTGGAGCGGGTCGGCGGCATGAGCGACGACACGCTCGCCGAGGACACCGACATCACCATGGCTCTGCACCGCGACGGCTGGCGCGTCGTGTACGCGGAGAAGGCCCGTGCCTGGACCGAGGCCCCGGAGTCGGTGCAGCAGCTCTGGTCCCAGCGCTACCGCTGGTCGTACGGCACGATGCAGGCGATCTGGAAGCACCGCCGCGCGGCCGTCGAGAAGGGGCCCTCGGGCCGCTTCGGCCGTGTGGGACTCCCGCTGGTGTCGCTGTTCATGGTGCTCGCCCCGCTGCTCGCGCCCCTCATCGACGTCTTCCTTCTCTACGGCCTGGTCTTCGGCCCCACCCAGAAGACCATCGCCGCCTGGCTCGGCGTGCTCGCCGTGCAGGCGGTCTGCGCGGCGTACGCCTTCCGCCTGGACCGTGAACGCATGACCCACCTGATCTCGCTGCCCCTCCAGCAGATCCTCTACCGGCAGCTGATGTACGTCGTGCTGCTGCAGTCCTGGATCACCGCTCTCACCGGAGGCCGCCTTCGCTGGCAGAAGCTCCGGCGCACGGGAGTGGTGGAGGCGCCCGGTTCCATCCCGCGACAGCGAACGGGCGGCCATGATCGGAGGCCCGTCGCATGAGCCACAGTTACGTACCCGGTGGGACGCGGCCGCTGCCGCAGGCGCCGATGGAAGCCCCCGTGGCCCAGGCCGCCGCTCCCGAGAAGCCCGGCAGGGACCGCTACTTGGACCTGCTGCGCTCGCTCGCGCTCGTCCGTGTCGTCATTTACCACCTGTTCGGCTGGGCGTGGCTGACGATCGTGTTCCCCTCCATGGGCGTGATGTTCGCGCTGGCCGGCTCGCTGATGGCGCGCTCGCTGAACCGCCCGGCGTGGGGCGTCATCAAGGGCCGCGTACGCCGGCTCCTGCCTCCCATGTGGGTCTTCAGCGCGGCGGCGCTCCTCCTGCTCTTCGCCGGTGGCTGGAGCGTCTCGGACGACCCCGACCACGGGGACACCTGGGGCCTGCTGAGCATGGTCAACTACGTGTTCCCGGTGGGGGCGCCGCCCTTCCCCTGGCACCTGGGCGACAAGGCGGGACTCCTGGAGGACACCTGGCCCGCGCAGGCCGCGGGCCCGCTCTGGTACATCCGTGCGTATCTGTGGTTCGTCATCGCGTCGCCGCTCCTGCTGTGGGCGTTCCGCAAGGTGCCGTGGGCGACGCTGTTCGCGCCGCTGGCGCTGACCGCGGTCGTCGGCACGGGCGTGGTCACGATCCCCGGCGAGACGGGCAACGCCATCTCGGACTTCGCGGTGTACGGCAGCTGCTGGGTCCTCGGCTTCGCGCACCAGGAGGGCCTCCTTGCGCAGGTCCCGCGCTACCTCGCGGTGTCGGTCTCGGCGCTGATCATGGCCTTCGGGCTGTGGTGGGCCTCGGGCCACCTCGGCCCGGACGGCTGGGACTTGAATGACATCCCACTGGCCCAGGCGACATGGTCGTTCGGCTTCGTGGTCATCCTGCTCACGTACTCCCCGTCGTGGCAGGAGCTGCCGGGCAGGCTCGCGAAGTGGGACAAGCTGGTGACGCTCTCCAACAACAGGGCCGTCACGATCTACCTCTGGCACAACCTCCTGATCATGGCGACGGTGCCGATCATCGACATGGCGTACGACCTGCCGTTCATGGAGGACGAGCGCTGGAGCTCGGCCCTGGACACGACGTACATGCTGTGGATGACCGTCCTGGTCTGGCCGTTGATCGGCCTGATGGTGGTGGCCGTGGGCTGGGTCGAGGACCTGGCGGCGAAGCGGCGGCCGAGGCTGTGGCCGAACGGGACGAAGGCGACGGGTCGCGCCCGTGCCCGAGGTCGCTCTTAACGGATCATTAGCAGCGAAGGGGGCTGGTCGCCGGGATTCCGGTGACCAGCCCAATGCGTTGCGCGACTGTTACGTACGAGTACGCACCCGCAATGAGCTGAAATGCGGTTGTAAATCGGGTGGTTGAGCGGCGCGTGGGCGCAACTGCCGCTGACCGCAAGGCGGCGGGTATTCGCTACAGCGAACGAATGAAATCTCCGTGACGGAAGGCGGACTTGCGGGGCGGGCGTGGCGATCCCCGCTCTTGGGGCGTTGCATTCGCCAACGCCGCTGCGTCGGTGGGGCGTAACGATCTCGACGCCCCCTGTGACCGGCTCCTAAGCTGACGGCTCTTCCTGCCGCGCGTCGAGGGTCGAACACCCGCCGGGCGGTGGGTCCACCTCTGCCAGGAGATCGCTTTGCTTTTCAGGAAGACCGCGCTGCGCGCGGCCGCGCCCGTCGCCGTGCTCGCCCTCGCGCTGACCGCCTGCGGTGGCGGTGACGACAAGAAGGCCGAGGACAAGCCGAAGGGTGACTCCGCCAACTCCCAGGCCAAGCCGAAGGAGCCCTCCGCGCTGGCCGCCGGCGAGAGCACCACGGGCAAGGTGAAGGAGGGCGACGCGACCGTCACGTACGAAGTCGCCGCCCAGAAGATCGACGTGGGCACGGAGGCCGAGACCAAGAAGCTGGTCTCGGACCCGAAGCGGGCCAAGGGCCTGGTCGCCGCCACCGCCCACGTGAAGTACACCCACAAGGGCGGCGCCCCTCTCACGGACACCCCCGACGCCCCGGACACCACGGAGATCTACGCGGACGGCACCCGCGGCGGCCTCCTCATCGGTGCCGCCGAGGACGCCCCGGGCTGCGAGGACAAGCTGGACCTGGAGGGCTGGAAGAAGGGCGAGAGTCACGTCCTCTGCGAGACCTACCTGATCCCCGCGGGCGCGAAGTCCCTGGAGGTCCACTGGGCGGAGAAGGACGACGCCGACCCGGTGATCTGGAAGTTCGCGGCGAAGTAGGCCTATTCGGGGAGGGCGTCGTACGTGGCCTCGCGGGTGAGGGGGCGCCGTGCGGCGCCCTCCGCCGTGTGGCGCGGTGCCGGGTGTCAGTAGCCGACCGCGAAGCGGCTGCGGTGGTGGGCGGGGGTTTCCGCTTCGTCCAGGAGCGCCACCGCGAAGTCCTCCATCGAGATGGACGAGTTGCCTTCCGCGTCCACAAGGAGTTCGTCCTTCGACATACGGAACTTGCCTGTGCGCGCGCCCGGTTCGAAGAGGGCCGCGGGGCTCAGGTAGGTCCAGTCCACGTCCGTGTCCGCCGTGCGGACCGCTTCGTACTGGGCGTTGGACGCCGCCGCTATGTGCCGCCAGGCCACCGGGACGTACCGCGGGTCGTCGATCGCGAGGACGCCCGCCGTGCCCGGGACCGTCAGGCTGCCCGCGCCGCCGACGATCAGGAGGCGGACGCCGGTTCCCGCCAGGCCCGCAAGGAGGGACCTGATGATGGCGGGGTGGTCGTCCTCGCGGCCGGGGGCCGGTCTCGTGGCGTTCACGACCAGGTCCTGGCCGACGCTCGACTTCGCCACGTCCTCCGGTGACTCGGCGTCCCCGGCGCGGTGCGTGGCGCCCGGGTGCAGCTCGGCGAAGCGGGCGGGGCCCCGGACCACGGCCGTGACCTCGTGGCCGCGGGAGAGGGCCTCGGCGACGACGCGGCTGCCCGTGTTTCCCGCTGCTCCGAAGACGGTGATGCGCATGGGTTCTGCTCCTCGGGGGTGGGTTGGGGAGGGAGCGGCGGCTTCAGTGGGAGGGCGGGGCTCGGCTCAGGCGCGGGGCGTCCGGGGTGCGCGGGTCTGGCCGAGCACGACGCTTCCCACCACCAGGACCAGGCCGCCGACCTGCCACGCGGTCATCGTCTGCCCCAGGAGCAGCAGGCCGGCGAGCGTGGCGACGACCGGGTTGGTCAGGCCGAGGAAGGAGACCGAGGAGGCGGGCAGGCGCTCGATGCCGCGGAACCACAGGGCGTACGCGAGGGCCGTGCCGATGATGCCGAGGTAGGCGTACCCGGCGAGGTTGGCGCCGGTGAAGTGGTCGGGCAGGCCCTCGGCGGTGAGCGCGACGGGGGCCAACACGACGCCGCCGACGGTCAGTTGCCACCCCGTGAAGGCGAGCAGGGAGACACCTTCCGGCCGTCCCCACCGCTTGCTGAGGACCACGGCGAGAGCCATCAGCGTCGTGGCCACCAGCATGGCCACGATTCCCGCGGTGTCGACCGCGGCGTTGCCGCGCAGGACCAGCAGCCCGACGCCGGCGACTCCGACGAGGCCCGCGAGCAGCGTACGGCGGGTGGGCCGGACCTTCAGGACGCCGATGCCGAAGCCCGCGACGAGCAGCGGCATGACGGCGCTGATCGTGGAGGCGACGCCGCCGGGCAGGTGGTAGGCGCCGAAGAAGAGGAGCGGGAAGAACGCGCCGAAGTTGAGGATGCCGAGCACGGCCGCCTTCCACCACCAGTCGCCGCTCGGCAGGCGCCGGGTGAGGGCGAGCAGGATGAGCCCGGCGGGCAGCGCGCGCAGCGCGGCGGCGAGCAACGGCCGGTCCGGGGGCAGGAGTTCGGTGGTCGTGACGTAGGTGGTGCCCCAGGTCGCGGGGCCGATGGCGGCGAGGGCGGCGATGCCCGCGGCGGCCTTGGCGGAGGTGCGGGGCGCGGGAGCCGGACGGCTCCGGGGGGCCTCGGCCGCGGCCGGGTGCTGTGTGGTGGTGCTCCTGCTGACGGACATGACGCTTCCCCTCGCTGTTCCCCTGAACGCTGTTATTCTCAACGTTGAGATAAATATGGACCCCAGGTCTGCGAACGTCAAGTATCTGAACGTTGAGATATCTGGCTCCATGAGGGAAGAGGTGCAGGAATGGCTGAGCAGGGGACGGCAGAGAGGTCCGGCGCGGGTGCGGAGGACGCCGTGTGCGTGGTGGGCGCCACGCATGCCGTGGATGCCGCCGACACCACTGGCGCCACCGACACCACTGGCGCCATCGACGCAACCAGTGCCACCGATGCCATCGACGAGCTGCGCGGTCAGTGGCGCCGCGAGCGCCCCGACCTGGACCTCACGCACCTGGACGCGATGGCCCTGGTCGGTCGCATCAAGCGGGCGGACCACCTGCTGAGCAAGGGCATGAAGCGGGTGTTCGCCGAATTCGGCCTGGAGTTCCCCGAGTTCGACGTCCTCGCCACACTGCGCCGGGTCGGCGCCCCGCACGAACTGACCGCGGGCGGCCTCCTCAAGTCCGCCATGGTGACCTCGGGCGCCATCACCAACCGCCTCGACAAGCTGGAGCGCAAGGGTCTGATCGAACGCCGCCCCGACCCCACCGACCGCCGGGCCATCCGCGTCTGCCTCACGGAGGCCGGCCTCGACCTGGTCGACCGCGTGGTCGTCGAGCACATCGCCAACGAGGAACGCATGCTGTCGGCCCTGACCCCGCAGGACCGCGCCGCCGTCGACAAGGCGCTGCGCGCGCTGCTGGTGTCGCTGGGGGACACACGTCTGGGGTGAGGTCGCCCGCCTCACATCCGCCCCCGCACCTCCTCACCACCCCGCTCGGCCCCGAGTGAGAGCAACGTTCCCCGGCGGTCACCGTGGGCCACAGGGCTGAAATGCGGTCTCCCTACCTTCTGGAGCGTCGGCCGTTGCACGGCGACTACTCCGTGGAGGCATGTGATGTGGATCGAGCGGTGGGACCCGGAGGACGAGAGGTTCTGGAAGGAGGAGGGAGGGGAGCGGGTCGCCCGGCGGAATCTGGTGTTCTCCGTGCTCTCCGAGCACATCGGGTTCTCGGTCTGGAGCCTGTGGTCGGTGATGGTCCTGTTCATGGGGCCCGAGTACGGGATCGACGCGGCAGGGAAGTTCTTCCTGGTGTCGATGGCGACGCTCGTGGGGGCCGTCGTGCGGGTGCCCTACACGTTCGCCGTCGCCCGGTTCGGGGGGCGCAACTGGACCGTCATCGCCGCCTCCCTCCTCCTGCTGCCCACCGTCGCCGCGTTCGTCGCCATGGAGCCGGGGACCTCGTACTCCACCTTCATGCTGTGCGCCCTGCTCACCGGCGTCGGCGGCGGCAACTTCGCGTCCAGCATGACCAACATCAACTCCTTCTTCCCGCTGAAGCAGAAGGGGTGGGCCCTCGGGCTCAACGCGGGAGGCGGCAACATCGGGGTGCCGGTGGTGCAGCTCGTCGGGCTCGCCGTCATCGGCGCGGGCGGCGGGCCGCGGGCCGTGCTCGGGATCTACATCCCCCTCATCGTCGTCTCCGCGGTCTGCGCCGCCCGCTACATGGACAGCATCTCGTCCGTGCGCAATGACACGGGTGCGGTGAAGCTGGCCGTCCGGGACGGCCACACCTGGATCATGTCCCTTCTGTACGTGGGGACGTTCGGGTCGTTCATCGGTTACGGCTTCGCCTTCGGACTCGTCCTGCAGACGCAGTTCGGGCGGACCCCGCTGGAGGCCGCCCAGCTCACCTTCATCGGCCCGCTGCTCGGCTCGCTGATCCGGCCCGTGGGCGGGCGGCTCGCCGACCGGTTCGGCGGGGCGCGCATCACGCTGTGGAACTTCGCCGGGATGGGCGCCGCGACCGGTGTCGTCGTGATCGCCTCCGTGCGGCAGTCGCTGCCGCTGTTCGTCTGCGCCTTCATCGCCCTGTTCGTGCTCACCGGGCTCGGCAACGGGTCCACGTACAAGATGATCCCCGGCATCTTCCAGGCGAAGGCCGAGGCGAAAGGGTTGGCGGGGGAGGAGGCCGCCGCCTACGGGCGGCGCCTGTCCGGAGCCGCGATGGGGCTGATCGGGGCCGTCGGTGCGCTCGGCGGGCTCGGCATCAACCTCGCGCTGCGGCAGTCCTTCCAGACGGTCGGCTCGGGGACCGGGGCGTTCGTCTCCTTCCTCGGCTTCTACGCCGTGTGCTCCGTCGTGACCTGGGCCGTATACCTTCGTGGGCAGGCCGCCCCGCGTACGGTTCCCGGGGTGGACCCGCAGGAGAAGCCGCAGCTCAGCTACGCCGAGGTGTGACGTAACACGGCGGACATCGGCATGATCCGGGCCTGTCACGCGCCGTTGACAGG
Source organism: Streptomyces sp. NPDC041068 (assembly GCF_040647455.1). Lineage (NCBI taxonomy): Bacteria > Bacillati > Actinomycetota > Actinomycetes > Kitasatosporales > Streptomycetaceae > Streptomyces > Streptomyces sp. NPDC041068. Next base: position 116,146 of record NZ_JBEZCG010000018.1, read on the forward strand.
CTCGGTCGTCCGCCGCCCACGAGCCAGGAGCGGGACGGCACACGAGCGGGACGAGAAGAGCGGGACGAGAAGAGCGGGACGAGACGGGGACAGACCTATGCACGCCACTCCCACGAATGCCCCGACGGCCGCGCACGGCCCCCTCGCCGGATTCACCGTCGGCGTGACCGCGGCTCGGCGTGCCGACGAGCTCGGCGCGCTGCTGCAGCGGCGCGGGGCGACCGTGCTGCACGCGCCCGCGCTGCGCATCGTGCCGCTCGCCGACGACAGCGAACTCCTCGCCGCCACCAAGGAGTTGATCGACCACGCCCCGGACGTCGTGGTCGCCACCACCGCCATCGGGTTCCGCGGCTGGATCGAGGCCGCCGACGGCTGGGGGCACGGCGAGGACCTGCTCCGCTGTCTGCGCGGCGTCGAACTGCTCGCCCGCGGCCCGAAGGTGAAGGGCGCCGTGCGTGCCGCCGGGCTCACCGAGGAGTGGTCGCCCTCCTCCGAGTCCATGGCGGAGGTCCTGGACCGGCTGCTCGGCGAGGGCGTCGACGGGCGGCGCGTCGCGCTGCAGCTGCACGGCGAGCCGCTGCCCGGCTTCGTCGAGGCGCTGCGGGCCGGGGGAGCGGAGGTCGTCGTGGTGCCCGTCTACCGGTGGCTTCCGCCGGAGGACCTCGCGCCCGTGGACCGGCTGCTCGACGCGACGGTCGGGCGGGGCGTCGACGCGCTGACGTTCACCAGCGCGCCCGCCGCCGCGTCCCTGCTCGCCAGGGCCGAGGAGCGGGGCATGGCCGCCGAGGTCCTCGCCGCCCTGCACCACGACGTGCTGCCCGCCTGCGTGGGACCGGTCACCGCGCTGCCGCTGCAGTCCCTCGGCGTGGACACCGTGCAGCCGGAGCGGTTCCGCCTCGGCCCGCTCGTCCAGGTGCTCTGCCAGGAACTGCCCTCCCGCGCAAGGGCGTTGCCCATCGCGGGGCGCCGTGTGGAGATCCGCGGTCACGCCGTCCTGGTCGACGACGAACTGCGGGCCGTGCCGCCCGCGGGCATGGCGCTCCTGCGCGCCCTGGCCCGCCGCCCCGGCTGGGTGGTGGCCCGCGCCGAACTGCTGCGCGCGCTGCCGGGCGCGGGCCGCGACGAGCACGCGGTGGAGACGGCGATGGCCAGGCTCCGCACGGCACTCGGGGCACCCAAGCTGATCCAGACGGTGGTCAAGCGCGGCTACCGCCTCGCGATCGACCCGTCGGCGGAGGTGAAGTACGGGGATTGAGGCGACGTACGCGGACCGAACCGGCGCCTCACCGCCGCGCCCGCCCCGGCCCTCTCCCGAACAGCACCAATGCCCGCGTCAGCAGCCCGAACGCCACTGTGCAGAGCGCCGTCCTCGTCACGTTCCACGCCACCCACGCGTCCTCGAACCGCCCCCGCACCGCCGCCGGATCGGCGATCCGTGCCGGGTCGCCGGACTTCATGAGCTCGTCGTTCAGCGGGACGTTCGCGCCCGAGGTCAGGACGAACGCGGCGGCGTACACGAGGAGCGCCGCGAGCACCCACCACCGCAGCGGGGTGCGGCGCAGCTGCCACGCGGAGGCCGCGGTGAAGAGCAGCGCCCCGAAGAAGCTCGCGAAGAAGACCGGGTTCTGGATCACGTCGTTGATGTGCTGTACGACCTCGATGTAGACGCGGTCGTCACTGCGGGCGAGTCCCGGCATGACGGCGCACGCGAAGACGTAGAAGGCCCCGGAGATCAGGCCCATGGCCAGCGTGGCCACCCCCAGGACGGCCCCGGCCGCCGTACACCGTCCCTGACTGCCCGTCATCCGTGGCTGCGTCGACTCCTGTGTCATGGGTATGAGTCAACTGCCGTGGCGGCCCCGCGGCCATGGCTCCGCGTCGCACCCCCATACGCGACCGTCTCTCCCGGTGGGAGGGGTTCCGGACCCGGCGGCGGAAGGGCACTGTAGGGGTACGCAACGGCACTCACTCACCGGTGACCCCCAAGGCGGTGACAGGCGCATGGCGTTGGGCGCGGCCCCGGCTCCGTACGAGCTGCGATTCGACTCCGGGCGGATCTGCCTGGACCTCGTGGCGACGAACCATCCCGTGGAACGGCTCGACTCCGTGGAGCAGCTGCGCGCCTGGCTCGCCGGCGCCGGCCTGGTCCCGGCGGGCGCGCGGCTGCCGGGCGCGGGCCCGCCCTGGCTCACCGGGTTCCGTGAACTGCGCGGCCACATCGCCCAGTTGGTGCGCGGCGAGATCGAGGGCCGCCCCGCCGACACCGTCGCCGCGCTCGACCGCGTCAACGCGCTGGCCGCCGCCGCGGCGCCCCCGGCCCCGTGCGCGGTGCGCGCCGCCGACGGCACCCTGGTGCGGACCCTGCGCGGCGACCCGGGCTGCGCGGCGCTCGTCGCCGCCGTCGCCAGGGACGCCGTCGACCTGCTCACCGACTCCGTGGCGCGCGCCCTGCTCCGCCAGTGCGAGGGCGACAACTGCCCCATCGTGTACCTCGACACGTCCCGCGGGCGGCGCCGTCGCTGGTGCTCAAGCGAGGTGTGCGGCAATCGCGAACGGGTGGCGAGGCACCGCCGCAGGGCCGCGCTCGCCCGGACCTGAGCGAAGGAACGTACCTGCGAGGGCGGCGGATGAGCGTACCCGCGCGTTGAGCGGGAACGTACCCGCGCGTTGAACACCGCTCGCCCCACCTACGTACCTCCGACATGAGACCCGCCCGAAGCGCGGACAACGGAGGTGCGCGTGCGCAAGGATTCCGCCGTGGCCGATGAACGCCCGCAGTCGCCACGACATCGCCTCGGCCAACCACCGGGTCCGGACGAGGAGTTGATGCGCGCGCTCTACCGCGAGCACGCGGGTCCGCTTCTTGCCTATGTGCTCCGCCTGGTGGCGGGAGACCGCCAGCGCGCCGAAGATGTCGTACAGGAAACGCTCATCCGTGCCTGGAAGAACGCCGGTCAGCTCAACCGGGCGACCGGTTCGGTACGCCCCTGGCTGGTGACGGTCGCCCGGCGCATCGTCATCGACGGCCACCGCAGCCGGCAGGCCCGGCCGCAGGAGGTCGATCCGTCGCCGCTGGAGGTCATCCCCGCGGAGGACGAGATAGACAAGGCACTGTGGCTGATGACGCTCTCGGACGCGCTGGAGGACCTGACTCCCGCGCACCGGGAGGTACTTGTGGAGACCTACTTCAAAGGGCGTACGGTCAATGAGGCGGCAGAGGCCCTCGGTATCCCCAGCGGTACGGTTCGCTCGCGGGTCTTCTACGCGCTTCGCTCGATGAAGCTGGCGCTCGAGGAGCGGGGGGTGACGGCATGACCGATTCCTACGGCCGCCATGGCGCGCGGCAGGACGACGACACCGTCCACGAGACCGTCGGGGCCTACGCCCTCGGCATCCTGGACGACGCGGAGGCCACCCGGTTCGAGGAACACCTCGCGGTGTGCGAGATCTGCCAGCACCAGCTGGACGAGTTCTCCGGCATGGAACCGATGCTGGCCGCGCTCGCCGACATGCCGGGGCCGGACGGCGTCCCCGAGATCGGTGAACAGCTCGCGGTCCGGCCGAGCCCCCGGCTCGCCGAGCGCCTCGTGGACGAGGTGTCGGCCAAGCGGGACCGGAAGCGCAGGCGCGGCCTGTACCTGGTCGCGGCGGCGGCCGCCCTGATCATCGGCGGCCCGCTCACGGTCCTCGCGGTGACCGACGACGGCGGCTCCCAGGAGGTGGCGGCCGACCCGCATCCCTCCAGCCCCGCCGAGGACGCCTTCTTCCATCACATGGAGGAGAAGTCGAAGGCCACGGACCCGGCGACCAAGGTCAGCGCCACCGTCGGCACGGAGAGCAAGGCCTGGGGCACGCATACCGTCCTGGAGCTGAAGAACGTCAAGGGCCCGCTCAAGTGCTCCCTGATCGCCGTCGGCAAGGACGGCAGCAAGGAGACGGTCAGCACGTGGTCGGTGCCCAAGTGGGGGTACGGCATCAAGGACAGCCCGAACAAATGGGCGCGCAGTCCGCTGTACGTCCACGGGGGAGCCGCGATGGACCGCAACGACATCGATCACTTCGAGGTGACGACGTTCGACGGCGAGCGCCTGGTCAAGGTCGACGTATAGCGCACGACAAGTGCACAGCAGGGGCCCCTTTCGCCTAAGGTGGACGGCTGCTCGGTACGGGCAGCAGCACGGTGTGAAAGGGGCCTCGGTGGCCGACGTCAACGCAGTAATGCCGTCAGGCACACGCGACCGCGAGATCAGCGTCGAACAGGAACATCTCGACCAGGTCTACCGACGCCTCGAGGAGAAGATCCACGAGGCCGAGTTCCTGATGAACGACGCGGCCAAGCGCTCCCAGGTCGGTACGCCGGGCGCGCTCGCCGAGCGCGACGCGCAGGTCTTCCGCGCGGGCGTCCATCTCAACCGGCTCAACAACGAGTTCGAGGACTTCCTCTTCGGCCGTATCGACCTGCTCCGGGGCAAGGACGGCAAAAAGGGTCCCGACGGCGCGTACACGGCGGTCGAGCCCGCGGAGGGCGCGGTCCGCGAGGACGGGAACGGCAAGCACGCGGACATCGCGGAGACCCTGCACATCGGCCGCATCGGCGTCCTCGACGCGGACTACTCCCCGCTGGTCATCGACTGGCGCGCGCCGGCCGCGGCGCCCTTCTACCGCTCGACCCCGGTCGACCCGGGCCGGGTCGTGCGCCGCCGCGTCATCCGCTCCAAGGGCCGCAAGGTCCTCGGCGTCGAGGACGACCTGATGCGCCCGGAGCTCACCGCCTACCTCGACGGCGAGGCGCTGCCGGTGATCGGCGACGGCGCCCTGATGGCCGCGCTCGGCCAGGCCCGCAGCCACTCGATGCGGGACATCGTGGCGTCCATCCAGGCCGAGCAGGACATGGTGATCCGCGCGCCCGCCGCCTCGGTGACGTACGTGGAGGGCGGCCCCGGCACCGGCAAGACGGCGGTGGCGCTGCACCGCGCGGCCTACCTCCTCTACCAGGACCGCCGCCGGTACGCGGGCGGCATCCTCATCGTCTCCCCGACCCCGCTCCTGGTCGCCTACACCGAGGGCGTCCTGCCCTCCCTCGGCGAGGAGGGCCAGGTCGCGATCCGCGCGGTCGGCTCCCTGGTGGACGGCGTCGAGGCGACGGAGTACGACAGCCCGGCGGTGGCCAGGGTCAAGGGCTCGTCCCGCATGCTGAAGGTGCTGCGCAAGGCGGCGCGCGGAGCGTTGGAAGGGGTGGCCGCTTCGCTTCCCTCTCCGCTTCCCGCCCCACAGGACGGACAGCTGTCCTTCGGCGAGGAGTCCGAGGAGTCCGAGGGGCCGGAGGAGTCCGCGGTGCCCGCACGGCCCCAGGGCACCCCCACCCGCCTCCGCGTCGTGGCCTTCGGCCGCCGCCTGGAGCTGGACGCCGACCAGCTGAACCGCATCCGCCGCAACGCCCTCGGCGGCACGGCCCCCGTCAACCTCCTGCGCCCGCGGGCCCGCAAGCTCCTCCTGGACGCCCTGTGGTCCCAGTCGGGCGCGGCGGGCCGCCACACGGACCCCGAGCTCGCCGCCGAGCTCCGCTCCTCCTTCGACGACGACATCACGTCCGAGGACGACTTCATCCACTTCCTCGACGCCTGGTGGCCGGAGCTGACGCCCCGCGCCGTCCTCACGGCGATGGGCGACGAGAAGCGTCTGGGCCGCTGGGCCCGCCGCGTCCTGAACCCCGGCGAGGTCCGCAAGGTCGCCCGCTCGCTGCGGCGCGACGCCCTGTCCGTGCACGACGTGGCGCTCCTCGACGAGCTCCAGGCGATCCTCGGCACCCCGCACCGCCCCAAGAAGAAGCGTGAACTCGACCCCCTCGACCTGCTCACCGGCCTCGAGGAGCTGATGCCGCAGCGCGAGGAGTCCCAGCGCGAGCGCGCCGAACGCCTCGCGGCGGAGCGCACCGAGTACGCCCACGTCATCGTGGACGAGGCCCAGGACCTCACCCCCATGCAGTGGCGCATGGTCGGCCGCCGCGGCCGGCACGCCACCTGGACCGTCGTCGGCGACCCGGCCCAGTCCTCCTGGTCCGACCCGGACGAGGCGGCCGAGGCCCGCGACGAGGCCCTCGGTACCCGCCCGCGCCGCCGCTTCACGCTCACCGTCAACTACCGCAACCCCGCCGAGATCGCGGATCTCGCCGCCAGGGTCCTCGCCCTGGCGATGCCGGGCGCCGAGTCCCCGTCGGCGGTCCGCTCCACCGGCGTGGAGCCCCGCTTCTCCGTCGTACGGGACAAGGACCTCGCCGCGTCGGTGCGCGAGGAGGCGGCGCGGCTCCTGGAGCGGGTCGACGGCACCGTGGGCGTCGTCGTGGCGATGAACCGCCGTGAGCAGGCGGCCCGCTGGCTCGCGGGGCTCGGGGAGCGCGTGGTGGCGCTCGGCAGCCTGGAGGCCAAGGGCCTGGAGTACGACGCGACGGTCGTCGTCTCGCCCGCGGAGATCGCGGACGAGTCCCCGGCGGGCCTGCGTGTCCTGTACGTGGCGCTGACGCGCGCGACCCAGCAGCTCACGGTCCTCTCGGGCGAGCGCGACGAGCCGGACGCGGACGGGGTGCCGGACCTGCTCCGAGACTGAACACTTTTGCTCGGTGAGACGGGAATTGCCTTACGGGGATCGTTTGTTACCTTGGATGTGGCACCGGCTCGATCCAAGCCCCCGGGCCCAACCTTCGTCGCTACGAGCGACCACTTGCCGCGAGGCGAGCATGGCGGGTCGGTGTCATGAACGTATGAAAGAGGCCCACGTCACCACGTGACGTGGGCCTCTTTCTGTTGTCCCGGTTCCTTCCGGAGGCCCCTTCCAAGACGAGCGAACTTCTCGTATGGTGGAAACAAGTTTCCGAAACTGCAGCGCACTGGCCGATGAACAAAACGTTCTCAATCCGGGGCGGCTACCACGTACTCGGCGGTAGGTGCGACCATCGGACGGCAAGAGCTACAAGGTGAAAGCAGAGGAAGTCGGCCATGGCAACGGCGCCCAGCGTCTCCTACTCGAACACGGTCCGGTTGGAGGTGCCCGCGAGCGGCACCGCGGTCTCCCAGATCACCACGGCCGTCGAGTCCCACGGAGGCTCGGTGACCGGCCTCGACGTCACGGCGTCCGGCCACGAGAAGCTCAGGATCGACGTCACGATCGCGGCGACCTCCACGACGCACGCCGACGAGATCGTCGAGCAGCTGCGCGGCATCGAGGGCGTCACCCTCGGCAAGGTCTCCGACCGTACGTTCCTGATGCACCTCGGCGGCAAGATCGAGATGGCGTCGAAGCACCCCATCCGCAACCGTGACGACCTCTCCATGATCTACACCCCGGGTGTCGCCCGGGTCTGCATGGCGATCGCCGAGAACCCCGAGGACGCGCGCCGCCTCACCATCAAGCGCAATTCCGTTGCGGTCGTAACGGACGGCTCGGCCGTGCTCGGCCTCGGCAACATCGGCCCGAAGGCCGCGCTGCCGGTCATGGAGGGCAAGGCCGCCCTCTTCAAGCGCTTCGCGGGCATCGACGCCTGGCCGATCTGCCTGGACACCCAGGACACCGACGCGATCGTCGAGATCGTCAAGGCCATCGCCCCCGGCTTCGCGGGCATCAACCTCGAGGACATCTCCGCGCCCCGCTGCTTCGAGATCGAGGCCCGCCTGCGCGAGGCCCTCGACATCCCCGTCTTCCACGACGACCAGCACGGCACCGCGATCGTCGTCCTGGCCGCCCTCACCAACGCCCTGCGCGTGGTGGGCAAGGGCATCGGGGACGTGCGCGTGGTCATGTCCGGCGCCGGCGCGGCCGGTACGGCCATCCTGAAGCTGCTGCTCGCCGCGGGCGTCAAGAACGCCGTCGTGGCCGACATCCACGGCGTCGTGCACGCCGACCGCGAGGACCTGGTCTCCGCCGACACGGACTCGCCGCTGCGCTGGATCGCCGACAACACCAACCCCGAGGGTCTCACCGGCACCCTCAAGGAGGCCGTCGTCGGCGCCGACGTCTTCATCGGCGTGTCGGCCCCGAACGTGCTGAACGGCGACGACGTCGCGGCCATGGCCGACGGCGCCATCGTGTTCGCGCTCGCGAACCCGGACCCCGAGGTCGACCCCGCAATCGCCCGCCAGACGGCGGCAGTTGTGGCCACCGGACGCTCGGACTTCCCGAACCAGATCAACAACGTCCTGGTCTTCCCCGGTGTCTTCCGAGGCCTGCTCGACGCCCAGTCGCGCACGGTCAACACGGAGATGATGCTGGCCGCGGCGGGCGCCCTCGCGGACGTCGTCGCGGAGGACGAGCTGAACCCGAACTACATCATCCCCAGCGTCTTCAACGACAAGGTCGCGGGCGCCGTGGCCGGTGCGGTGCGCACCGCCGCGAAGGCCGCGGGGGCCTCTGTGACGGGTCCCACGGCCTAGCGCCACGGCGCGTCGCCGGACGCGGGCCCGACGGGCCCCTCTAGGGTGGCTTGGCAGCAAGCCCCTCCGGCCCCTTCTTTTGAGGGGCGGCGGAAGCTTTTCGTGTGACCCCCAAGGGCGCCGGATTCGCTTTCCCGCCGCAGGTGGGGGCAGGATGCGTAATCGGGCGCGAGGGTCTGACGTCAGACCCGGGTCCGGGGACTGTCCAAGGGCCCTGGCAGCATCGTCTTCGCTGTGCCCATCATGCGGCTCTGCCGCGTGGCACGCCTCAACGGCAAAAGAACACGGGAGTACAAACATGAACCGCAGTGAGCTGGTGGCCGCGCTGGCCGACCGCGCCGAGGTGACCCGCAAGGACGCCGACGCCGTGCTGGCCGCGTTCGCCGAGACCGTCGGCGAGATCGTTGCCAAGGGCGACGAGAAGGTCACCATCCCCGGCTTCCTGACCTTCGAGCGCACCCACCGTGCCGCTCGCACCGCCCGTAACCCGCAGACCGGCGAGCCGATCAACATCCCGGCCGGTTTCAGCGTCAAGGTTTCGGCTGGTTCCAAGCTGAAGGAAGCGGCCAAGGGGAAGTAACCCGCTCGGGGCCGTGAGGCTCCGTTGGTACGCAGAAGGGGCGGCCACCCGGACCGGGTGGCCGCCCCTTCGTCATGTCCGCGTGCGGGCTAGCCGAGCGCCGCCTTGCCGGGGAGCTCGACCTTCGCGCCGAGCTCGACCAGCTTCTCCATGAAGTTCTCGTAACCGCGGTTGATCAGGTCGATGCCGTGGACGCGGGACGTGCCCTGCGCCGCGAGGGCCGCGATGAGGTACGAGAAGCCACCGCGCAGGTCGGGGATGACCAGATCGGCGCCCTGCAGCTTCGTGGGGCCGCTGACGACTGCCGAGTGCAGGAAGTTGCGCTGGCCGAAGCGGCAGTCGGAGCCGCCCAGGCACTCGCGGTAGAGCTGGATGTGCGCGCCCATCTGGTTGAGCGCGGAGGTGAAGCCGAGGCGGGACTCGTAGACCGTCTCGTGGACGATGGAGAGGCCCGCGGCCTGCGTCAGGGCCACCACCAGCGGCTGCTGCCAGTCGGTCTGGAAGCCGGGGTGCACGTCCGTCTCCAGGGCGATGGCGTTGAGCGAGCCGCCCGGGTGCCAGAAGCGGATGCCCTCGTCGTCGATCTCGAAGGCACCGCCCACCTTCCGGTAGGTGTTCAGGAACGTCATCATCGAGCGCTGCTGGGCGCCGCGGACGTAGATGTTGCCTTCGGTCGCCAGGGCCGCGGAAGCCCAGGAGGCGGCCTCCAGGCGGTCCGAGAGGGCGTGGTGGTTGTAGCCGCCGAGGCTGTCGACACCGGTGATCCGTATGGTCCGGTCGGTGTCCATGGCGATGATCGCGCCCATTTTCTGCAGGACGCAGATCAGGTCCTCGATCTCCGGCTCGACCGCGGCGTTCGAGAGCTCGGTCACACCCTCGGCGAGCACGGCGGTGAGCAGGACCTGCTCGGTGGCGCCCACGGACGGGTACGGCAGGCGGATCTTGGTGCCGCGCAGGCGCTGCGGGGCCTCCAGGTACTGGCCGCCCTCGCGCTTCTCGATGGTCGCGCCGAACTGGCGGAGCACCTCGAAGTGGAAGTCGATGGGGCGGCCGCCGATGTCGCAGCCGCCGAGGCCGGGGATGAAGGCGTGCCCGAGGCGGTGCAGGAGCGGGCCGCAGAACAGGATCGGGATGCGCGAGGAACCGGCGTGGGCGTCGATGTCGGCGACGTTCGCACTCTCGACGTGCGACGGGTCCATGATGAGCTCGCCCGGCTCCTCACCGGGGCGGACCGTCACGCCGTGCAGCTGCAGCAGGCCGCGTACGACTCGGACGTCCCGGATGTCGGGGACATTGCGCAGCCGGCTCGGAGCGCTGCCGAGCAGCGCGGCGACCATGGCCTTGGGCACGAGGTTCTTCGCGCCGCGGACACGGATCTCGCCCTCCAGCGGGGTGCCGCCGTGGACAAGCAGTACATCGTCAATGCCGGTGACGGTCATGAATCTCGCGTTCCGATTGGATGGACGGGGGGCCAAAGGGCAAGCGTAATGGCCGCGTACCCCCCTTCCGTAAGGCTGAGGGCGTGCAGAACACGTCATGAGTTCGCCACAACACGAACCGTGCGGAACCGGACACTCCGGGTCACTGTCGTGCGTGTGCGCTCCAGGTGCGCTTATGCGCCCTGAACTGCGTTGGCTCACGTACGGCCATTACCTCCCCGCTCAGGGCGAAGATGCGGGATCATGTGGTTCATGACCGAGGTGTCCTCGCTCACAGGGCGGCTTCTCGTGGCGACACCGGCCCTGGCGGACCCGAACTTCGACCGTGCGGTGGTGCTGCTCCTCGACCACGACGAGGAGGGCTCGCTCGGCGTGGTCCTGAACCGTCCGACCCCGGTGGACGTCGCCGACATCCTGGAGGGCTGGGGAGAGCTGGCGGGTGCGCCCGGCGTCGTCTTCCAGGGCGGCCCCGTCTCGCTGGACTCGGCGCTGGGGGTCGCGGTGATCCCCGGCGAGGAGACGGCCGTGCCCGCCACGCGGCGGCGCTCCGGCGACCCTTCCCCGGGCTCTCGGCTCCGCTCGGGCAGGGGGGACCCCGTTGGCTTCCGCCGTGTGCACGGCGCGATCGGCCTCGTCGACCTGGAGGCCCCGCCCGAGCTCCTCGCCTCGGCGCTCGGCTCGCTGCGGATCTTCGCGGGCTACTCGGGCTGGGGCCCGGGCCAGCTGGAGGACGAACTGGTGGAAGGCGCCTGGTACGTGGTCGAGTCCGAGCCCGGGGACGTCTCCTCCCCGGATCCGGAGCGGCTGTGGCGGGCGGTGCTCAGGCGCCAGCGCAGTGAGCTGGCGATGGTGGCGACCTATCCGGACGACCCGTCGATGAACTGACGGGTCGGCCTGCGACCGGGTTGGTCTACCGGCCGGGTTGGTCTACCGGTCGGCCCGGCCCGGCTGCACGGCCTGATCAGGCTGACCGCACTGGCTGAGGTAGCGCTCGGCCAGGGGGTGCGCGTCCCTGGCCGGGATCGCCAGGTGGACGGCGACGGGCGGGGCGTTCTTCAGGCGTACGTGGCGCAGGGACGGGTGGGAGTGCCTGCGGGCCACCGGCTCCGGGGCCACGCCCACTCCGTGGCCCGCGGCGACGGCTTCCAGCCACTCGTCGAAGTTGTCGGCGGTGCAGGCGAGGCGGGGGCGGCGGGCGGAGGGCCACAGCTCGGGGCGGGTGGTGCCGGTGACGGTGTTCACGACCAGGGGCACGTCCGCGAGTTCGGCCCAGTCCACCACGCGGCGCCCGGCGAGCTCGGCCGCGCCGCGGGCGACGACCGCGACGCGGGGCTCGTGCAGGAGCAGGCGTGCGCGCACCGCGCTGCCGGGCGGGACGTCGCCCCGTACGACCGCGACGTCGCAGGCCCCTGACGCCAGGCCCGCCAGCGGGCTGTCGCGCCGGACCAGGCGGACCCCGGCGCCGGTCGCCGCCTTGAAGGAGTTCGTGAGCGGGACGCAGACCTCGGGCAGGACCGAGGTGAAGCCGAGCCGCAGCAGGGGCGGCTCGGCGCCCGCCGCGGTGCGCAGGGTGGTGTCGATGCGGGCGAGGAGCGGGGCGAGGTCGTCGCGCAGCCGCCGCCCGGCCTCGGTGAGTTCGACGCGCCGGGTCGTCCGCTCGAGGAGCCGGGCCCCGAGGCTCTCCTCCAGGGCGCGCACGGTACGGGTCAGCGCGGGCTGCCCGACCCGGAGCCGGTCGGCGGCGTGCGTGAAGCTCAACTCGTCGGCGACGGCGAGAAATCCACGGAGGTGCCGCAGCTCGACGTCGTCCGTGTGCGGGTGATCCGCAGGGCGTACGTGATCCATGCCTCCCGAGCATAAATGTGCGGCGCAGGCATTTCCCCCCGGATCCGGAGGCTGCCTACGGTTCCGGTCTCCCGGTGGATGTGCCGGGATTCGTGCCGGGGGAAGCGGCGTGCGGAAGCAAGGGAGTTGGGTCGCGTGCGCAAAGTGTGGCTGTTGATGGTGGGGGCCTTCACGTTGGGGCTCGACGCCTATGTGATGGCCGGGCTGTTGCCGGTCGTCGCCAAGGACCTGGGGACCACCGTCTCGCTCGCGGGGCAGATGGTCACCGTCTTCACCCTCGCCTACGCGGTGAGCGCGCCGCTCGTCGCCGGGCTGCTCTCCGGCGTACGGCCGCGTGTGCTGATCGTCGCCGCCCTTGCCGTCTTCACACTCGGCAACGGACTCACCGCGCTCGCGCCGAGCCTCGCCGTCCTGCTCGTCTCGCGTGCGGTGGCGGGTGCGGGGGCCGGGGTCTACTCGGCGCTGTCCACTGCGGCCGCCGCCTCGCTGGCGGGACAGGAGCGCCGCGGGCGGGCGCTCGCGCTGGTGATGGGCGGGATGAGCTCGGGCACGGTGCTCGGCGTGCCGCTGGGCGTGCTGCTCGCCGACCACACCTCGTGGCGGGCCACGATGTGGCTGGTGACGGGGCTCGGCGCGGTCGCGCTCGTGGGCCTCGCCGTGGGGCTGCCCGAGGTTCCGGCAGGGCCCGCGGTCCCGGTGCGGGCGCGACTCGGTGCGCTCACCGACAAGAAGGTGCTGCCCGTCGTGAGCGTCTCCTTCCTGGGGGCGGTGGCGAGCCTCGGTCTCTACACCTATCTCGCGCCGGTGCTCGACTCGTCGGGCGGCGTGGGCGAGAGCGAGGTCGCGCCGTACCTGTGGGCGTGGGGGATCGGTGGTGTGCTCGGCAGTGTGCTCGCGGGGCCGCTGGTGGACCGCACGGGCCGGGTGGTCGCGCTCGTGACGGGGATCATCTCGACCCTGGTCGTCGCGATCGGCCTGCTGCCGCTGCTCGGCGCCTGGGCCTTCCCCGCGCTCGTCGTCTGGGGCGCCGCGGGCTGGGCGTTCCAGGTCCCGCAGCAGCACCGGCTGCTCGCCCTGAGCGCCGAGCGCGGCACGGTCGCCCTGGCCCTCAACAACTCCGCGCTCTACCTCGGCAGCGCGGTCGGCTCGGCCGTGGCGGGCCTCGCGCTCTCCGCAGGGCTCGAGCCCCGGCACCTGCCGTGGGCGGCGGCCGCCGTCGCGGCGCTCGGCCTCGTGCTGCACCTCTTCGGGCTCCGCGCCGCCCGGGAGCCCGCGGGGGCGCGGGCCTATGCCGGGGCACCGCGCGCGTAGGTACCCTTGGCCCTTATGAGCACTCTTGAGCCCGAGCCCGAGCGCGGGGCAGGTACGGGGACCCTCGTTGAGCCGACGCCTCAGGTGTCGCACGGTGACGGCGACCACGAGCGCTATGCGCACTACGTCCAGAAGGACAAGATCATGGCGAGCGCGCTCGACGGCACGCCCGTCGTGGCGCTCTGCGGCAAGGTGTGGGTCCCCGGCCGCGACCCGAAGAAGTACCCCGTCTGTCCCATGTGCAAGGAGATCTACGAGTCCATGGGCGCCGGCGGCGACAAGGACAAGGACGGCGGCAAGGGCGGCAAGAAGTAGCCCCTTTCGTCCCCTTGTGAGACCCCTTCGCCCGAGGGGCGTTGCGCCTGCCGCAACGCCCCTTTTGCGTAGCGCAATCGCATGGCAGCCTCTGGCTCCATGACCTTTGAGCAACTCATCCCGGCGCCCGCACGCGCCGAGACCGTGCCTGGTTCCTCCTTCGTCACCGGCCCGTCGACCACTCTGTGGGCGGGCCCCGGCACCGAGTCCACCGAACGCTGGCTGCGCGCCACGCTCGGCGCGTCGCTCGGCCTGCCGCTCCGCGCCGGCGCCGAGGGCGCGGGCGACTCCATCTCCCTGTACGTCGACGGCTCCCTGGAGCCGGAGGCGTACCGGATCACCGTGGACAGCGACCGCGTCGAGATCCGCGGCGGCGCGGGCGCCGGCGTCTTCTGGGGCGCGCAGACGCTGCGTCAGCTCTTCGGCCCCGACGCCTTCCGCCGCGCCCAACTGCGGCCCGGCGCCGAGCACTCCGTGCCCGCAGGCGTCATCGAGGACGCGCCCCGCTTCGGCTGGCGCGGCATGATGCTCGACGTCTCCCGGTACTTCATGCCGAAGGACGGGGTCCTGCGCTACCTCGACCTGCTCGCCGCGCACAAGCTCAACGTCTTCCACTTCCACATCACCGACGACCAGGGCTGGCGCGTGGAGATCAAGCGTCACCCGAGGCTCACCGAGGTCGGCTCCTGGCGGGCCCGCACCAGGTGGGGCCACCGCGCCTCACCCCTCTGGACGGAGCACCCGCACGGCGGTTACTACACCCAGGACGACATCCGCGAGATCGTCGCGTACGCGGACTCCCTGCACATCACCGTCGTCCCGGAGATCGACATCCCCGGCCACTCGCAGGCCGCCATCACCGCCTACCCGCACCTCGGCAACAGCGACGTCGTCGACACCGAGGCGATGACCGTCTGGGACTCCTGGGGCGTCAGCAAGAACATCCTCGCCCCGACCGAGGACGTACTCCGTTTCTACGAAGGGGTCTTCGAGGAGATCCTCGACCTCTTCCCGTCCACCTTCATCCACGTCGGCGGCGACGAGTGCCCCAAGGACCAGTGGAAGGCCTCGCCGACCGCCCAGGCCCGCATCAAGGAACTGGGCCTGGCCGACGAGGACGAGCTGCAGAGCTGGTTCATCCGGCACTTCGACACGTGGCTGACCGCGCGCGGGCGGCGGCTCATCGGCTGGGACGAGATCCTGGAGGGCGGCCTCGCCGAGGGCGCCACCGTCTCCTCCTGGCGCGGCTACCGGGGCGGCATCGACGCGGCCAAGGCCGGCCACGACGTCGTCATGTGCCCCGAGCAGCAGGTGTACTTGAACTTCCGTGAGGACGGCGGGCCGGACGAGCCGATGCCCATCGCCTACGTCCGCACCCTGGAGGACGTATACCGCTTCGAGCCCGTCCCCGCGGAGCTCACCGAGGAGGAGGCCGCGCACGTCATCGGCACCCAGGCCAACGTCTGGACCGAGGTGATGGAGAACCAGGACCGCGTCGATTACCAGGTGTTCCCGCGCCTCGCCGCCTTCGCCGAGGTGGCCTGGCGGGAGCTCCCGGCCTCCGCCGAGCGGGACTTCGCCGACTTCGACCGGCGAATGACCACGCATTACATGCGACTTGATGCCCTCGGCGTCGACTACCGTCCGCCGAGCGGTCCTTTGCCGCGACACCAGCGACCGGGGGTGCTCGGACGCCCGATCGAGGGGGCGCCCCCAAACGTGTGAGGCAACCGCCCGGCGCGTGCTCCCGGCGGTCCGCGCTGGGAGCGTGGGCCGCCGGGAGCGGCCGGTGCCGTGCAGAGCGCGTGAAATCGGCATATCCCCCTGGTCTCCGGACGAATGCCTCCTAGCGGACCCCCGCGTCGGGGCCCGGGGAAGATGTGCCAGAGTTGCCACGTCCGGGTTGTGAGCACGTACCGTACGGCGGAACAGGCGTAACGGTGAGACGCGCGAACGGCGAGCACCTCATGTACGCGACGTACGTGAGGTACGCGGCCGGGCATCGGGAAGGGGCAGCCGGTTTTGACCACGCACGCACCGCAGGCGGCGCAGACACCGCAGTCGGTGAAGCTGCCCGCCACGCTCGACGAGGCAGTGGCGGCACTCGCCGCCATGCCCGCCGCCGTGCCCGTCGCCGGCGGCACGGACCTGATGGCCTCGGTCAACTCGGGACAGCTGCGCCCCGCCGCCCTCGTCGGCCTCGGCCGCATCAGCGAGATCCGCGGCTGGCAGTACCAGGACGGGCACGCGCTGCTCGGCGCCGGTCTCACCCACGCCCGCATGGGCCGCCCCGACTTCGCCGCGCTGATCCCCGCCCTGGCCGCCGCCGCGCGCGCCGCGGGGCCGCCGCAGATCCGCAACGCGGGCACCCTCGGCGGCAACATCGCGTCGGCCGCGCCCACCGGTGACGCGCTGCCCGTGCTCGCCGCGCTCGAAGCCGTCCTGATCGTCGCGGGACCCGGCGGCGTCCGTCGCGAGGTCCCCGTCTCGCACCTGCTCGCGGGCATGGAGATGCTCCGCCCCGGCGAGCTCATCGGCTTCGTACGCGTACCGCTGCTGCATGCCCCCCAGGTCTTCCTCAAGGCGACCGGACGCACCGGACCCGGCCGGGCGATCGCGTCCGTCGCGCTGGTCCTCGACCCCGCGCGGCGCGGGGTGCGGTGCGCGGTCGGCGCCATAGCCCCGATGCCGCTGCGGCCCCTTGAGGCCGAGGAGTGGGTGGCGTCGCTGATCGACTGGGACGGCGAGCGCGGCAGCCTCGTGCCCGAGGCGGTGACCGCCTTCGGCGAGTACGTCGCCGCCGCGTGCGTCCCCGAGCTGCCTCCGGCGGCCGACGGCACCGAACAGCCGCTGCCGCCCGCCGTACTGCACCTGCGGCGCACCGTCGCCGCACTGGCCCGACGAGCACTGGGGAGGGCGCTGTCGTGAGCGACGACCGGCACGACGAGGACCTGGCGGGCGGCGGCTGGCAGCCGCATCCGCAGGGTGAGTACGACTCGGACGCCACCGCGTTCGTACAGCTCCCCGAGGGCATGCTGGACGCGCCGCTCGCCGCGCCGGGGCACGGCTATGTGCCGCCGCAGATAACGGTCACCCCCACCACCGCCGACGCCACCGACCCGGCGGCCACGGGCGCGTGGGTCATGCCGCCCGAGGTGACCGGCGCGGCCGGCGGCGGACGGGCCGTGCAGTGGCCCGACGCCGGCACGGTCCAGGAGCAGCGGCCGGAGGCTCCGGCGCAGGCCACTGCCGAGAACCAGGGGTACGACCCCCGGGCGACCGGCCAGTGGAGCTTCGCCGAGGCGGAGGCCGCCGAACGGGCCTACGAGCAGGGCTACGACCAGGGGTACGGCCAGGCCGCCGAGCAGGCGGACGGGCACTCCGGCGGGCACTCCGTCGGCCACTCAGGCGGGCACTCAGGCGGGCACTCCGTGGGTCAGGCCTACGACTACGGGCACGGGGCCGCGGCTTCCTCGTCCGACGTCACGGGGCAGTGGTCCATCCCGGTCGCCGACGGTGATCTTCCGGACGAATCGGGCGAGTTCACGACGTCCTCGCTCGCCGCCCAGTGGGGCGGCGGCACGCCTCCCGCGACCCTGCCGGGCGGGGCGCCCGCGCCGTGGGCGACGGGGGTCGGTGCAGGCGCGCCCTGGGGGGCGCGGCCGCAGGACCAGGACGTCGAGCAGCCGCAGGAGGCCCCCGCCTCGGAGCCGGAGGGCAGGCCGGAGAGCAGGCCGGAGAGCCGCTTCGAGCAGACGACGCTGCTGCGGGCGATCAGTGTGACGCCCGGGGAGAGGCCTGTCGCCGAGCCCGCCGCCGAGCCCTCCCGGCCGGTGGGGGAGCCTGCGGAGCACGTGGCCGAAGTGCCGGACGCGGAGGTGGAGTCCGCCGAGTCCGTCGAGCCTGTGGAGGTTCTCGACGTCGCCGGGGAGCGGACCGTCGAGGTCGTCGAGGCTGTAGCGGCTGCGGAGGTCCCCGAGGCGGCTGAGTCTCTGGAGTCACTTGAGTCTCTGGGGGCATCTGAGCCTCTGGAGTCCCTTGCTCCTGCGGTCATTTCGGGTGAACAGGCCGAATCGACTGAATCGGCTGTATCAGCTGCATCGAATGAATCTGTCGAACCGGTTGAATCCGTCGAACCGGTTGAATCTGTTGAATCGGTCGAACTGGCCGAAGGCATGGAACTCGCCGAAGCCGCAGCCGCAGCCGAAGGCGGCGAAGGCCTCGAAGGTGCCGACGCGGGCCAGGCCGGTGAGCCGGACGAGACCGCCGCGGCGGTCGCAGCCGCGGAAGCCGCCCCCGAAGCCGCCGAGTCCACCCACGCCCCGCTCCACGACGACCACCCCCTCGTCTCCTACGTCCTGCGCGTGAACGGCACCGACCGTCCCGTCACCGACGCCTGGATCGGCGAGTCCCTGCTCTACGTCCTGCGCGAGCGCCTCGGCCTCGCGGGCGCCAAGGACGGCTGTTCGCAGGGCGAGTGCGGGGCCTGCAACGTCCAGGTGGACGGCCGCCTCGTCGCCTCCTGCCTGGTGCCCGCGGCCACCACCGTGGGCAGCGAGATCCGTACCGTCGAGGGCCTCGCCGTCGACGGGCAGCCCTCCGACGTGCAGCGCGCGCTCGCCGCGTGCGGAGCGGTGCAGTGCGGGTTCTGTGTGCCGGGCATGGCCATGACCCTGCACGACCTCCTGGAGGGCAACCCCGCCCCCAGCGACCTGGAGACCCGCCGCGCCCTGTGCGGCAACCTCTGCCGCTGCTCCGGCTACCGCGGTGTGCTCGACGCCGTGCGCGAGGTCGTGGCCGAGCGCGAGGCCGTCGCCGCCGCCGAGCCCGCGGCGCAGGACGAGCACGCGGACGAGGCCCGCATCCCGCACCAGGCGGGCCCGGGTGCCGGCGGTGTCCACGGCGGCATGTACGGCGGCGGAACACCCGGCGGGTACGACGGCCCCGGACCACAGGGGCCCTACGGCCAGGACGGAGGCCAGGCGTGAGCAACGAATCCATCACCGCGGCCACGCCCGCCGCCGCGCCCTCGGCGCCCGAGCAACTGCCGCACGGCATCGGCTCGTCGCTGCCGTCGGCGCAGTGCCGCGCCAAGACGGAGGGCACCTTCCCCTACGCCTCCGACCTGTGGGCCGAGGGCCTGCTGTGGGCGGCGGTCCTGCGCTCCCCGCACGCGCACGCGCGCATCGTGTCCATCGACACCAGCCACGCGCACGAGATGCCGGGCGTCCGCGCGATCGTCACGCACCAGGACGTCCCGGGCGAGCAGCTGCACGGCCGCAGGACGCCGGACCGGCCGGTCTTCGCCTCCGACGTCGTACGCCACCACGGCGAGCCCATCGCGGCCGTCGCCGCCGACCACCCCGACACCGCGCGCATGGCGGCCGCCGCCATCATCGTCGAGTACGAGGTGCTCGAACCGGTCACCGACCCCGAGAAGGCATTCGAGGCCGAACCGCTGCACCCCGACGGCAACTTGATCCGCCACATCCCGCTGCGGCACGGCGACCCGGAGGCGGCGGGCGAGTTCGTCGTCGAGGGCCTGTACCGCATCGGCCGCCAGGACCCCGCGCCGATCGGCGCGGAGGCGGGCCTCGCCGTGCCGCGTCCGGACGGGGGAGTGGAGCTGTACACCGCCTCCACCGACCCGCACGCCGACCGCGACCGCGCCGCCGCCTGCTACGGCCTCACCCCGGACCAGGTGAAGATCGTCGTCACGGGCGTGCCCGGGGCGAGCGCCGACCGTGAGGACGCGAGCTTCCAACTCCCGCTCGGGCTCCTTGCGTTGCGGACCGGCTGCCCGGTCAAGCTCACCGCGACGCGCGAGGAGTCCTTCCTCGGCCACGCCCACCGCCACCCCACGCTCCTGCGCTACCGCCACCACGCGGACGCCGAGGGCCGCCTGGTGAAGGTGGAGGCGCAGATCCTGCTCGACGCGGGTGCGTACGCGGACACCTCGGCGGAGGCGCTCGCCGCGGCCGTCGCCTTCGCCTGCGGTCCGTACGTCGTGCCCAACGCCTTCATCGAGGGCTGGGCGGTGCGGACGAACAACCCGCCCTCCGGACACGTCCGCGGCGAGGGCGCGCTGCAGGTGTGCGCCGCGTACGAAGCCCAAATGGACAAGATCGCCAAGAAGTTGGGGATCGACCCGGCCGAGGTGCGGCTGCGCAACGCCATGGCCACGGGCGACATCCTGCCCACGGGCCAGACGGTGACGTGCCCGGCCCCGGTCGCCGAACTCCTCACTGCGGTACGGGACTTCCCCCTCCCGGACCTGCCCAAGGACACCCCCGAGGAGGAGTGGCTGCTGCCCGGCGGCCCCGAGGGCGCGGGCGAACCCGCCGCGGTGCGCCGCGGCGTCGGCTACGGCCTCGGCATGGTCCAACTCCTGGGCGCCGAGGGCGCGGACGAGGTCTCCACGGCCACCGTGAAGGTCCAGGACGGCCGGGCCACGGTGATCTGCGCGGCCGTCGAGACCGGCCAGGGCTTCACCACGCTGGCCCGGCAGATCGTCCAGGAGACGCTCGGCATCGACGACGTACGCGTGGCCCCGGTGGACACGGACCAGCCCCCGGCGGGCCCGAGCTGCCGAGGACGCCACACCTGGGTGTCGGGCGGCGCCGTGGAGCGCGCGGCGAAGATGGTGCGTACGCAGCTCCTCCAGCCGCTCGCCCACAAGTTCGGCATGTCCACCGAGCTGCTCCAGATCACCGACGGCAAGATCACCTCGTACGACGGCGTGCTCTCCACGACCGTCACCGAGGCCATGGACGGCAAGGAACTGTGGGCCACGGCCCAGTGCCGCCCGCATCCGACCGAGCCGCTCGACGAGGCCGGTCAGGGCGACGCGTTCGTGGGCATGGCGTTCTGCGCGATCCGCGCGGTGGTGGACGTGGACATCGAGATCGGCTCGGTCCGCGTCGTCGAACTGGCCGTCGCCCAGGACGTGGGCCGCATCCTCAACCCCGCCCAGCTGAAGGCCCGTATCGAGGCGGGTGTCACGCAGGGCGTGGGCGCGGCCCTCACGGAGAACCTCCGCACGCCGCGCGGCCTGGTCCGCCATCCGGACCTGACCGGCTACGCCCTGCCCACCGCCCTGGACACCCCCGACATCCGCATCGTGAAGCTGGTGGAGGAGCGGGACGTCGTGGCCCCCTTCGGCGCGAAGGCGGCCAGCGCGGTCCCGGTCGTCACGTCCCCCGCGGCCATCGCGTCGGCGGTCCGCGCGGCGACCGGCCGCCCGGTCAACCGCCTCCCGATCCGTCCGCAGGCGGCGGTGGCGCAGTAATCCGGAGGCGGGGGTGCCGGGTGCGCTGGCACGATGGGCACCATGGCTACCCCTACCTCTGACCCCGGTGGCGTCGTCGTCATCACCGGCATCATGGCGTCCGGAAAGTCCACGGTGGCGCAGGCGTTGGCCGAGCGTCTGGCGAAGGCCGTGCACGTGCGGGGCGACGTCTACCGGCGGATGATCGTCTCGGGCGGCGTCGACTACGAACCCGATGCCGGGGGCGAGGCGGAGGCCCAACTCCTGCTCCGCTACCGGCTTTCGGCCTCGACGGCCGACGCGTACGCGGACGCGGGCTTCACCGCGGTCGTCCAGGACGTCATCCTGGGCCCGCCGCTGAAGACGTACGTGGATCTCATCCGCACCCGCCCCGTGTACGTCGTCGTGCTCGCCCCGCGCCCCGACGCGGTCGCCGCCCGCGAGGCCGGCCGCGGCAAGACGGGGTACGGCGCATGGACGGTGGAGGACCTGGACGCGGGCCTGCGCGAGACCACTTTGCGGATCGGACTCTGGCTGGACAGCTCGGAGTTGACGGTGGAGCAGACCGTGGACGCGATTCTGGCGCGACTGGACGAGGCGCGGGTCGAAGGCTCCTCCTGAGCAGTCACCAGATGCCGTCCTCCAGGTCGCTTCGGCCGGCCGTGCTCGTCAGGACGGGGGTCACGGCCAGCATGCCGATGTCCTCGGGGTGGACCAGGGTCGGGTACACGGCCTCGGGGAACGGCAGCCGGTGGGCGTCGTCGGGGAAGTGGGGGAGGGTCGTCCGCCAGTGCGTCATGGCTTGGAGCTCCCGGCGAAGGGCTGCGCTCGGGGGGTGCGGGGTGGCGGGGCGTGTGGGTGTGGTGTGCAGAGAGCTCAGGGGGGTCGGGGTGTCCCTGGCTGCTCTGCGGCCTCGGGGCTCCGCCGCCTCCGTGGTGTGTGCGGCGTCCGTGGTGTCCGTGGTGTCCGTGGTGTCCGTGACCTGGTCGTCCGTGTCGTCCGTGGCTGAAGGGGACGCCGCGTTCTCCAGGATCTGCTCCCATTCGGCCTGGGGATACCCGAACACGCGGCACGTCCACGTCCGTTCGCCACCCGCTTCGCGGCACACGAGGTCGGCGCGGATCTCGAGCAGCCCCCTGTGCCCGTCCGGCGCCAGGAGTTTCAGATGCCGCATGGCGTTGATGCCCGTGTGCGGCCAGAGAAGGGTGCCGTCCTCGGCGCCACCGATGACACGGGCCGGTTCATGGTTCAGGTGGACGGTGACCCTGGCCTCGTCCAGGTCCGAGCCCGCAGTCTGCTTGATGACGGCGATCACTTCGAGGGCGGCGCCTTCGCCGCCGCGTACGTCGGTCTCCTGCACGATGAACCGCGGGCAGTCCGCCTTGTCCCGCTCGTCCCGGGCCTGGTCCCGCTGTGCGCGCTGCGCCTCCAACTGGGCGTTGGTCGCCTGCTTGGCCACCCGGGCCTGCCACCACGCGACGGCGACGGCGCCGCCTGCGACGGCGGAGTTCGCCGCAGTGATGTAGTCCCCAGCCTCCACCCGGCACCTCTCGCCCGTGGTTCGCGCGCGTCGTCCTGTCGCCATTGTGGCGCCGGGGCGACCCGAGGGTCTGGGTAACTAGCCAGTCGTACGCAGAAGTTGAAACGACGAGCAGAGGGTGACCCCCATAAGGGGCCACCCTCTGCCTACCGCTCCCGCGGCACGGTGTCATCGTGCCGCCAGAGGCCGTGGCGGGAATCGAACCCGCGTTACTGGATTTGCAGTCCAGCCCCTAAGCCACTCGGGCACACGGCCAAGCCGTTGACTTGACCTCTCGAACGTAGCCGTGGCCTGCCGGAACCCTCAAGGGATCAAGGCGCGCCGCAACGGGACTGCCATGCGGCGTTCATGAACGGCGGTGGGTGTTGGCTTCCGGTGCGCTATGACGCGTCCTTGACCCGGTCGACGAGCAACTCCGCGACCGGCTGGACGTCACCGGGCTCCTTGAGGTCCTCTCCCGCGACGCCGACCACCACCTTGCCGACGCGCATCGTCACCTGGGCCGCGTGGAACCCCGACTCGTGCGTGGACCATGCCTCGGTGTCCTGCGCGCCCGCGTCGATCTTCACGGGCTGTGACCCTTCGCTGCGGCCCACGCCGACCAGATTCCGCATGACCGACTTCGCCCCGTCCTCGGACTCGAAGGACAGGACGACCACATGGGCCTTGTGCTCGCGATCCCCCTCGGCCCGGTTCACCGTGCCTTCGTCGTACGTGTCGGATCCGACGGCGACCACTTCGGTGCGGGAGCACTTCGCGGCCATCGACGCGCACTGCTTGACGGCCTCCTTGCCCTTGAGTACCTCGGGGCCGGCCTCGCCGCGCCACCCGCGGGGGAGGTCCTCGCGGTCGGGCATGGCGTCGCGCATCTGCTCCGCCGTGAGCCCGACGGCCGCCTCGCCGTCGTCGCTCCCCGCGCAGGCGGAGAGCCCGGCCGCCACGCAGACGACCGCCAGAGCCAGGCCGCGCAATCCTGTACCCACGGCAACTCCCCCTGTCCATAGGCTTTTCGGGGTGATCAGTGAACCCCATCGTCCCCTCGGGCACCACTGTCGCGCACGCCTTTTGCGTATAGGTCGGAACCTGGCCCATATGGCTTCTGGCGTCGGGGTCGTACGCCGAAGCCGCCCGCCGCGCGGATGAGTTGATCGGGCCCTGCCTCACCTGGACGTGTCGCACGCCCTCCGGGAGTCACTGGACGGCGCCCGGACCATGGGCTGACCACGGTGGCCGTGGCGGCCGGGCGGGGAGTGCTCAGGTGTAGGGCGGCAGGTTGTCCGTGGGGATCGTCCAGTCCGCGACGGTGACGGGCTCGCCGTAGATGAAGTCCTTGCGGGTCGCGTAGCGGGGGCCCTTCCCGGAGGAGAGAAAGGGGGCGGAATCGGGGGCCCCGCGCACAAGGGAGCGTTGGGCTGCTGATCAGTCATCGGGAAGGGTTTGGGCTTCCTTGGTGTCAGGCCCTCGCAGTGGGATGGCCGCAGTGGGATGGCAGTCCCGGCGGGGGCCGATTTGTTTCTGCGGTTGTCGAGGCCGGGCTTGCACCGCCAACAGGCTTATGCATCAGCCCAGTTGGGGCTGATCACCCGTCCGGGTGGGTGGGTTGGGGTTTGGGGCGGGTTGGGGGGTTCCCGCCCTCGTTCCTTACGTTCTTGATGTCGTGCCTCACCGAGTTCGGGGCCGCCGGGTCGTGGAAACCTCGATGCGGCCAAAAGGGCGCCCAAGGATCATTGGGGAGGCGTGGATAGAGTGTGTCGATGCCGCTTGTCGAGATCACCTACGCGCCCGAGGTTCCCGAGGCGACGCTTCGCGAACTGGGGTCTGTCCTCCCGCACTTGGTCTCCAAGGCGGTCGAGTGTCCCGAGGAGCCCTATGACGGGCACCTTCAGCCGGGTGACGTGGAGCTGCGCTTTCGTCGGCTCGGGCCGTTCGACCGCAGCGGCCTGGACCTCGTGATCGAGGTGCGGTCCAAGTGGTTCGACAGCAGGGCCGCCAACCGCCAGGAGCGGGTGGATCTGCTGCACAACAGCATCGGGGTCGCGACGGGGCTGCGTGACTTCGGTGTCTATCTCTCGCTTCCGGTGGCCGCGTGGTCGCAGGGTGACGACTGAAGCGGCCGTCTTCAAGCGCGGCGACCGGTGAGGGGCCTTCGACGGGGCTCTGGGTTCGTGGGACGTCCGCAGACCGCTACGAGGTCAGCTCCACCCACACCCGAGGATGTCTACTGCATGACGGTCTCGCGCGTCGGCCACTTCGTCGGCCACTTCGTCGGCCCCCTCGCCGGCGCCGGGGTCACGGACGGCAGCCGCTGACGGCGGAGCCGGCCCGCCGCCTCCTCCAATACGCCACCGTCACCGACGCGAGCAGCGGCCCCCACAGCAGCAGCGGCAGATAGCTGACGTAGAAGACGGCTCCCTCCCAACCCCCTTGGTTCCCGGGGTAGTCCGCGGGGGACTCGTCGCCGCGGATCGTGACGCCGCGCAGGTCACTGATCGCCGCCGTCGTCCACATCGCCGTCACGGCGAGCGCACCGAGCGCGGCCGGGATCACGGCGGCCAGGGGCCGGATCCTGCGCCCGCCCAGCCACGGGAGCCGACGTGGGAACACCTCGCCCCACGCCGCCACCAGGCCGACCGCGGTGAAGGCGAGCAGCTCGGACAGGATCGACAGGAGGAACACGTACACCTCGCCGGAGAGCCATGAGGGGAGGCTGCCGTCCTTTCCGTCGGCTTCCGAGGAGAACGCTCCGCCCAGTCGCCAGATGCTCGACGGCAGGACGACGAGCGGGATGGCGTACGCGGCGTTCCGGGCCCAGCGGGGGACTCCCGGCACGGGTGCGTGCGCCTTCCGCCAGGCGGTGCGGAGGCGGCCGCCGGGGGGTGGCGGCGTGGTGAGCGGTGTCGATGTCTGTGCCGGTGCCGGTGCCGGTGCCGGTGCCGGTGCCGGTGTCGGTGTCGTCATGGCCAGAAGGCTGTCAATCAGGGGTCCGTCCAGGGATCCGCCGACGGTCCGAAGCTGCCGGATGCGGCTCCGCCGCGCGGGGGAGGCGCCGTGGGACCGGTGCCTGCCGACGTCCCTGCCGACGCCCCGGCCGCCCCCTGCCAACCCTCGCCAACTAGGACAAGAACTGGCCTAGTTGGCTTCTAGCGTGGTGTCCGACCGACGAAGCGGAACCAACGTGAGGCGGAGACGATGAGCGAGACGACGACCACCAGTACCCCGAGCCCCACCAGCCCCACCAGCCCCACCAGCCCCACCAGCACTCCGAGCACCACCGGCACCCCGAGCACCACCGGCGAGCACGCCGACCTCCTGGACGCGCTGGCCAAGCACCGGCAGTTCCTGCGCTTCACCGTCCGCGACCTCACCGACGAGCAGGCCGGGCTGCGCACCACCGCGAGCGAGCTGTGCCTGGGGGGCCTGGTCAAGCACGTCACTTCGGTCGAGCGGACCTGGGTGGCCTTCATCGCGGACGGGCCATCGGCGCTGGGCGGCGTGACCGACATGACGGAGGAGGACCGGGCCCGGCGGGCCGACGAGTTCCGGATGCTGCCGGGCGAGACCCTGGCGGGTGTCCTCGACGACTACGCCGAAGCCGCCCGGCGCACCGACGCCCTGGTCGGCGCCCTGCCCGAGCTGGGCGTGAGCCACCCGCTGCCGGAAGCCCCGTGGTCCGAGCCCGGCGCCCGCTGGTCGGCCCGCCGGGTCCTGCTCCACGTCATCGCGGAGACCGCCCAGCACGCGGGGCACGCCGACATCATCCGTGAGTCGCTGGACGGTTCCCGAACCATGGGCTGAGCCGGCACGGGGCACGTCGGCGCCTGGCGTTACTTCGTCACGTACGCGTCCGGGAACCGGCACGGAGCCACCGCCGGTTGATCAACGGGACGTAGAGTCCGGGCGTGAGCCACGAACCCGTCTTCAAGCGCAGTGCATGGGGCACCAGCCGCTACGTCTACAACCCCGGCAACCCCATCGGCTTCGCCCTCATCATCGCGGCGGTGCTCTTCGCCGGCGGCGGCATGTACTACATGTACTCCAGCTCGCGCTGGAGCGAGGGCGAGCTGCGCGATGCCGTGTACGCCGTCACGGAAGACCTCGACGGCTCGTACGACGGAAGCCCGGAAGGGTACGAGAGCGGCTACGGCGGCGGCTATGCGGAGCGGATACGGCGGGAGCTGGAGGCCACCGACGGTGCGCCGAAGACCGGGCTCCGGGTGAACGGGACGTCCGGCGACCGCTACGAGGTCGGCACCGCCCACACCGACCACCTCTACTGCATGCACGTCGCGCGCAAGGACTACCTCATCCGCGCCGACGTCAGCGACGGCGCCTGCTGAAGAGACGTACGACCAAGGGACCAGAAGGTCACTGCCTCCGGACAGGGGTCACCGAGAAGAACGCCCCTTACTCTGGCCGCATGACCGCCCTGGAATCCGGTGACACCGACGTCACAGCAGACCCGCCGATATCGCCACCCTCAGCGTCGGGGGACGGTGTGCTGCGCAAGCCCTACCGCGCCCTCAGCATCGGCATCGTCTCCGTCGTCCTGCTCATCGCCTTCGAGGCGACCGCCGTCGGGACCGCGATGCCCGTGGCCGCGCGGGAGCTCGACGGGGTCTCGCTGTACGCCTTCGCCTTCTCCGGGTACTTCACGACTAGCCTCTTCGGCATGGTGCTCAGCGGCCAGTGGGCCGACCGGCGCGGGCCCCTCGGACCGCTCGCCGCCGGGATCTCGCTCTTCGCGGCCGGGCTGCTGCTCAGCGGGACCGCCGGGGCGATGTGGCTGTTCATCCTGGGGCGGGCCGTGCAGGGGCTCGGCGGCGGGCTCGTGATCGTCTCGCTGTACGTCATCGTCAGCCGGGCCTACCCCGAGCATCTGCGGCCGTCCATCATGGCGGCGTTCGCGGCCAGCTGGGTCGTGCCCTCGGTCGTCGGGCCGCTGGTCTCCGGGACCGTCACCGAGCACCTCGGGTGGCGCTGGGTCTTCGTAGGGATTCCCGCGCTCGTCGCCGCCCCGCTCGCCCTCGCGCTGCCCCAGATCCGGCGCACCGCCTCCGGGCCCGTCGACCCGGACGCGCCCGTCGCCGCCTTCGACCGGCGTCGTATCCGCCTTGCGCTGGGGATCTCGCTGGGCGCGGGGCTCCTGCAGTACGCCGGTCAGGACCTGCGGTGGCTCTCGCTGCTGCCCGCCGTGGTGGGTGGGGCGCTCCTCGTGCCCTCCGTCCTCGGTCTGCTGCCCCGCGGCACCTACCGCGCCGCCCGCGGGCTGCCCTCCGTCGTGCTGCTCCGCGGCGTCGCCGCCGGGTCGTTCATCGCCGCCGAGTCCTTCGTGCCGCTGATGCTCGTCACCCAGCGGGGGCTCAGCCCCACCATGGCCGGGCTCTCGCTCGCCGTGGGCGGCGCGACCTGGGCCCTTGGCTCGTACGTCCAGTCGCGGCCCCGCATGGAGCCCTACCGCGGGCGGCTCGTGGCCGCGGGGATGGTGCTCGTCGCCCTTGCCATCGCCGCCGCGCCGACCGTCCTCGTCGAGGCCGTGCCCGTGTGGATCGTCGCGGTCGCCTGGGCCTTCGGCTGCTTCGGCATGGGCATGGTCATCGCATCGACGAGCGTGCTGCTCCTGAGGCTCTCGCCGCCCGAGGACGCGGGGTCGAATTCGGCCGCGTTGCAGATCTCCGACGGCCTCTCGAACGTGATCCTGCTCGCCGTCGGCGGCGCCGCCTTCGCCGCGCTCGGCGGCGGCACGGTGGGCGCGACACACGGGGCGGGCGAGGCCGCGGGATCCCATCCGGCCGCCTTCGTCGCCGTGTTCCTGCCCATGGCGGCGGTCGCCCTGGTCGGGGCCTGGGTGGGCACGCGGCTGAAGGAGCGCACCCCCTGACGGCGTCCTGAGCCGCGGGTGTGACACCTGTCCCACCCGCTCCCGGCACCGCCTCGATCTCACGGGTACGTCAACCCGTCACCGGTAAGGTGGCCCGGTTGTCGTACGTACCCGAGAAGTCAAAACCCGGAGACCGTGACTACCACCAGCGCCGCCGCCAACTCCTCCCACCACCTCTCTCCCGCCTTCCCCGGCCGGGCCCCCTGGGGCACCGCCAACAAGCTGCGTGCCTGGCAGCAGGGCGCGATGGAGAAGTACATCCAGGAGCAGCCGCGAGACTTCCTGGCCGTCGCCACCCCCGGCGCCGGCAAGACGACGTTCGCGCTCACGCTCGCGTCGTGGCTGCTGCACCACCATGTGGTGCAGCAGGTCACCGTGGTCGCCCCCACCGAACACCTGAAGAAGCAGTGGGCCGAAGCGGCCGCCCGTATAGGCATCAAGCTGGACCCGGAGTACAGCGCCGGGCCGCTCAGCAAGGAGTACCAGGGCGTCGCCGTGACCTACGCGGGCGTGGGCGTGCGGCCGATGCTGCACCGCAACCGCAGCGAGCAGCGCAAGACCCTCGTGATCCTCGACGAGATCCACCACGCGGGAGACAGCAAGTCCTGGGGTGAGGCCTGCCTCGAAGCCTTCGAGCCCGCGACCCGCCGCCTCGCGCTCACCGGCACGCCCTTCCGCTCCGACACCAACCCGATCCCCTTCGTCACGTACGAAGAAGGCAACGACGGCATCCGGCGCTCCTCGGCCGACTACACCTACGGCTACGGCAGCGCGCTGGGCGACGGCGTCGTGCGGCCCGTCATCTTCCTCTCGTACTCCGGCAACATGCGCTGGCGCACGAAGGCGGGCGACGAGATCGCGGCCCGCCTCGGCGAGCCCATGACCAAGGACGCCGTCTCGCAGGCCTGGCGCACCGCGCTGGACGCGCGCGGCGAATGGATGCCGAACGTCCTCAAGGCCGCCGACAAGCGGCTCAGCGAGGTCAGGAAGGCCATCCCCGACGCGGGCGGCCTCGTCATCGCCTCCGACCAGGACTCCGCGCGCGCCTACGCCAAGCTGATCCGCGAGATCACCGGGACCAAGGCGACCGTCGTCCTCTCCGACGACACCGGCGCCTCCCAGCGCATCGACGACTTCAGCGCCGGCACCGACCGCTGGATGGTCGCGGTCCGCATGGTGTCCGAAGGCGTCGACGTGCCGCGCCTGGCGGTGGGCGTGTATGCGACGACGATCTCGACTCCTCTCTTCTTCGCGCAGGCCGTCGGCCGCTTCGTGCGGTCCAGGCGGCGCGGCGAGACCGCGTCCGTGTTCCTGCCCACCGTCCCCGACCTGCTCGGCTTCGCCAACGAGATGGAGGTCGAGCGCGACCACGTGCTCGACAAGCCGAAGAAGGAAGGGGAGGAGGACCCCTACGCCGAGTCCGAGGCGGAGATGGACGAGGCGAACAAGCAGCAGGACGAGGACACCGGCGAGCAGGAGCAGTTCTCCTTCGAGGCGCTGGAGTCCGAGGCCGTCTTCGACCGGGTGCTCTTCGACGGTGCCGAGTTCGGCATGCAGGCGCACCCGGGCAGCGAGGAGGAGCAGGACTACCTCGGCATCCCCGGGCTCCTCGAACCCGACCAGGTGCAGATGCTGCTGCAGAAGCGGCAGGCCCGGCAGATCGCCCACAGCAAGAAGAAGCCGGACGAGGAGGCCGATCTCCTCGAACTCCCCGCCGAGCGGCGCCCGGTGGTCTCCCACAAGGAGCTCCTCGGGCTCAGGAAGCAGCTGAACACGATGGTCGGCGCGTACGTCCATCAGAGCGGGAAGCCGCACGGCGTGATCCACACCGAGCTGCGCCGCACCTGTGGCGGGCCGCCCAGCGCGGAGGCCACGGCGGGACAGCTGCGGCAGCGCATCGAGAAGGTCCAGGAGTGGGCCACCCGCATGAAGTGACCTCAGGGTCGTCCGCATGACGTGACCCGAGGGTCGTCCGCACGAAGTGACCGCCGAGTAGGGAGCGGCGCGTTCCGGGTGGGGAGGCCGTGTGCGGAGGTCGTGCACGCCTCTTCCCACCCGCCCTGTGCGTAACGGGGCAATGGGGGCGCCAGGGACGCCGACGTGCCCGGATTCTGGACGAAGTCTTCCGCTGAGCGGGACGGCCTCGCTACTGTCCCCGCAACGCACACGCCCCGTGGCAGCGCCGCCGCGGAGCGCAGCCGGTGTTCCGACCGGCGGCCTCTGACGCGCGTCGCCCACGGGACCGGCGGCGCATCCGCCGCGTAGGGGGGCCGCCGACCCTCACCTAAGGAGTGGGCGTCGTGACCGCGGAGACTTCCCAGACGCTCGACCGAGGACTGCGCGTCCTCAAGCTGCTGGCCGACACCGACCATGGACTCACGGTCACCGAGCTGTCCAACAAGCTCGGCGTGAACCGCACCGTGGTCTACCGCCTGCTCGCCACGCTGGAGCAGCACGCACTCGTCCGCCGGGACCTGGGCGGCCGCGCCCGCGTCGGCCTCGGCGTGCTCCGCCTGGGCCGCCAGGTGCACCCGCTGGTGCGCGAGGCCGCGCTGCCCGCCCTGCGCTCGCTCGCCGAGGACATAGGCGCGACGGCGCACCTGACCCTCGTCGACGGCACGGAGGCGTTGGCCGTCGCGGTCGTGGAGCCGACCTGGACCGACTACCACGTCGCCTACCGCACCGGCTTCCGTCACCCCCTGGACCGCGGCGCCGCGGGCCGCGCCATCCTCGCCGCCCGCCAAGGCCTGGTCACCGACCCCGGCTACGCCCTCACCCACGGCGAGCTGGAGGCCGGCGCGAGCGGAGCGGCGGCTCCGCTGGTGGGCGTGACGGGGATAGAGGGCAGCGTAGGAGTGGTCATGCTCGCGGACTCGGTACCGGAGCGGGTGGGCCCCCGGGTGGTCGACGCGGCCCGCGAAGTGGCGGATGCCCTGCGCTGAGGCCGCGCGGGCGAACGGTGCCACGGGGCTCGGCCGCTCGCCGGCTGCGCCGAGCTCGTCCTCGAACGCCGGACAGGCTGGACAGTCGGCGCTCGTCGTCAGGTGCGAGACTGGCCGGCTTTGCCCCGCGGGTTAGATTGATCCTGTGTTCTCTCGTTTCACGCGCCCCCAGGCCCTCGCCGTCTGCGCCCTCCCCGTGGTGGCCCTGCTCGCCGTCGCCGGGCTCGCGCCGCTGCCGTTCGCCGTGGCCCAGCCGGGCGGCACGACGAACGTCCTCGGGGAGCACGAGGGCAAGC
The DNA here is from genome assembly GCF_040647455.1 of Streptomyces sp. NPDC041068. Taxonomy (NCBI): domain Bacteria; kingdom Bacillati; phylum Actinomycetota; class Actinomycetes; order Kitasatosporales; family Streptomycetaceae; genus Streptomyces; species Streptomyces sp. NPDC041068. The sequence goes on from NZ_JBEZCG010000018.1 coordinate 147,982, forward strand.
CGGTCCTCACGATCACCGGCGCCCCCACGCGGCCGACCACCGGTGAGCTGCGCATGACGACGATCGTCGCCACAGGGCCGCAGATGGACGTGTACCTGGGCGACGTGATCGACGGCTGGTTCCGCACGGACCGCGCGGTGATGCCGAAGGACTCGGTCTACCCCGTCGGCGACAACGTGAAGGAAGTCGAGAAGCACAACCTCGGCGACATGAAGGAGTCGCAGGACGACGCGACGAAGGCGGCGCTGAACTATCTGAAGGCGAACGGCGTCGACAACACCGACAAGGTGGAGGTCGAGGCCGACCTCGGCAAGATCGGCGGCCCCAGCGCCGGCCTGTTCCTCTCGCTCGGCATCATCGACAAGCTGGACGGGAACGGCAGCGGAGGCGACCTCACCGGCGGCCGCAAGATCGCGGGCACCGGCACGATCACGGCCGACGGCAAGGTCGGCCCGGTCGGCGGCGTGTCCATGAAGACGCAGGGCGCGGCGCGCGACGGCGCGACCGTCTTCCTGGTCCCGAAGGCCGAGTGCAAGGACGCTCAGGCGGAGCTGCCGAAGGGCCTGAAGCTGATTCCCGTCACGACACTGTCGGGCACGGTCGACGCGCTGCGGGCCCTGGAGAAGGGCGAGAAGGTCCCGAGCTGCTGACGAGACGCAGGCCCAACTCGACGAGGGTCCAGCCGAGTTGCGTACGCAGCTGAGGGCGGGGGAGTCGCACGGGGGCCGCCCGTCGTAACTCCTCGGCGCGGTCGTGATGCAGCATCAGGTGTACGTCGGAGTGCATGTCGTGCTCCTCTCGGGCGTTGTCCCTCAGGTGTCGTCGGTCATCGGCCGGGTCGGGAAGATGTGGGAGTGGACGCGGACCTGGGCGACGTCCGATGCGTCTTCCTCCAGCGCCAGAGCCCGGTAACTCTCCATGAGTTCATGGACCTTGTGGCCCAGCTCGGAGGTGAGCGCGGGTGTCAGGGTCAGGGTGAAGTCACTGGTGTCCGCGGCCTCGTCCCACTCCTGTGACCACTCGTGCCGGGTGGCGATCCAGGTGGTCACCTCCTGCGAGCGCTGTGCGGCGTACTCGTACAGGAGAGTGCTGAGCGCGGCCTGTACTGCCGGGTCCCGATCGCGGATGAGGTCCTCGCCGGTGAACGTGCCCTGGTGGACGGAGCGCCACCACCGTTCCCGTCCCTTCCCCCGCTCCGGATCGTCCTCGACGAATCCGTACTCCGCGAGTTGGCGGAGGTGATAGCTGGTCGCACCGCTGGACTCGCCCAGACGCGCGGCGAGTTGGGAGGCTGTTGCCGGTCCCTCCAAGCGCAGCGAGGCGATCAGCCGCATTCGCAGAGGGTGTGCGAGGCCGCGCAGTGAACGCGGGTTGAGGTAGTGGACCTTCCGGGGCTGCGGCTCTTCCGTCATGCCCTCAACGTAGCTATGCAAAGACTCCGTTGCAACGGTTTCTTTGCAACGGAGTCTTTGTAACTTCCGGAAGCGGTTCCGCCGCTTCGCTCACTCCTTGACGAACCCCTCCTGGATCAGCCAGTCCTTCGCCACCTCGTGCGGGTCCTGACCCTCCACGTCCACCTTGGAGTTGAGGTCCTGCGCGACCGTGTTGTTCAGCTTCTTCGTGATGGGGTCCAGGACCTCCGCCATCTCCGGGTACTTCTCCAGGGACTTGCTGTTGATCTCCGGTGCGGCGTTGTAGTTGGGGAAGAAGTGCTTGTCGTCCTCCATCACCGTCAGGTCCATCGCCTTGATGCGGCCGTCGGTGGTGAAGACCTCGCCGTACGTGCACGACCCCTTGGACGCCTGCGTGTAGATGATCCCGGTGTCCATCTTGGTGATGTTGGACGACGGGATGCTCATCCCGTACGCCTTCTGCATGCCCGGCAGGCCGTCGTCCCGCGACGCGAACTCGCTCTCCACGCACAGCGTGACGGCCTTCGGGTCGGACTTGGACAGGGCCGCCACGTCCGAGAGCGTCTTCGTCTTGTACTTCGCCTCGTTCTTCTGGTTCGTCGCAAGCGCGTACGTGTTGTTGAGCGCGGCCGGCGGCAGCCAGGTGATGCCGTTCTTCAGGTCCGCGTCGTGCACCGCCTGCCACTGCTTCTGCGGGTCGTCGATGGGCTCGGAGTTGCCCTGGTAGGTGATCCAGGCGGTGCCCGTGTACTCGTACATGGCGTCCGCGTCGCCGCCCTTGACGGCCTCGCGCGCGCCGATCGAGCCCTGGATGCCGGTGCGGTCGAGCACGTCCGCGCCGGCCGCCTGGAAGGCGATGCCCATGATCGCGCCGAGGATCAGCTGCTCGGTGAACTCCTTGGAGGTGACGGTGAGATCGGCGCCCTTGAGGGGCAGGCCCTTGCCGATGGAGCCGGGCTTGACGTCGTCCACCATCGGGCTGCCGCTGGTGAGCCCGCACCCGGCCAGCAGGGCGGCCCCCAGGGCGCCGATGACCGACGTACGCAACGTGACCCTCATGACCGCACCTCCAACCCGCGCGGGCGCAGGACCAGTTCGGCCAGCGAGGCCAGCCAGTCCACCAGGAGCGCGAGCGCGATCGTCAGGATCGAACCGAGCATGAGGACGGGCATGCGCTGGTTGGTCATGCCCGTGGTGATCAGGTCGCCCAGGCCGCCGCCACCGCCGAAGGTGGCCAGCGTCGCCGTGCCGACGTTCAGGACGAGAGCCGTGCGCACGCCCGCGAGGATCAGCGGTACGGCCAGCGGGAGTTCGACCCTCGTCAGGACGCCGAGCGGCGACATGCCGATGCCGCGCGCCGCTTCGAGGAGGGTCGGGTCGTTCGCCTTCAGGCCCGCGATCGTGTTGGAGAGGACCGGCAGGACGGCGTAGATGATGATGCCGATCAGGGCCGCCTTCTCGCCGATGCCGAGCCAGATCACCAGGAGCGCGAGGAGGCCGATCGCGGGCGTCGCCTGGCCGATGTTGGCCAGGGCCATCGCGGCCGGGGCGGCCTTGCGCAGCCGCTTGCGGGTCAGCAGGATGCCCAGCGGGATCGCGATGATCAGGACGAAGAAGGTGGAGATCGCGGTCAGTTGGATGTGCTGGCGAAGGCGCAGCCACACATTGCCGTTGGCCAGCGCGTTCCTGGAGATCGAGTCCAGGTCGGCCTGCTGGAACCACCACCAGGTCAGCAGCAGGATCACCGCGAGCACGGCGGGCAGGAACGTGAGCCTCTGCCAGGTGACCCGGCGCGGCTGCCTGTCGGGGACGTCCGGGGGAGGGGCCTCCTGCTCGCCCTCGCCCACGTCGCGGAAGGCGAGGCCCTTGACCTCGTGCTCTCCCTCGGGGCGCGTGTCGTCGCGCGACGACGGCCTCATGCCTTCGCCTCCCCGCTGTCGCCCTCCTGCTCCTGGTGGGTCAACCGCTGGCGCTGCTCCTCCAGTTCGTGCTGGTGCTCGACGGCTTCGAGACGGTCGGCCTCCAGCATCTCGTGGACGGAGTTCATCAGCGTCTCCATGTCGACGACGCCCGTGTACTCGCCGCGCCGCCCGGTCACCGCGACCCGGCCCGCGTTGTCCGTGAGGACCGCCTCCAGGGCGTCGCGCAGGGTGGCGTCGCGGGTCACCGTGTCGTGCACGAGGGTGCCCGCGCGGGCCAGCGAGCCCTTGGCGCGCATCAGGTCGCCGCGGCGCAGCCACTTGTAGGGGCGGCCACGCTTGTCGAGCAGGAGCAGTTCGTTGGTGCCGCCGCCGCGGAGCTTGTCGAAGATGTCCTGGAGCGGGTCGTCGATGGTCACCGTCGGCACGTCGGCGATCTCCACGTCGCGTACGCGGGTCAGGTTCAGCCGCTTGAGCGCCGCGCCCGCGCCCACGAACCCGGAGACGAAGTCGTCGGCGGGGTTGGTGAGGATGGCCTCGGGGGTGTCGAACTGCGCGATGTGCGAGCGCTCCCGCAGGACGGCGATGCGGTCGCCGAGCTTGATGGCCTCGTCGAAGTCGTGCGTGACGAAGACGATGGTCTTGTGCAGCTCGTGCTGGAGCCGGATCAGCTCGTCCTGGAGGTGGTCGCGGGTGATCGGGTCGACGGCGCCGAACGGCTCGTCCATCAGAAGGACGGGTGGGTCGGCCGCCAACGCCCGTGCCACTCCCACGCGTTGCTGCTGACCGCCGGAGAGCTGGCGCGGATAACGGCCGTGGAACTCGGCCGGGTCGAGCCCCACCAGGTCGAGCATCTCCTCCACCCGAGACTTGATCTTCGACTTCCCCCAGCCCACCATCTTCGGTACGAGGGCGATGTTCTGAGCCACCGTCATGTGTGGGAAGAGGCCCGAGGACTGGATCGCGTAGCCGACCTTGCGGCGCAGCTTCACCGGGTCGATGTCGGTGACGTCCTCGCCGTTGATGCGGATGCGGCCGCTGGTCGGCTCGATGAGCCGGTTGATCATCTTCAGGGTGGTCGACTTCCCGCAGCCGGACGGGCCCACGAAGATGACGATCTCGCCCGCCTTGATCTCCATGTTGACGCTGTCCACGGCCGGGTCGCTGCTGCCCGGATAGCGCTTGGTGAGGTTCTCCAGCTCGATCGTCGCTCCGGACGTGGTGGCGGGGGCCTGTCCCTCGGCCTCGTCCGTCGTCGCGTTCTCGGTGGCGGTGGTCTCAGACACGGATACCCCTCGGAATGGTCAGCCGGCCGATCAGGACGTACGCGGCGTCGAACAGCAGCGCGAGGACGATGATCCCGAGCGTTCCCGCGAGCACCTGGTTGAGCGCGTTCTTGCTGCCGAGCGAGCCGATGCCGCGGAAGATCTCGTTGCCGAGGCCGGGCCCCGACGCGTACGCGGCGATGGCCGCGATGCCCATCAGCATCTGCGTGGAGACGCGGATGCCGGTCAGGATCGGCGGCCAGGCGATCGGCAGTTCCACCTTGAAGAGCCGGGCGATCCTGGACATCCCGATGCCCTTCGCGGCGTCGACCAGGGACGGGTCGACGCCGCGAAGGCCGACGATGGAGTTCCGCACGATCGGCAGCAGCCCGTACAGCGTCAGTGCGATGACGGTCGGCGCGACGCCGAGCCCCACGACCGGGATCAGCAGGCCGATCATGGCGAGCGAGGGGATGGTCAGAATGGTGGAGGTGGCGGTCGTGGCCAGGTTGCCCGCCCACTCGCTGCGGTAGGTGAAGACGCCGATCAGTACGCCGATCACGGTCGCGACGACCATGCACTGGAAGACGGCGCTCGCGTGCTGGTACGCGTCCGTCAGCAACTGTTGGTGACGGTTGCCGAGGTAGTCCCAGAAGTTCACTGAAGTGCTCACCTCGTCTTTCCGAGTCTTGCCGAAGGTTCGCCCTGCCGAAGGTTCGTCCTGCCGAAGGCGCTCGGTGGTCTCGGACTCAGGAGTCTTCGGACGCCTGCTCCACCAGCGGGATGATCCGCAGCGGAACGGGGTTTTCCATGACGATCGCCGTGGAGGCCCGGACGATGCCATCAAAACCCACCACCCGGTCGATCACACGTTGGAGATCCGCGTTCGACCGGGCCACCAGACGGCAGAGCATGTCGCCGTGGCCCGTGATGGTGTGCAGTTCGAGGACCTCGGCCACGGACGCCAAATGCGCCCGTACGTCCGCCCCCTGGCCCTGTTTGATCTCCAGCGTCGCGAAGGCCGTCACGGGGTAGCCGAGCGCCGCCGGATCGACCTCCGGGCCGAATCCCCGGATGACTCCATTGGACTGAAGCCGGTCCATGCGCGCCTGCACCGTGCCGCGCGCGACGCCGAGCCTGCGGGACGCCTCAAGAACCCCGATACGCGGCTCCCGCGCCAGGAGCACGATGAGCCGGCCGTCCAGATGATCGATCGCCATGACGCCTCCGTGATGGTCATGATGTACAGATAGCCCGCCCATCCTGGCCAGTGGCTGGACAGATTGACCACTGAAAACGCGAACTATTGCGCACCTTGTGGATCGGCGGGAGCCTCAGGGCATGACTGAGACCACCACCCACACCACCCCCGACACCGCGCGCGAGGCCGACCCCTTCCCGGTCAAGGGAATGGACGCGGTCGTCTTCGCCGTGGGCAACGCCAAGCAGGCGGCGCACTACTACTCCACCGCGTTCGGCATGAAGCTGGTCGCCTACTCCGGACCGGAGAACGGCAGCCGCGAGACCGCGAGTTACGTGCTCACGAACGGCGCCGCCCGCTTCGTCTTCACCTCCGTCATCAAGGCCTCCACCGAGCGGGGCACCTTCCTCGCCTCGCACGTGGCCGAGCACGGCGACGGCGTCGTCGACCTCGCCATCGAGGTCCCGGACGCGCGCGCCGCGTACGCGTACGCCGTCGAGCACGGTGCCCGCGGCATCACGGAGCCGTACGAGGAGAAGGACGAGAACGGCACGGTCGTCCTCGCCGCCATCGCCACCTACGGCAAGACCCGCCACACGCTGGTCGAGCGCACCGACTACGACGGGCCTTACCTGCCCGGTTTCGTCGCCGCGAACCCGATCGTCGAGCCGCCGGCCAAGCGCACCTTCCAGGCGATCGACCACTGCGTCGGCAACGTCGAGCTCGGCAAGATGAACGAGTGGGTCGGCTTCTACAACAAGGTCATGGGCTTCACGAACATGAAGGAGTTCGTGGGCGACGACATCGCGACCGAGTACTCGGCGCTGATGTCCAAGGTGGTCGCGGACGGCACCCTCAAGGTGAAGTTCCCGATCAACGAGCCCGCGATCGCCAAGAAGAAGTCCCAGATCGACGAGTACCTGGAGTTCTACGGCGGCGCGGGCGTCCAGCACATCGCGCTCGCCACGAACGACATCGTCGAGACCGTGCGCACGATGCGCGCGGCGGGCGTGCAGTTCCTCGACACCCCCGACTCGTACTACGACACCCTCGGCGAGTGGGCGGGCGAGACCCGCGTGCCCGTGGAGACCCTGCGCGAGCTGAAGATCCTCGTCGACCGCGACGAGGACGGCTACCTGCTGCAGATCTTCACCAAGCCGGTCCAGGACCGCCCGACCGTCTTCTTCGAGATGATCGAGCGGCACGGCTCCATGGGCTTCGGCAAGGGCAACTTCAAGGCCCTGTTCGAGGCGATCGAGAGGGAGCAGGAGAAGCGGGGCAATCTGTAAGGGTCTTTCCCTGCCGAGCGTTGTCCGCGCCCCGTCAGGGGCGCGGGGAACTGCGCGACAAGCCACGACGCACCCGCAGGCGAAGACTCAGCGAGGCTTTCCGGCGGGCGCCGAAGCCGAGGGCTTGCGGGGCGACGTGGGCTTCGCAGTCTGCCTGGGGGCCGCAGGCCGGGGCGCGTACATCTGGGCGGGCCCGCCCTCGGGCGGCTCGCCCAGGGCATCGAGCGCCTCCTTGGCCGCAGGCACCCCCAGCGGCGAGAAGTACGGATTGATGCGCAGCGCCTCGCCGAGGTGCCGCCGCGCCGCCCCGTAGTAGCCCAACTCCCGCTCGATCTGGCCCCGGTGGAAGGCGAACAGGGCGCTGCGCGGCCCCTTCTCCATGGCCTTGGTGACCAGCTTCAGGCCCGCCTCGCCGTCCCCGGCACGATGCAGGGCCCAGCCCAGCGCGTCCGCGGTCTCCGGGCTGCCGTGCCGCTCGTACTCCGCGGTCAGCAGCTCCACCGCCGCGTCCGCGTCGCCGTGGTCCGCCTCGAAGAGGCCGAGGATCCGTTCGTTGTTGACGCCGCCCACGCTCTCCTGTTTCACCCGGGCCCGCAGCACGTCGTACTGCGCACGCGCCGCGGGAGCAAGGCGCAGCGACTCGTACAACTCACCCAGTTCCAGGGCGTATTCGGGCAGCGGCTGCTTCGTGAGCGCCGAGCGGTAGGCGTGCAGCGCCTCCGAGGAACGGCCGAGGGCGGCCAGGGCGCGGCCCCGGCCCGCCAGCGAGGGGTGGTGGTCGGCGTCGGCGGCGAGCGCCGCGTCGTAGTAGCGCAGTGCCTCCGTCGGTTCGCCCCGCTCCCAGGCGAGTTCGGCCACGCGGTGCAGGCACGCCGCCTTCTCCGCCGGGGCCTCGGCGAGCGCGGCCGCGTCGGTGAGCGCGGCGTTCGCGTCCTCGCGCCAGCCGCGGCTTCGGTAGACCTGCCCGGCGCGCGTCATCACCGCGGGGCCCGAGCCCAGCTCCTGCAGGGACTCCAGGGCCCTGCCGACACCCTTCGCGTCGCCGAGCCCGCTGTAGGCGTCGATCAGCGCGGGGTAGGCGGTCCACCGCTTCGGTGCCTGCTTCGCCGCCAGTTCGCCCCACTTCTTCGCGGCGCGGAAGTCGTGCCGGGCGTTGGCGAGGACGGCGAGCCCCGTCAGGGCCTCCGCGTTGCCCTGGGGCCTGGCCTTCAATGACGTACGCAGCGCGCTCTCGGCCTTGGGGTAGTACGCGACATCGGCGCTCCGCACGCCCTGTGCCACGTACGCCTGGCCGAGAACCGCCCAGGACTGGTCGTCGCCGGGGTGCGCCCGCACATGCGTCTCGCGCTCCCCGATCAGCGCGGTCAGATCCGGCAGCGCGGCGGGCGCACCCGCCCCCACGGCCGCCATCGCACGCCCCGCGGGGCCCAGGGCGGGCGGCGCCGCGTCCCCGCCGTCCGGGGGCAGCAGCACGAAGACGCCGCCGAGCACCACGCTCCCCGCGACGGACGCGATCAGCACACGCTTCATCGAAGGCTTCATGGGGGACTTGGAAGGCTCCATGACGCTCACTGTGCGGCAATCACTTCAATACGAAGAGCACATCCCGGCGGCGCGGAACGGCGTCGCACACGGGTTCACACCGATGGCCCCGAGTGCGAGGCTGTGATCATGAGCCGCACCCTGATCGAACGCCTCGAGGAGGGCCTCCCGGCCGAGGCGGTCCTCACCGACCCCGACGTCACCTCCTCGTACTCCCACGACATGGCGAGCTTCTGCGATGCGGGCGTCCCCGCCGTCGTGGTCCTGCCCCGCACCGTCGAGCAGGTCCAGCACGTGATGCGCACGGCCACCGAGCTGCGCGTCCCCGTGGTCCCGCAGGGCGCCCGCACCGGCCTGTCCGGTGCCGCGAACGCCAGCGAGGGCTGCATCGTCCTGTCCCTGATCAAGATGGACCGCATCCTGGAGATCAACCCCGTCGACCGCATCGCGGTCGTCGAGCCGGGCGTCGTCAACGCCGCCCTCTCCCGCGCGGTGAACGAGCACGGCCTGTACTACCCGCCGGATCCCTCCAGTTGGGAGACCTGCACCATCGGCGGGAACATCGGCACCGCCTCCGGCGGGCTGTGCTGCGTGAAGTACGGGGTCACCGCGGAGTACGTCCTCGGGCTCGACGTCGTCCTCGCCGACGGACGGCTCATGAGCACCGGACGCCGCACCGCCAAGGGGGTCGCGGGGTACGACCTGACCCGCCTGTTCGTGGGCTCCGAGGGCAGCCTCGGCATCGTCGTCCGCGCCGTCCTCGCGCTCAAGCCGCAGCCGCCCGGGCAGCTGGTCCTCGCGGCCGAGTTCGCCTCGACGCAGGCCGCATGCGACGCCGTCTGCCGGATCATGGAGGGCGGTCATGTCCCGTCGCTCCTCGAGCTGATGGACCGTACGACCGTGAAGGCCGTGAACGCGCTGGCCAACATGGGACTGCCCGAGACCACCGAGGCGCTCCTGCTCGCGGCCTTCGACACCCCGGACCCCGCGGCGGACCTCGCCGCCGTCGGCGCGCTCTGCGAGGCCGCGGGCGCCACCCAGGTGGTGCCGGCCGAGGACGCCGCCGAGTCCGAGATGCTCCTCCACGCGCGGCGGCTCTCGCTCACCGCACTCGAGGCGATCAAGGGCACCTCGATGATCGACGACGTGTGCGTGCCGCGCACCCGGCTCGCGGACATGCTCGACGGCGTCGAGCGCATCGCCGAGAAGTACGACCTGACCATCGGGGTCTGCGCGCACGCGGGCGACGGCAACACCCACCCCACCGTCTGCTTCGACGCGGCAGACCCCGACGAGGGCCGGCGTGCCCGCGAGTCCTTCGACGAGATCATGGCCCTCGGCCTGGAGCTCGGCGGCACCATCACCGGCGAGCACGGCGTCGGGGTCCTGAAGAAGGAGTGGCTGGCACGCGAGATCGGCCCGGTGGGAGTGGAGATGCAGCAGGCCGTCAAGGCGGCCTTCGACCCGCACTCACTCCTCAACCCGGGCAAGCTGTTCTGACGCTCCTCGTGAAGGTCTGACTCCGCTCCCGCCCCCGTGGCGGCGGAGTTCACTCACCGTCCTTGGACTCGTCCGAGGGCCACGGGTCGCGCAGCCACAGTTCGTCGACACGGCCCGGTGTGGGCGCGAGCAGCTCGGCGAGGCCGTCGTCGATGCCGAGCTGCTCGGCCTCAGAGCCCGGGGGGACCACCCGCAGCGTCCGCTCCAGCCAGGCGGACACGGCGGCGGCCGGCGCCTCCAGGAGGGCGTCGCCGTCCGGTGAGCTGAGCGCCATCAGGACGACGCTGCGCCCCTCCACCTTCGTCGGCCAGACCCGCACGTCGCCGTGGCCGCACGGCCTGAACACCCCCTCCACCAGGAGCTCGCGGGCGAACGTCCAGTTCACCGGATGCTCGGAGCCGATGTGGAAGGCGATGTGGACGGCGAAGGGGTCGTCGGTGCGGTAGCTGAGGCGGGCCGGGACGGGGATGGCCCGTTCCGGGGAGAGGACCAGTTTGAGTTCGAGCTCGCGTTCCACCACGGAGTGCATGTCGTGTGCTTCCTTCCTCGTAGGGGCCCTGGGAGCGGACCCGTACGAGTGGAGAGCGCGTGATCCCCGAAGCATTACGCGGGTTCCGGAAAATTTCTTCGCGCGACTTTTGAAGCGGTGACCAGGAGGGGGCCCGACCGTCGTGAGGGGACGCGAGTGAATGTGTGGGGAGCGTGCCCGGAAAGTGGTCCGAAGGGCGGGACCCGCCCGGTGGGACACGGAGGTCTGATAGATGTGGAGCCCTCAAAAGACCCCCGAGCAGATACGGGACGACGGACATGAGCGCCCCAACTCCGGCCCCAGGCGACGACCGGCCGCGCGAAGGCTACTACCCGGACCCGTCCATTCCCGGATATGTCCGGTACTGGAACGGCGCCGCCTGGGTACCCGGCACGAGCCGTCCCGCCCCGTCCGACGGAGAACCGCTGCCGGCCCCGCCCGGCGCGGGCGCCGCGGCCCCGGCGTCCCCCGCGCCCGTGGAGGAGACGGGCCCCGTCTTCTTCGACGAGGAGCCCGAGGCCGAGCCCGCCGCCGAACCCGCCCCCGCCGCCGACGACTCCGCGCAGCACGGCGCGAGGCCCGAGCCCGCGTCCGCCTGGCAGGCCGACGCCGCCCGGCAGTCCGGCCTCGGCGGCGAGCAGGAGCGCCGGGTGTCCTGGGGCGCCCCCGGCCAGGCCGACCCGCGCGTGCCGAGCGACGCCGCGCCCCGCGCGGAAGCCCCCCAGGCCGCCGCGGCCTCGAAGACGCCCGAGCCGTCGGAGGACGACAGCAACCCCGGCACCGTCACCATCCGCGCCGTCAAGCCGGGCACGGCCAAGCCCGGTGCCGCCAAGCCGCCCACCGGTGAAGGCACAGTGACGTTCCGTCGGCCCACGGGCCCGGTCGCGCCCGTGGCGGGGAAGCCCGGTGGGCAGGCCACGCCCGCCGCCTCCGCCGGTACCGACGGCACCATGGCGATCCGCGCGATCCGCCCCAAGTCCGGGCAGCGGGGCGGTCGGACCGCCGCCGCACAGACCTCCGTACCGCAGCAGCAGACCCCCTCGGCGCCCCCGCAGGCGGCCGCGCCCGCACCGTCGGCTCCGGCGGTCCAGCAGCCCCAGCCGCAGCCCCAGCCGAGCCCCGTGCCCCCGCAGGGCGGCGTCCCCACCCCCGTCACCTCCGGGCCCGGCGGCGGCTCGCCCTCCTGGGCCCAGCAGGTGCACCAACTCGCACAGTCCCCGGCCGCGCCGGGCCCCGCCCAGGAGGGCGAGGGACAGCCCGTCGTGCCCTGGAAGCCGGTGACCGAGGACCCGTTCCTCGCGGCGGTGCGGAGCCAGGCCGCGGCCCGGCCCGCCGGACTCGGCAGGCGTCTCGCCGCACGGCTCGTCGACACCGTCGTCCTCGTCGCCGTCACCGGCGCCGCCGCGCTGCCGCTCGGCACGAAGGCCGCCGACCACATCGACAGCAAGATCGACGCGGCGAAGCTGTCCGGAGAGAAGACAACGGTCTGGCTGCTCGACGGCACGACCGCGGGCTACCTCGGCCTCGTCCTCGCCGTCCTCCTGCTCTTCGGCGTCGTCTACGAAGCGCTGCCCACCGCCAAGTGGGGCCGCACCCTCGGCAAGAAGGTGTGCGGCATCGAGGTGCGGGACATCGAGGAGCACGAGGCGCCGACGTTCGGGGCGGCGTTGAAGCGCTGGCTGGTGTACAGCGTGCCGGGCGTCCTCGTCATCGGCGTCGTAGGCGTTCTGTGGTGCCTCTTCGACCGGCCCTGGCGGCAGTGCTGGCACGACAAGGCGGCGGGCACGTTCGTCGCGGGGTGAGGGCCGGGTAACCCGGTCAGCCGCTCGCCGGATGCGGAGAGGGGAGCGGCGCGGTCGACTCGGGCCATGAGCACCGAACCGCCGCAATACCCGCCGCCGGACGACGACCCGTTCAAGAAGCAGCCGCCGCAGCAGCCCCCACAGGGCGGCGGCTCACCGTACGACACCCCGCCCCCGGGCGGCGGTTCGCCCTACGGGGCCCCGCCACCGGGCGGGGGTACCCCGCCCCCGGGCGGTGGCTCCCCCTACGGAGCGCCGCCCCCGCCCTACGGAGGCGACCCCTACGGCGGTGGACCCGGCGGCTACGGCGGCCAGGATCCCCTCGCCGGAATGCCCCCGCTCGCCGACAGCGGGAAGCGTGTCCTGGCCCGCATCATCGACATGATTCTGGTGGGCATCGTCGTCGGACTGCTGTCCTGGCTGTTCGGCACGGCCGAGTACGACATCGACCCGGACAAGGTGAACACGGGCAAGTCGTTCGGCCAGTCCCTGCTGGCCGCGGTGCTCTACATCGCGTACGACACCTTCATGATCTCCAAGACCGGCCAGACGCTCGGCAAGAAGTGGCTGGGGCTGCGCGTCGCGAACCTCAACGACGGGGCCACGCCGAGCATGCAGACCGCGCTCGCCCGCGCGGCGGTGCTCTGGCTGCCGTTCGCCTTCTGCTGCGCCTGCATCTGGACGGCGATCTGCGGAGGCTGGAGCTTCTTCGACAAGCCCTACAAGCAGGGCCTGCACGACAAGGCCGCCAAGACGGTGGTGGTCAGCGTCTGACAGAGGGTGCCTGGTGCGGCGGCACCTCTCGACCGGCGGGCTCGTGATCCACGGGTCCGCCGGTCCGCGTTCACGGACCCGCGGGCTCGTGGACGGACTCGGCGAGCATCGCGCGCTGCGCCGGGACGCGCTCTTCCGCGGTGCGGGCCGCGGGTGTAGAGGCGGCCGCGGGTGCCGGTTTCGGCAGCGGGACCGTCATTGCGACGAGTAAGCCGAGGCCGAGTGCGGCCAGGGCTATCACCATGATTCCCACGCCTGAACTCGTCTGGGACAGAAGCAGCATGGCGAGCGTGGAGAAGACGACGGTCACGGCGCCGTAGACGGTCTGCGCGGCGGTCGGACGAGGCATGGGACGAGGCATGACGGGATCCGTCCTCAAGACAGCAGATGGTGATCTGGTCGTTTGCGAATCAAAGGGCACTCGACGGCGACGACTTGGGATGTGCCGCCTCGCGCTGTAGCGCACCGTCGATTGGCTTTGTTCCATTGACTCTATTCCGCTGTCTGCCCGACGGGAACGAGTGGTAAGCGTGACCTTACCCACGGTGCCGGAGCACAGGGGGCGCACGGGTTCATGGCGTCCATCAAGTGGACGGTGCGGCGCGCCTGTTGATGTTTCCCGTGGGCGAGTGCCCCGTGTCCGGATACCGGAGCGCGGGGTCTGCATAGTGCACTTGGCCTGTTCAAGTCAAGGTCTGTCTTTTCTCCCGTACTTCCGGTCGAATGTCGTCACTTGTGACGCGTACATCGCGCGCGGACCTCCTCCGACCGGGATCTCGGTCCGCCATTTTCGCGCGGGCGCGGGGGAGGAAAGCATCAAGTGACAGGCAGAACACGGACGTTCAGAGCCACCGCGGTGGCCGTGGCGATGGCCGCGGCCGCCGCGACGTTCTCGGCGGCGACGGCTTCGGCCGACACGTCCTGGGGCGGCGCGCCGGCCGTCGACCGGCAGGACCCGTCGCGGGCCAAGGCCGAGGTCGACCACGACCTCGAAGGACCGTTCAGCAAGCAGCAGGCGCAGCAGCGCAAGGCTGCCCTGCAGCAGGTCGTCGCGGGAGACGCCAAGGTCCAGAAGAAGGGCGCCTCCAAGGTCGTCAAGCTCGACGACAAGAAGTACGTCGAGCTGGGCCGGGAGAAGACCGACAAGATCTTCACGATCCTGGTGGAGTTCGGGGACAAGGTCGACGACACGACCATGTACGACCCGGACGGCCCCGAGGGCCCGGAGCAGCCGGTCAAGAAGTACGGCGGCAAGCCGGGACCGCTGCACAACAAGATAGCCAAGCCGGACCGTGCGAAGGACAACAGCACGGCCTGGCAGGCGGATTACAACCAGAAGCACTTCCAGGACCTGTACTTCGGGAAGGGCAAGGACTCCAAGGGCAAGCAGAAGGAGTCCCTGAAGACCTACTACGAGAAGACCTCGTCCGGCCGCTACTCGGTCGACGGTGAGGTCTCCGACTGGGTCAAGGTCGACTACAACGAGGCCCGTTACGGCTCGAACTACTGCGGCGACACCAACTGCCCGAACGTCTGGGACGCGGTCAAGGACGGCGTGACCGCCTGGACCAAGGACCAGAAGGCCAAGGGCCGTACGGACGAGCAGATCAAGACGGACCTCGCCAAGTACGACCAGTGGGACCGTTACGACTTCGACAACGACGGCAACTTCAACGAGCCCGACGGCTACATCGACCACTTCCAGATCGTCCACGCGGGCGAGGACGAGTCGGCCGGCGGCGGCGCCGAGGGCGAGAACGCCCTGTGGGCCCACCGCTGGTACGCGTACGGCAACGACGCGGGCAAGACCGGCCCTTCGAACAACAAGGCCGGCGGCACCCAGATCGGCGACTCGGGCATCTGGGTCGGCGACTACACGATGCAGCCGGAGAACGGCGGCCTCGGCGTCTTCGCCCACGAGTACGGCCACGACCTCGGCCTGCCCGACCTGTACGACACCACGGGCAAGGGCGAGAACTCGGTCGGCTTCTGGTCGCTGATGTCGGCCGGTTCCTGGCTCGGCACCGGCAAGGACTCCATCGGTGACCTGCCGGGCGACATGACCGCCTGGGACAAGTTCCAGCTGGGCTGGCTCGACTACGCCAAGGCCAAGGCGGCCACGACCTCCGAGCACAAGCTGGGCGTCGCGGAGTACAACACCCGCCACCGCCAGGCGCTCGTCGTCGACCTGCCGAAGAAGTCCGTCACCACCACCGTCGTGAAGCCCACCGAGGGCGCCAAGCAGTGGTGGAGCGACCAGGGCGACGACCTCAAGAACACCCTGACGCGCTCGGTCGACCTGACCGGCAAGTCCAAGGCCGAGCTCTCGCTCGACGGTTGGTGGGACATCGAGGCCAACTACGACTACCTCTACACCGAGGTCTCGACGGACAACGGCGCCAACTGGACGCCGATCGACGGCACCGCGGACGGCAAGCCGATCACCCGTGACGCCGGTGACAAGCCCGCGTTGACCGGCGCCTCGGCCAAGTACAAGAAGCTGGTCTTCCCGCTCGACGCGTACGCAGGCAAGAAGGTCGACGTCCGCTTCCGCTACTCCACGGACGGCGGCGCGGGCGGCAAGGGCTTCGCGGCCGACTCCCTCGCGATCACCGCGGACGGCGCCAAGCTCTTCGAGGACGGCGCCGAGGGCGACGACAACGGCTGGACGGCGAAGGGCTTTTCGCGCATCGGCGAGTCCTTCACCAAGAAGTACGACCAGTACTACCTCGCCGAGAACCGTCAGTACGTGTCCTACGACAAGACCCTCAAGGTCGGCCCGTACAACTTCGGTTCGAAGGCCCGCCCCGACTGGGTCGAGCACTACCCGTACCAGACCGGCCTGTTGGTCTGGCAGTGGGACACCTCGCAGAAGGACAACAACACCAGCCAGCACCCCGGCCAGGGCCTGATCCTTCCGGTCGACGCGCACGCGAAGCCGCTGAAGTGGAAGGACGGCACGCTCCTGCGCAACAAGATCCAGCCGTTCGACGCGCCGTTCAGCAAGTACGCGACCGACAAGCTGACGCTCCACAACGCGGACGTCGCGCTCAAGATCAAGTCCCAGAAGGGTGTCTCGGTCTTCGACGACCACAAGGGCACCTACTGGTACAAGGAGAACCCCACGGGAAGTGTCAAGGTCACTGACACCAACACTCAGATCAAGATCATCAAGCAGCCCAAGGACGGCTCGACGATCACGGTCCAGGTGGGTCCCTCGACGAAGTAATTAGTGTTTTCGCAGGTCAAGCCATGATCGGCCGTCGCCCTCTAGCGGGCGGCGGCCGATCGTGTTTAGGTGCGTGCTGTGGATTTCTTATTGACGCGGGGTCCGGCCAGGGACCCCGTGCGATGTCTCACGGGGGTGTGACGAAGCATGTCCGCAGGAGGTTTCTGCAAGCTGCCGAACGGCAGCGTGGTGGTGGCACTGACCCTGCCGAACCCGTCGCCGGCTGGCGGCACGGTCCGCATGATCGTGCACGCCGTGAACCGCGCGAGGGCCCTGACGCGGCTACGGAACCTGGGCCTGCGGGCGGTCTACCTCCGCGGCAACGCGGAGCCGCCGACGCCGGACGAGATCACGGCGGTCCTGCACCATCCGGACGGCCTGATATGGCGGACGGCACCGGATGACGCGGAGGAGCTGTGGCATCCGATCAGGGCGCTCAAGAGGCAGGGCGGGGCCGGCAGAATCAGCCCCTCCGGCGTTTGAGGAGCGGGGTCCGGGGGCGGGGCCCGTGTCGGTTCAGACGACCGGCTTACCCGTGAGCTCCACACCGGCCGAGCGCAGCTCATCCAGCGCCCGCTCCGTGGTCGCCTCGGCGACCCCCGCGGTCAGGTCCAGCAGGACGGTGGTCCTGAACCCCTCCCGAGCCGCGTCCACCGCGGTGGCCCGAACGCAGTGATCCGTGGCGATGCCCACCACGTCGACCTCCGTGATCTCCCTGGCCCGCAGCCACTCCGCGAGCGAGACCCCGTTCTCGTCGACGCCCTCGAAGCCGCTGTACGCCGCCGCGTACGCACCCTTGTCGAAGACCGCGTCGATGGCCCCGGAGGCGACCGCGGGGGCGAAGTTCGGGTGGAAGCCGATGCCCTCCGTGCCCGCCACGCAGTGCGGCGGCCAGGAGTCGACGTAGTCGGGGTTCTCGGAGAAGTGGGCGCCCGGCTCGATGTGGTGGTCGCGGGTGGCGACCACGTGGCGGTAGCCGGCCGGGGCCTGGCCGATCAGCTCGGTGATGGCGGCGGCCACGTCCGCGCCGCCGGCGACCGCGAGGCTGCCGCCTTCACAGAAGTCGTTCTGCACGTCTACGACGATCAGTGCGCGGCGCATGGGGGGTGTCCTTCTGCTGGGGAGACTACGAGCGTAGAGACTTCAAGTACGTTGCGGGAGGGGGCAATTGAAGCATCCGGCGCCGCGAGGCAGCGCCGGACGCCCGATCGCACGTGTCACGCGTACTCGGTGGGGATGACCGCCTCGCCCCGCGACAGCTGTGTCGCCGAGAGCGGAAGGCGGCCGCGGGCGGCGGCGTGCCGGTCGCGCACCGCGTCCAGCGGCTCGCGGGCGACGACCTCGCCGCCCTTGACCAGCTCGACCAGGAGCTGCCGGTCGACCAGGCCCGGCGGCACGGGGCCGGTGCCGATCACCTCGGCCTCGGCGACGCCGTGCTCGTCGGTCCTGCGCGCGGCCCACTTGCGGCCGCCCATGGAGCTCTTGGCGCCCAGCGACTTCTTCGCGACGGGCTCCAGCGGGGCCTTGGGGTCCGCCGAGTGCGCGCGGGCCACCAGCTTGTAGACCATGGAGCAGGTGGGGTGCCCGGAGCCGGTGACGAGCTGCGTGCCCACGCCGTACGCGTCCACGGGCGCCGCCGCGAGCGAGGCGATGGCGTACTCGTCGAGGTCGGAGGTCACGACGATCTTCGTGTTCGTGGCGCCGAGCTCGTCCAGCTGCTGACGCACCCGGTGGGCCACGAGCAGCAGGTCGCCCGAGTCGATGCGGACGGCGCCGAGCTCGGGCCCCGCGACCTCGACGGCCGTGCGGACGGCCTCGGTGACGTCGTAGGTGTCCACGAGCAGCGTCGTGCCGCGGCCGAGCGAGTCGACCTGGGCCTGGAACGCGTCGCGTTCGTTGTCGTGCAGCAGCGTGAAGGCGTGGGCGCTGGTGCCGACGGTGGGGATGCCGTACCGGAATCCGGCGGCCAGGTCCGAGGTGGTCGCGAAGCCGCCGACGTAGGCGGCGCGGGAGGCGGCGACGGCGGCCAGCTCGTGGGTGCGGCGGGCGCCCATCTCGATCAGCGGGCGGTCGCCGGCGGCCGACGACATGCGGGACGCGGCGGCCGCGATGGCCGAGTCGTGGTTGAGGATGGAGAGGATCACGGTCTCCAGGAGCACGCACTCCGCGAAGGAGCCCTCGACCCGCAGGATCGGCGAGCCGGGGAAGTAGACCTCGCCCTCGGGGTAGCCCCAGATGTCGCCGCTGAAGCGGTACCCCGACAGCCATTCCAGCGTGGCCTCGTCGACGATGGAGCGCTCGCGCAGGAAGCCGATGACGTCGGCGTCGAAGCGGAAGTTCTCGACGGCGTCCAGGACCCGGCCCGTTCCGGCCACCACGCCGTAGCGCCGGCCCTCGGGCAGTCTGCGGGTGAAGACCTCGAAGACCGAACGCCTCTCGCCCGTCCCCGCCTTCAGCGCGGCCTGCAGCATCGTCAGCTCGTACTGGTCCGTGAAGAGCGCTGTCGACGGAACATCCACCGGCAGGCCAAGGTCCGCTGTGTTCATACGAGGGATGCTACCCCGCATCTCGTCACTCTGACGATTTCAAGGAGGTCTTGGGGAGGCCATTTGTGCGAGGCCCCCCTGGGGGTGGCAGCATGGGGCAAGTGAGTACGGCTCCCGCAGAGATCACACGCCCGGAATCGGACGAAGAGACGTTCGTCGTCCCCGAGCCGGACGTTCCTTGGATCACGCTCGTGCACAACGACCCGGTCAACCTGATGAGCTACGTGACGTACGTGTTCCAGACGTACTTCGGGTACTCGAAGGAGAAGGCCACGAAGCTGATGATGGACGTGCACCACAAGGGCCGTGCGGTCGTCTCCAGCGGCACCCGCGAGGAGATGGAGCGCGACGTGCAGGCCATGCACGGCTACGGCCTCTGGGCCACCCTTCAGCAGGACCGCAAGTAGCGGCCCGCAAGCAGCGCACGGACCGGAAGCAGCGACGCATCTGATGCCAGGACACTTCGAACCGATCCCCGGGGGCGGCGCCGCCGTCGCGCTCGACGAGGTCGAGATCTCGATCATCCGCTCCCTCGCCGTTCAGCTCCTGGAGCTGATCGGCCCGGGGCCGGGCGGCGAGGCCTCCGACGACCCCCTCGCGGAGCTCTTCGCCGAGGGCCCCAGCGAGCCGCCCGCCGACCCGGTGATGAAGCGCCTTCTCCCCGACGCGTACGGCGGCCCCGGCACCGAGCGGGGCGACGAGGACGAACTGCGGGCGTATTCGGCGGAGTTCCGCCGATTCACGGAGAACGACCTGCGCGCCAAGAAGCGTGACGACGCCCTGGCCGTGATCCGCTCGCTGGACTCGACGACGTCCTCGGGCGAGGGCGGAGCTGTCCTGAAACTGTCGGTCGAGGAGTCCCGGCACTGGCTCGGCGCCCTCAACGACCTCCGTCTCGCGATCGGCACGCGTCTGGAGGTCAGCGACGAGGAGGACGCGGATCTGCTCTACCGGCTGCCCGACTCCGACCCCCGCAAGCCGATGGTGATGGCCTATCTGTGGCTCGGCGGTCTGCAGGAGACGCTGGTCGGGACGTTGCTGGGCTGAGCGGGGCCGAAAAACGGTGTAAGTGACAGCTTTCGTTCACCGGGCGGACCGTTCGCTCAGTGGAGCCTCAAATCCGGATAACGATCGCGTCACTTCAATGCCCGCGTTTGCCACGTCAAGGGAATTTTGTCCGCTTCTTCCTGTGGTCTGCGCCACAAGTGGCTTGTTCCCTCACTGTTGTCGCCGTGATAAATCTTCACGACCGCTCGGTGACGCCACCCATGTCGCCGAGGGCGCTCGGGCCGGCAGACCGCCGGTAGCACTCCATTCCATATCCGGGGGGATCAGGACCTGATCCGCAGCCACCAACGCAGATGTGCGGGCGCGGATCAGCATGGAGAAAGGCGTCACCATGACCTCAGTGCAGGTCGAAGAGCATCACGACGGCAATGAGGCCGTGCAGGCCGCCGCCGGCCCGTCCGGCGAGGGCGAGGGGTACCAGCGAGGACTCGGTGCCCGGCAGATCCAGATGATCGCGATCGGCGGTGCCATCGGCACCGGCCTGTTCCTCGGCGCGGGCAAGGCCATCCACAAGGCCGGACCGAGCCTCATCCTGGCGTACGCCATCGCGGGTCTCGTCATCTTCTTCATCATGCGGGCGCTCGGCGAGCTCCTCATGTACCGCCCCGTGTCCGGCTCCTTCTCGGAGTACGCACGCGAATTCATGGGCCCGTTCTTCGGATTCGTGACCGGCTGGACGTACTGGCTCTTCTGGGTCGTCACCGGCATCACCGAAGTCACCGCGGCCGCCCAGTACATGCAGTACTGGACACACGACTCATTCCCGCAATGGGCCTATGCCCTGGTGTTCACGGTCATTCTGTTCGGCGCGAACCTCATCTCCGTGAAGCTCTTCGGCGAGCTGGAGTTCTGGTTCTCGATGGTCAAGGTCACCGCCATCATCGGCATGATCCTGATCTGCGTCGGCATCCTCACCATCGGCTTCTCCGACGCCGGTGACACCGCGACCGTCGCCCACCTGTGGAACCAGGGCGGGTTCTTCCCGAACGGCATCGGCTCCACGCTGATGACCCTGCAGATCGTGATGTTCGCCTTCCTCGCCGTCGAGCTCGTCGGCGTCACCGCGGGCGAGTCCAAGGACCCGAAGACCGTTCTGCCCAAGGCCATCAACACCGTGCCGTGGCGCATCGCCGTCTTCTACGTCGGCGCGCTGATCATGATCCTGTCGGTCGTCCCGTGGACCTCCTTCAAGCCCGGCGTCTCGCCGTTCGTGAAGGCCTTCGAGGAGATGGGCCTCGGCGTCGGCGCCGCCATCGTGAACTTCGTGGTGCTCACCGCCGCGCTCTCCTCCTGCAACTCCGGCATGTACTCCACCGGCCGCATGCTGCGCGACCTGGCGATGAACGGCCAGGGCCCCAAGTTCTTCACCAAGCTCACGAAGAACGGCCTGCCGCTGATCGGCACCGCGGTCTCCGCCGGCTTCATGCTGTTCGGCGTCTGGATCAACTACCAGTGGCCGGGCGAGGCGTTCAACTACGTCGTCTCCTTCGCGACCATCTCCGGCATGTGGGCCTGGATCATGATCCTGTGCTGCCAGATCCGCTACCGCCGCAAGGCCGACCGCGGCGAGCTGCCGCAGTCCATCTTCCGTGCCCCGGGCGCCCCGTTCACCAGCTGGTTCGCGCTCGCCTTCATCGGCATGGTCATCGTGATGATGGGCGTCGACAAGGACGCGCGGATCTCGCTGTACGCCGCTCCGGTCTGGGCCGCGATCCTGACGGTCGCCTACCTGATCCTCAAGCGCCGCAACCCGCAGGCGGCCGCGTTCAGCAAGCGCAAGACGGGCGTCGTCCTCGACCCCGCAGACGCGCCCGCCGACAAGAAGTGATCTCCGGAGTGACCTCTCCGTAGAGGCCGCTGTCCAGCATTCGGGCCCGCCCGTACCACGCCTCGGTACGGTGCGGGCCCTCTGCTTATCCTGACTGCCATGCTGACCATCACCCAGGCCCTCCACGACCAGATCGTCGCGCACGCGCGCCAGGACCACCCCGACGAGGCCTGCGGCGTGGTCGCGGGCCCGGAGGGCACGGGCCGCCCGGAACGCTTCATCCCGATGCTGAACGCGGCCCGCTCGCCCACGTTCTACGAGTTCGACTCGGGTGACCTGCTCAAGCTCTACCGCGAGATGGACGACCGCGACGAGGAGCCGGTGATCGTCTACCACTCGCACACCGCGACGGAGGCGTACCCCTCGCGCACCGACATCACGTACGCCAACGAGCCCGGCGCGCACTACGTCCTGGTCTCCACCGCGGACACCGACGACGCGGGCCCCTTCCAGTTCCGCTCCTTCCGCATCGTGGACGGCGAGGTCACCGAGGAAGACGTGCAGGTCGTAGAGGCATACTGAGCCCCGACACACACCATTGAGGCGGCAGGAGCCAGGAAGCCGGTGCGAACCCGGCACGGTCCCGCCACTGTGACCCCGCCCTTCCCCAATCTCTCGGCTCCGCTCGAGAAGGGGAGACCCCATTCCGGGGCGGGGGAGTCAGGAACTGACCTGCCGCCTTGCTCCACGCAACGCAGGGGACGCGGAAATCCCCTGGAGGAGGCAGTCCAGCCATGTCCCGCCGCCACACCGGCATACGCGCGCTCGCCGCGGCCACCCTGCTCGTCCCGCTCGCCGCGTGCTCGTCATCGCAGGCCGGAGGCGACGACAAGCCCGCGGCCAAGACGGCCGGGTTCCCGTACACCGTCACCAACTGCGGCGTGAAGACGACGTACGACGCACCCCCCGAGCGCGCCGTCACCATGAACCAGCACACCACCGAAGTGATGCTGGAGCTCGGACTCCAGGACCACATGGCCGGGACCGCCTACCTCGACGACAAGGTCCTGCCGAAGTACGAGAAGGCGTACAAGTCCGTCCCGGTGATCGCCAAGGAGTACCCCTCCTACGAGAAGCTGCTCTCCGTCAACCCCGACTACGTGTACGGCGGTTACGCGAGCGCCTTCCTCGCGGGCGACGGCCGCAGCCGCTCCGCACTCGCCAAGTCCGGCATCGAGAGCCGCCTGAACGTCGAGGGCTGCGCCAAGGACCCCGTCTCCATGGAGGACGTGTACCGCGAGGTCCGTGAGGTCGGCTCCACCTTCGGGGTGCGGGCCCGCGCGGACAAGTGGGTGCGGGGCGCCGAGCGCGAACTGGCCGCCACCGCAGAGAAGTCCAAGGGCAAGAAGCCGCTCTCCGTCTTCGTCTACGACAGCGGCGACAAGTCCGCGTTCACGGCGGGCGGCCGCGGCATCGGCAACGACATCATCAAGCGGGCGGGCGGCCGCAACGTCTTCGCCGACGTGGACAAGTCCTTCAGCGACGCGTCCTGGGAGTCGGTGGTGCAGCGCAGGCCCGAGGTCATCCTGATCCTGGACTACGGCGCGACGTCGGTCGCCCAGAAGAAGAAGCGCCTCCTCGACGACCCGGTCCTCAAGGACGTCCCGGCCATCAAGAACAAGCGCTTCGCGGTCCTGCCGCTCTCGGACACGGTCACAGGGGTACGAGCACCGGAGGCGGTGAGGAAGCTGGCGGCACAGCTGTGAGCCAGGCAGCCAAGCCCGTCCGGCACGAATCCAAGCCCGGGGGCGAGAAAACCAAGCCCGTCCGGCGATTGAGGACGAGCCCGAAGGGCGACCGACCGAGCTCAAAGAGGCGACGCCTCCTCACCCTGGCCGTCCTCACCGCAGCCCTGGTCGCCGCGACCGTCGCCGGGCTGGCCCTCGGCTCCGTCCGCATCCCACCAGGCCAGGTCCTGGAGATCCTTACGGGGAGGGCCGAGCCTTCACCTTTCCGCACGATCGTCCTGGACGTAAGGCTCCCCAGGATTCTGCTGGGCGCAGCCGTCGGCGCCGGACTGGCAGTGATCGGCACCGTCCTGCAGGCCCTCGTCCGCAACCCCCTCGCCGACCCGTTCCTGCTCGGCGTCTCCTCGGGCGCCTCCGTCGGCGCGGTCGTCGCGATCGTGCTCGGCGGCGTCTTCGGCCTCGGCGCGAGCCTCGCGACCACCGTCACGATCCCGGCCGCCGCCTTCGTCGGCGCGCTGATCTCGCTGGTCCTCGTCTACGCCCTGGCCAGAGGCGGCGGCGGGGGATTCGCCACCGGCCGCCTGATCCTGTCCGGGGTAGCCGTCTCGTACATCCTGACCGCGCTGACCAGCCTCATCCTCGTCACCGCGGACAGCGCGGACCACCTCAAGGAGGTCATGTACTGGACGCTCGGCGGCCTCGGCAGCGCCCGCTGGGACATGCTCGCCCTGCCCTGCGTCGTCCTGGTCGTCGGCACGGCCCTCCTGACGGCCCTGGCCCGTCCCCTGGACCTGCTGCTCGCGGGGGAGGAGGGCGCCACCGTCCTCGGCCTGGACACGGCCCGCTTCCGCGCCGGCGTCTTCGTCCTGGCCTCGCTCCTGACCGGCGTCCTGGTCGCGTACAGCGGAGCCATCGGCTTCGTCGGCCTGATGGTGCCGCACGCCGCCCGCATGCTGGTCGGCGCCGCACACCGGGCGCTGCTCCCCGTGGTGGCGCTGATGGGCGCGGTGTTCCTGGTCGTCGCGGACATCGCGGCGCGCACGGTCGCCGCGCCGCAGGACATCCCGGTCGGTGTGCTCACCGCGCTGACCGGCGGCCCGTTCTTCCTCTGGCTGCTGCGGCGGCGCAACGAAGGAGCCCCGGCATGACGAACCGGCCCACGCCCGCCGGAGAGAACCAGCCCGCGCCCGCCGGAGAACTCCGTACGGAAGGCCTCTCGTACGAGATCGACGGCAAGGTCCTCGTGGACGGCGTCGACCTCACCGCCGCCCCCGGCGAGACCGTCGGCGTCGTCGGCCCCAACGGCAGTGGCAAGACGACGCTGCTGCGCTGCGTGTACGGAACGCTGCGCCCGACCGGCGGGCGAGCCCTCCTCGACGGCGACGACCTGCACACGATGACGGCGAAGGCCCGCGCCCGGCGCCTGGCCACGGTGCCGCAGGACGGGCAGGCGGCGTTCGAGCTGACCGTCCGGCAGGTGGTCGCGATGGGCCGCTCCCCGCACAAGCGCTTCTGGGAGGCGGACACGACGGCCGACGAGGAGCTCGTCGACGAGGCGCTCGCCCGGGTCGGCGTCGAGGACCTGGCCGAGCGCTCCTTCCCGTCCCTCTCCGGCGGCGAGCGCCAGCGTGCCCTGGTGGCCCGCGCCCTGGTGCAGCAGCCGACGCTCGTCGTCCTCGACGAGCCGACCAACCACCTGGACATCCGCTACCAGCTCGAAATCCTCTCCCTGGTACGGGACTTGGGCACGACGAACCTCCTGGCCCTGCACGACCTGAATCTGGCGGCGTACTACTGCGACGTCCTCCACGTCCTCGACGGCGGCCGCCTCGTCGCCTCCGGGGCGCCGAAGGAGGTCCTCACACCCGAGCTGCTCGCCACCGTCTACGGCGTGACGGCCGAGGTCAGCACCCATCCCGTCACTGGCGCCCCGACCGTGGTCTATCTGCCGCCGACCGCATCCTGAACGGATTTCGTCCACCATCTGAGATCACATTCCAGGACCCGGACCGGGAATCGATACGATGACCGCATGGTTCCCCATGACGTGAGCGAAGAGACGCCGAGCGCACTGCCGCTCGCTCCGCTGCGCTCCGCCTCCACTCTTCTTTTGGGAGCCTTTGGATGCGGAGCCGCGCGGCTGCACGTCGACCTGTGCCGCCTCGCCAGCGCGATCTGTTCCCGCTGAACCGTTCCGCCGCACGGCCGTGGGCCACGGCGCCGTACCCGCGTACGTACGACCACGCACCACCCGCACGACAGCGCCGCCGCGCGCCCACCACCCGCACTTCTCGACTCCCGACAGGAGCCCTCAGCATGGCCATCGAGGTCCGCATCCCGACCATCCTCCGCACCTACACCGACGGCGCCAAGGCCGTCGAGGGCAGCGGGGACACCCTCGCCGAGCTCTTCACCGACCTCGACTCGCGGCACGCGGGCATCGCCGAGCGCATCGTGGACGACGGCAAGCTGCGCCGTTTCGTGAACGTGTACCTGAACGACGAGGACGTCCGCTTCCTGGACGGCATCTCCACGAAGGTCACCGACGGCGACAGCGTCACGATCCTGCCGGCCGTGGCCGGCGGCATGGTCTAGGCCCGATCCCGGATGCCTCGCTACGACTCCCCGCTCGCCGCGGTCGGCAACACGCCGCTCGTCCGCCTGCCGCGCCTGTCCCCTTCGGACGACGTCCGCATCTGGGCCAAGCTGGAGGACCGCAACCCGACCGGCTCCGTCAAGGACCGGCCGGCCCTCCACATGGTCGAACAGGCCGAGAAGGACGGCCGGTTGACGCCCGGCTGCACGATCCTGGAGCCGACCTCCGGCAACACCGGCATCTCGCTCGCCATGGCGGCCAAGCTCAAGGGCTACCGCATCGTGTGCGTCATGCCGGAGAACACCTCCCAGGAGCGGCGCGACCTGCTCGCCATGTGGGGCGCCGAGATCATCTCCTCCCCGGCGGCGGGCGGCTCCAACACCGCGGTCCGCGTGGCGAAGGAGCTGGCGGCCGAGCACCCGGACTGGGTGATGCTCTACCAGTACGGCAACCCCGACAACGCGGGCGCCCACTACGCCACGACCGGCCCCGAGATCCTCGCCGACCTCCCCTCGGTCACGCACTTCGTGGCGGGCCTCGGCACCACGGGCACGCTCATGGGTGTGGGCCGCTATCTGCGCGAGCAGAAGCCGGACGTCAAGATCGTCGCCGCCGAGCCGCGCTACGACGACCTCGTCTACGGCCTGCGCAACCTCGACGAGGGCTTCGTCCCCGAGCTGTACGACGCCTCCGTCCTGACCACGCGCTTCTCCGTCGGCTCTGCTGACGCGGTGACGCGCACCCGGGAACTCCTCAAGCAGGAGGGCATCTTCGCGGGCGTCTCCACGGGGGCGGCGCTGCACGCGGCGATCGGCGTCGGCAAGAAGGCGGTGGCGGCGGGGGAGTCGGCCGACATCGTCTTCGTCGTGGCGGACGGCGGCTGGAAGTACCTGTCGACGGGCGTCTACACGGCGGCCACGACGGAAGAGGCGATCGAGACGCTGCAGGGTCAGCTGTGGGCGTGAAGCCAGGCTGAGCGGATAGTCCGGAGGGGCTGGTGAAACCAGCCCCTCCGGCGTTCCAGGAGCGGGGTCCGGGGCGGAGCCCCGGGGGCACGGCGGGTCAGCCCGCCAGATACCGCACCTGATCCCACAGCACCGGATCCACCACCCCGGCCCGCCTCCGGAACTCCCACAGCGGAACCTCCCGCAGCTCGTCCGTCTCCAGAAAGCTGGGGCGGCCCTGCGAGTCCCCCACCGCTCCCGGCGGCAGCGGAATCACGCCCGAGCGCTCGTCGTGGTACTTGCTGGTGATCTTCGCGACCAGGGCGCTGTCCCCGCGCACGGCAAGGACCAGGCACGGCCGGTCCTTGCCCCCGGGACCGTCCTCGTACGGCACCCGCGCCCACCAGATCTCCGCAGGCCGCGGCGCCGGCAGCCGTCGCCGCGGCCCCCGCGGCCCCAGCCGTCCACCAGCGTGACGACGAGCGCGAGCACCACCACGGCGGCCAGCGCGAGCCACCAGGACGTGTCCATACGGACGACGGTACCGGCGTACGCCTCGCGTCGCCCACCGCATCCCGGGCGCCCCATAAGCCCCCCGAACCGGTGACACCGCAGGTGAGTTCCCCCACAACGGCCCGCGACGGAGGAGCGACCAGGCCTTTTGCGCCTTACGCTCGACGAACCGCACAGCCACTTCCCAGCTCTTCTGGGCTCTTCTGTCAGTCTCCTGCCAGCGCGGAGGTTCCAGCTTCATGAAGCTCACCGTCGTCGGCTGCTCGGGCTCGTTTCCGTCCGCGGACTCGGCCTGCTCGAGCTACCTCGTCGAGGCCGACGGCTTCCGGTTGCTGCTCGACATGGGCAACGGCGCCCTCGGCGAGCTGCAGCGCCACATCGGTCTGTACGACCTCGACGCGATCTTCCTCAGCCATCTGCACGCGGACCACTGCATCGACATGTGCGCGTACTTCGTGGCGCGCTACTACCGGCACGAGGGCGGCCGCTGCGCCCCCATCCCGGTCTACGGCCCCGAGGGCACCGAACAGCGTCTGACCACCGCGTACGCCGACACGCCCTCCGCATCGTCGATGAGCGAGGTCTTCGACTTCCACACGGTCAAGCCGGCCTCGTTCGACATCGGCCCGTTCTCGGTGCGCACCGAGAAGGTGTGCCACCCCGTCGAGGCCTACGCCATCCGCGTCGAGCACGGCGGCAAGTCGCTCACGTACTCCGGGGACACGGGCCCCTGCGACGTCCTGGACGAACTGGCCGAGGGCACCGACCTGTTCCTGTGCGAGGCGGCCTTCACGCACGGCAAGGAGAACATCCCCGACCTGCACCTCAACGGCCGCGAGGCGGGCGAGTCCGCCCACCGCGCGCGTGCAGGAAGGTTGCTGCTCACGCACATCCCGCCGTGGACGGACCCGCAGGTGAACCTCGCCGACGCCCGCGCGGCGTACGAGGGCCCCACCGCCCTCGCGGCGCCCGGCGCGACGTACGAGATCTGACGGTTCAGGTCCGCCGGTACCCGCGGCCGCCCAGCGCCATCCTGTTCCAGGTGTGGCGGCGGCCGCGGATCGCGACCGAGTAGTCGTACATGACCTCGGGGTCGCACATCCCGGGCAGGAACGAGTCCCCGAAGTGGTGCGCGTCGATGCCCACTTCCTTCGCGGTCAGGGCCAGCTGGGGCACCACGTTCGCGTGGCTGCCCTCCTGGCTGGTGCCGATCGCGCCCATCACGACCGCCCCGGCGTCCTGCACGGCCGCCACCGCCTGCGCGGCCAGCTCCTTGGTGACGCCCGGCAGCGTGCCCGGCAGGGGCAGCACGACGCCGTCGGCGCCCGCGTCCACCAGCGAGGTCAGCCGGTCCACCGTGACCCGCTCAGGGTGCCCCGCGTGGTGCATCTTGCCGCTCCACAGCGCCACGTCGTCGCCGAGCCCGGCCCGCAGCTCCTCGGTGACCCGCGCGAGCCCTTCGTAGGACCCGCCCGTGCCCGGGTTCGCCGTCAGACAGAGCATCGCCGCGCCCATGTCGATCAGCCGCTTGGCGTACTCGGGCTTGGCGCGGCGGATCTCGGGGACGTCGCCGGGCTCCAGGTTGATGCCGACAGGGCGGCCGATGTACGCGGCGAGATCGGCGATGGAGTCGAAGGTGCCGAGCCCCGGCAGGTCGAGGCGCTCCCCGTCCCAGGCGCGCTCGATGAGGTTCAGTACGACGATGTCGGCGCCGAAGGCCGCCACGAGCTCGGCGTTGTGGACGCCGGGCATGCCCGGCATCGGAATCAGGGCGGCGCGGTCGGCGAAGACCTCGCCGACCATGGTGCGGCCCTCGGCTGCGGCGACGGAGGCGGTCAGCTCGCGGCCGCGCAGGGCGGCGAGGCGTTCGCGGTCGAGGTCGAGGATGCGGGGGGTGGTCATATCGGTCATGCCTTCGACCGTAGGCGGCCGGACACGACAAAGCCCCTCGCCGTTGGTACCAACGGCGAGGGGCTTACGTCCCCAGGTGCGGGCTGAGACTACTTCGCCTCTGCCTTCTGGAGCTCGGCGAGTTCCTCGTCGGACTCGCGGCCCGGCGTCGGGAGGTTGAACTTGGTGATCGCGAAGCGGAAGACCACGTAATACAGGGCGGCGAAGCAGAGGCCGACCAGGGCGAGGCCGATCGGCTTGGTGGCCGCGCCGAAGTTCAGCGCGTAGTCGATGAAGCCTGCCGAGAAGCCGAAGCCGTCCTTCATGCCGAGCGCCCAGGTCAGGGCCATGGAGACACCGGTGAGCACCGCGTGGATCGCGTACAGGACCGGGGCGATGAACATGAAGGTGAACTCGATGGGCTCGGTGATGCCCGTGACGAACGCGGTGAGCGCGAGCGAGAACATCATGCCGCCGACGACCTTGCGGCGCTCGGGACGGGCGCAGTGCGTGATCGCGAGGCAGGCCGCGGGGAGGGCGAACATCATGATCGGGAAGAAGCCGGTCATGAACTGTCCGGCGGTCGGGTCGCCCTCGAGGAAGCGCGGGATGTCGCCGTGCTTGCCGTTGTAGTCGCCCGCCTGCCACCACGGGAAGGAGTTCAGGAGGTGGTGCATGCCGATCGGGATCAGACCGCGGTTGGCGACACCGAAGATGCCCGCGCCGACGGCGCCCGAACCGACCAGCCACTCACCGAAGTTGTGCAGACCCGCGCCGAGCACCGGCCAGATCAGACCGAAGACGATGCCGAGGACCAGACCCGCGAAGGACGACAGGATCGGGACGAGACGGCGGCCGCCGAAGAAGCCGGCCCAGTCGGGCAGCTTGGTCCGGTAGAACTTCTGGTACAGCAGGGCCACGACGATGCCCATGACCACGCCGCCGAGCACACCGGCGTTGACCGGGGCCGCGTTCTCGACGATCTTGCCGTCGACCACCGCCTGGACCTTCGGCAGGTTGTCGTCGGTGAAGGTGGCGAGCACCTTCTGGAAGACCAGGTACCCCGCGACGGCCGCGAGGCCGGTGGAGCCGTCCGACTTCTTGGCGAAGCCGATCGCGATGCCGACGCAGAACAGCAGCGCGATGTTGTCGATGATCGCGCCACCGCCGGCCGACATATAGCTGGCGATCTTGGTGACCCAGGTCGGGAAGGAATCCCGGCCGAGCATGTCGTCGGCACCGAGGCGGACCAGGAGCGCGGCGGCGGGCATCACGGCGACCGGCAGCATCAGGCTGCGGCCGATGCGCTGCAGCACAGCCATCACGCCGGCGCCCTTTTTCTTGTCGGCCGCGGGGGCGGCACTGGCCGTGGACACAACTTCCTCCAGTGGGCAAGGCGCCGCCTGGGGACAAGGAAGTGGGGGACGGCGGCGTCTCCGGGGGGACGCGGCAGAAGGCCGCGTGGTCTACACCAATTAGTGGTGTAGACCTGTTGTAACACGGTGAAGGTGACGTAAGGAACCCGCGATTCCTGTGGGCTCGGCCATATCCGGAAATGACAGACCAAAGGCCCCCGGACGCGAGGTCCGAGGGCCTGGTGGAAGGCGCGGGAGACGGTCCCGCGCCCATGGGTCACGCCTTGGTCTGCTCCCTGTCCAAGGCCTCCGCCTCGTCCTCCGGTTCACGTCCGGGGGTCGGCAGATTGAACTTCGTGATGACGAAGCGGAACAGCGCGTAATACACGACGGCGAAGCAGAGACCGATCGGAATGATCAGCCATGGCTTGGTCGCCAGGCTCCAGTTGATGACGTAGTCGATCAGACCCGCGGAGAAGCTGAAGCCGTCCTTCACGCCCAGCGCCCACGTCACCGCCATCGACACACCGGTGAGCACCGCGTGGATCGCGTACAGAAGCGGGGCGATGAAGAGGAACGAGTACTCGATCGGCTCGGTGATACCCGTGACGAACGACGTCAGGCCGACCGAGAGCATCATGCCGCCGACCACCTTGCGCCGCTCGGGGCGCGCGCAGTGCGTGATCGCGAGGGCCGCGGCGGGCAGCGCGAACATCATGATCGGGAAGAAGCCCGAGGTGAACTGCCCCGCCGTCGGGTCGCCCGCCAGGAACCGGTTGATGTCACCGTGGACGACCGTGCCGTCCGCCTTGGTGTAGTCGCCGAACTGGAACCACACGAAGGTGTTCAGGAACTGGTGCAGGCCCACCGTGAGCAGGGCGCGGTTGGCGACGCCGAAGATGCCCGAGCCCAGCCAGCCGAGGTCGACGAGCCACTTGGAGAAGCTGGTCAGCGCGTCACCGATGGGCGGCCAGATCCAGACGCAGAGCCCGGCGAAGATCAGGCCGACGAAGGCCATGATGATCGGCACGAGCCGGCGGCCGTTGAAGAAGCCGAGCCAGTCGACCAGCTTCACGCGGTGGTAGCGCTGCCAGAACCAGGCCGCGAGCAGGCCCATCACGATGCCGCCGAAGACCCCTGGATTCTGGTACGCGGCTTGCGCGACCGTACCGTCCTCGGCCACGCACACCCCGCTCCACATGCCCGCGCCGCCGAACGTGGTGTCCGCGGGGCAGTCGTCGGGGAAGGCGCGCAGGACCGCGTAGTAGACGAGGAAGCCCGCGACCGCCGCGAGTGCCGTGGAGCCGTCCGACTTCTTCGCCATGCCGATCGCGACGCCGATGCAGAACAGCAGGGGCAGGCCGAGCGAGGAGTCGAGCAGGGAGCCGCCCGCCGCCGCGAAGACCTTGGCGACGTTCGTCCAGCCCAGGCCGTCGTCGCCGAAGACGTCCGGCTGGCCGAGCCGGTTGAGGATGCCCGCGGCCGGCAGGACGGCGATGGGCAGCTGGAGGCTGCGGCCCATCTTCTGGAGGCCTTGGAGCAGGCCGTTCCACCACTTCTTCTGCGGCACCGCGGTGGCGTCGGAACTCATCGGCGTCCTCCCGGAACTAGCCAGGTTTGGCGGTCGTTGAAAACTGGTGTAGACCAGTTGCGGAAACGGGTACGAGCGCCACCTGATGAGAGACGGCACCTTGATCGTCATCATTGGGCACGAGTGCCGTAACCGCCCGTGAAGATGGTCCAACCGTGCGTTACCGTGGCAAAGCGGACCTACGGTGGGTCGAAGGCCGCGTCCTCTGGCTGCGTCCTCCGGGCGAAAACCCGGACCCCCAGCCGTAAGAAAAACAGGGAGAAACACATGGCCAGCAAGGCTGAGAAGATCGTTGCCGGGCTCGGCGGCATCGACAACATCGAAGAGGTCGAGGGCTGCATCACCCGCCTCCGCACCGAGGTCAAGGACCCGGCTCTGGTCGACGACGCCGCCCTCAAGGCCGCCGGCGCCCACGGCGTCGTCAAGATGGGCACCGCCGTCCAGGTCGTCATCGGCACCGACGCCGACCCGATCGCCGCGGACATCGAAGACATGATGTGAGTTCCTGAACGCGAGTTCCTGAACTCACCGGCGAGGGGCCCTTCCCCGACCATGTCCCGACCATGGGGAAGGGCCCCTCAGCCATGTCCGGATAGGCTCAGCCCCATGTCCTCAACGCCCCGCTTCGACGGCCGCACCCCCGAACAGCTCCGCCCGATCACCATCGAGCGCGGCTGGAGCAAGCACGCCGAGGGCTCCGTCCTCATCTCCTTCGGCGACACCAAGGTCTTCTGCACCGCCTCCGTCACCGAAGGCGTCCCGCGCTGGCGCAAGGGCAGCGGCGAGGGCTGGGTCACCGCCGAGTACTCGATGCTGCCGCGCTCCACCAACACCCGCGGTGACCGCGAGGCCGTCCGCGGCAAGATCGGCGGCCGCACCCACGAGATCTCCCGCCTCATCGGCCGCTCGCTCCGCGCCGTCATCGACTACAAGGCGCTCGGCGAGAACACCATCGTCCTGGACTGCGACGTCCTGCAGGCCGACGGCGGCACCCGCACCGCGGCGATCACCGGTGCGTACGTCGCCCTGGCCGACGCCGTCTCCTGGGCCCAGGGCAAGAAGCTCATCAAGCACGGCCGCAAGCCCCTCACCGACACGGTCAGCGCCGTCTCCGTCGGCATCGTCGGCGGGGTCCCGCTCCTCGACCTCTGCTACGAGGAGGACGTGAAGGCCGACACCGACATGAACGTCGTGTGCACCGGCGACGGCCGCTTCGTCGAGGTCCAGGGCACCGCGGAGGCCGAGCCCTTCGACCGCAAGGAGCTCAACGCGCTCCTCGACCTCGCCGTCGGCGGCTGCGAGGACCTCGCCGCCCTGCAGCGCGAAGCACTGGAATCGACGCTCCGGAACGGCTGAACTGCCCGGTCCGCGCCGCCCGTTGAAGGCGGACGGTCAACCCCGGGGCTCCTGAGGGCGTCGTTACGAACACGACGGGCGCGCGGGCCAGGCCGCGTGCTCACCGTGTCCCGGGAGGGCTTCACCTATGGCCGCGCGTCATCGTCGTCTCGCCGTCGCCACCGTCACCACCCTGCTCGTCGTCCCGGGCGCACTGGGCCTCGCCGCCTGCGAACCGTCGGACGCCGTGGACTGCGTCCGCGCGGCCGACGCGGTCTCCGACAGCGTCGACGCCATGCGCAAGGCCGCCCAGGAGGCGGCCCTCTACCCGGAGAAGGCCGACAAGTCCTTCGACAACATCAAGTCCGACCTCGACGAGATCCGCGACAAGAACGACGACCAGGACGTCCGTGACGCCGTCGACGAGATGAAGAAGGCCGTGGACAAAATCGAGGACACGGTCGACGGCGGGGACAGGACACCGGACCTCGGTCCCGTCGTGGCCGCGGGCGGCAAGGTCACCAAGGCCTGCACCCCGTAGGCAACCGCGCGTCCGGGCCCGATACTGGACGCAACCATCAGGCCCCTTAGGGGCGTTCTTACGAGTACGGGCGCGCGGGCCAAGCCGTGCGCCCGTCCGTACCCCTGGGGAGGGACCGAACCATGGCCGCGCGCCACCGCCGTATCGCCACCGCTGTCACCGCCGTCCTGATCGCCGTGCCGGCGGGCATCGGCCTCGTCGGCTGCGATGCCGTCAGCAAGGCGCTCGACTGCGTGTCGACCGCCGACGCCATCGCCGACAGCGTCACCGACCTGCAGACGGCCGTCGAGAAGGCGGGCGAGGACCCGACGCAGGCCGACAAGGCCCTCGACGACATCGGCAAGAACCTCGACGAGATCGGCGACAAGACCGACGACGCCGATGTGAACAAGGCCGTCGACGACCTGGACAAGGCCGTGGACAACGTCCGCGACGCCATCAAGAACGGCGACGCCACCCCGGACGTCAGCCCGGTCACCGACGCCGCGGGCGAACTGACGAAGGTCTGCACGCCGTGACGCGGTGATGAGCCGGGTCATGCCGCCGGGATACTGGGGCACATGACCCGCCTCATCCTCGCCACCCGCAACAACGGCAAGATCACGGAACTGAGGGCGATCCTCGCCGACGCAGGCCTCACCCACGAGCTCGTCGGCGCGGACGCCTACCCCGAGATCCCCGACGTCAGGGAGACCGGCGTCACCTTCGCCGAGAACGCCCTCCTCAAGGCGCACGCCCTCGCCAAGGCCACCGGACTGCCCGCCGTCGCCGACGACTCGGGCCTCTGCGTCGACGTGCTCGGCGGGGCCCCCGGCATCTTCTCCGCCCGCTGGGCCGGCCGCCACGGCGACGACCGGGCCAACCTCGATCTGCTCCTGGCCCAGCTCGGCGACATCGAGTCCGACACCCACCGCGCCGCCCACTTCGCCTGCGCCGCGGCCCTCGCGCTCCCCGACGGCACGGAACGCGTGGTCGAGGGCCAACTCCGGGGAGTCCTGCGCCACGCCCCCTCGGGTTCGGGCGGCTTCGGCTACGACCCGATCCTCCAGCCGGAGGGCGAGACGCGCACGTGCGCGGAGCTGACGGCGGCCGAGAAGAACGCGATCAGCCACCGCGGCAAGGCGTTCCGGGCGCTGGTGCCGGTGGTGCGGGAGCTGCTGGGCTGAGCGGCCCGTGCGTACGACGAAGGGCGCCCCGAGGGGCGCCCTTCGTCGTCTCTGTGCGGCCGGAGGGACTCGAACCCTCACGGGAGTTACCCCACTGGGACCTAAACCCAGCGTGACTGCCAGTTCCACCACGGCCGCGCGCAGGCCCCATCGTAATGGCCCTGGCGCGGCACGTGGTTGGCGCGTCGGCAGCTCGCGGGCAGCAGGGTCAGAACCGCGGCGCCGGAGCCTGTGCCTCCACCAGCTCCGCCGCCTCCTCCTTCGTCTCCACCGAAGGGGGCGAGCCCGCCAACGGCTGCTGGGCCGTCTCCTTCATGCAGGCCACCGCGATCACGCCGACCAGCGCCGCCGCCATCGAGTAGTAGGCCGGGATCATGTCCGTTCCCGTGAGGCTGATCAGGGAGGTGATCACCAGCGGGGCCGTGCCGCCGAAGAGGGAGGCGGAGAGGTTGTAGCCGACCGACAGGGAGCCGTAGCGGACCGAGGTGGGGAAGAGGGCCGGGAGCGTGGCCGACATCGTGCCGAGCAGGCAGACCAGGGAGAGGCCCAGCAGGAGCATGCCCCCCGAGACCGCCGGCAGGCTGCCCTGCTTGATCAGGAGGAAGGCGGGGACGGAGAGGACCAGGAAGCTCACCATGCCCGTCATCAGGAGGGGCTTGCGGCCGAAGCGGTCCGAGAGCTTGCCCACCTGGTTGATGATCAGCATGAGGACGATCATCGTGCCGATCAGGATCAGCAGGCCGTGCGAGTCGTCGTAGCCGAGCTCGTCCGAGAGGTACGTCGGCATGTACGACAGGAGCATGTAGTCCGTGACGTTGTACGCGCCGACCAGGGCGATGCAGAGGATGAGCGTGGGCCAGTACTGCCGGAAGATCTTCGCCAGGTCGCCCTTCGCCGTCGTCTCCACCGTGGACGCGCCCTCGGACGCCGCGTGGAAGGTCGCGTCCTCCATCTTCTGGAAGGCCGGGGTCTCGTCGAGCTTCAGCCGCAGGTAGAGGCCGACGAGACCGAGCGGGCCCGCGACGAGGAACGGGACGCGCCAGCCCCAGGACTCCATGGCGTCGGAGCCGAGCGCGGTGTTGAGGACGAGGACGAGGCCCGCCGCGCCCGTGTAGCCGGCCAGCGTGCCGAGCTCCAGGAAGCTGCCGAAGTAGCCGCGCCGCTTGTCGGGTGCGTACTCGGCGATGAAGGTGGAGGCGCCGCCGTACTCACCGCCCGTCGAGAAGCCCTGGACCAGGCGGAAGAAGATCAGCAGGACGGGCGCCCAGAAGCCGATCGAGTCGTAGGACGGGATCAGGCCGATGGCCAGCGTGCCGATCGCCATCATGATCATCGTCAGCGCGAGGACCTTCTTGCGACCGATCTTGTCGCCCATCGGACCGAAGACCATGCCGCCGATGGGCCGCACCAGGAAGGACACCGCGAAGGTCGCGAAGGAGGAGATCAGCTGTGCCGTGTCGTTCCCGGACGGGAAGAACACATGGCCGATCGTGACCGCCAGATAGCTGTAGATGCCGAAGTCGAACCATTCCATGGCGTTGCCGAGCGAGGCCGCCTTGACCGCCCGCTTGACCGCGGCCTCGTCCGTGACCGTGATGTCGGTCCGGCGCAAGGGCGGGTTCCTGCGGCGTTTGACGGCCCGGAACAGGGCGCGGTGGCGCTTGACCGCCTCGGTATCGGCCTCGATCTCTTCATGGGCCGCCA
Organism: Streptomyces sp. NPDC041068; assembly: GCF_040647455.1. Taxonomy (NCBI): domain Bacteria; kingdom Bacillati; phylum Actinomycetota; class Actinomycetes; order Kitasatosporales; family Streptomycetaceae; genus Streptomyces; species Streptomyces sp. NPDC041068. The sequence continues at coordinate 185,209 of NZ_JBEZCG010000018.1, forward strand.
TGGAGTGGTTCCTTTCGTTCTTCGGACATGCCCCCTTGAGATCACTTGCTCCAACATCGCCCACGCAAACGAAGGCCCCCCGTGAGGGGGGCCTTCGTCACATCGTGGTGGGTCGGCTCAACCGTGGTGGGACGGTTCAACCGTGGTGGGACGGTTCAACCGTGGTGGGACGGCTCAGACGCCGAGGTCCCGGATGATCTTGGCCACGTGGCCGGTCGCCTTCACGTTGTAGAAGGCGTGCTCGACCTTGCCCTGCTCGTCGACGACGACGGTCGAGCGGATGACACCGGTCACGACCTTGCCGTACAGCTTCTTCTCGCCGAAGGCGCCGTACGCCTCCAGGGTCTCCTTGGACGGGTCGCCGACCAGCGTGACCTTGAGGTTCTCCTTCTCGCGGAACTTCGCGAGCTTCTCCGGCTTGTCCGGTGATACGCCGATGACGTCGTACCCGGCGGCGGCGAGGACGTCGAGGTTGTCCGTGAAGTCGCAGGCCTGCTTGGTGCAGCCGGGCGTGAGGGCGGCCGGGTAGAAGTAGACGATGACCTTGCGGCCCTTGTGGTCGGCCAGCGAGACGTCCTTGCCGTCGGCGTCGGGCAGGGTGAAGGCGGGGGCGGTGTCGCCGGGCTGCAGTCGCTCGCTCATCTTCGGTCTCCTCGCAGGGTGCTTCGCGGGTGCTTTGCGGGTGCTTCGCGGTGGGTGTCCCGCGAATGGGGTGGTGACGGAGTCGAGCGTAATAGGGGTGCCGTGGGGTGCGGTGCGCGTGAAGCTGACAGACTGTGGGGCATACGTTCACTGATCCTCGGATCGACCGATACGACCACGGAGGCAGCGCGGTGTCGGATGCCAGGACCCCTGCGCAGATCGAGGCGGACATCAAGCGCCGGCGCGACCAGCTGGCCGAGACCCTCGACGAGATCGGGGTGCGCGTCCACCCGAAGACGATCGTCGGCGACGCGAAGGCCAAGGTCGTCGCGAGCGTGGACAACTCCCTTGGCCGGGCGTACGTCGGGGCGAACCGCTTCGTGTCGGACGTCAGGGGACAGCTGGTCTCGGAGGACGGTTCGCCCCGTATCGAGCGGATCGTCCCGGTCGCCCTGGTGGCCGTGGGCCTCGTGGGACTGCTCGTCGTGAGCTCGCGGCGCAGGGACCGCTGACTCGCGTGCCACAAGAGCCGACCCGGGAGCCCACGGGCGCTGTCGGGGCAGGTAGGTTCGAGGCGTGAGCGAGAAGACCCACCACGACGACAAGCTGCCCATCCGGATGCTGCACGACCGCGTGCTCGTGCGGCAGGACACCAGCGAGGGCGAGCGGCGCTCCGGCGGCGGCATCCTGATCCCCGCGACCGCGGCCGTGGGCCGGCGGCTCGCCTGGGCCGAGGTGGTCGCCGTCGGGCAGAACGTCCGCACGGTCGAGCCGGGCGACCGGGTTCTGTACGACCCCGAGGACCGCGCCGAGGTCGAGGTGCGGGGCGTGGCGTACGTCCTGATGCGGGAGCGCGATCTGCACGCCGTGGCCGCCGACCGGTTCGAGGGCTCCGAGGACTCGACGGGCCTGTACCTGTAGCAGCACGCAGCACGTGTCGAGAAGGGGCTGGTGACCATCGTCACCAGCCCCTTCCGCTTGCCCTTTGCTACCTTTGAGGGACCCCGACGAGACGCGCCGTACCGGGCTTTCGCAAAGACGACGCACCCCGTTGATTCCGCGTTTCACGTTGTCGGAGGTGCCGTCATGGCCTGGGTTCTGTTGATCGTCGCCGGTCTGCTCGAGGTGGGCTGGTCGATCGGGATGAAGTACACCGAGGGGTTCACCCGGCTGTGGCCCAGTGTGTTCACGGGCGCGGGCATTGTCGCGAGCATGATGTTGCTCTCGCATGCGGCGAAGACGTTGCCTATCGGCACGGCTTACGGGGTGTGGGTCGGTATCGGTGCCGCCGGTGCGGCGGTGCTTGGCATGGTCATTCTTGGTGAGCCCGTCACCGCCGCGAGGATCTTCTTCGTCTGTCTGCTGCTGGTCGCCGTGGTCGGTCTCAAGGCGACCTCCGGTCACTGAGTGCCTCGCCGGGGTTCTTCGGGAACTGCGGGTCCGTCGTGGCTGGTCGCGCAGTTCCCCGCGCTGCTTACGGGGCGCCCCCTCGGGGCGCTCTAGCCGTCCGTCAGGCCGCCGAGCGCCCCTCCGTCGTCCACGCCGCCGCCTCCGTCGTCCGCGCCGCCGCCCGTCTGGCCTCCTTGTGCGGCGCCTCCGTTGGTGGGGCCTCCGTTCGTCGCCCCGCCGTCCGTGGCGCCCCCGTCCGTGGTGCCGCCGGTGTCCTGGCCGCCCGTTTGGCCGCCCGTCTGGCCGCCCGTCTGCCCGCCGGTCTGGCCTCCGTTGTCCTGGCCCCCGGTGGTCGCCCCGCCGGTGTCCTGGCCGCCCGTCGCCGCGCCGCCCGTGTCCTGGTCGCCCGTGGTGGCGCCGCCGTCCGTCGTGCCGCCGGTCTCCGGCTCCTGAGTGCCGCCCGTGGTCGGGTCGGGTACGACCGGGACGTCCGCGCCCTGCTCAAGCTCCAGGTCGAAGTCCTTGACCGGCTTGCCCTCCAGGGCGGCCTTGGTGAACTGCGCCCAGACCCGTGCCGGGTAGGCGCCGCCGTTGATGCGGGTCTCGCCGAGCGCGCCGTACAGCGGGGTGTGCGCGCCGGTGTCCGGGTCCTGGCCCATCACGGCGACGACGGTGGCGAGATCGGGTGTGTAGCCCGCGAACCAGGCCGCCGTGTCGTTCTCGGCGGTGCCGGTCTTGCCCGCGGCCGGGCGGCCCGCGCCCTGCGCCGCCGTGCCGGTGCCGCCCTGGACGACGCTCTGCAGGATCGAGGTGGTGGTGTCGGCGGCCTCGCGGGACACGGCCTGCTTGGTGTCCTTGCCCGGCAGCTCGACCTCCTCGCCGTTCTTGGTGATCTTCTCGACGATCGTGTACGTGCCGTGCTTGCCGTGGTTGGCGAGGGTCGCGTACGCCTCGGTCATGTCCAGGACGCTCGCGGTGGACGGGCCGAGCGCGATCGAGGGGGACGCGGTGAGGTCGGGCGTGGTCGAGGGGACGCCGAGGGCGATCGCGGTGTCCTTGACCTTGTCGGAGCCGACGTCGACGGCCATCTGCGCGTACACCGAGTTCACGGACTTGTCGGTGGCCTCGCGGACGGTGATGTCGCCGTACGAGACCTGGTCCTCGTTCTCGGGGGCGTACGTGCCGCCGCTCCAGCCCTGCACGGGGCGCGTGTTGGTGCCGTCGTAGACGGTGTTGGGGGTGATCGTGCGGCCGTCCTGGGTGACCGAGCCGTTCTCCACCGCGGAGGTGAACACGAACGGCTTGAAGGTCGACCCGACTTGGTAGTCCCGCCGCGTCGCGTTGTTGACGTACTGCTTGGTGTAGTCGATGCCGCCGTACATCGCGACCACCTTGCCGGTGGCCGGATCGATGGAGGCGCCGCCCGCGCGGACGTTGCGGTCGACCTTGCGGGCGTCCTTGTCGACCTTGGACATCACCTGCTCGTCGACGGCCTTCTTGAAGGCGTCCTGACGGTCCTTCTGGAGAGTCGTGGTGATGCGGTAGCCGCCCTTGGCCAGCGTCTCCTCGTCGATGATCTTGTTGGTCGTGAGGTAGTCCTCGACGGCCTTGACGACATAGCCGCGCTGCCCGGACAGGCCCGCCTGGCCCTTGGCCTCGTCGGGCATCGGGAACTTCGTCTTCGCCCGTTCGGACTTGCTGAGCCAGCCCTCCTTGACCATGCCGTCGAGGACGTAGTTCCAGCGGCCCGCCGCGCGCTGCTTGTTCTCGGGGTGGGTGGCGACGTCGTACGCGTTGGGGGAGTTGAGCAGGGTCGCGAGGTAGGCGCCCTGCGCGGTGGAGAGGTCCTCGACGTCCTCGCCGTAGTACGCCTGGGCGGCGGCCTGGACGCCGTACGCGTTGCGGCCGAAGTAGCTGGTGTTCAGATAGCCCGCGAGGATGTCGTCCTTGCTCACCTCGCGGTCCAGCTTGATCGAGATGAAGAACTCCTTCACCTTTCGGGTGACCGTCTGCTCCTGGCCCAGGTAGTAGTTCTTCACGTACTGCTGGGTGATCGTGGAGCCGGACTGCTTGCCCTTGCCGGTGACGGTGTTCCAGGCCGCGCGGATCATCGCCTTCGGGTCGACCGCGGACTCGCTGTAGAAGTCGCGGTCCTCGGCGGCGAGCACGGCGTGCTGGACGGTCAGCGGGACCTGCTTGAGCGGGACGTTCTCGCGGTTGACCTTGCCGTCACGGGCGATCTCGGTGCCGTCGGCGTACAGATAGACGTTGCTCTGCTTGGTCGCCGCGGCGTTCGCCGGCGGGATGTCGACCAGCATGTAGCCCGCCATGAACGCGCCCGCGCAGAGCAGGATCAGCAGGATGAAGCCGCCGAGGACCATGCGCCAGGTGGGGAAGATCCGCCGCCAGCCCTTGCGCTTGGGCCGCTTGGGCTTCTTCGCCTTCTTGCCGTCCGCGGCCGCCTCCGCCGTGCCCTCCGCCGTGCCCTCGGCCGGGTCCTTCGGGGTGCCGGCGGGTGTGTCCTGCGGCTCCCTCGGCGCCCAGCTCTGGTGCCCGGCAGGACCCTGCTGCTGCGGCTCGTCGCTCATGTCTTGCGGAACTCCCGGTTAGCGTCGTACGTCCAGTACGCCTCGTAAACCCATTGCAACCCCCATTGCACACCGCAGTCACATGCGTTCGTGACCAGGCACGCGCCCTCGCGCCGAAAATGCCTGGCACGAGCGACCCCGATCGCACTAGGCTCCTGCGCTTTGGCCCGATTCGGGACGAAGCTCACTGTGAAAGGGATGCTCGTGCGTGCAGGACGGTTCCGTTTGTACGCGGCCGTCACCGAGGGAGGCTTCCGCAGATACGCCACGTACCGGGTGGCGACCGCGGCCGGGGTGTTCACCAACACCGTCTTCGGCCTGATTCTCGCGTACACCTACATCGCCCTCTGGGACGAGCGCCCCGGCCTCGGCGGGTACGACCAGTCGCAGGCGCTCACCTATGTGTGGCTGGGGCAGGGGCTGCTCACCGTCATGGCGCTGATGGGCGGCGGCGTCGAGAACGAGCTGATCGAGCGGATCCGCACCGGCGACATCGCCATCGACCTGTACCGCCCCGCCGACCTGCAGGCCTGGTGGCTGGCGACCGACCTCGGCAGGGCCGCGTTCCAGCTGCTCGGCCGCGGTGTCGTGCCGATGGCCTTCGGCGCCCTCGTCTTCGACCTCGCGCTGCCGGGGGACGCGCTGCGCTGGGCGGCGTTCCTGCTCGCCGTACTGCTCGGCGTCCTGGTCAGCTACGCCATCCGCTTCCTGGTCGCGCTCTCCGCGTTCTGGCTGATGGACGGCGCGGGTACCAGCCAGATCGCGATGCTCGCGGGCACCTTCTTCTCCGGGATGCTGCTCCCGCTGAACGTCTTCCCCGGCGCGCTCGGCGAGTTCGCCCGCGCGCTGCCGTGGTCCGCGACGCTCCAGGTGCCCGTGGACGTGTTCCTCGGCAAGCACACGGGCGTCGACCTGCTGCGCACGTACGCTTTTCAGGCCGGCTGGGCGGCGGCGCTCCTCACGGCGGGGCGGCTGCTCCAGGCCGGCGCCACGCGACGGGTGGTGGTCCAGGGTGGCTGACCTGACCCAGGTCCGGGACGGGCTGCGCGCCTACCGGCTGATCTCCGCGATGTGGATCCGCTCCCTCATGGCCTACCGCGTCTCCTTCGCGATGACCGCGCTCGGCAACTTCGCGGTGACCGCCTTCGACTTCGTGGCGATCTTGCTGATGTTCTCCCAGGTGGACCGGCTCGGCGGCTACTCGCTGCCCGAGATCGCGTTCCTGTACGGCGTCTCGTGCACCGCGTTCGGCTTCGCGGACCTCGCCATCGGGTCCATGGACCGGCTCGGCAGACGGGTGCGCGACGGCACCCTCGACACGCTTCTGGTGCGGCCCGCCCCGGTGATCGCGCAGGTCGCGGGGGACCGCTTCGGGCTGCACAGGATCGGGCGCGTCACCCAGGGCGCGCTCGTCCTCGGGTACGCGCTCGTGGTCCTGGACGTCGGCTGGACCCCGGTGAAGGTCCTGATGGTGCCGCTGATGCTGGTCTGCGGCGCGGCCATCTTCGCCTCGGTGTTCGTGGCGGGCGGGGCCTTCCAGTTCGTGGCGCAGGACGCGGCCGAGGTGCAGAACGCCTTCACGTACGGCGGCACGACGCTGCTCCAGTACCCGCCGACCGTCTTCGCCAAGGAGCTGGTGCGGGGCGTCACCTTCGTCCTGCCGCTCGCCTTCGTCAACTGGCTGCCCGCGCTGTACGTGTTGGGGCGGCCCTATCCGCTGGACCTGCCGACGTGGGTGGCCTTCCTGCCGCCGCTGGTGGCCGCCTGCACGCTCGCCCTCGCCTCTCTCGCCTGGCGCACGGGGCTTCGTTCGTACCGCAGCACAGGGAGCTGAACTGCCGTGGCAACAGACCTCATCGAGCTCGACGGCGTGGAGAAGGTCTTCGACGTACGCAAGAAGACCGGCTTCCTGCGGCGCGAGCGGCACGAGGTGCGGGCCGTCGACGGGATCTCGTTCACCGTGCCGCGCGGCGAGATGGTCGGCTACATCGGGCCCAACGGCGCGGGCAAGTCGACGACGATCAAGATGCTGACGGGGATCCTGACGCCGAGCGGGGGGCGCTTGCGGGTCGCGGGCATCGACCCCTCACGGGAGCGGACGAGACTCGCCCGGCGCATCGGCGTGGTCTTCGGCCAGCGCACCACGCTGTGGTGGGACCTGCCGCTGATCGACTCGTACCGCCTGATGCACCGCATGTACCGGATCCCGGACAAGCGCTTCGCGGAGAACCTCGACCGGTGCGTCGAACTCCTCGAACTGGGCGAGCTGTTGGACGTTCCCGTGCGTCAACTCTCGCTGGGACAGCGGATGCGCGGCGACATCGCGGCGGCGCTCCTGCACGACCCCGAGGTGCTGTACCTGGACGAGCCGACGATCGGCCTCGACGTCATCAGCAAGGCGAAGGTCCGCGGGTTCCTGCGGGATCTGAACGCCGAGTTGGGCACGACGGTCCTGCTCACCACGCACGACCTGACCGACATCGAGCAGCTCTGCAAGCGCGTGATGGTCATCGACCACGGGCGGCTGATGTACGACGGCGCGCTCGCGGGGCTGCACGAGGTGGGCGAGAGCGAGCGCACCCTGGTGGTGGACCTGGAACGCGAACTTCCGCCCATCGAGGTCGAGTCGGCGCGCGTGGTGAAGGTGGCGGGCCCGCGGCAGTGGCTCGCCTTCCCGGCGGCGGAGTCGGCCGCTCCGCTTGTCGCGCGGATCGCGGAGCGGTACCCGATGGTCGATCTCTCGGTCAGGGAGCCCGACATCGAAGCGGTCATCGCCAAGATGTACGCGGACAAGTCGACCTCGTAGGCTGCACGGTATGAGCGAAGCTGCATCCTCGGGGGCGACACCCCCGGAACTCCCCGGGCCCGACCTGCGTGCCTCCGACGCCGACCGCGAAAAGGTCGCCGAACAGCTCCGGGACGCGATGGCCGAGGGCCGCCTGGACATGACGGAGTTCGAGGAGCGCCTCGACGCGACGTACAAGGCGCGTACGTACGGCGAGTTGGAGCCGATCACCCGCGACCTGCCGTCGCACGGCGCCGCCAAGGTGTCCATGGTGAAGCGGCCGGTGAGCGACGACCCGGCCGCCATCGACTGGCACGAGCGGATGGTGGACACTCCGCCCACCTCGACCGGCGGCTTCGCCTTCTGGAGCGGCTTCGGCCGCAAGGGCGGCTGGACGATCGGGCGGGTGTTCACCGCGTTCACGATGTGGGGCGGCGGCGAGATCGACCTGCGCGAGGCGTACTTCGCGTCGCCCGACGTCGAGATCCGCTGCTACACGATCATGGGCGGCATGCAGGTCACCGTGCCGCCGGAGATGAACGTCGTGGTCAAGGGCTTCGGCATCATGGGCGGCTTCGACGACCGTGCGACCGGCGAGGGCACGCCGGGATCGCCCCGCGTGGTCGTCAAGGGCTTCGCCCTGATGGGCGGCGTCGGCGTGGACCGCAAGATCCGCCGGATGGAGAAGCTGCGTCTGAAGGAGGAGCGGCGGCGCGAGAAGCTGGAGCGGCGCGATCGCCTCCGGCGCGGGGAGCTCGACTGAGGTGGTGTGGTGCCTGCGCCGTCAGTGGCTGAGCGCGCAGTTCCCCGCGCCCCTTCGGGGCGCTCCATCCCTCGGCTGAGCTGTAGTGCCCCTGAAAGGGGCGCGGGGAACTGCGTGACAAGCCACAACTGGTCCGCAGACGAACGAAAGCCCTACAGCTCAGCCGCAGCCGAGCCCTTCAGGTGCGCGAGGTCGAACGCCTCCGCCATACGGCGGTACCCCGCGTCGCTCGGGTGCAGATGATCCCCCGAGTCATAGAGCGACCGCAGCTTGCGCGGGTCGTACGCGTCGCGCAGCGCCTTGTCGAAGTCGACGTAATCGTCGAAGACCTCGCCGGAGCGGATCTGCTCGTTCACCGACTGGCGGACCGCCTCCAGGGCGGGCTCGTACCCGCGGTGGCCGCCGAACGGCATCAGCGTCGCGCCGACGACGCGCAGGCCGCGCGTGTGGGCCTGGCGGGTCAGCTCGCGCAGGCCCTCGACGATGCGGGCGGGGTCGTTCTGGTGCGGGTTGCGCAGGATGTCGTTGACGCCGAGGGCGATCACGACGGCCTTGACGCCGGTGCGGTCCAGGACGTCGCGGTCGAAGCGGGAGAGCCCCGACGGGTTGGCGGCGGGGCTGCCGCGCCCGTCGGAGAGGATGCGGTTGCCGCTGATGCCCTGGTTCACGACGCCGTAGCGGGGCGCGCCCGACTCGTCGCGCAGGCGGTCGGCCAGGACGTCGGTCCAGCGGCGGTTGGCGCCCATCGTGGACGAGATGCCGTCGGTGATGGAGTCGCCGAAGACGACCACGGTGCCGTTGGTCTCGTTGCTGAGCACGTCCACCGCGGAGAGGTAGCGCCAGAAGGGGCTCTGCTCGGTGTACGCGTCGCCGCTCTGGTCCTCGGTGCGGTCGCCCTCGGCGACGTAGCTGATCTGGCGCGCGTGCGGGTGGTAGGTGACCGGTCCCGACGGCGTCGGCGAGTACGTGGTGACCAGCAGGTCCGCGTCGTGCGGGACGCGCAGGCGGGCCGCGTCGCTCATCACCTGGGCGCCCGGCGGGATCACCACCGAGGTGTTGCCGTTGAAGGTGAGGCGGCGCAGGCTGCCGGGCGCGGCGGCCGGGTCGTTCGTCGCGGTGGCCAGCGCGATCGAGGCGTGTGTGATGCTGAGCGGCGTCGTGCCGTAGAGGTTGGAGAGGGTGATGCGGGCGCTGGTGCCGCCGACACTGGTGTGCACGACGTTGCGGATGGAGCGACCCGCGAATCCCTTCTGCGCCGTGCCCGGTTCGGAGCCCGCGGGCGAGGCGGACCAGGAGCCGACCCAGGTGCCGGAGGAGGCCGGCGCGGCGGAGTTGCGGGGACCCCGGGGGCCCGCGTTGACCGTGTCCTTGGAGCCGCCGTCGGTGCCTGAGACACCGAGGTATATGGCGGCGGAAATCACCACTATGACCGCGAGGACCGCGGCGAGAAGGGCATAACCGTGACGCTTGGTCATGCGGGCTCTTTCTCCTCGGGCAGGGGGAGCCCCGAGGCTCCGGTGTGATCACCCCATGATGCGTCATGGGCCGTGAGGCGGCCGACACTGCCCCCCTCCGTCCTTTCAGACGCCGGGAACTTGTCGTCCGTTCCAGGAGTCGGTCAGGAAGGGGCGCATGACACAAGGGCATGGGGACAATCAGGACAGAGGACGTGGGAACCGTGCGGACGAGGACGAGGCGAACGGGCCGGGTGGAGTGAGTGGAACGCACAAACGCGGAGGAAGCGACTGAACCGGACAAGGGGGACCGTGGGCAGCATGCCCGCGAAGTTCGCTCTTCAAGCGGCACCCCGTTCGGAGCAGGCGGTGCCCCCGTTGGCGTAGCAGGCGGTGCTCCTGTTGGCGGGGGCGGCGCGGGTGGCGCGGGCCTCGGGGGCGGTGGCGGAGGCTTCACCTACAGCGCCGCCGACGAGGAGAAGCGGCGCGGGGTGCGCCGCATGAAGATCACGGCGACGGGGCTGCTCGTCTTCGTCGCGCTCGTCTACGTCCTGGCGAAGTGGGCGCAGCACTCCGGCGCCGGCGCCTGGGCGGGGTACGTCGCCGCGGCCGCCGAGGCGGGCATGGTCGGCGCGCTCGCCGACTGGTTCGCCGTCACCGCCCTCTTCCGCCACCCGCTGGGCATCCCCATCCCGCACACCGCGATCATCCCGAACAAGAAGGACCAACTGGGCGCCTCCCTGGGCGACTTCGTGGGGGAGAACTTCCTCTCCGCCGATGTCGTACGAGGCCGGCTGCACGCCGTCGGCATCGGCGGGCGCCTCGGCGCCTGGCTCGCCGAGCCCGCGCACGCCGACCGCGTCACCGCCGAACTCGCCACGGCCCTGCGCGGCGCCCTCACCGTGCTGCGCGACTCGGACGTGCAGGCCGTCGTCGGCGAGGCCATCACGCGCCGCGCCGACGCCCAGGAGATCGCCCCCGGCATCGGCAAGATGCTGGAGAAGATCGTCGCGGACGGCGGCCACAAACGGGTCGTCGACCTGGTCTGCGTACGCGCCCACGACTGGCTCGTCGAGCACGGCGACTCGGTGATGGACGCGGTGCAGGGCGGCGCGCCCGGCTGGACCCCGCGGTTCGTCGACAAGAGGGTCGGCGAGCGGGTCTACAAGGAACTGCTGCGCTTCGTCACCGAGATGCGGGACATGCCCGAGCACCCCGCGCGCGGGGCCGTCGACCGCTTCCTCGCCGACTTCGCCGCCGACCTGCAGTCCGACTCGGACACGCGGGAGCGCGTGGAGCGCCTGAAGCGTGAGGTCCTCGGGCGCGGCGAGGTGCAGGACCTGATCGCCTCCGCCTGGTCGTCGGTCCGCCAGATGATCGTGGCCGCCGCCGAGGACGAGCGCAGCGAGCTGCGCCTTCGCGTGCGGGCCTCGCTGCTCTCGCTCGGCGCGCGGATGGCGACGGACGGGAACCTCCAGCGGAAGGTCGACGGCTGGGTCGAGGGCGCCGCGGTCTACGTGGTCACGACCTACCGCGACGAGATCACCTCGCTCATCAGCGACACCGTGGCCGGCTGGGACGCCGAGCACACCTCGAAGAAGATCGAGGCCCACATCGGGCGCGACCTGCAGTTCATCCGGATCAACGGCACGGTGGTCGGGTCCTTGGCGGGGCTCGCGATCTATACGGTGTCGAAGCTGCTGGGGGCGTAGGCGGGGCGGTTCGGGGGACCCGGGGCCCGGACTCCCGGGAGGTCCCATGCCGCACGCCCCGGCCGCCCCCGGCGGCGACAGCACCGTCACCACGGCCGTGCCCGCCCGCCTGGACCGGCTGCCCTGGTCCCGCTGGCACTGGACGATCGTGGTCGGCCTCGGCACGGTGTGGATCCTGGACGGCCTCGAAGTCACCGTCGTCGGGAACATCGCGGGCCGTCTGTCCGAGGAGGGCAGCGGGCTCGACATCTCATCGGCGCAGGTCACGGGCGTCGCGGCGGCGCTGTACGTGGCGGGGGCGTGCTCCGGGGCGCTGTTCTTCGGGTGGCTCACCGACCTCTTCGGCCGCAAGAAGCTGTTCATGGTGACGCTCGGGGTCTATCTGGCGGCGACCGCGCTGACCGCACTGTCCTTCGAGGCCTGGTGGTTCTTCGTCTTCCGCTTCTTCACGGGCTTCGGCATCGGCGGGGAGTACGCGGCCATCAACTCGGCCATCGACGAACTCATCCCGTCCAAGTACCGCGGCCGCGTCGACCTGGTCATCAACGGCAGCTTCTGGCTGGGCGCGATCGGCGGCTCGCTGCTCTCGGTCGTCGCGCTCGACACCGAGCTCTTCGCGCCCGACGTGGGGTGGCGGCTCACCTTCGGCCTCGGCGTCGTCCTCGGCCTGGTCATCCTCCTCGTACGCCGTAACGTCCCGGAGAGTCCGCGGTGGCTGTTCATCCACGGCAAGGGGGAGGAGGCGGAGCGTCTTGTCGGGGAGGCCGAGGAGGAGGTGCGGGCGGAACTCGGTGGCCGTGAACTGCCGCCCCCGCACGGCGAGATCACCATCCGTCAGCGCACGTCGATCGGCTTCGTCACCATCGCCCGCACCGTCTTCGCGGTCTACCCCCGGCGGGCGGTGCTCGGCCTGTCCCTCTTCGTCGGCCAGGCGTTCCTCTACAACGCGATCACCTTCGGCTTCGGCGCCATCCTGACCACGTTCTACGACGTCCCGTCCGGGAGCACGGGCTACTACTTCGCCGTCATCGCCGCGGGCAACTTCCTCGGCCCGCTCTTCCTCGGCAAGCTCTTCGACACGGTCGGCCGCCGGATCATGATCTCCTCGACGTATCTGCTCTCCGGCCTCCTGCTCTTCGGCACGGCCTGGCTGTTCGGCCGCGGCTCGCTGACCGCGACGACGCTCACGGCCTGCTGGTGCGTGGTCCTGTTCTTCGCGTCGGCGGGGGCGAGCAGCGCGTATCTGACGGTGTCGGAGATCTTCCCGATGGAGACCAGGGCCATGGCCATCGCCTTCTTCTACGCGGTGGGCACGGCGGCCGGCGGCATCAGCGGCCCGCTGGTCTTCGCCGACCTGACGGAGTCGGGCGTCGTGGGCGACACGGTGCTCGCCTTCCAGATCGGTGCGGGTCTGATGTGCGCGGCGGGTCTGGTCGCGGCGGCGCTCGCGGTGCGGGCGGAGCGGAGGTCGTTGGAGGATATCGCGACGCCGTTGTCGGCGGCGGCGGTCAAGTGAGGACGGGTCCTTCTGCCTCAGTCGGTGTCCTGAGGGTCAGCGCGAGGAGCGCGGCCATGGCGCACAGCGCGCCCGCCGTCACCCACACCATGTCGTACGACCCGAAGGCGTCCCGCGCCGCGCCGCCCAGGAAGGCGAGGGCTCCGGCGCCCACCTGATGGGCGGCGTTGATCCAGCCGAAGACGATCGCCGCGTCGGGGCCGTAGTGCTCGCGGCAGAGCGCCAGGGTCGGCGGCACCGTGGCCACGTCGAGCAGCCCGAAGACGACGACGAAGGCGACGAGCGGCGGCTGCACGGTCGCCGTGAACAGCAGCGGGAGCACGAGCAGGCTCAGCCCCCGCACCGCGTAGTACACGGCGAGCAGCCGCCGCGGGTCGCGCCGGTCGGTCAGCCACCCCGAGGCGACGGTCCCCGCCACGTTGAAGACACCGATCAGCGCGAGCAGCGAGGCGGCGACGGTCACCGGCATCCCGTGGTCGTGCGCGGCGGGCGCGAAGTGGTTCCACATGACACCGTTGGTCGAGGCCCCGCAGACGGCGAAGGTCCCCGCGAGGAGCCAGAAGGGGCCGGTGCGTACGGAGTCGGCGAGGACACGCAGGGCGCGGCGGGCGGCGTCCTTGCGCGGTGCGGGCCGGGGAGTGAACTCGACTGCCCCGTAAGCCTGTTGTCCGACATCGGCGGGATGGTCGCGCAGGGCGAGCCACACCAAGGGGACGGCGGCCGCGGCCGCGGCGGCGAGGCTCAGGGCGGCGACCCGCCACCCGTACCGCTCGATGACGGCGGAGAGCACCGGCAGGAACACGAACTGCCCGACCACGCTCGCGGCGGTCAGCAGCCCCGTCACGAGCCCGCGCCGTGCCACGAACCACCGCTCGGTGACGGTGGCGGCGAAGGCCATGGCGGTGGCTCCGGTCCCGAGCCCGACGAACACACCCCAGTACAGGACGAATTGCCAGGGATCGGCCATGGCGGTGGCGGCGAGCCCGGCCCCGCACCCCACGAGCCCGAGCGCGCCGACGGCGACACGGCGCATCCCGAAGCGGTCCATCAGCGCGGCGGCGAACGGCGCCGTCGCCCCGTACACCACCATGCTCACGAGCGTGCCGAGCCCGACGGCGGACCGTGACCACCCCAGATCGCGGTGGAGCGGCCCGACGAGGAGCCCGGAGAGGGTACTGAAGGCGCCTGTGGTGACGATGGCGAGGGCGGCGGCGCAGACGACGGTCCAGGGGCGGAGGTGTTCGCGGCGTGTCATGGATACGAGGCTGCGCCCGGGAGGGGGGTCGGGATCAGTGGCCAGATGGCCAGGCTGTGCAAGGATCTGGCCATGAGGACGGGGCAGAGCGCGAGGCAGCGGGTGGCGGTCCTGGTGCGGGACGGTGTGCTGCCGATGGAACTGGGCCTGGTGCACCAGCTGTTCGGCGGGGCGCGGTCGCCCTCCGGGGAGCGGCTGTACGAGGTGCGGACGTGCGCGGTGACGGGTCCGGGCATGATCCGCACGGACGCGGACTTCCCGGTGGGGGCGCCGCACGGACCCGAGGCGCTGGAGTGGGCGGACACGGTGATCGTCCCCGCGTCGCACGAGGAGGACGAGGCGTTGGGCCCCGGCGGCCTGTCGGCGCCGCTGGCGCGTGCGCTGGACGCCGCTCGGCACGCTCGGCTCGCCTCGATCTGCACGGGGGCGTTCGTGCTGGCGGCGGCGGGCCTGCTGGACGGCCGCAGGGCGACGACGCACTGGCTGTCGACGGACCGCTTCGCGCGCACGTTTCCGGCGGTGACCGTCGACCCCGATGTGCTCTACGTCGACGAGGGGTGGGTGCTGACCTCGGCGGGGGAGGCGGCGGGGGTGGACCTGTGCCTGCACATGATCCGCAGGGACCACGGCGCGAGCGTGGCGACGGACGTGGCGCGCCGCACGGTGGTGCCGCCGCATCGGGAGGGCGGCCAGGCGCAGTTCATCCAACGGCCGGTGACGGAGCCGGGGTTGACGTCGACGGGGGAGGCGAGGTCGTGGGCGCTCAGGCACCTTCATGAGCCGGTGACGCTGACGGAGATGGCGTCCCGGGCCTCGATGAGCGTCCGGACCTTCAGCCGCCGCTTCCGGGAGGAGACGGGCCTGACGCCGATGCAGTGGCTGACGCAGCGCAGGGTGGACCGCGCGCGTGAACTCCTGGAATCGACGGACCACACGGTGGACCGCGTGGCGACGGAGGCGGGCTTCGGGACGGGGGCGTCGCTGAGGCAGCACTTCGTGGCAGGGGTGGGGGTGTCGCCGGGGGCGTATCGGGCGACGTTCAGGGGAGTAGGTGATGGGGCGGCGGGAGACGAGGGCCAGGGGCGGGTGGGGTGAAGGCAGGGGCGTATGGGGCGTACTTAGGTACGCATACTCTGTTGCGCCCGCGGCCCGGGAGGGCACGGTCGTACGCATGCCGATGAATACGCTGCTGACTCCTCTCCCGAAGAGCCCGCCGCTGCCGAGGTACGCGACCCGCCTGCTGGGCGCGGGGCTGGCGGCGACCGCGTACGTGGTGTGTCTTCCCTGGGACCTGCGCAACCGCGCCGGGACGCCGGGCGCGATCAACGAGACGTCACCGGTGACGGCGCTGGGCCTGACGACGTTCGTGCTGGCCCTGGTGCTGCTGTCGGCCTACTTCGGCCTGAGGGACCGCCCGGTGTGGACGCTCTTGGTGACGGCGGCCCCGCCGTCGACGCTGATGTTCTTCTCCTTCGACACCCACCCCACACCGGACGCGGACGCGTGGCAGCTGGCGTGGGCGTTCTTCGCGCTGCTGATGGGCGTGGGGGTGCTGGTGGTGGGGGCGTTGGCGGCGAGGTTCGGGGAGCGTGGGGACACTGGGACGGCCCAGGACGGTTGAGCGCGACGCAGGGAAGTGTGGAGAGCGCCCGATGACCATCCGCAGGATCGTGCCGAACGTACGGCTGGAGTCCGAGTCGGACCTCGCTCGGCACCGCGAGTTCTACGAACTGCTGGGCTTCCGCGAGGTCATGAGTCAGGGCTGGACCACGACGCTCGCGTCCCCCCGCCAACCCCACGGCGCAGATCAGCTTCTTCACGCACGACGCGACGGCTCCCGTGGTCCCGGACCTCAGTGTGGAGGTGACGGACGTGGAGGCGGTGTACGAGCAGGCGTGCGCCGCGGGCGCGGAGATCGTCCTGCCCCTGCGGGACGAGGAGTGGGGCGTACGCCGCTTCTTCGTACGGGACCCGCGGGGCAGGGTGGTGAACGTACTGAGCCACGTGGGCTGAGGCGAGGCCGGGTGCCCGGCCTGCGCCCGGCCTTCGGTGGCTAGGAGGCCTGCCGCTGCCGATCGACGAGCACATACGAGGCGGCGGCGACGGCACCCGCGACCCCGAGGACGGCGGGCCAGGCGCCGACCTTCTTGGCGAGGGGGTGCGACCCGGCGAACCCGGCGACGTAGGCGGCCCCGAGCGCGGCGGCGGTCTTGCCCCCTGCGGCCTTCCGCCACTGCTGCCCGGCGGCGGCGCCGGCGGCGGCGAGCACGACTCCGCCGAGGGGGCGCTTCTTGGTGAGGCGGGCGGTGGCGTAGCCGCCGATGAGCCCGGCGGCGGCTATGGGGGCGGTGGAGATGCGGGGCATGAGGCCTCCCGACGTAGGCGATGAGTCATCCGCGGACCTGCCCGCGGATCCGCAGCCGAGATTACGCTGCCGGTCTCAGGAGCGGTCAGAGTGGTACCGGATGGGCATAACGGGACAGTCGTCACGCCTGCCCGCGGCTCGAGCCGGGCGACAGCCGCTTGACGAGACCCGGCGTGCCCGGCGAAGCGGAACGCGCCCACCACGTGACCGGCAGCCGCCAACTCAATCCGGCACCCCCGCCCTGCGAGGACGCGGCCCCGCTCCTCCGGCCGCTCGCTCGCTTCTCCCGCGCGCTGGAACGCCTTGAGTCAAGGGTGAAGCGAAGCGCAATCGGCGAAGCCGACGCGCAGCGCAGCGGAGGGCCCTTTACTCAAGGCGTGGAGGCGCGACCATGGCCAAGAAGCGAGTGGCCTTACGGCGCTCTTGTAGCTGAGCGCCCGCCTTGTCGCTGCATCTAGCTGCTCAGAGCTGGGCACTCCGCACACGGGAACGGCGGGGCTCCGGCGCGGCCACCAGGTGTGCGTCGTTCACCCTGGAACTCTGAGAAATCCCCAGCCTCGTTGCGGTAGATGACGCCGACGTTGTGTTCCTCGAGGAGCTCTCGGATGTCCGCATCGGGAAGCTCAGGCGAGAGAACCATGAGCCGGAGCGGCTGGCTGTGCTCCATCAAGCGTAGATATCTGCTGAGGTCCAAGAGTTGTGCCAGCGCGCTTCTGACCGCCTCGCGCGACGTACTGCCCGCGGTTTCGTAGAGAGTGTTGTCGCTTTCATCGTAAAGATCACTGATGAGGGTAGATGTCTTGTCTTTGACTTCAACCTGCAGATAGCCGACTGAGTGGCCCGCTTGCTCTAGCCGACTCTCGTAGCTTTCGCTCAACTCATCACGCCGCTGCGCGGCGACATCATCGGGCGTGAGGGTGCGGTGCTGGTTCCGCTGCCTACGTTGAGCCCTGGCTAAGCGAGTCGCCTCTCTGGCGCGGAAGAAGATGGGCCTGGTTGCCTTCGCCCTGGGGAGCGTGTGAGCGTCGGAACGGTAGACCTCACCAGCCGGGCGTAAGCGGAAGACGATGACGCTTCGGTCTGCCTGGTTCTCATCGCGAGCTTGTCGCAATTGGTAGGGCTCGCGCTCATCGACCTTGAAGGGGCCGACGTAGCGATGCGTCCGAGCGCCGGAGCCCTGAACCTTCCCCTCAGCGATGAACAGGTGAAGGGTACGTCCGCGGGTGGCGTGGTCGAGCACGGCGGAGTTGCCCTTGCCGTAGAGCCCTCCAAAGGTCTGGTCACCTTTAGTGCCCGCTCCGGTGTACGCGAAGATAGGGCCGAGGTCGTCCTCTTCGGTGAGCCACCCGTCACGGTAGCCGTACGGCTCACCAGCTTTGATGTCCGAGAAGAGAACAACGGTCTTCTTGGACTCTGACGGACATATACCGCCTTGAGGGCTCCCCCCTAACTCCTGACGGATCTCCGCGCGCGTGCGGACATCTCCGGGTCTGATTGTGGGGGCGGATGTCGTCATGACGTAGAGGCTAGTCCGCCCGCTCGGCAGGAGCGGGAAGAGGGTAACCGGCAGTGCAGCGTTGCGCTTTGGTGGACCACCCGCGGCGGGGGACGATACGGGGCATGGATCAGGGAATAGCTGCGGTACTAGCGGGGGCCGTTGGGATTGTGGCGGCTGTCGCCGGTGCGATCGCCGGTGGAGCATTGTCCTTGCGAGGGGCAAAGTTCGGTGGAACAAGTGCAGTTGAGGCCGCACGCTTGCAAGTCGAAGGGCAGGCCGTTGCCGAGCACCTTCAGTGGGTACGTGGGCAGCGGCAGCAAGCTTACGGGCGGCTGCTTGAGGCTCATTCCGCGGTCGAGGACACGCTGGCGCGAGCGGCACCCGGGATACGAGCGGGCGCGCGGCTATCGGATGAAGCGCGCGATGAGCTCAGGGACCGCAGCTTGGCCTTGCAATCGTGCACGAGGCAAATCGCGCTATGGGGGCCGGAAGAAGTGGTTCGCCTGGCGAGTGAGGTGACGGTCAGCACGATCGAGGCGACGCAGGCTCTCAGGCTGGCGCAGGGTGGCCGTTCTTCCACCCCAGGGCGTCAGAGCCCGGAGTGGACCCGGTGGGAACAAGCAAACCGCGAGATGACACAGGCTCATTCAATCTTCCTTGAGCGGGCTGGGGCGATCATCCGCGACCCCAATCAATCAGTCATCTAGCCAAGGCTTGCTGACCGAACAGCTCCCGCGAATATCTTCCATGCGGGCGGGCTCATGGTGATCTGGGGGCCGAGGGGCGCCTTGGAGTCTCGTACGGCAACAACAGCTACGTCGGTGGAGACCTCGACGCACTCTCCCCCCATGCCGTTGCTGTAACTACTCCTGCGCCACCGGACACTTGGGTCGGGCGTCATTGGGAGTGCTCCTCCAAGACTCTCTTGATCAGCAAGCCTGATCGCTGCGGACTCAGTGCAAGCGCACGGAGATGGTCGAACGCCTTCGTGTAGAGGGCAACGTCCGTTGGGTGCTCGAGATAGACAGAGTCTGTCAGTCCTTCCCGATACACCACGTCTGGGTCCTCCTGCTCAGGAAAGCCGAGAACGGTGAACGACCCCGTCGTGGGGTAGGCGCCCGCATCGAACGGCAGGACCTGGATCGTCACGTTCTTCAACTTCGCCATTTCCAGCATACGTTCGAGCTGGTCTGCCATGACCCGTCGACTTCCCACCACGTGCATCAGTGCGCTCTGGTGTACGACAGTCCACAAGTCGGGCGCGCTCCTGCTCATCAGGAGATCTTGACGGCGCATGCGTACATCGACCATGCGCTGGATCTCATCGGTGGTGTGGTCGACCCAAGCGCGGCTCTGCTCCGAGGCGTAGTCGGAGGTTTGGAGAAGCCCGGGGACGAACTCGCTGTGATAGCTGCGCAAGCTGGCGGCGGCTTGCTCCAGGCCCACGTACACGGAGAACCATGAAGGCACCGCGTCTCCGTGGGCATGCCACCACCCCTTGGTCTTTGACTCCTTCGCCAAGGACTTGAGGAGGTCGCGCAGTTCGTCGGGCGTTCCATAGAAGCGACACAGGGCGTCTACGTCAGACGGCTGGACCCGTCCTTGCCCTGTCTCCATTCGGTTGACCTTCGAGCTGCTCCAGTCCAGCTCCTTGCCTACGTGGCTGCAGGTGAAGCCGTTCTCCTCGCGGAGCTTCTTGAGCTCGATCGCCAGTCGGCGACGGCGTGCGGTCGGGGAACCAGCCATCTCAAATCCTCCTGCGGTAGCGGGTGTTCCATCTCATCGGAAGTGGTGCAGAAGGCCAATCACCCCTTAGGGGGAATCTCGATATGCACGTTGCACGAAGGGATAAGCGCTGGGAACCTCTCACTGAGGGTGATCGATGGTCACGCAACGCGCGCGGTGCGCGGGAAGCAGGTAGCGATGATCTATGCGAATGAATGTGTCCGGCGGGAGCCCTGGGTGCGGCGCTTCTCGGCTGAGCCGCACGAAGTGGCTGAACTTCGCCGCGCGTTGAAGCTCCGCTTGGTCCTTTGGGGGCTGCCGGAGTTGGTCGAGTCAGCTCAGACCTGCGTCGCGGAGTTGGCGTCAAACGTCATTCGGCATGTGGGGATCGGTACGGCTGCGTGTCTCACGGTTGCCATCCGGGACGCCTATCTCCGCATTGAAATGCGCGACTCAGACGCCCGGGCGCTTCCGACGCTCCTTGACGCTGCCCCCGAGGCAGAGTCAGGGCGAGGAATGACCGTCGTCGACACAGTGTCCAAGCAGCGCTGGGGCGTCATCCTCTGCGGTGACTCGAAGACGGTGTGGTGCGAGTTCGAGACAGGGGAAAGGGCTGCCGATGCGGTTGCCGACAGCCCGAGAGTGGCACGAGCAGCGGAGCACTTGCTGCTCTACGGCGGTGTGCGCTGGGGAGGGGTGCAGGGTTCAGGGCGTGTCGGTGTCGCGGTAGCGGAGGAGGCGGCGATCGATCTGATCGCCGACCTCCTTCACTGGCTGCTGGCGCATGGCTGCGACCCTGATGAGGCGTTGGACCGGGCACAGATGCACTTCGAGGCGGAGTGCGGCCTCGCAGAGTCAGCTAACTTCCAGACCTAGATGTTCAGTTCGATGCAATCGCCGAGTACGTCCACACATCGGCCGGCATCTCCTGCTCGAGCTCCCACGTGATCGCCATGGGCTTGCTTCCTTCGTGGGACACATAGCGAGCAGGGCCGAGAAGCATCCACGGCTCGGCGCCGCCGATGTCTGTGTTCTTGTATCGGCGGACGAAGAGCAGAATGTGGCTCCCTCGTTGTACGTGCTCGCGGTATCTGCGCCCTGTCGTGGAGTCCTCGTCGGTCGTGCTCTGCGACTCCCAATGGAACCTGGTGGGGCTCATCGCGTAATCCTTGTACCGGACCGTTGGCGAAAAGTCCTTCTCGTCCTTCTCCAACGTGATGAGGAGAGCGTCGGAGTTGATCTCCTTGGCGTCGACGACACCCTGCGCGAAGGACCCCGGCATCTGCCCGCCGAAGCGGGCCACTCCGAGCGCGGCAAGGATCTCGGAGCGGTTGTAGGAGCTGTGGATCTTCAGTGCAAGGCCGCTGTGTGGCCCTTCCAGGGGGAGGGGGAAGTGATCCGCCGTAGCGAGGCAGTGGTCGAGGACCTGATGGAGCTCCTGACGGACGGCTCTGTGCTCACGCAAAGCCGTCAACCCATCTTGGTACGAGGTGTAGCCACCCGCCTTGTCCCAGAAGTTGAAGAACAACATGCGAGCGTAGGCCTGCTGCATGGGCGTCAAGGCGTCGTACAGCGGAGCGTCATCCGCGAGGAGTTGTTGGTACACCTCGATGCGCTCGCGGTCATCTACGTGAAGGAACGAAGGGATGCGCTTCAGCAGCCCGGACTCGCCTTCGGGGGCGGGGTCGGTGAGTAGGTTGGCGCGTCGCAGAAGGCTGGTCCACGAGTTGCCGTTGCCTCCGCGGTAGAGCTCTTTGAGCTCTCGGCCGCTCTCCTCTAGATAGGTGGCCAGCCGCTGTTCAGCGTAGGTGGCTACCTCGCGTGCCAGGGCAGTCACATTGACGTTGAGCTGCTCCTTGATGTTCCTGATGATCGTCTGCTTGGCCTTGGGTTCCAGGATGATCTGGCAGCCAGACGGCAGCATGGGGAAGTCGTTGCTCAGGTTGTCGAGCAGGCGTTTTCTAGTGAGATTGGTCAGGGCGCGGAACTGGTTCTCGAAGCGGAACTCCTTGCGGTGCTGGCCGATGAAGTCGAGCACCGTGAGGACGGCCTTGTCCTCGGTGCGACGGAGTCCTCGCCCAAGCTGCTGCAGGAAGACGGTGGCGCTTGCGGTAGGGCGGAGCAGGAGCAAGGTATCGACATCAGGGATGTCGAGCCCTTCATTGAAGAGGTCTACGGAGAAGATCACTTGAATCTTGCCGGCCTTGAGGTCCCTGAGGGCCTGCTCTCGCTCGTCCCGATGGCTCTCACCGGAGAGGGCGATGGCGTTGAGACCGGCCTTCCGGAAGTAGCGAGCCATGAAGTGCGCGTGTGCGACAGAGACGCAGAACCCTAGCGCGCGCATTGAACTAGGAGAGCCGGCCTTCTCCTGGACCGCCTTCACCACAAGTCGGGCGCGTACGTCATTCCCAGTCAAGACATTACTGAGGGAAGTCGAGTCGTAGGAGCCGCGCTTCCACTCCACGGAGCTTAAATCGGTGTTGTCGCTGATCCCGAAGTAGTGGAACGGGCTGAGCAAATCGTTCTCCAAGGCCTCCCACAGTCGCATCTCGGCTGCGATGTGCCCCTCAAAGAACTCATCCTGAATGTTCTTGCCGTCCATGCGCTCAGGTGTCGCTGTCAGGCCAAGCAACTCGCTGGGTTTGAAGTGATCGATGATCTTACGGTAGGTGGGAGACGTACCATGGTGAAACTCGTCAATAACGATCACGTCGAAGTGATCAGGGGAAAGCCGCTCCAGCGTGCGAGAGTTGAGAGACTGGACACTCGCAAATACGTGTGTCCAGTTCTTCGGGATCTCGCCGCTGTAGAAGAGCTCGCCGAAGTTGGCGTCGTTGAGAACGTCTTGATACGTCCGTAGGGACTGATCCAAGATTTCCTTGCGATGTGCGACAAAGAGGAGTCGCAGATCGCGCCCATCCTGGCGGCGAAGCCGCTTGTAGTCGAGTGCTGCCATGACCGTCTTGCCCGTTCCAGTTGCGGCAACGAGAAGATTGCGGTGGCGGCCACGCATCGAGCGCTCAACTTCCAAGCGCTCCAGCATGTCCTTCTGGTGCGGATAGGCGGTGACTTCAAGCCCTGAGAGAGTGATGGTGTTCCTTCCTGTTCCTTGGATGCTCCCACTCGCTTGAGACAGTGCGCCATCTAGACGGGCCGCGAGGACATGCAGACATTCCACTCGAGGCCATCGAGAAGCGCCGCCTTGGAGAGGTTAGAGCTGCCTACATACTCGGTGTCGTACCCGCTGTTGCGTCGGAAGGGTCATGCCTTCGCGTGTAGTCGAGTGGAGCGAATTTCGTAGTTGGCCGTGACCTCGGCGCCGAACTCGTTGATCAGTCGATCCAGGGCGTGTCGCTCTGATGCTCCGATATAGGCGGTCGCGATCACGCGGATGGGGATTCCGCGATCGCGGCCGGCACGCAAGCGCGTTGGCTGCCTGGATCCTTTGGTCGTGCGGCAACTGCAACGGCCTTTGTCCGATGACTTCACCTAGGCGACGGGCCAGGACATGCGGTCTGGACTCGGTGCTGACCTCGGCATCAACAACACTCCAACCAGCGGCTTTGAGATGCTCCATGTTGCCTTGTAGCCCCTGAGTGATGAGCCTCTCGTATACGCCTGCCACTGGCTGTGTAGCACTCCACGACTCCGTCACGCTGACTCCCTCGACCGCCGGAACCGATGTGGCTCCGTTCTAGCAGGAGTCACTGACGGTCGATGCTTGGGGCATCGAAGCGCGCAATCTTGAGATGTGCAGGCGATTAGGACAAGCATTGGCTGTATATCGCCGAAGTGTGACTGGAGTTGATCGACTCGCCAGGGAAGCGCGATCCCCGTCAGGCATCGCTCCCGTGACACTCCGCGTAAGCCGCCCCCGACCCACACCAGCAATCCCCACCCCTCTCCGGCGGCCACCCCACCGCCCGCCCCCGCGCAGCCAACGTCG
This sequence comes from Streptomyces sp. NPDC041068, assembly GCF_040647455.1. Taxonomy (NCBI): domain Bacteria; kingdom Bacillati; phylum Actinomycetota; class Actinomycetes; order Kitasatosporales; family Streptomycetaceae; genus Streptomyces; species Streptomyces sp. NPDC041068. The sequence continues at coordinate 208,847 of NZ_JBEZCG010000018.1, forward strand.
TCGCGTACTGCGGCAACAAGGACGGGTCCTCCGGAGACGTGCTCTCCGAAGCCGCGAAGGCCTCGTACGAAGGGACCGTGCCCGTCACGATGCCCAGGTTCGGGGTGCCGGAGGCCGAGAGTTCTCGGAGGGAGGACTCTATGGTCGCCAAGTGCGCCTCGTGGGACGGGTATTCAGAAGAGAGCGCCGGGTACGCCGTCAGGAGTTCCGTCAGTTCCGTCGCCGGCCAGTGGAGGATCGCCACCGGGAAGGGGCGGGAGAGGGCCTCCCTGTACGAGCCCAACTCTGCCTGGATTCGCGTGATTTCCGCGCGGAGTTCCGCCGGGTTCTCCGAGCCCAGGGACCAGACCCGCTTCGGGTCGTGGAGTTCGTCCAGGGGGACGGGGGCGGTGGAGACGCGGTCTGCCAGGGCGTCCCACTCGTCGTGGTCCTTGCCCAGGAGGCGGCGTACGCGGTGGCGGCCGAAGAGGAGCGGGTGGGTTGAGTACGGGGGGTCCTGCGTGTCGGAGGGGAGGAGCAGGGTTGCTGCTTCCGTGAACGTCGCGTGCGCCTGCTCCAACTCGTCGTGCGATTCCAGGGACTCCGCCACGATCACCCACGGCGCCGGGTCGTGGGGGGCTGCCGTGCGGATTCCGTCGATGATCGCCCTCGCCTCCGCCTCGTGGCCGTACTCCCAGAGGTTCGAGGCCTTCAGGGCGCGGATCAGGAGCGGGGCGGACGGGGGGTGCGGGGCGGACGGCGACAGGAGGCTGTCGTAGAGCGTCGTCGCGCGGGCGCGTGCGCCGGCCAGTTCGAGGTGGGCGGCGGCCTGGAGGAGCAGCTGTTCGGCGTCCTCCGGGTACAGGCCGGCCGTGCGTTCCAGGCGCGCGGCTTCGGCGATGTGGTCGGCGTCGACGTGGTCGGCAGCAGCAGGCTTGTCGGGGCGCATACGGGACACCGTACTGCCGCGCGGGCCTCCTGTAGGAGGGGCGGTTCGACTGTCGACCTGGTCCGGCCATGGATTGTTGCCCTTGCGGCGCCTATCCTCCCCGCGGCCGAAGGAGGCGTCGTGCAGGTGCGGGTTCCCGTCGTTCAGCAAGGCCGTGGCTCTCGGCGGCCCCTTCCTGTCCGCCTCCTCTGGAACGGCGCCGAAGTCGCCGTCACCCTTGGACTCGTCCTGCTCCTCCTCGTCGCCCACCAGCTGTGGTGGACCAACCGCCAGGCCAGCGCCGCCGCCGAGCGGAAGGTCCAGTCCCTTGAGGAGCAGTGGGAGCGGCAGGACGCGGGGGGTTCCGGTGACTCCTCGTCCGGTTCCCCCTCCGGTTCCCCCTCCGGTTCCCCCTCCGGTTCCCCCTCCGGTGGTGATCGGGCACGTACCGAGGGTGCCGACGGGGAGGAGTGGCGGTCCCGCAGCGCCTCCGGTGCCTCGGATGCCTCAGGGCGTGCCAATTCCCCTGAATCCAAACCTCGTTGGGACCACGCCTACGCCATCCTCCACATCCCCCGCATCGGCATCCGCGTCCCCGTCGCCGAGGGGATCAGCAAGAGGGGCGTTCTCGACCGGGGATACGTCGGGCACTACCCCCGCACCGCCCAGCCGGGCCAGGCCGGGAACTTCGCCCTCGCCGGGCATCGCAACACCCACGGCGAACCCTTCCGGTACATCAACCGGCTTCGGGGCGGGGACGAGCTGAGGGTCGAGACCGCCGGTGCCGTCTATACGTACGTCGTGAACAAGACGCTCGCGCAGACCTCCGCCCGCGACAGTGGTGTCCTCCGCAGCGTGCCGCGCAGCGATGTGCGCAAAGGGTACGGGTACCGCGAACCCGGGTACTACATCACGCTCACCACCTGCACACCCGAGTACACCTCGAAGTACCGGCTCGTCGTGTGGGGCACGTTGCGGTCCATGCGGCCCCGATAGGGAGCTGTGCGGCCGATAGGCTCACCGTTCGTGATCGCTCGACGACGACCCCATCTCCTCTGGCTCCTCGTGCCCTTCGTGCTGTATCTCGGGGCCCTCCCGCTCGCCAACCGCGTACGGCCCGTCGTCCTCGGGCTGCCCTTTCTCTTCTTCTGGCTGCTCTGTGCGACTCTCCTCACGCCGTTCTGCGTGTGGCTGGCCCATAGGGGCGACCGGCAGCGGGCAGGGGGTCGGGCATGAGTGACGGGGCCGTCGCCACCGCCGTGTTCGGTGTCTTCATGGTCGGGACCGTCGCCCTCGGGCTCGCCGCCGTCCGCGGGCGCGGGCGGCAGGGCGGGATCGCCGAGTGGTCCGTGGGCGGGCGCAGTCTCGGGGCCGTCTTCATCTGGGTGCTGATGGCGGGGGAGGGGTACACCAGCTTCAGCTATCTGGGCGCTGCCGGGTGGGGGTACAACTACGGGGCTCCCGTGCTGTACGTCGTCGCCTACATGTCCTGCGGATACGCCGTGGGGTACGTGGTCGGGCCCATGCTCTGGGCGTACGCCCGGCGGCACGGTCTCGTCAGCATCTCGGACATGGTCGCCCACCGGTACGACAGGCCCTGGCTCGGCGCCGGGGTCGCGCTGCTCGTCACCGTCTTCCTGCTGCCGTACATCCAGCTGCAGATCACGGGGATGGGTGTTGTTGTCTCGACCATTTCCTACGGCGCCATCAGCCTCAACTGGGCCTATTTCATCGGCTTCGCGGTCACGACCGGCTTCGTGGTCGTGAGCGGGCTGCGCGGGAGCGCCTGGGTCTCCGTCCTGAAGGACCTGCTCGTCATCGGGACCCTCGGGTTCCTCGCCGTCTATGTGCCGCTGCACTACTTCGACGGGTACGGGCCTTTCCTCGACCGCATCGTGAGTGAGAAGAGCGACTGGCTCACTCTGCCGGGCAGTGGCGGAAGCGCGTACGGAGAGGCCTGGTTCGCCACCACCTCGCTGCTCAACGCACTGACCGTCGTCATCTTTCCGACCACCGTCGCCGGGTATCTCGGCGCCCGCAACGCGGACGGGCTGCGGCGCAACGCCATCTGGCTGCCCGCCTACAACGTGCTGCTCTTCGTGCCGATGCTGCTCGGCATGGCCGCGCTGTTCGTCGTGCCGGGGCTCGTCGGGGCCGAGTCCAATCTCGCGCTCTTCAAGCTGGTCGTGGATTCGCTGCCCGCGTGGGCCGTCGGGATCATCGGGGTCGCGGCCGCGCTCTCCTCCATCGTGCCCATGGCCGTGTTCATGCTGGTCATCGGGACCATGTGGGGCAGCAGCGTGCTGTCACTGCTGCCCCGGTGGCGCACCCCGCAGCGGCAGAAGCTGGCCTCGCAGGGCGTGGTCGTCGTCGCGGGGGCGCTGGCCCTCGCCCTGACCTATACGGCGCCCAACACCCTCGTACGGCTCTCCCTCATCTCGTACGAGGGGATGGCCCAGCTGGTGCCGATGCTCCTTCTCGGCCTGGTGTGGCGGAAGTTGACGATGGTGGGGGCGGTGAGCGGTCTCGTCGTGGGGGTCGGGGTCGTGTGCGGGCTGGTCTTCACCGAGCACGATCCGGTCTTCGGGGTGAACGCGGGGATCGTCGCGCTCGCCGTCAACCTGGCCGTCGCCCTCACCGTGACGTACGCGGGTCCGGCCGACCGCGGGGACGACCGGCCGGACGCGGAGGTCCTTGCCCGGGATCCCCTCGGCGACGAGGAGGAGATCAGCCCCGCCGCTCCCGCAGCAGCGTCACGCTGACCGCCGCCACCAGGCCGAGCCCCGCCGAGACCGCCATCGCCACGTTCGCGCCGTGCGCGAGGTCCCCCGTGGACGTCGACACCGCGATCATCAGCGCGACGCCCGCCGCCGAACCGATGTAGCGCGCCGTGTTGTTGGCGCCCGAGCCCATCGCGGCGCGCTCGGCCGGCACGGACTCGACCGCGAGCAGCGGCAGCGCGGCGTTCAGGAGGCCGCTGCCCACGCCGGAGACGAGGAGGCCCGGCAGGAGGCGGAGCCAGGAGCCGCCGCCCGCCGCGCCCAGCATGGTCAGGACGGCGACGGCGTGCAGCACGAAGCCGACGGCCAGTTGGTGGCGGGCGGAGACCCGGCCCGCGAGCCGCCTGGCCTGCAGCGCCGCCAGGAACGACGTGCCCGACCAGATGACGAACAGCCAGGCCGCGCCCATCGTCGAGATGCCGAGCGTGTGCTGGAGCAGGGTCGGCAGGTAGCTGAAGAGGGCGATCACCGAGAACCCGGTGAACAGGGCGCCCGACGTCGAGGCGAGGAACAGCGGGCGGCGCAGCAGGCCGAGGTCGAGCATCGGGGTCCTGACGCGGCGCTCCACCGCGACGAACGCGGCGAGCAGGGCCACCGTCGCGACCAGGAGTACGCCCACCGGCGCGCGCAGCCAGCCGTCCCTGCCGAGCGTGAGCGCGGCGACCAGGGAGGTCAGGGCGAGGCCGAGGGTCAGGGCGCCCGCAAGATCCGGGCGGCCGGGGCGCGCCGCGCGGGACTCGGTCAGGGCGCGCGGGACGAAGGCGGCAACCGCGAGCGCGGCGAGGCCGAGCACCGCGTACGCCCAGCGCCAGCCGTCCTGGCCCGCGCTCGCGATGCCGCCCGCGACGGGCGGGCCCGCGGCGATGCCTCCGCTGACGAACGCGCCCCAGATGCCGGTCGCCCTGATCCGGCCAGGACCCGCGGGGAACGCGTGCACGAGCAGGCCGAGGCTGCTCGCGAGGATCGCCGCGCTCGCCATGCCCTGGGCAACGCGGGCCAGCGTGAACAGCCAGGTGGAATCGGCGAGCGCGGCGAGTGCGGTGGTGATGCCGAGCGCGACCGTGCCGGTCAGGAAGATCCGGCGGCGGCCGTAGTCGTCGGCGAGGCTGCCCGCGACCAGGAGCACGGCGGCGAGGCCGAGCGGCGTGCCGTTGAGCAGCCAGGCCTGGGCGGAGAGCGGGGTGTGCAGGGCGGCGGCCGTGTCGGGGAGCGTGATCATCGGCGCCGTGTACGTCATCAGGGCCACGGCGGTGGCGGCGCTGGTGACGGCGAGGGTGGCGGAGGCGCGGGGCGCGGCTTCGGCCGGCGGTGTGGTGGCCGGTGCCGTGGTCGTGGACATGGGTCAGCCCTTCGAGGTTCTTGGAGATCCTTGAGGTCGTTCAGGTTCAGTCAATGAACTCGGCAAGTGGGGTGACCGTAGCACCCCGAGTTCGTTCACTGAACCTCGTACGGGAAAAGTGGTTAGAGTGGGGCCATGGCTCTGGGCAAGGACTACGCCGCGCAGGAATGCTCGATCGCCCGCGCGCTGGAGGTGGTGGGCGAGCGCTGGACGCTGCTCGTCGTCCGCGACGCGCTCTATGGAGTGCGGCGGTACAACGACTTCCTCGTCCACCTCGGCATCCCGCGCGCCGTCCTCGCCGGGCGCCTCCAGGCGCTCGTCGCCGCCGGGGTCCTCGACAAGCGGCCGTGCCCGGACGCACCCAGGCGGCACGAGTACGTGGTGACGGAGCGCGGCAAGGCCCTGTGGCCCACGCTGCGCGCGCTCGGTCTGTGGGGGCGCGAGCACATCCCGGGCACCGCGCCGCTGCGGTACTTCCGCCATGCCGAGTGCGGTACGGAGCTGGGGTTGGTGGGGGAGTGCCCGGCCTGCGGCGGCCTCGTCGCCGTCGAGGACGTCGAGATGGTGCCGGGCCCCGGACTCGATCCGGAACCCTCGGATCCGGTCAGCCGGGCGCTGCTGCGGCCCCGCAGGCTGCTTCAGCCGGTCGAGACGGATCCTGTATAACGTCAGTACGACAAAGTGCCGTGTGCACTGACCGAGCGTGAGGAGAGGAGGGCAGCCATGCACGACGCGATCCGCAGCTGGAAGGCGGCCGCGCGCCCGGCCCTGCTCCTTCTGTTCCTCCTCGTCGAGGTCGTCCTCGTCGACACCGGCAGCCTCACCGCCGCCGTCGCGCTCGCCGCGACCGCCGCCGCGGGCTCCGCTCTCACCGTCTGCTCCGTGATCGCCGCGCGCTGCGCGCCCGCCGTGCCCCGCACCAAGGTGCGCACGGCCATCCGCGACCGCGAGCTGCGTACGGCCTTCCTGCCGCAACGCGACCCCGACGCCAGGGGCCGCAGGCGCCCCCGAGCACCCGGCCGTGCCCTCCTGACGGCCGCGTAGGGGAACACGCCCAGCTCCATCGAGTCCCCTCGCGGGTCGTCACGCCGACGCGACGTCATCCGTCGCCTCTTCTCCCGGCACGACGAACCCCTCGGAGGGCCTCTCCATGTCCGATCTCTTCGCGTCCTTCATGTCCCTTTTCGCGGGCCTGGTCGAGCACATCGCCGACCTGCTCGACCCGCTCTTCCACGCCTCGGCGACCGCCGCTGCGATCGTGCTGTTCACCGCGTGCGTACGCCTCCTCGTCCACCCGCTCTCCCGGGCGTCGGCCCGCGGCCAGAAGGCGCGCGCCAAGCTCTCGCCGCAGATCGCGGAGCTGCGCAAGAAGCACGCCAAGAACCCCGAGAAGCTCCAGAAGGCCGTGATGGAGCTGCACCGGAAGGAGCAGGTGTCGCCGCTCTCCGGGTGCCTGCCCAGCCTCTTCCAGCTGCCGGCGTTCTTCCTGCTGTACCACCTCTTCTCCAACTCCGGCATCGGCGGCGAGGCGAACACGCTGCTCGACCACACGCTCTTCGCGGCGCCGCTCGGCGGACGGTGGACGGACGCGCTGGCGGACGGCGGGGTCTTCGGGGCGCAGGGCCTGGTCTACCTCGGCCTCTTCGCGATCGTCGCGGCGGTGGCGACCTTCAACTACCGGCGCACCAAGCGGCAGATGGCCGCGACCCCACTGCCGCAGGCCGGTGACCAGCCGATGCCGGGCGCGGGCGCGATGACCGCGATGACCAAGGTGATGCCGCTGATGTCGTTCATGACTCTGATCACGGTGGCCGTGGTGCCGCTCGCCGCCGCGCTGTACGTGGTGACGAGCACGACCTGGAGTGCGGTCGAGCGGGCGGTGCTGTACCGGGACATGCCGAACGGTGCGGGGGCTCTGGCCGCCGCCGCGTGAAGGCCTCGGCTACCGCCGGGTAATGGTCCAGTACGTGAACCGGGTATTGCATACCGCACAGGGACCTTGGACGATCGACCAAACCTCCGATGGCCGCAACCCATCGGCCGGGCCACGCTCGATCACACTCGATCGCGCTCGACCAAGGGAGTTCAGACCATGAAGCTGCTGCGAGTCGGTACGGCAGGGGCGGAGCGCCCCGCGCTGCTCGACGCCGACGGGACCCTCAGGGACCTGTCGGGGGTTGTCGCCGACATCGACGGCACCGTGCTCGCCGACGCGGCCGCGCTCGGCCGGATCAGGGCCGCCGCCGAGGCCGGTGAGCTGCCCGCGCTGGACGCCGAAGGGCTGCGCGTGGGGCCGCCGGTGGGGCGGATAGGCAAGGTCGTCTGCATCGGGCTCAACTACCACGACCACGCCCGTGAGACGGGCGCCGAGCCGCCCACCGAGCCCGTCGTCTTCTTCAAGGCGGCGGACACGGTGGTCGGCCCCGACGACACCGTCCTGGTGCCGCGGGGCTCGGTCAAGACGGACTGGGAGGTGGAGCTCGCCGTGGTCATCGGACGTACGGCGCGCTACCTGGACTCGCACGAGGAGGCGCTGGCGCACGTCGCGGGGTACGCGGTCGCGCACGACGTCTCCGAGCGGGAGTTCCAGATCGAGCGGGGCGGCACCTGGGACAAGGGCAAGAACTGCGAGACGTTCAACCCGCTGGGCCCCTGGCTGGTCACCGCGGACGAGATCCCGGACCCGCAGGCGCTGTCCCTCAAACTCTGGGTCAACGGTGAGCCGAAGCAGGACGGCACGACGGCCGACCAGATCTTCCCGGTGGCCGAAGTGGTGCGGTACGTCAGCCAGTTCATGACGCTCTACCCCGGTGACGTGATCAACACGGGTACGCCGGCGGGCGTGGCGATGGGGCAGCCGGAGCCGAAGCCGTATCTGCGGGCGGGTGACGTGGTGGAGCTGGAGATCGAGGGGCTCGGGCGGCAGCGGCAGGAGCTGAAGAACGCGTAACCGCGGTTTCGCCCCTGGGCATCGGTGCGGGCGCTCCTGGTTCGCCGGGGGCGCTCGCGCGGCATGATGACGCCGTGGGACTGGCTGCGGCGGAGGCCGCGCTCATCGGCACGGCGTCGGGGTCGCTCGCCACCTTCTCCAGCGCCCGGCTCATCCAGCGGGCCACCGCCCGGCGCGAGCGCGAGAGCCGGGTGTGGGACCGAACCCACCGGCCCGCAGGCCGAGCAGGACATGGCCGTCCCGCACGACCACGGCCTGGACGCCGACCCGTACGTGAACCTGTGCGGCCCTGCGAGCCCCCCCGGCTACGCCCCGACGAACCTCTCCAACGCCTCCACCACCAACGCATGGTCCTCCACCTGCGGCAGGCCCGACACCGTGACCGTGCCGATGACCCCCGCGCCCTCGACCGTGATCGGGAACGCGCCGCCGTGGGCCGCGTACACGTCCGGGTCCAGGCGGGAGGAGGACTCGAACGTCGTGCCCTTGGCGCGGAAGCGGGAGCCGACCAGGTAGGAGGAGCAGCCGTAGCGTTCCACCACGCGGCGTTTGCGGTCGATCCAGGCGTCGTTGTCCGGGGTCGAGCCGGGCAGCGCCGCGTGGAACAGCTGCTGGCCGCCGCGGTGGATGTCGATCGCCACCGGGGCACGGCGCTCGCGGGCCAGGGTCACGAGGAGTGCGCCCAGCGTCCACGCGTCGTCGTGCGTGAAGTGAGGGAGCGTCAGGCGGCGTTCCTGGGCTTCCAGTTCGGATATCGACGGGGCCTCGCTCACAGCGTCACCGTCACACCGTCGCGCGCCGAGCGTCGCGCCGCCTCCAGGACGTCCAGGGCCGCCGCCGCCTCGTGCGCGGTGACGGGGTTCTCGCCCGTGCCGCGCAGGGCGTCGGCCACCGCCGCGTAGTACGCGGGGTAGTCGCCCGGCAGCGTCGGCAGGGGGCGGCCGCCGCCGGTCAGGGGGGACTCGCCGGAGCCGACCCTGCCCCACAGCGACTCCGGCTCCACACCCCAGGGGGCGCCGGACGCGGGGCGTTTGCCGTCGCGCAGGGCCGCCTCCTGCGGGTCCAGGCCGTACTTCACGTAACCCGCCTGGGAGCCCAAGACGCGGAACCTCGGGCCCAGTTGGGCCGTCGTCGCGCTCACGTACAGATGCGAGCGGACGCCGTTCGCGTGCGTGAGCGCGAGGAACGTGTCGTCGTCCGCCTCCGCGCCGGGGCGGCGGACGATCGACTCGGCGTACACGCTCACGACCGGGCCGAACAGCACCAGCGCCTGGTCGACGACGTGACTGCCGAGGTCGTAGAGGAGTCCGCCGATCTCCTCCGGGTTGCCGGACTCGCGCCAGCCGCCCTTCGGCCGCGGCCGCCACCGCTCGAAACGGGACTCGAAGCGCCATACGTCGCCGAGCTCACCCTCCGCGAGCAGCTGTCGCAGCGTGCGGAAGTCGTTGTCCCAGCGGCGGTTCTGGAAGACGGACAGGAGGAGGCCGCGCTCGTCGGCGAGGGACGCGAGCTCGCGCGCCTCGGCCGCCGTGCCCGCGATCGGCTTGTCCACGACGACCGGCAGGCCCGCCTTGAGCGCGGCGGTCGCCAGCGACACGTGCGTCTTGTTCGGGGATGCGATGACGATCAGGTCGAGCTCGTCCGCGCGCTCCCACAGCTCGTCCGCCGACGCCGCGCGGCGCAGGCCGTCGCCGAACTCGGCGCGGGCCTGCGCCTGCCGCTCGGGGTTCGACGTCACGACCGTGTCGAGGGCGAGGCCCTCGGTGGCGGCGATCAGCGGGGCGTGGAAGACGGAGCCCGCGAGGCCGTACCCGATGAGGCCGACGCGGAGGGGGGACCTCGAAGGGCCCGCGGAGTCAGAGCCTGTGCCAGTCATGCTTTCCACTTAAGCAACGGTGTTGCCAAAGTGCAAGCGGACGGGACAATGGGGTCGTGAAGTCGTACGTGAACAGGGCGGACGTGGCCGGGGTGAAGGTGAGCGGGACGTACATGACCGGGGCGAACGCCGGGGTGAACCTGCCTGCGCTGCGCGGCCACAACGCCGCGCTCGTGCTCGATCTGCTGCGCGCCGCGGGTGAGACCGGCATCAGCCGACTCGAGCTCGCCGAGCGCACCGGGCTCACCCCGCAGGCGGTCAGCAAGATCACCGCACGCCTTCGCGGCGAGGGACTGGCCGCGGAGGCGGGCCGCCGCGCCTCGACCGGCGGCAAGCCCCGCACCGTCCTGCGCCTGGTCCCCGACGCGGGCCACGCCGTCGGCCTCCATCTGGACCGCGACGAGCTGACGGCGGTCCTCGTCGACCTGACCGGCACGGTGGTCGCAGAGCGCCGCGCCCCGCTGGCCTTCGGCGCGGGCGGCGACGCGGTGGCCGACGCGGCCGCGGGGGAGGTCGGGGAACTGCTCGCCGGGCACGGCGCCGTCTCCGGGGTCGGCGTCGCGCTGCCAGGACCGCTCGACCACGCCGAGGGGGTGCTGCACCGCGTCACCGGGTTCCCGGAGTGGGACGGCTTCCCGCTGCGGGACGCGCTCGGGGAGCGGCTCGGGCTGCCCGTCGTCGTGGACAAGGACACCAACGCCGCCGCCCTCGGCCTGGCCCTCGCGGGCGCCGCCGACTCCTTCGCCTATCTGCACCTGGGCACCGGCCTCGGCGCCGGGCTCGTGCTCGGCGGCACCCTGTATCGCGGGGCCAGGACCGGGGCGGGTGAATTCGGCCACCAGGTGCTGCAGTTGGACGGCCCGCCCTGCGAGTGCGGGGACCGCGGCTGCGTCGAGGCGCTCTGCCTCGCGGCCGTCGCCCGGGGCGATCTGGCGGAGGCCGCTCGGGTGCTCGGCACGGCCGCGGGGAACCTCACGGGGCTGCTCGACATCGACCGCGTCCTGCTCGGCGGGCGGACCGTCTTCACTGCTGAGGGCCTCTTCGTACGAGGGGTGGGCGCCGTCGTCGCCGCACGCGTCCGGCGCGGCGGCGGGGGAGCGGACGTACCCGTGGCCCTCGCCCCCGGAGGGGAGCGCGGAGTCGCGGAGGGGGCGGCCCAGCTCGTCCTCGCGCCCCTTTTCGGCCGCGCGAATGTGGCCTTTCCCGCCAATCGGAATTGACGCAAACTCGGCTGATCGAGGGGACTTGGGCGGCCGATTGGTCCTATCGGGCGGTGGCGTGACGGCGAGGTCGCGCGCGCGTGGCAGGGTCTCGGGCCACGACCGGTGGATCGCGGACCAACTCCTTCGCGGGGGATGGCGCTTGGACCGGTCGTCGGCTCGCTCGCTCACCGCTCCGCTCCGGTCCCGCTCCGCACCTGCCCCGCGTACAGATCAGCGTTCAGTTCGGCGTTCAGCTCAGCAAAGGTCTTCCATGCGACTCCGCAGTTCTCTCGCCTTCGGCGTCACCGCCGCAGCCGCCACCCTCGCGCCCGCCGTGGCCGGGGCACCCGCCGTGGCGGACGAGGGCAGCAGCATCCTGAACAGCCAAGTCTGCGCGGTGACAGGGCTGTTGGACGCGGTGATCGAGGACTCGTCCTGTGCCGCGGACACCGAAGCGGCGACGAACTTCCCTCAGTCGCAGCAGCAGCCGAACGGCACGGACGTACAGCCGCAGCCCCAGCAGCAGCCGAACGCGACGGGCACCCAGCAGCAGCCGACCGGGACGGACTCCCAGCAGCAGCCGACGGGTACGGACTCCCAGCAGCAGCCGAACGCGACGGGCACCCAGCAGCAGCCGACCGGGGCGGACTCCCAGCAGCAGCCCACGGGTACGGACACCCAGCAGCAGCCCACGGGTACGAACACCCAGCAGAACCCCACCGACACCGGCGCCGCGCAGAACCCGGCGGACACCGGCACGGCCCAGAACCCGACCGACGTGACCGGCGTACAGAAGCCCGCCGACGCCGCCACCGTCGTCCGCCCCGCAGCCAAGGAAGCCCGCCCCCGCGAGACCCTGGTCGACACCGGCGCCGCGAACCAGCCCACCTGCGGGCCCGCGGACAGCGCCGACTTCCCCATCGACACCCGCATCCACCAGGGGCCCGCCACCTACCACCCCGGCGGCGGCTACCAGCACTGGACGATCGACCTCACCAACACCACCGACCAGTCCTGCGGCAACGTCCACCCGATCCTCGTCCTCGTCGACCAGAAGCAGACGCTGCAGGCGCGCCAGATCCAGCTGGAGTTCCACGACGGGACGCGCTGGCGGCCCGTGCCCTTCGAGAAGACCGACCAGGACGAGAACATCGGGGTCTTCGACGACGGCTTCCCGGGCTTCACGGTCGGCCCCGGCAAGACCGTCACCGTCAAGGTCCGGCTCGCCTTCACCTCCGACACCCAGGCCAACCACGTCGTCGCGTCCGCCGCGCTCGTGCAGCGCAGGGACGACGACGGCGACTGGGTCGGCGACTCCAACGACTACCCGTTCGACATCGTGGCCGACGGCTCCGGAACGCCGTCCGCCAAGCAACTCGCACAGACGGGCCCGGGCACTCTGCTCGGGCTGGGGGCCACCGCCGGCGCCTTCCTCCTCGCCGGCGGCGCCCTTGTGGTGGGATCTCGGCGCCTTCGGGCCAGAGGGCGCTGAAACCAGCCGCTCCCACCACCTTCCGGAAAGACCGCGCCCGCGCCGCCCCAGCCGATCAGTACCGGCGGCCGCGGGCGCGGTCATGCCCACGGGCCGTGTCCTCAGCCATACCTTCGGCCGTGGCCGAGGACACCCCGCGTTCACCTTCGTGTTCACGTACGTCTGCGAACATCCCGGGGTGGACAACCCGAACACCGCGCACCCCGCCGCCCACCTGCTCGACCAGGCGCCGGGCGCGCCCATTCGCTCCGGCATTCCCGAGCACGGCCGCATCCCCAAGTACTACGCCGTGAAGGCCCGGATCGCCGTCCTGATGGAGGAGTTGGGGGACGGACAGCCGCTGCCCACCGAGCGGGATCTCGCCGAGCGGTACGAGGTGGCGCGCGAGACCGTGCGCCAGGCGCTGCGCGAACTGCTCCTGGAGGGGCGGCTGCGCAGGCAGGGCCGCGGCACCGTCGTCGCCGGGCCCAAGCTGGAGCAGCCGCTGTCGCTCGCGAGCTACACCGAAGGCGTACGGCGCCAGGGGCGCACCCCCGGCCGCAACCTCATCTCCCTCGACCGCTTCCCGTGCCCGGCCGCGCTCGCCGCCCAGATCGGCGCCGAGGCGGGCGAGCCCGTCTGGCACATGGAGCGGGTGCTGCTCGCCGACGACGAGCGGGTCGGCCTGGAGAGCACCTACGTCTCCGTGGCGAGGGTGCCGGGGCTCGACGGCGACTTCGAGCCGGACTCGTCCTTCTACGCCTATCTGCGCGACGAGCTCGGCATCTCCTTCGGCGACGCCGACGAGCGGATCGAGACGGTGCTCGCCACTCCGCGCGAGGCCCTGCTCATCGGGACGCCCCCCGCGCTGCCCATGCTGCTGATCCACCGGCTTTCGCGGGACACGGCGGGCCGTCCGCTGGAGCGGGTGCGGACCCTGTACCGGGGCGACCGGTTCTCCTTCACGACGCATCTGGGCAACGGCGGCGCCTGAGCCCGGCTTCCGGTCGTCGTCGGGCAACGGCCGAACCTCGTCTCCCCGTACGGCAGTTGACCCATGATGATAACGGGAACGTAACGGGTCTAGGCCAACCTTGGGTGGCCGTTCACCGTCCCGTTGCCGACCGGTCCCGCGCGGGTCACCAACTCCCAGGAGCGTTGCCGCCGTGAGAGTCATCGTCGTAGGAGCCGGCGTGGTGGGAACCATGCACGCCTGGCACGCAGTGGAACGCGGCCACGAGGTCGTACAGATCGAGCGTGAGAGCGAGGCCCGCGGGGCGTCGCTGCGCAACTTCGGGCAGATATGGGTCAGCGGACGGGCGGGCGGCGAGGAGCTCGACACCGCCCTGCGCGCCCGTGAGCTGTGGGAGGGCATCGGCGAGCGCGTGCCGGGCCTGGGCTTCAGGGCCAACGGCTCGCTGACCCTCGTACGCAACGAACGCGAGCGGGCCGTCGCCGAGGCCGCGCTCGCCCGCCCCGACGCGGCAGCCCGCGGCTACAAACTCCTGAGCGCCGACGAGGCGCGCGCCCTCAACCCGGCCCTGCGCGGTGACTTCCTCGCGGGGCTGTGGTGCGAGCGGGACGCCGCGGTCGAACCCCGAACCGCCCAACTCCGGTTGCGCGAAGCCCTCTTGGCGTCGCCGCGCTACACCTTCCTGCCGGGCCGTGAGGTGCGCGAGGTCGTCGGCGGGAGCGGGGTGCGGGACGACCACGGCGACGTGCACACCGGCGATGTCGTCGTGCTCGCCACCGGCGCCTGGCTGGGCGGGCTCGTCCGGGAGCTCGCGGGCCCCGACCTGCCCGTGCGCCGCGTGCGGCTGCAGATGATGCAGACCGAGGCGCTCGGCGAGCCGCTCACCACCTCCGTCGCCGACGCGGACAGCTTCCGCTACTACCCGGCGTACAAGTCGCCCGCGCTCGACGACCTCAACGCCCGGCAGGCGCAGACGCCGACCGCCGCCGCGCACAAGATGCAGCTCCTGATGGTGCAGCGCAAGGACGGCGGCCTGACCATCGGCGACACGCACGAGTACGAGCACCCCTTCGCCTTCGACACCGTCGAGGACCCCTACGAGCACCTCACCGAGGTCGTCGAGGGCTTTCTCGGGCGGCCGCTGCCGAAGATCCGGCGCCGCTGGGCCGGGGTGTACGCGCAGTGCGTCGACACGAGCCGGGTCGTGCACCGCCAGCAGGTGCGCGAGGGCGTGTGGCTGGTCACCGGGCCCGGCGGGCGCGGCATGACCTGCTCGCCCGCGATCGCCGAGAAGACCGCCGACGAATTGGGATGGTGAGGGAATTGGCCGCAGAGAAGACGTCGACCACGGGTCGCATCGGACTCGTCGTACTGGACATGGCGGGGACCACCGTCGCCGACGGGGGCCTGGTGGAGCAGGCCTTCGCCGCCGCCGCGCGGGAGCTCGGCGTCGAGCCGGACTCCGCGGACCACGCCGCGAAGCTGGAGTACGTCCGCGCCACCATGGGCGAGTCCAAGATCTCCGTGTTCCGGCATCTGTTCGGCGAGGAGGCGCTCGCGCGGCAGGCCAACACCGCCTTCGAGAAGGCGTACGGCACGCTGGTCGACGGCGGGCACATCGCGCCGGTCGACGGGGCGCGCGAGGCCATCGAGGAGCTGCGGGCCGACGGCAGGACCGTCGTCCTGACCACCGGGTTCGCGCGGGTCACACAGGACGCCATCCTGGACGCGCTCGGGTGGCGGGACCTCGTCGAGCTGACCCTGTGCCCCGCCGACGCGGGCGGCCGCGGGCGGCCCTGTCCGGACATGGTGCTCAGCGCGTTCCTGCGGACCGGTGCGGCGGCGGGCGTCCAGGAGGTCGCCGTCGTGGGTGACACCGCGTACGACATGAAGAGCGGTGTACGGGCGGGGGCCTCGGTCGTCGCCGGGGTGCTGACCGGCGCTCACGGAGAGGGTGTGCTGCGGGAGGCCGGGGCCACGCACGTGCTCGGGTCCGTCGCCGAACTGCCCTTGATGCTCAGGGGAGTCGGCTGATGGGAAGCGGCATCCGCTTCGACCACGTCTCCGTCGCGTACGGCGGGACCACCGTCCTCGACTCCCTCGACCTGGCCGTCGAGCCCGGTGAGGTGATGGCCCTGCTCGGGCCCTCCGGGTCCGGCAAGACCACCGCGCTGCGGGCCGTCGCGGGCTTCGTGCGGCCCGCGTCCGGGCGGGTGTTCATCGGGGACCGTGATGTCACCGGGCTGCCGCCGCATCAGCGGGGGATCGGCATGGTCGTCCAGCAGTACGCGCTCTTTCCGCACATGCGGGTCGAGGACAACGTGGCCTTCGGGATGAAGGCGCAGAAGGTGGCCAAGGGCGAGATACCCGGGCGCGTCGCCGATGCGTTGGAGATGACCGGGATGGCGGCGTACGCGAAGCGGTATCCACGCGAGCTGTCCGGTGGGCAGCAGCAGCGGGTGGCCATCGCGCGGGCGCTCGCCGTTCGGCCGGGGGTGCTGCTGCTCGATGAGCCGCTGTCCGCGTTGGACGCGCAGTTGCGGTCGGGGATGCTGGCCGAACTTGCCCGGCTGCACCGGGAGTTGCCGGACGTCTCGATTCTGTACGTCACCCATGACCAGGTCGAGGCGCTGACGCTGGCCGACCGCATTGCCGTGATGGATCGGGCGCGGCTTCAGGACTGCGGGACGCCGCAGGAGCTGTATCGGGCGCCGCGGACGGAGTTCACGGCTTCCTTTGTGGGCAACGCGAATCTGTTGCCGGTGACGGTGGGGGCGGGGGGTGTCTCCTTCGGTGGGGTCGAGATCGTGGTCGATACGGGGGAGGCGGCTGCCGGGGTGGCGGCCACGCTGTGCGTGCGGCCGCATCTGGTGGGGCTGGGGGAGGGGCCCAACTCCCTTGTGGGGGAGGTGGTGGAGGTTCAGTGGCGGGGGGCCACGCATCGGTTGTACGTGGATGTCGGCGGGGAGCGGGTGAAGGCGGACGTACGCGAGCTGAAGGCTCCGCCGGTTCTGGGGGAGACGGTTACGTTGCACTTCGCGCCGGATGACGCGGTGTTGCTGGGGGGTGGGGTGACCGATGGGCAGTCCCAGTGAGCGCCTCGTTCACGGTGGGCCGGGATCAAGGGCTGTGCCCACCCGTTCCGCCGTGCGGAACGCCTGCCCACAGCAAGGGCGGGACGGCCGCCCCCCACAGCAAGGGCGGGACGGCTGTACACAGCCGGGACAGGGCGGGGTGGGAGAGCGGCGTGCGGGTGGTGGACTGCGGCGGGGTGTGCCCAAGTTCGTCTGGGCTCTGCCCCCAATCGCTCTGCTCTCCCTCTTCTTTCTCTATCCGCTTCTTCTCGTCGTCCAGCAGTCCGTGCAGCCGGACACGGGAGGGACCTCTCTTCAGCCGTACTCGGACGTCTTCGCGTCCGAGGCCTTTCGGGAAGCTCTCGGCACCACCGTGTGGTTGGCCGTCGGGGCCACCGTCGGATGTCTCGTGCTCGGGTTCGCCCTCGCGCTCGTCATCGCCTTCGTGCCGTTTCCCGGCGGGAAGGCCGTCTCGAAGTTCATCGACGTCTTTCTGTCCTTCCCGTCCTTCCTGATCACTCTCGCCCTTCTGTTCATCTACGGCACGAAGGGCATGGCCAACGGCGTCTGGACGGATGCGACCGGGGCCGCCGAGGGGCCGTTCCAGTTCCTGACCACCCCGTGGGGCGTGCTGCTCGCCGAGATCACGTACTTCACGCCCTTCGTGATGCGGCCCCTGCTCGCCGCGTTCTCGCAGATCGACACCGCGCAGATCGAGGTCGCCTCAAGCCTCGGGGCCAGGCCCCCGCGGATCGTGCGGCGCGTCATCCTGCCCGAGGCGCTGCCCGCGCTCGCCGCCGGCGGCAGCCTCGTCCTCGTCATGTGCCTGAACGAGTTCGGGATCGTCCTCTTCACGGGGGCGAAGGGGGTCACCACCCTGCCGATGCTCGTGTACAGCAAGGCCATTCTCGAGTCCGACTATCCGGCGGCGTGTGTCGTCGCGGTCGTCAACATCGCGATTTCCGTGGGCCTTTACGGCCTCTACCGGGTGGTGAGCCGTCGTGTTGGTGCATAGCCGCAAGGGGAAGTGGGCCATCTGGGTCCTGTTCCTCGTCTTCTTCCTTCCTCTCTTCGCGCTGCCGCTGCTCGTGATCCTCACGGCTTCGTTCTCGTCCCACTGGTCCGGGGCCTTTCCCTCCGGATTCACCGCCGAGCACTACTCCGCGGCCACCCGGGGCGAGTCGCTCCAGGCGCTCACCACCAGCCTGGTCACCGCCGTCGGCGCGAGTCTGCTGGCCTTGACCGTGGGGTCCTGGGCCGCGCTCGCCGCGGCCTCGCTGAAGCGGGGCGGGAAGAGGGTGCTCGACGCGCTGTTCATGCTGCCCGTCGCGGTGCCGTCCGTCGTCGTCGGGCTCGCGGTCCTCGTCGCGTTCTCCAAGCCGCCGATGATCCTCAACGGCACGCGCTGGATCGTGATCCTCGCGCACGCCATTCTTGTCACGGCGTTCGCCCACCAGTCGGTTTCGGCTGCCATCGTGCGTCTCGACCCGGTGTACGAACAGGCCGCCGCATCGCTCGGTGCCCGGCCCTCGTACGTCCTGTGGAGGGTGAAGCTGCCGCTCCTGCTGCCGTCCCTGAACGCGGCCGCCGGGCTCTGCTTCGCGCTCTCCATGGGCGAGTTGAGCGCCACGATGATGCTCTACCCGCCGGACTGGATGCCGCTTCCCGTGCGGATCTACGCGGCCACCGACCGCGGCTCCCTGTTCACCGGTACCGCCGTCGCCGTGGTCCTGATGGCGGCCACGCTGCTGGTGCTCTTCGCCGTCTCACGCGTCCGCACCCGCGCCTCCTACCGCTGAACCGCCCTTTCCCCCAAGGCTCTTCGAGTTCTTCAAGGAGTACGAAACGTCATGTCACGCCTTACCCGCGTCCACCGCGCCCGCACGCTCGCCGCCGTCGCCGGCAGCCTCGTCCTCGCCGGGTCCCTCACCGCGTGCGGCGGCAGCTCCGCCGCGTCCGACGAGAAGGTCGTCACGGTCTACAGCGCCGACGGCCTCAAGGGGGAGAACGGCGACGGCTGGTACGACCAGGTCTTCAAGGACTTCGAGAAGAAGACCGGCATCAAGGTGAACTACGTCGAGGGCGGCTCCGGCGAGATGGTCCAGCGCGCCGTCCGCGAGAAGTCCAACACGCAGGCCGACGTCATCATCACGCTGCCCCCGTTCATTCAACAGGCCGACGAGAAGGGGCTCTTGAAGGCCTACAAGCCCAAGGGGTCCGAGGAGGTCGACGGCGCCGACAAGGCGGCCGACGGCAAGTGGACCTCCGTCGTGAACAATTACTTCGGCTTCATCTACAACAAGAAGGAGCTGACCGGCGGGAAGGCGCCCAAGACCTGGGAGGACCTGACCGAAGGCACGTACAAGAACAAGGTGCAGTACTCCACGCCCGGCGTCGCGGGCGACGGCACCGCCGTGCTCATCAAGGCGATGCACGACTTCGGCGGCAAGGGCCCCGCGATGGAGTACCTGAAGAAGCTGCAGGCCAACAACGTCGGCCCGTCCGCCTCCACCGGAAAGCTCGCCCCGAAGGTCGACAAGGGCGAGCTCCTCGCGGCCAACGGCGATGTCCAGATGAACTACGCGCAGTCCAAGGACATGCCGAACCTCGGCATCTGGTTCCCCGCGACCGAGAAGAACCCCGGCAAGCCGACCACCTTCGCGCTGCCGTACGCCGCCGGTCTGGTCAACAAGGCGCCGCACAGCGCCAACGCGAAGAAGTTCCTCGACCACCTGCTCGGTCAGAAGGCCCAGCAGCAGGTCAGCGAGATCGGCGGCGGCTTCGCGGCCCGCAAGGACGTCAAGGCCACCGACGCCGACGCGGTCGCCCTCGACAAGCTCGTCGACGGTGTGGAGATCTTCGAGCCGGACTGGGCCGACATCTCCAAGAACCTCCCTTCGTACGTGGAGGGCTGGAAGTCGGCGACCGGTAGCTGAGAGTTCACCGTCGTACCCCTGGCCCCAGGGGTTCGGTAGCGAAAAGATAACGGGTATGGACCCAACGCCCCTGGTTCTCCAGGGGCGTTGGTGTGCCGCTCCCCCCACCCCCTTCTGCCGGAGGTACACGTGTCGCAAGGAATCTCCCGCCGCTCCCTCCTCGTCTCCGCCGCCGCGCTCGCGACCGCGGCGGGGCCCCTCGCCACGGTCGCCAGGGCTGCGGCCAAGACCCCCAAGGTCCTGGTCATAGGCCTGGACGGCGCGCTGCTCAACAGAATCAAGGATGCCGAGGCGCCCGTTCTGAAAGGCCTGATGAGCGCGGGCCTCACGGCGCCCAGCGCTCTCTACGCCAACCCGCTCGCACCCACCTCGTCGGGCCCCGGCTGGTCGACGCTCATCACCGGCGTCTGGCCCGACAAGCACAAGGTCGTGAACAACGAGTTCACCGGCCACCAGCTCGCGAAGTACCCGGACTTCATGACCCGGATCGAGGCCGCGAAGCCGTCCCTGCGGACCTACGCCGTGGCCTCCTGGAACCCCATCACCGACGTCATCTTCTCCGCGAAGGTCGACGCCAGGGTCTCCACCCCGTCCGCCGAGTACGACGCGGGCACCACGAGCCGTGCCGTCGCCGAGGTCAAGAACGGCAACCCCGACGCGGTCTTCGTCCAGCTCGACAACGTCGACCACGCGGGACACGAGAGCGGCGCGGCCAGCCAGGCCTACCTGGACGCGCTGCACGGCGTGGACACCCAGGTCGGCCAGATCGTCGCCGCCGTGAAGTCCCGTGCCACGTACGGCGACGAGGACTGGCTGATCATGATCACCGCCGATCACGGGCACACCGACGCGGGCGGCCACGGCGGGTCCAGCTGGGCCGAGCGCCAGACCTTCATGATCGCCACGGGCGGCACGGTCACCGCGGGCTCCGTCCGCCACGACGTCCGCATGCCCGACATCGCCGCGAGCGCCCTGGCCCACCTCGGCATCGCCATCGACCCGGCCTGGGGCCTGGACGGGCGCCCGATCCAGCGGCCCCGGCCCGACGACTTCGACGCGCTGCGCGGTAAGTTGACGGGTCCGGTCGACGAGGGCGGCATCGGCTCCGCAGTCATCGGCTTCACGCACACGCCGCCGAGCGGCTGGACGGTCGACAACGCGAGGATGGGCACCGGCGGCGTCACCGAGTGGCGTGGCTGGTCCTTCACCACGGACGAGTTCTGGACGAAGGCCGAGCGCGACCAGCAGCGCGAGAACAACATCCGCGCGCGCGGCGTCTTCGCGGTCGCCGACGGCGACGAGTGGACCGACAAGTCCTTCTCCGGCACCTTCGACTCGACGCTGATCAGTCCCTCGTACGACGTGACGGGCGGCGCGAACGCCACGCTCACGTACACGACGTACTACCGCCAGGAGGCCCCGCAGAAGGGCGAGGTCCTCGTCTCGTACGACGGCGGGGCCCCCGTCGCGGTGAAGACGTACACGGCGGACACCCCCTCCGTGGTCGAGAACATCGCCCTCCAGGTCCCCGCGGGCGCCCGGAAGGCTCAGGTCCGCTTCCGGTACACCGGGGGCAACAACTGGTACTGGGTGATCGACGGGGTCAAGATCGCGGCTTCCTGATTAGGCTGGGGGCGTCGGCACAGCGCTGTCCCGGCGCCCCAGGCAACCCGTACACCGCAGGAGTGCACCCCATGGCAGAGCGCAAGCCCATCGAATCGTGGCTCACCGACATGGACGGCGTGCTCATTCACGAGGGAGTGCCGATCCCCGGCGCCGACGCCTTCATCAAGAAGCTGCGGGAGTCCGGCAAGCCCTTCCTGGTCCTCACGAACAACTCCATCTACACCGCGCGCGACCTCCAGGCCCGGCTGACCCGCATGGGCCTCGAAGTGCCGGTCGAGAACATCTGGACCTCCGCGCTCGCCACCGCGAAGTTCCTGGACGACCAGCGGCCCGGCGGCACCGCGTACGTCATCGGCGAGGCGGGTCTGACCACGGCGCTGCACGACATCGGGTACGTCCTGACCGACCACGACCCGGACTACGTGGTGCTCGGCGAGACCCGGACGTACTCCTTCGAGGCCATGACCAAGGCCGTGCGGCTGATCAACGGCGGGGCGCGGTTCATCTGCACCAACCCGGACGAGACCGGCCCCTCCACCGAGGGCCCGCTGCCCGCCACGGGTGCCGTCGCGGCGCTGATCACCAAGGCGACGGGCAAGCACCCGTACTTCGCGGGCAAGCCGAATCCGCTGATGATGCGGACGGGGCTGAACGCGATCGGGGCGCACTCGGAGACGAGCGCGATGATCGGTGACCGCATGGACACGGATGTCCTTGCCGGACTGGAAGCGGGGATGGAGACGTTTCTGGTGCTTACGGGGCTGACGTCCCGGGCCGACATCGATCGGCATCCCTTCCGGCCGTCCAACGTGGTCGACTCCATCGCTGATCTTGTGGATCGGGTCTAGGCGCCGCTTCGCGGCGAATTCTTCCCACCCACCTGCCCGATTGCCCGGCATCAAGGTGCGATGGGTATTGGGGGAGGGGTGGGGATACCCGTTTGCCCCGCATCAGGATGCGGACGTCGTCACCGCGCGTGAATCTCGGTAGCAGGAGGTTCACGATGCGTATACGTTCCCTGGCTCAGCGTGGTGCCGGAGTGGCCGTCGTGCTGGCGGTCGCCCTGCCCGGCGGTGCCGCCCAGGCCCATGAAGACGGCTCCGTACGGGCCACCGTCATTCCGTCCAGCGCCGCGCCCGGCGCCACCGTGGAGGTGAGCGTCTCGGGCTGCGACGGCACGACCGGGTCCGCGGGCTCGGGGGCCTTCGAGGGGGACGTCAGTCTCACCGGGCGTGACGGCGGCAAGTACTCGCTCAACGGCAGCGGCAGGATCAGACAGGGTGTCGCCGGCACGTACGACGTCACCGTCACCTGCGACGGCCACCCCCACCAGCGCGCGGGCACCGTCCAGGTGATCCGGCACAACCCGGCTCCGGTCTCCCCGGTGCGGGCCGGTGGCGGCGGCACCGCACAGCTGGCCACGGCCTCGTCCGAGGCGGCGAACGAGGCAGGACCCGGCACCCGGCACGCCGTGATCGGCCTGGTCCTCGCCGGAGTCGCCGCGGTCGCCGTGGCGTTCCGCAGCGTCCGCCGGCGCCGCTCCGAGTGACGGGCGGGACCTAGCCGTGTCCGGCGGTGAGCGTTCGTCCGGCTCGGGGCGTCTCCTTACCGGTGTCGCCTGGGCGGTCCTGCTCGTCGGCCTGTGGCTGTGGGGCAGCGACATCACGGATTCGCGCGGCGGGATGTCCGGGCCCGCGACGGGCGACGTGGCCGCGGTCGGCCGTCCTCTCGGCGTCGAACTGCCGCCCGCGCACGAGCCGTTGCCGCCCGCGAGGCCGCTCCGCGTCGACGTGCCGTCGCTGAAGGTGCGGGCCCCGGTGGCGGCCCGCGGCCTGGACGCCGAGGGCGCGATCGACCCGCCGCCCTTCGAACAGCCGGGCACCGTCGGCTGGTACGGCGGCGGCACCCGCCCCGGAGCGCCCGGCGCGGCCCTCTTCGTCGGCCACGTCGACACGGAGACCAAGCCCGCCGTCTTCTACGGCCTCAGCACGGTCCGCCCCGGCGAGAAGGTCGGGGTGGCCCGCGACGACGGCACGGTCGCGGAGTTCACGGTGGACGACGTGCAGGTCATCACCCGCGACCGTTTCGACGCGCAGAAGGCGTACGGTCCGCGCGCCGAGGGCCGCGCCGAACTGCGCCTGATCACCTGCGGCGGCACCTTCGACAAGGCCACCCGCACCTATACGGCGAACGTGATCGTCTCGGCGTACCTCACGGGAGTCGGCAAGTAGGCGCCGGAGGCACCTGGCCCGATCGGCGGCCCGCTCCCCCCGGAGCCGCCGACCGGGCTGGTCCTCGACCGCGCGCGCACGAGCTGCGGGAGAAACCCGGCGCCGGCGCGGGAGGTTCGGAGGCCATTCCTCAAATTCGGAATGGCCGACAAGGCCGGGGGCTTGGGCCGTGCAACTGACTCTAGAACGAATGAGCGCGCGAGCCTAGGGGCAGGTGGCGGCAGAATGACGCCAAGTCGCTACTCCCTTTCCCTCTGTGATCACCGCAGGTGGAGGAGGCTCCTCAGGAAGGTTCGGACCTGCCGCGGCGGAGTACTTCGGCGTCGATCGCCCCCTTGATCACCTGAACGGCCACCAGGTCGACGACCTGCCGTTCTCTGCGGGCATATCGCCGCAGCGCGTCAAATGCCTCGTCCATGCCGGTGTTCCAGCGCTCGGCGAGTATGCCTTTGGCCTGTTCGATTCGAATACGGCTGTCCAGCGCGGTCTGCAGCTGTTCGGACAGTGCTCTATACGCGGAGTGAGTACGGTGATTGTGCAGTCCCATCGCCGCGGCGTTGGCGAGAGCCTGTGCGATCCTCAACTCCCGTTCAGGCGCCATGGACCGACGCTCCGCCGGTACGAAGACGTTGAGTACGCCCAACATGGTGCTGTTCCGGCGCATCGGTACCGCGTAGGTCTCCGCGACGCCGTACTTGTCGGCCCGCTCGGCGAACGCCGGCCAGCGCGCCCCCGCGCCGTCCCGATCGATCCGCACCTGCGGCACGGGCTCGCCGGTGCCGAAGCTCTCCACACACGGGCCGCCGCGGTGCTGCACCTCCAACAGGTCCAGTACGACGTCCTGTTGGTTGCTGCACGGCACGAGGCGTACCTCGGCGCCCCTGCCCGTGTACATCACCCCGGCGCCCTGGGCGCCGAGCAGTTCCACGGAGCGGTCCGCCACCCACCGCAGATAGCGCTCGGGGTCGAAGTCGTCGTTCAGGGTGTCCGCGGTCTCCACCAGGACGTCCGCAAGTCGCAGTTCGCTGTCGCGGTCACGCATGCCCCAACCACCTCCACTCCCCGCGCACTGCGCCTACCCCGCCGCGGCGGGCTGTAACAGCTCTCCTACAGCTCCGTGCGCCGGACGGACGGGCCTCGTGGGCTGGGAGTACGTATGCCAGGATTGAGATACGGACAGTGCACCCAAGGGGGAGTGGATGTACCGCAACGGCACCGGCCGCGGGCACGGTTTCGCGGCCAGGGGGGTGAGGACGGGAGTGGCGCTCGCGGGGGCCGCGCTGCTCCTCTCCGCGTGCTCCTCCGGCGGTGACTCGGACGGCGACACGTCGAGTCCGCCGGTCAAACAACAACCCAAGGGCAAGGACCCTTACTGGGTCAATCCGGACGGGAACGCGGCCAAACAGGTCGCCTCCTACGACAAGGACGGCAACAAGGACGACGCCGCGCTCATCCGGAAGATCGCCGAGCAGCCGGTCGCCGAGTGGATCGTCCCGGAGAACGCGGAGGACCAGGCGCGCGGCTTCACCGAGGCCGCCGAGAAGGCCGACCGGGACGCCCTCCTGGTCGTCTACAACATCCCGCACCGCGACTGCGGCCAGTACTCGGGCGGCGGCGCGGCCGACGGCAACGCGTACCGCGCGTTCATCGACCAGGTGGCCAAGGGCATCGGCGACCGTCACGCGACGGTCATCCTGGAGCCGGACGCGGTCCTGCACATGGTCGACAACTGCACGCCCGAGCAGTTCCACGAGGAGCGGTACGACCTCCTCAAGGGCGCCATCGGGAAGCTCAAGTCCCTGAAGAACACCAAGGTCTACCTCGACGCGGGCAACGCGGGCTGGGGCAAGGGCGCCGACTCGGTCTGGGAGCCCCTGAAGTGGTCCGGCGTCGAGCAGGCCGACGGCTTCTCGGTGAACGTCTCCAACTTCCAGACCACCGAGGCCAGTACGGAGTACGGCAAGCAGCTGTCGGCGAAGATCGGCGGCAAGCCGTTCGTCATCGACACGGCGCGCAATGGCAACGGGCCTTACACCAAGGGCAAGGACCCTTGGTGCAATCCGCCGGGCCGGGCGCTGGGGGAGACCCCCACGACCAAGACCGACGATCCGCTCGTCGACGCGTATCTGTGGATCAAGCGGCCGGGTGAGTCCGACGGGACGTGCCGGGGCGGCCCCAAGGCCGGGGAGTGGTGGCCCGAGTACGCACTGGGCCTCGCCAAGAACGCCCCGTAAGGGGCGCGGGGAACTGCGCGCTCAGCCAACGAAAAGCCGCAGTCGCATCTGCCGAGTAACTCGGCAGGTGCGACTGCGCGGGTTTTGGGGGTGGGGGCGCAGTTGCCCCCGCCCCCAAAAGGCGAAGGGCCCTGGAACCACAGGGCACGGCTCGGGGTG
>NZ_JBEZCG010000019.1:0-204923 GCF_040647455.1 Streptomyces sp. NPDC041068
GTGGCGGCTTAGTGGTGTTGGGTGTTGGCGCGCCCTGCCCCCCGCGCCGGGGGGGGGGCGCGGGGAACTGCGCGACAAGCCCCCACCGGCCCGCGGCCGAAGAACTACGCCTCCGCCGCTTCGACAAGCTCCCGGGACTTCTTCACGTCGTCCGCCATGGCAACCAGCAGCGAATCGATCGAGTCGAACTTCGCCTGCCCCCGCACGAAGGCCAGGAAGTCCACGGCCACGTGCAACCCGTACAGGTCAAGGCCGACGCGGTCGATCGCGTACGCCTCGACGGTCCGCGCGGTCCCGTCGAACGTCGGATTCGTGCCGACGGAGATCGCCGCGGGCATGGCCTCGCCCTCGACGTGCAGCCACCCGGCGTAGACGCCGTCGGCGGGGATCGCGGTGTGCGGCAGCGTCTCCACGTTGGCGGTGGGGAAGCCCAGCTCGCGCCCGCGCTGGGCGCCGCGCACGACGACGCCCTCGACGCGGTGCGGACGGCCGAGGATCTCCGCGGCGCCCGTCACGTCGCCCTCGGCGACCAGGCGCCGGGTCAGGGTGGAGGAGAAGGGCTCGCCGCCGCCGGCCTCACCGCTGACGTACAGGTCGATGACGTCGACCTCGTAGTCGTACGTACGACCGAGCTCGGCAAGGAAGTCGACGTTACCCGCGGCCTTGTGACCGAAGCGGAAATTGGGGCCCTCCACGACCACACGCGCGTGCAGCTTGTCGACGAGGACCTTCACCACGAAATCGGCGGGCGACAGCTTCGAGAACTCGGTGGTGAAGGGGAGGATCAGGACCGCGTCGACGCCGAGCTCGGCCATCAGCTCGGCGCGGCGGTGGTGCGGGGCGAGCAGCGGCGGGTGGCTGCCGGGGCGCACGACCTCGCTGGGGTGGGGGTCGAAGGTGACGACCACGGCGGGCACGCCGAGCTCGCGTGCCCGCTCCACGGCACGCCCGATGATCAGCTGGTGACCGCGGTGCACACCGTCGTAGGAACCGATGGTGACGACGCTGCGCCCCCAGTCCTGGGGGATGTCCTCCAAGCCACGCCAGCGCTGCACTTCTTTGCTCCTCGCCGAACCCGTGTACGTCACGTACGTCTGTACGTTCCCATTGCCGATAACGCAGGACTAAGACTGCCATGCCGACGGGTCCCGGCTCGCATCGGAGGGGGTGGCGGGGGTCACTCCAGGCGTCGCTCCAGGCGTCACTCCTGGCTAGGCGGGGATCCGCACACCTCCCGCGAGGGACTCGATCGTGCGGCGGGCGCTGGGGCCGACCAGCGCGGCCCACTCCTGCGGGGCGCTCTCCAGCCAGCCGGCGACGAGCGCGGCGAAGCACGGCCTGGCGCCGGCGAGTTCGACCAGGCGGCGGTCGAAGCAGGACGCGCCCTCCGGGGTGCGCACGAGCAGCAGCCCGACGCGGTGCACGCGCTCGCGGGTACGGGCCTCGCCGCACTCCTCCGCGGCGTCTGCCACCGACCGCAGGACGCTCTCCAGGACGGCGGCGTCGCGCTCCTGGCTGAGCAGTACGTCGAGCAGCTCGCCCCGCAGGGCGCGCGAGGCGGCGGTGCCGGGGGCCGCGAGCACGGGCGCGAGGGCGGCCCGGACCCGCGCGGGACGGCTGTGCAGCAGCCCGGCCACCAGGGGGTAGAGGACGGCGCGCACTCCGGGGCCGTGTTCGAGCCGCCGGTCGATGTACGCGGCGGCGGGTTCCGCCGCTTCGGGGCGGGCCTCCAGGAGGTCGTGCACGAGGGTGGCGACGCGGCGCGCGAGGGCGGGCGTGGTCACGTCGGCGAGGCCGCACAGGACGTCGGAGGCGCCCGCACCCGGGTCGTGCAGCCGGGCCCGGAAGGCGGCGAGCACCGGCTCGGGGTGGGTGGTCAGGGCGGCGGCGAGCGCGCTCGCCGGCAGCTGCGGGTCGCCCGCGGCGAAGCGGCGCAAGGCATGGGGCAGGTGGCGGGAGCGGGTCTGCGGGTCGCGGACGAGCAGGGCGAGGGCGGCGCCGTGCAGGGTGTCGTCGGCGGGGCGGGCGAGCAGCGCGAAGGCGGCGTACCGCAGGAGCTCGCGGTCGGCCTCGGTGGTGGTGTGCGGGGCGGTGCGCAGGCCGTACGCCGCGGCGGCCACGCGCCGCCCCGGGCGCTCGTCGTGGGCCCAGCGATCGACGGCGCGGCAGATGGCGGAGGGCTCGTCCTCGCAGAGCGCGGCGAGCAGTTCGTCGGCGCGGGCGTGGGCGCAGTCGACCAGGGCCTCGGTGAGGTCGTCGATGGCGCGGTGCCGGTGGGTGTGGAGCAGCGCCTGCGCGGCGGAGGCGACGGTGGCGTCCGGGGCGGAGTCCAGCGGCCGCTCGTCGGTGAACCAGCGGGCCAGGTGCGGCTGCACGGCCGCGGGGTCGGCGGCGAGCAGCTCGGCCACGGCGTCGAGGCAGCGGTTCCCCGTCCCCGGCGGTCCGTCGTGCGCCACGAGGCGCCGCAGCAGCGGGAACCGCTCGGCCTCCCCGAGCGGCAGCCGCAGCCAGAACGCGGTCCCGAACTCCCCTCGCTCGGCGAGCGGTTCGAGCACCGCGAGGTAGGGGGTCGCGTCGGGCAGGCGCAGGAGCACTTCCCCCAGCAGGCGCGAGGCCCACCATGCGGCATCCGACACACCGGGCTCCACGCCCGGCCCTCCACCGCCCACAGCCTCCGGACACCCCACGGATACGGCCTCCGGGCACCCCTCCCCCGCCGCGGGATCCCCCCGCGAAGCCCACGCGGCATCGGACGCACCACGCCCCGGGCTCCGCCCTCCACCACCCGCAGCCTCCGCCTCCGGACACCCCTCACCCACCGCACGACCGCGGACACCGGGCCCCGCGGCACCGCCGCAGCCGTCGTCGGGCGCCCCCGGCCGACCGGTCGCCGCGAGGTCCGTCAGTGCGTCCATCAACTCCCCGAGCCGCGCAGCCAGTTCGGCCGCGCCCCGCTGGCGTCCCAGCAACAGCAGGGCCTGGACCACCGGGCCGATCCGGTGCCGGGGCACCGGCAGGGGGCGGCCTGTATCCGTGGCGGGGCGGCGTCGGCGCTGTTCGGGGACCGCCGGGACCCGGGACGCGTCGCGGTGCCGGTGGACCAGCGTGGCCAGCGCCCCGTCCACGTCCAGGTGCATTCCCTGGATCCAGTCGGCCAGTTCCTCGTGCGCGAAGCGGTAGCCCGCCCCGGCCGGCACGAGCAGCCCTTCGGTGAGCACGGCCGACGCCCATCCCGTGCAGCGGTGGAACTCCCGCCCGCCCCTCTGCACCGACAGCGCACCCCACGGGAACACCGCCTCGAAGGAAGCCCGGTCCAACTCTCCCTGTCCTGGCCCCAGACACCGCCGCGCGGCCTCGTGGACCTGCCCGGACACCTTCGCCGCCAGGCGGCGTACGGCATTCCCGCGCAGCCCGTTCGCCGCCGCGAGCCGCACCGCGACGCGCAGGCACAGCAGGTCCAGATAGGCGGCGAAGATCTCCTCCCGGCCCGGCGTGCCCGGCGGCGGCGCGTCCGGCCTGGCGGCCCGCACCTCGCAGAGCAGCCGCATCGCCAGCGGATGGCGCGCGTCGGCTCCGGTGAGCGCGGCGTCCGGAATCGCGTACCGCGCGCGGGCCCTGCGTGCCTGCGGCTCCGGCAGATCACCGAGGCGTACGCAGCCGGGGAGACCGGCGGCTGCGTCCGTGCCGTGCAGCGAGGCCGCGTCGAAGTACGCCCCCGCCTGCTCCCAGTACTCCGAGCGGCAGGCCACGACGAGCCGCGTCCCCGTGTCCCGCAGCCACTGATCGGTGCCGCCGCTCCACTCCGCGAGACGGTGCGCGAGCACGGGCGGCATCTCCTCGGGCCCGTCCAGCAGCAACAGCAGCGGCCGCCCCGCCCTCCGCACGACCCGCGCCACCCGGCCCGCCGAGATGTCCCCGAGGTCACGCCCCTCCAGCGCCGCTTCGGAAGGCGAGGAACCCGACTCCGCTTCCCCTGAAGCCGACGCCGACGCCGACGCCGCAAGAATCCGCCCCGCCCGGTCCAACGCCCGCTCCACCGCGTCGGCCACCGAGGCGTCCGTGGCCCACAGGTCGGCGCCGCGCAGCCACAGCGTGGGGACGGGTGCGGCCCCCCTGGCCCGCCGCGCGGCGAGCGCCGCCAGTTCCGTCGTCCGTCCGGTGCCGGGGTCTCCGACCAGCGCGAGCACCCGGGCGGGCCCCGCGGTGAAGGCGTCGAACTCCCTTGCCGCATCGGGCCGTTCGACCGGCTCGACCGGCTCGCGCGGCTCGGCGCACGGCCCGTCGGAGCCGGTCGACGTGGCCGTGAGGTGCAGGGCGCCCGCGAGGTTGAGGTCCGTGCCGTACGCGGGCACGGTCGCCCCATTGCGCGCGAGGAGCTCCGCGAGCGGCCCGTCCGGATCGGCGGCCGCCGCATCCCGCAGCGGCACCGCATAGCCGGCGGGGCGGTGTGCGAAGGGGGCCTGCCCCGCGGGGGCGGGGCCGAGGCTCTGGGGCAGCAGCGCGGTGCCGAGGACGGCGATGACGGCGCCGGACGAGGCGTCCACGACGGGACCGCCCGCGGCCCCGCCGCCGAGCCGCAGCGCGTCGGCGCCGTCCGTGCCGATCGCCAACTCCAGGGCGGCGCCCACCAGATGGAAGCGGTCCGTGGCCGTGTACGTCACCGGGGACGAGCCGAGGACGCGGGCCTCGCGCCAGCCGCGCGCGGCGATGCGCACATAGGCGCCGGTCGCCACCGAGTCCCGCTCCGCGATGGGCAGGGGGCGCAGGCCGAGCCCTTCGGTGCGGACGAGGGCGAGATCGGTGCCGGGCAGGGGCACCACGGCGTCGGCGGGCACCACGCAGGTGCGCTCGCCCGGTGCGTGCAGGACGATGCGGGCCAGGCCGTCGACCGCTTCATGGCTGGTGACGACCGTGCCGAGCTCGTCGGCGGCGAACCCCGTGCCCCTCGGGCGCCCCGCGAGGTCGCATATCCGCACCAGGGCCCGGTCGAGCACCGTGGGCCCGCTCCGCTCCCCCGTGTCCCCGGTGCCCCTGGCCCGCGGACCCCGTCCCGCCATGCTCGAACCTCCCCGGCGTGCCCCGTCCCTCCGACCGTAGGTCGGCGGTGATCAGCGGGACAGAACGCGGAGCGAACGCGCCCCCTTCCGCTCCCTCGGTTCACTCCGAGCGCCTGCTCGAAGGGGTGAATCGACGGGAGCCGATGGATACACCTTTGAGTGGGGGGATCGTGGAGCGGCGGACCTGGGTCCGCCGCTCCACGACGGGCGTCACGCGAACACGACGGGCGTCACGCGAAGACGGCCAGGCTCTTGGCCTTGCCCCTCGACTCCTCCGCCAGGACCAGGAAGCGGCCCTCCGGATCGAAGACGGCGACGGCGCCCTTGCCCGCGTACTCCTCGGGCATGTCGATCCGTACGCCGTTGAGGAGCAGCTTGCCGCGCTTCTCGTCCACGTCCCAGCGCGGGAAGGCCCGGCCCGCCGCCTCGGCCACGGGCATCACGGTCAGCTCCTCCTGGAGCTGGTCGAGGGTCTTGGCCGAGTCCAGCTTGTAGGGGCCGACGCGGGTGCGGCGCAGCGCGGTCAGATGACCGCCGACGCCCAGGTCAGCGCCGAGATCGCGGGCGAGCGCCCTGATGTACGTCCCCGAGGAGCAGACGACCGAGACGACCAGGTCCAGGACGGGCGTGCCGTCCTCGGCCACGGCGTCGCGGACGTCGTACACGGTGAAGGCGGAGATCGTCACGGGCCGGGCCGGAATCTCGAAGTCCTCGCCCTTGCGGGCGCGCGCGTACGAACGCTTGCCGTCGATCTTGATCGCGCTGACCTTCGACGGCACCTGCATGATGTCGCCGGAGAGCTTGGCGATGCCCGCGTCGATCGCCGTACGGGTGACCCGCGAGGCGTCCGCGGACGAGGTGATCTCGCCCTCGGCGTCGTCGGTGAGCGTGTTCTGCCCGAGGCGGATGGTCCCCAGATACTCCTTCTCGGTCAGCGCCAGATGGCCGAGAAGCTTGGTGGCGCGCTCCACGCCGAGCACGAGGACGCCCGTCGCCATGGGGTCGAGGGTGCCCGCGTGACCGACGCGGCGGGTCTTGGCGATCCCGCGCATCTTGGCCACCACGTCGTGCGAAGTGAAGCCGGACGGCTTGTCGACGATGACAAGTCCGTCCGGCGTGGTGCTGCTCTTGCTCATGCGGGGGCGTCGCCGTCCGTCTCATCGTCCTCGGGCTTCTTGTACGGGTCCGCGTCGCCCGCGAACTCGGCGCCCGCGGAGACCTCCCGCACCTTGGCGTCGTTGAGACGCGCCTTGTCGAGGAGGTCCTCGATGGCCCTGGCGTTGTCCGGCAGGGCGTCCGCGACGAAGGCCAGCGTCGGGGTGAACTTCACGCCCGCGGCCTGGCCGACCGCCGAACGGAGGACGCCCTTGGCGCTCTCCAGGCCCGCGGCGGCGGCCGCGCGGTCCTCGTCGTCGCCGTAGACCGTGTAGAAGACCGTGGCCTCCCGCAGGTCACCGGTCACCCGGGTGTCCGTGATCGTCACGTGCGTCCCGAGCCGCGGGTCCTTGATCCCGCGCTGCAGCTTCTGAGCAACCACCTCTCGGATGAGGTCCGCCAGCCTTTTCGCCCGCGCGTTGTCGGCCACTGCTCCGTCTCCCTTATCCCCGGGCATTCCCTGGGCTTGTCTTGCCTTGTTCAATCGTCGTCGCCGTGCAGCCGCCGCCGGACCGACAGCAGCTCCACTTCGGGCCGGGCGGCGACGAGACGCTCGCACCGGTCCAGTACGTCCGTGAGATGGCCCGCGTCACCGGACACCGCCGCGAGGCCGATCTCGGCCCTCCGGTGCAGGTTCTGACCGCCCACTTCCGCCGCGCTCACCGCGTATTTGCGCTGGAGTTCGGCGACGATCGGACGGACGACGGAGCGTTTCTCCTTCAGCGAATGTACGTCGCCGAGGAGCAGATCGAAGGACAGAGTCCCCACATACATGTGTGTCCGGATGTCCCGCCGGTACGGGGTCGAGGCCCCGCCAACCGCTTGGCAGGGACACAAGAACCGTACACGGAACGGCCGGGGCCGATCGACGGGATTTTCCCCGCCGACCGGCCCCGACACTCAACCGCGCAGATCGGACTGCTGTGGTGCAGCCGATCAGCCGCGCGGCTTCTCGCGCATCTCGTACGTCGCGATGACGTCGTCGACCTTGATGTCGTTGAAGTTGCCGAGGTTGATACCGCCCTCGAAGCCTTCGCGGATCTCGGTGACGTCGTCCTTGAAGCGGCGCAGGCCCTCGATGTTGAGGTTCTCCGCGATGACCTTGCCATCGCGAAGCAGACGGGCCTTGGTATTGCGCTTGACCTCGCCGGAGCGGATGAGCACACCCGCGATGTTGCCGAGCTTGGACGAGCGGAAGACCTCGCGGATCTCCGCGGTGCCGAGCTCGACCTCCTCGTACTCCGGCTTGAGCATGCCCTTGAGGGCCGCCTCGATCTCCTCGATGGCCTGGTAGATCACCGAGTAGTAGCGGACGTCGACGCCCTCGCGCTCCGCCATCTGCGCGGCACGACCGGCCGCACGGACGTTGAAGCCGATGACGATGGCGTCGGAGCCCATCGCCAGGTCGATGTCCGACTCGGTGACCGCACCCACACCGCGGTGCAGGACGCGGATGTCGACCTCTTCGCCGACGTCCAGCTGGAGCAGGGAGGACTCGAGGGCCTCGACGGAACCAGAAGCGTCACCCTTGATGATGAGGTTGAGCTGCTGGATCTCGCCGGCCTTGAGCACCTTGTCCAGGTCCTCGAGCGAGACACGGCGCACGCGCTTGGCGAACGCGGCGTTGCGCTCACGGGCGGCACGCTTCTCGGCGATCTGACGGGCCGTACGGTCCTCGTCGACGACCAGGAAGTTGTCGCCGGCGCCCGGGACGTTGGTGAGACCGAGCACGAGGACGGGGGTCGAGGGACCCGCTTCCTCGACGTTCTCGCCCTTGTCGTCGAGCATCGCGCGGACGCGGCCGTAGGCGTCACCGGCGA
Organism: Streptomyces sp. NPDC041068; assembly: GCF_040647455.1. Taxonomy (NCBI): domain Bacteria; kingdom Bacillati; phylum Actinomycetota; class Actinomycetes; order Kitasatosporales; family Streptomycetaceae; genus Streptomyces; species Streptomyces sp. NPDC041068. Next base: position 8,033 of record NZ_JBEZCG010000019.1, read on the forward strand.
CCATCGTGTCGCCGACGCGGAGGGTACCGCGCTGGACGAGGACGGTCGCGACGGCGCCGCGGCCCTTGTCGAGGTGGGCCTCGATGGCAATACCCTGCGCGTCCTGCTCCGGGTTGGCCCGCAGGTCGAGCGAGGCGTCCGCGGTCAGGACCACGGCCTCGAGCAGCTGCTCGATGTTCTGGCCCTGGCGCGCGGAGATGTCGACGAACATCGTGTCGCCGCCGTACTCCTCGGCCACCAGACCGAACTCGGTGAGCTGACCGCGCACCTTGGTCGGGTCGGCACCCTCGACGTCGATCTTGTTGACCGCGACCACGATCGGCACGTCGGCCGCCTTGGCGTGGTTCAGCGCCTCGATCGTCTGCGGCATCACACCGTCGTTGGCCGCGACCACGAGGATCGCGATGTCGGTGGACTTCGCACCACGGGCACGCATGGCGGTGAACGCCTCGTGACCGGGGGTGTCGATGAAGGTGATGGCGCGCTCTTCGCCGTTCACCTCGGTCGCGACCTGGTAGGCACCGATGTGCTGGGTGATGCCACCGGCCTCGCCCGCGACGACGTTCGTCTTGCGGATCGCGTCGAGGAGTCGGGTCTTACCGTGGTCGACGTGACCCATGACGGTCACTACCGGCGGACGGGCGATGAGGGCCTCTTCGCCGCCCTCGTCCTCGCCGAACTCGATGTCGAAGGACTCGAGCAGCTCGCGGTCCTCCTCCTCGGGGCTGACGATCTGAACCTGGTAGTTCATCTCGTCGCCGAGGAGCTGCAGCGTCTCGTCGGAGACGGACTGCGTGGCCGTGACCATCTCGCCGAGGTTCATCATGACCGCGACGAGCGACGCCGGGTTGGCGTTGATCTTCTCCGCGAAGTCGGTGAGGGAAGCACCGCGCGACAGGCGAACGGTCTCGCCGTTGCCGCGAGGCAGCATCACGCCGCCGACCGACGGGGCCTGCATGGCCTCGTACTCCTGGCGCCTCTGCCGCTTCGACTTGCGACCGCGACGCGCGGGACCGCCCGGACGACCGAAGGCGCCCTGCGTGCCACCGCGGCCACCCGGACCACCGGGACGGCCACCGAAGCCGGGACGACCGCCGAAGCCGCCGCCACCACCGGGACGACCGGCACCGCCGCCGCCACCGGGACCGCCGGGACGGCCGGCGAAGCCGCCGCCACCGCCACCGGGACGACCCGCGAAGCCGCCGCCACCGGGACGACCGCCGCCGCCCGGACGACCGCCGCCGCCGGGACCGCGGCCACCGCCGGGGCCACCACCGGGACGCGGGCCCGCAGCGGGACGCTGCGGCATCATGCCCGGGTTCGGACGGTTGCCGCCGGGGCCGCCGCCGGGACGCGGGGCCTGCGGACGAGGCATGCCGCCCGGGGTCGGACGGGCGCCGCCCTGGCCCTGCGGACGGGGAGCGCCACCGGGGCCGCCCTGGCCCTGCGGACGCGGGGCGCCACCGGGGCCACCCTGGCCGCCGGGACGCGGGGCACCGCCCGGACGGGGCGCCTGCGGGCGCGCCATGCCGGTGGAGCCACCAGAGGTGAAGGGGTTGTTGCCCGGACGCGGACCCGCGGGACGGGCACCGCCGGGACGGGGAGCACCCTGGCCACCGGGGCGCGGGGCACCACCCTGACGGTCACCACGACCGCCCTGGCCCTGGCCACCCTGACCCTGACCGGGGGCCGGACGGCCACCGGGCTTCGGGGCACCCGGGCGAGCGCCCGGACGGGGGGCCTGCGGCGCCGCGGGAGCGGCGGGCGCGGCCGGCGGAGCGGTGAACTCCGGGGCGGACGGCGCCGGGGATGCCGGGGCCGGCTTGGGCGCGGGCGGCTTCGGTCCCGGCGTCGGGCGCGGGCCGGGGGTCGCCGGGGCCGCGGGCTTCTCGGCCGCGGCGGGCTTGGGCGCCGGCGGCTTCGGGGCAGCCGGGCCCGGACGCGCGGCCTGCGCGGGAGAGGGTGCCGACGGGGTCGGCGGCTTGGGGGCGGCCTTGCGCGGCGCCCCGGGCTTGGCGGCGGACTTGCCGTTGCCGTTGCCCTGCTGGAATGCGTCAGTCAGTTTGCGTACCACGGGCGCCTCGATCGTCGAGGACGCCGAACGTACGAATTCACCGAGTTCTTGGAGCTTGGCCATGACGACCTTGCTCTCTACGCCGAACTCCTTGGCGAGTTCGTATACCCGGACCTTAGCCACTTCGCTCCTTTTAGGTCCGGGTTACGCCGGACCGTCGCTACTTCATGGGCGTACTCATCGCGTACTCATCGAGTGCTCATCGCAATCTCGACCTACTTCCAACTCGCGAGGTACCAGGGACGCACGGGGTTCCGTGCGACCACGTCTTACGGTGTTGCCTGCTGGGCAACTGTCTCGACAGACCGGCGCAACGCCTCCGTGTCGAGCGCACCCTGGGCGCGAAAGGCCCGCGGGAACGCCCGGCGGCGGACCGCCAGGTCTAGACAGACCAGGGCGGGGTGTACATAGGCACCCCGGCCAGGCAGCGTACCGCTTGGATCGGGGACGCAGGCGCCCTCTTTCGCCACGATGCGCAGCAGATCGCTCTTGGCCGCTCGCTCCCGGCACCCCACACAGGTGCGCTCAGGGCATGCGCGGGCATGCGTCCGGCCAGACACGCTTAAGTCTACCTCCCCGCACCGACCTCACCCCTTTGGGGCAAGAATCGAACGGCTACTCGCCACATACTGTCGTGATCCAAGCCATGGCCGCCCGGAATTTATTCCCGGCGGCCATGCCGCGGCCGCCGCGCTACTGGTCGGCGGGCTGCTCGGTGTCGGGCCTGATGTCGATGCGCCAGCCCGTGAGCCGCGCGGCCAGGCGGGCGTTCTGCCCCTCCTTGCCGATCGCGAGCGAGAGCTGGTAGTCCGGGACGGTCACCCGGGCCGAGCGGGCGGCGAGGTCGACGATCTCGACCTTGCTGACGCGGGCCGGGGAGAGCGCGTGGGCGACCATGTCCGCCGGGTCTTCCGACCAGTCGACGATGTCGATCTTCTCGCCGTTGAGCTCGGCCATGACATTGCGCACGCGGCTGCCCATCGGGCCGATGCAGGCGCCCTTGGCGTTCAGGCCCGAGCGGGTCGAGCGGACCGCGATCTTGGTGCGGTGGCCGGCCTCGCGGGCGATGGCCGAGATCTCGACGGAACCGTCGGCGATCTCCGGGACCTCCAGCGCGAAGAGCTTCTTCACCAGGTTCGGGTGCGTGCGCGACAGCGTCACGGACGGGCCGCGGACGCCCTTGGCCACCCGGACGACGTAGCTGCGAAGGCGCATCCCGTGGGGGTACTCCTCGCCCGGCACCTGCTCCTGCACGGGCAGGATCGCTTCCAGCTTGCCGATGTCGACCAGCACGTTCTTCGGGTCGCGGCCCTGCTGGACCACGCCGGTGACGATGTCGCCCTCGCGCCCGGCGTACTCGCCGAGGGTCGCGTCGTCCTCGGCGTCGCGCAGGCGCTGCAGGATGACCTGCTTCGCCGTCGTCGCGGCGATGCGACCGAAGTCGGACGGTGTGTCGTCGAACTCCTTGGGCTCCTGGCCCTCTTCGAGGTCGGCCGGGTCCTCCGTCGCCCACACCGTCACATGGCCGCTCTCGCGGTCCAGCTTCACGCGTGCGCGGCGGAAGCTGCCGTCGGTGCGGTGGTAGGCGATGAGGAGGGCCGACTCGATCGCCTCGATGAGGAGGTCGAGGGAGATCTCCTTCTCCCGGACCAGACCCCGCAGGGCACTCATGTCGATGTCCACGGCTACGCCTCCTCTTCCTTCTTGTCCTTGCGGTTGAACTCGACCTGGACGCGCGCCTTGGCGATCTCGTCGAAGGCGATGCGGCGCGAGGTGGGCTTGCGGCCCTTCACGCCGGGCACCTCGAGGTCGAGCCCTTCGTCGTCCACGGTGAGGATGCGGGCGGTCAGTTCGCCGCCCTCGGTCAGCTGGAACTTGACGAGACGGTCGACGGCGCGCACGTAGTGGCGGTGCTCGCTCAGGGCGCGCTCGGCGCCGGGCGAGCCGACCTCCAGGTCGTACTCCCCCTCGCCCATGGCGTCGGTCTCGTCGAGCTTCGCGGAGAGCACACGGCTCACGTCCGCGATCTGGTCCAGGTCCACGCCGTTCTCGGAGTCGACGACGACTCGCAGCACTCGCTTGCGCCCGACCGAGGCCACTTCGATCTCTTCGAGATCCAGCTCCTGGGAGGTGACGAGCGGTTCCAGTAGTTGCCGCAGCCTCTCGCTCTGGGTGGTGCTCATCCGGGTGACTCCTCGGCCGCGTGTGCTGTTGTGGGATCGTCGCGTGTCAGGTCAAAGGGTATCCGGTCCGGAGGGGTGTTGCCGCCCACAGGCGGGGCGATACAGGGCTCCGGTCCGAGCCGCTCGCGAGGAGCGGGACGGTCCGAAGGTACGGTGATCACCGGGCCCGCGCCCACCGATCTTCCTTCCTGTTCCTTTCTCGTTCACGCCTTTTGGCCTTCCTTACGAGGATGTCTGCCGTGCCGTCGTATCCCACCGCCCCGCGGTCCCGCCCGGGACCGCGTCGAAGGAGTCTGCTCGCCGGGGCCGCCGGCGTCGCGTCGGCCGCGCTGCTCGCGGGCTGTACGGACTCCGCCGACTCCGACGAACGCCCGTCCGCCGCCCGGCGCCTGCGGGCGAAGGCCGCCAAGGACAGCAGGGAGCTCCTCGGGCGCTACGACGCCGTGCTCGCGGCGCACCCCTCCCTCGCCGACCGGCTCCGGCCGCTGCGGCAGGAGGTGGCGCGGCACGCGGAGGCGTTCAGGGACGGCAGTCCCTCGCCGTCCCCCAGCGCGTCGTCCTCGTCGTCGGAGGGGCCAACGCCCGCGCCGTCCCCGTCGGTGCCCGCGGACGAGAAGGACGCCCTGCACGAGCTCGCCGAGGCCGAGCGCGCGCTGTCCGACCGCAGGGGCGAGGCCCTGCTCGACGCCCCGGCCGAACAGGCCAGGCTGCTCGCCTCGGTGGCCGCCGCGGGGGCGGCCCACGCGTATCTGCTGACGGAGGGGGACAAGTGAGCGGCTCGACGGACGATTCCGGGAACGGCTCCAAGAGCGGCTCCAAGGACGAGGAGCTGAAGGCCGTGCAGGCCGCCCTGGGCGCCGAGCACGCCGCCGTGTACGGCTACGGGGTCGTCGGCGGCCGGATCGGCGACAAGCGCAGGGCCGAGGCCCGTACGGCGTACGACGCACACCGCGCCCGGCGCGACGAACTGCAGCGCGCGGTCCGCGACCTGGGCGGCGAACCACAGCCCGCCGACGCGGCCTACGCCCTGCCCTTCCCCGTGCCGGACTCCGCCGCGGCCGAGCGCCTCGCCACGGAGCTGGAGGACCGGGTCGCGGGCGTCTACTCCGACCTCGTACGCGCCTCTTCGGGCACCCGGCGCCGCAGCGCGGCCGCCGCCCTGCGCGAGGCGGCGGTCCGGGCGGCGCGGTGGCGGGGCGGGAGCGTAGCCTTCCCTGGGCTCGCCGAGCGGTCCACCGCGTCCGGCACGTCGGCGCCGGCGACCCCCAAGGCGTAACCGTAGGGAAGTTCAGGAAGGAACGACTCGCGCATGGCTTTCGAACCGCCCCAGCGCCTCGTCACAGCACTCGGCGAGACGGCGCAGGACGGCGACGACTGGCTGGAGAAGCTGCCCGAGGCAGCCGAACAGGCCGTCGCTCTACGCGGGTTGACCGTCGAGCGGATGCATGTCCCCGGCGGGCGCAGCGGCCTCGTCCTGATGGTGCGGCAGTCCGACGGGACGCCCGCCGTGCTCAAGCTCGTGCCGCCCAGGTCCCGGCCGCGGAGCGAGCGTGCCGCCCTCGCCCACTGGGGCGGGCTCGGCGCCGCGCGGCTGCTCGACCCCGAGGCGTCGGACGGGGCGCTGCTCCTCGAACGGCTCCACCGCGACGTGTCCGTGCGCTCGCTGCCGGAGGCCAAGGCGCTGCTCGAAGCCGCGGGGACGCTGCGGCGGCTGTGGGTGGAGCCGCCCGCCGGGCACCGCTTCGAGACGGTCGCCGAGCGGACGGGGCGGCAGGCGGAGGCCATGCGGGCCTCCTCGGACGCGGAGGTCGCACCGCTGGTGGACGCGGCGCTGGCGGCCCGCGACGAGCTGCTCGCCGCCGAGGTGGAGCCCCGGCTCCTGCACGGCACCTTCCGGCAGAGCAAGGTCCTCGCCGGGGACCGGCTGCCGTGGCTGGCCGTGGGGCCCGACCCGGTGGTCGGCGAGCCCGCCTTCGACCTCGCGCGCCTGGTCCGTGACCGGGTGGAGGACCTGATCGCCTCGCCGTCCGGCGCCTCGATCACGCGGCGGCGCGTGAAGAAGCTTGCCGAGTCCCTGGAGGTCGAGCAGGAGCGGCTGCGGGGCTGGACGCTGTTCCGTGCGGTGGAGTCGGGCGTCAGGGCGCGTCGGGTGGGCCGCGTGCAGGACGCGGAGCTGTTGTTGGAGTTCGCGGGCTGGCTGTAGCGGTACGCGAGGAGGGCGCACCCCGTACGACGGGGTGCGCCCTCCTCGCGTAATGCCGTCAGGCGGTGAGGCGGGCGATCGCCTCGTCGACCGGGAGCTCCTCGCGCTCGCCGGTGCGGCGGTCCTTCAGCTCGACGACACCGTCGGCCGAGCGGCGGCCCGCGACCAGGATCTTCGGCACACCGATCAGCTCGGAGTCGGTGAACTTCACGCCCGGGGAGACGCCGGGACGGTCGTCGACCAGGACGCGGACACCGGCCGCGGCCAGCTTGTCCGAGACCTCCAGGGCCAGCTCGGTCTGCAGGGCCTTGCCCGCCGCGACGACGTGGACGTCGGCCGGTGCGATCTCCTCGGGCCAGACCAGGCCCTTGTCGTCGGCGTGCTGCTCGGCGAGGGCGGCCACCGCGCGGGAGACGCCGATGCCGTACGAGCCCATGGTCACGCGGACCGGCTTGCCGTTCTGGCCGAGGACGTCGAGCTGGAAGGCGTCGGCGTACTTGCGGCCCAGCTGGAAGATGTGGCCGATCTCGATGGCGCGGTCCAGCTTGAGGCCGGTGCCGCAGTTCGGGCAGGGGTCGCCCTCCTGGACGACCACGACGTCGACGTACGCGTCGACCTCGAAGTCGCGGCCCGCGACGACGTTCTTGGCGTGGACGCCGTCCTTGTTGGCGCCGGTGATCCAGGCGGTGCCGGGGGCGACGCGCGGGTCGGCGACGTACTGGACCTTCTCCAGGCCCTGCGGGCCGACGTAGCCGCGTACGAGGTCGTCGCGGCCCTCGAAGTCCTCGGCCGTGACCAGCTCGACGGCGGCCGGGGCGAAGTGGGCCTCGACCTTGTCCATGTCGACCTCGCGGTCGCCGGGGACGCCGACGGCGACGATCTCACCGTCGACCTTCACGAGGAGGTTCTTGAGGGTGGCCGACGCCGGGACGTCGAGGTGCGCGGCGAGCGTCTCGATGGTCGGGGTGTCGGGGGTCGGGATCTCCTCGGCGGCGGGCGCGTCGGCCGCGTCGACCGGCTTCAGGGCGAAGGAGACCGCCTCGGTGTTCGCCGCGTAGTCGCAGTTCGGGCAGTCGGCGAAGGTGTCCTCGCCGGCCGCGGCCGGGGCGAGGAACTCCTCCGACTTCGAGCCGCCCATGGCGCCCGCGGTGGCGGCGCAGATGCGGTAGTCGAGGCCGAGGCGCTGGAAGATCTTCTGGTACGCGGCGCGGTGCAGGGCGTACGACTGGGCGAGGCCCTCGTCCTCCAGGTCGAAGGAGTACGAGTCCTTCATCAGGAACTCGCGGCCGCGCAGGATGCCGGCGCGGGGGCGGGCCTCGTCGCGGTACTTGGTCTGGATCTGGTAGAGGGTCACCGGCAGGTCCTTGTAGGACGTGCACTGGTCCTTGACCAGGAGGGTGAAGATCTCCTCGTGGGTGGGGCCGAGGAGGTAGTCGCCGCCCTTGCGGTCGTTGAGGCGGAACAGCTCGGCGCCGTACTCGGTCCAGCGGCCCGTCGCCTCGTAGGGCTCCTTGGGCAGCAGGGCCGGCAGGGAGACCTCCTGGGCACCCATGGCGTCCATCTCCTCGCGCACCACGCGCTCCACGTTGGCGAGGACCTTCTTGCCCAGCGGCAGCCAGGACCAGACACCGGCGGCGGTGCGGCGCACGTAACCGGCGCGGACGAGGAGTTTGTGGCTCAGCACCTCGGCGTCCGCCGGGTCGTCGCGCAGGGTCTTCGCCATCAATCGGGACATGCGCTGGACCTGGGCCATGGTGAACTCCTGCTGCTTAAGGGTGGTGTCAGGAGGTTAGCCGGGGCCCCGGGGCGGGCGGAAATCGGTTACGGCTCAGACCCGTTTCGGCAGGGGCAGCGGGGCGCCCATCACGGCGTACGGCTTGGGGGCGCTGGGGAACAGGACGCGGCGGGCCAGGTCGGCGTATCCCAGGGAGCGGTACAGGCCGCGCGCCGGGCTCTCGACGTCGATGGCGGAGAGGATCGAGCGGGGCTCGGGGACGCCGTCCGTGATGGTGGTGATGAGGGTGCGGCCGATGCCGCGGTTCTGGTGACCGGGGTGCACGTGCAGTTCGGTGATGACGAAGGAGTCGTCCAGCCAGCCGTCCAGGTCCCGGCTGCGCAGATACGGCTCGACGACGGTCGACCACCAGTGGGCGCGGTCGTTGGGCATGCCGTAGACGAAACCGACGAGACGGTCGTCCGGGGTGGTCGCACCGAAGGCGCGGGCACCGGGGTAGGTCAGGTGCCGCAGGACGATCTGCCGCCGCACGGCCACCTCGTCGTCGCTGAGCCCGAAGGCGTGGGCCTGGACGCGCAGCGCCTCGTCCACCCGCGCGCCGAGGTCGAGCGGGCCGATCACGACGTGGTCAGTCATGGGGCGACCCTACTTCGCGGGGGTCGCGTTCAGAACAGCACGCTCATGAACGCGCCGACCTCCTGGAAGCCGACCCTTCGGTACGCCGCTCTGGCCGCGGTGTTGAAGTCGTTGACGTACAGGCTGACGACGGGGGCGACGTCCGCGAGGGCGTAGCGCAGGACGGCGGCCATGCCGGGGGCCGCGAGGCCGCGGCCGCGGTACTCGGGGGCGACCCAGACGCCCTGGATCTGGCAGGCCTGGGCGGTGGCGGCGCCGATCTCGGCCTTGAAGACGACCTTGCCGTCCTGGTCGAGGCGGGCGAACGAGCGGCCGGAGCCGACGAGTTCGGCGACGCGGGCCTGGTAGAGCAGTCCGCCGTCGCCGGCCAGCGGGGATACGCCGACCTCCTCGGTGAACATCGCCACGCACGCGGGCATGATCGTCTCCATCTCGTCCTTGCGGACGCGACGGACGTACGGATCGGGGACGACGTCGTCCGGGAGGCGGTCGGTGACCATCAGGGGCTGCTGGGCGCGGACCTCGCGGGCGGGGCCCCAGGAGGGTTCGAGGAGGCGCCACAGCTGGGCGGTGGACGTCGCGGGGCCGACGATGGAGGAGCAGCGGCGGCCTGCCCTGCGGGCGCGGTCGGCGAAGCCGCGGACCGCCCGGGGGGTGGCGCAGATGGGGACGAGGTTGGCGCCCGCGTAGCAGAGGGACTCCAGCATGCCGTCCTCGTACCAGCCCCACATCTCGCCGCCGAGGCGCCAGGGGTCGAGGCCTGCGACCTGGACGCGGGCGGTCACGAAGGCGTTCGCGACCGGCTCGCGGTCGAGCACGGCGAGCGCGGCGTCGAGGTCACTCGGTTCGAGGACCCGGGTAGTGGTCTGAGTCAACACGTGCGGGGGCCTCACCATACGGTCTGCTGATCTCCGCACTGTACCTGGCGGGGGCGGGTTGTGCGGGGGGTGCCTTTTGTCCGTGCGGGGCCGGGCGGTTCTTGGGGTGCGGGTTGGTGGGGGCGCTGGTCTTTTCGCCGCTTCGCGGCGGGGTCACCACCCACCCGTCCGTTGACCCGGCAGTGCTTCGGCAGGGCGGGGCGGGCGGGTGGGAGTTCCCGGCCCTGGATGCACGTGTGCCCCGGCGCTCTTCGAGCGGCGGGGCACCTGCGGTGTGTGGGCGTCAGCCCCGGTGGGTCAGCCCGCTACCGAGACCGTCGGCTCGCCCGACATCACGCCGTTCTTCTCCATCTCCTCGGCGATCTTCATCGCCTCGTCGATCAGCGTCTCGACGATCTTGGACTCGGGGACGGTCTTGATGACCTCGCCCTTCACGAAAATCTGGCCCTTGCCGTTGCCGGAGGCGACGCCGAGGTCGGCCTCGCGGGCCTCGCCCGGTCCGTTCACGACGCAGCCCATGACGGCGACGCGGAGCGGGACCTCCATGCCGTCCAGGCCCGCGGTGACCTCTTCGGCCAGCTTGTAGACGTCGACCTGGGCGCGGCCGCAGGACGGGCAGGAGACGATCTCCAGGCGGCGCTGGCGGAGGTTGAGGGACTCCAGGATCTGGATGCCGACCTTGATCTCCTCCGCGGGGGGCGCGGAGAGGGAGACGCGGATGGTGTCGCCGATGCCCTCGGAGAGCAGCGCGCCGAAGGCCACCGCCGACTTGATCGTGCCCTGGAAGGCCGGACCCGCCTCCGTGACGCCCAGGTGCAGCGGGTAGTCGCACTGGGCGGCCAGCTGGCGGTAGGCATTGACCATGACGACCGGGTCGTTGTGCTTGACCGAGATCTTGATGTCCCGGAAGCCGTGCTCCTCGAAGAGCGAGGCCTCCCAGAGGGCCGACTCGACCAGGGCCTCGGGCGTCGCCTTGCCGTACTTCTTCAGGAGGCGGGCGTCCAGGGAGCCGGCGTTGACGCCGATGCGGATCGGCGTGCCCGCGTCCTTGGCGGCCTTGGCGATCTCCTTGACCTTGTCGTCGAACTGCTTGATGTTGCCCGGGTTCACGCGGACCGCCGCGCACCCGGCGTCGATCGCCGCGAAGACGTACTTCGGCTGGAAGTGGATGTCCGCGATCACCGGGATCTGGGACTTCCGCGCGATCGTGGCGAGCGCGTCCGCGTCGTCCTGCGTCGGACACGCCACCCGCACGATCTGGCAGCCGGACGCGGTCAGCTCGGCGATCTGCTGCAGCGTGGCGCCGATGTCGGACGTACGCGTCGTGGTCATCGACTGCACCGAGACCGGTGCGTCCCCACCTACGGCGACCGAACCGACCTGGATCTTGCGGCTGACCCTGCGGTCGGCGAGCTTGGTCGGTACGGACGGGATTCCGAGCGATACGGCAGTCATCTGGCGAGCATCCCCAAGAGTGTGGATCACAAGGTGTGGAGCGAGTCCCGAGATCGGCGGGCTCCGGGCTTCGAGATTACGGCACCCCAAGGGGCCCGGGCACATCACGTCCTGAAGTCCACCCAATGGTGGGCGGCCCGCCACATAGAGTGCCGGGCCGCCGCAAACTTCTCGTAACCGGGACGTTCTTCGGGGAACGTCCCCTTCCGCCAGCGGGTTCTCAGGAGATTCTCACCGGGTTCACGACGTCCGCGATCAGCACCAGAATCGTGAAGCAGATGAAGATCCCCGCCACCACATAGGCGACCGGCATCAGCTTCGCGACGTCGAACGGGCCCGGGTCCGGGCGCCGCAGGACCTTCGCCGTGTTCCTGCGCACGGACTCCCACAGGGCGCCCGCGATGTGGCCGCCGTCGAGCGGGAGCAGCGGCAGCATGTTGAACAGGAACAGCGAGAGGTTGAAGCCCGCGATGAGGAACAGCATCATCGCGATCTGGTTCTCCGGCGGGATGTCCAGGGTGAACACGTCGCCGCCGACGCGTGCCGCGCCGACCACGCCCATCGGGGAGTCCTGCTTGCGCTCGCCGTCGCCGAACGCCGCGTCCCACAGGTCGGGGATCTTGGAGGGCAAGGCGATGATCGACTCGACGCCGTTCTCCATCATGTCGCCCATGCGCTCGACGGAGTCGCCGAAGGACTGCTGGACGATGCCGGTGGCGGGGGTGAAGCCGAGGAAGCCCGCGTACACGTACTTGCCCTCGACGTAGGCGCCGTCGCCGTCGGTCTTGGTGACCTGGTTCTTGATCAGGTTCGCGTGCAGGTCGAGCCGCTTGCCGTCGCGCTCGACCGTGATCGTGGCCGGGCCGATGGTGTCGCGGATCTTCGCCTGGAGCGTGGACCAGTCGTCGACGGAGTCGCCCTGGAAGGCGACGATCTTGTCGCCCGGCTTCAGGCCCGCCGCCTTGGCGGGCGCGGCCTGGTCGCCCTTCTCGCACTTGGAGCGGTTCTCGCTCTGCTGGATGACGCAGTCCGAGACCTTGCTGACCTGGGTCGTCTGGCTGCTGATGCCGAACGTCATCATCACGCCAAGGAAGATCGCCACGGCGAGGACCAGGTTCATGAAGGGGCCCGCGAACATGACGATCACGCGCTTCCACGGCTTGCGCGTGTAGAAGAGGCGGGTCTCGTCGCCCGGCTCGAGTTCCTCGAAGGCCGCCGAGCGGGCGTCCTCGATCATGCCGCGCCAGGGTGACGTCGAGCGTGCCTCTATGCGGCCGTCCGCGCCCGGCGGGAACATGCCGATCATGCGGATGTAGCCGCCGAGGGGGATCGCCTTGATGCCGTACTCGGTGTCGCCCTTCTTGCGCGAGAAGAGGGTCGGGCCGAAGCCGACCATGTACTGCGGCACGCGGATGCCGAACATCTTGGCGGTCGACAGGTGCCCCAGCTCGTGCCAGGCGATCGAGAAGAGCAGCCCGATCACGAAGACGACTATCCCGAGGATCATCATCAAGGTCGTCATGCACGAGCCTCCGCGGTCGTCTTGGCTGCCAGTTCACGCGCCCGAGCGCGCGCCCAGGTCTCCGCTTCGAGGACGTCCGCGACGGTCAGGGAAGTTCCCGCGGACGGTGTGCCGTGTTCCACGTGTTCCACGTGTTCCACGTGTTCCTCGACGGTCCTGGTCACCGTCTCCATGATGCCGTTGAAGGGCAGCGCGCCCTTCAGGAAGGCGTCCACGCACTCCTCGTTGGCGGCATTGAACACCGCCGGCGCCGTGCCCGCGAGCTCCCCGACGCGCCGGGCGAGCCCGACCGACGGGAACGCGTCGTTGTCGAGGGGGAAGAACTCCCAGCTCGACGCCTTCGTCCAGTCGAAGGCCGGGGCGGCGTCGGGGATGCGCTCGGGCCAGCCGATGCCGATGGCGATCGGACCGCGCATGTCGGGCGGGGTGGCCTGGGCCAGCGTCGAGCCGTCGGTGAACTCGACCATGGAGTGCACGTAGGACTGCGGGTGGACGACGACCTCGATGCGGTCGAAGGGGATGTCGTAGAGGAGGTGGGCCTCGATGACCTCCAGGCCCTTGTTGACCAGGGTCGCGGAGTTGACCGTGATCACCGGGCCCATGGCCCAGGTGGGGTGCGCGAGCGCGTCCTCGGGGGTGACGTTCGCCAGATCGGCCTTCGTACGTCCCCTGAAGGGGCCGCCGGAAGCGGTGACGACCAGCTTGCGCACGTCCGCGCGGGTGCCCGCGGCAAGGGCCTGGAAGAGCGCCGCGTGCTCGGAGTCGACCGGGATGATCTGTCCGGGCTTGGCGAGCGCCTTGACCAGGGAGCCGCCGACGATCAGGGATTCCTTGTTGGCGAGCGCCAGGGTGCGGCCGGCCTCCAGGGCGGCGAGCGTCGGAGCGAGGCCGATGGAGCCGGTGATGCCGTTGAGGACCGTGTGGCATTCGGAGGCGGCGACCTCGGTGGCGGCGTCGGGCCCCGCGAGGATCTCGGGGAGCTGCTCCCCCGCGGCGTACTGCCCCCGGAGGGCTTCGCGCAGCGCCGGCACGGCGTCCTCGCGGGCCACCGCGACGGCCTTCACCCGCAGCTGACGTGCCTGCTCGGCGAGGAGGCCGACGCGGCCGCCCGCGGCGGAGAGCGCCGTGACGCGGAAGCGGTCGGGGTTGCGCTGGACGAGGTCGATGGCCTGGGTGCCGACCGAACCCGTGGAGCCGAGGATCACGATGTCCCGCGGGCCGTCCCCGGCGTCGGCGTCGAAGACGAGGTGCGGGTCGGCGAGGGGTGATGGGCTGTCGCTCATCCCTCCATTGTGGCCGCAAGACCTGTCCGCCCCGACAGTGCGGCCCCCGATGTGGTGTACGTGGCGTGCGGCACGCGTCACCGGCGCCGGTCGCGGCGGTCGGCGGGGCCGTCGTCCGCGGCCTCGAAGTCGCCCTCCACGACGCCCTCCGCGGTGTCCATCGTGGGCGCCCTGAAGTGAAGTTGGCCGCCGTTCTGCCTGGGCTTCAGGCCCTTGGCGCTGATCTCCACGGCGTCCCGCACGGGCTGCTCCCGCTGCTCGACGCGGACCTCCAGGTTGAAGAGGTAACCGACGGACTCCTCCTTGATGGCGTCCATCATCGCGGCGAACATCTCGTACCCCTCGCGCTGGAATTCGAAGAGGGGGTCCCTGCCGAGGTAGGACCGCATCCAGATGCCCTCCTGGAGGTAGTCCATCTCGTACAGGTGCTCGCGCCATTTGCGGTCGAGGACGGAGAGCACCACGCGGCGCTCCAGTTCGCGCACGACGTCCTCGCCGAGCTCGCGCTCGCGTTCTTCATAGCGCGCGTGCATGTCGTCGGTCAGGGCCTCTCGGATGAGGTCGGCGCTCACGTCGGCTCGGGTGCCCGCCTCCACGTCGAGGTCCTCGACGGTGACGCGCATGGGGTAGAGCTGGCGGCAGGCGCTCCACAGCCGGTCCAGGTCCCACTCCTCGGCGAAGCCCTCGGCGGTGGCCGCGGCGACGTACCCCTCGACGGTGTCCTCCATGAAGTGGTGGATCTGCTCGCGGAGGTTCTCGCCCTCCAGGACGCGGCGGCGCTCCTTGTAGATGAGGCCGCGCTGGCGGTTGAGGACCTCGTCGTACTTGAGGACGTTCTTGCGGGTCTCGAAGTGCTGCTGCTCGACCTGGGACTGGGCGGAGGCGATGGCGCGGGTCACCATCTTGTTCTCGATGGGGACGTCGTCGGGGACGTTGGCCATCAGCATGACCCGCTCGACCAGCTCGGCGCGGAACAGCCGCATCAGGTCGTCGCCGAGCGAGAGGTAGAAGCGGGACTGGCCGGGGTCGCCCTGGCGGCCGCTGCGGCCGCGCAGCTGGTTGTCGATGCGGCGCGACTCGTGCCGCTCGGTGCCCAGCACGTAGAGGCCGCCGAGCTCCTTGACCTCGGCGTGCTCGGCCGCCGCTTCGTCGGCGATGCGCGCCAGGGCCTCGCGGTACGCGTCGGGCGCCTCGTCCGGGGTCAGTCCGCGCTCCTTGAGCTCGGCCTCGGCCATGGCCTCGGGGTTGCCGCCGAGCATGATGTCGGTGCCGCGGCCCGCCATGTTCGTGGCCACGGTGACGGCTCCCCTGCGCCCTGCCTGCGCGACGATCTGCGCCTCGCGCCGGTGGTTCTTGGCGTTGAGCACCTCGTGCCGGATGCCGCGCGCGGCCAGGAGCGCGGAGAGGTGCTCGGACTTCTCGACGGAGACGGTGCCGACGAGGATCGGCTGGCCCTCGTCGTGCCGTTCGATGATGTCGTCGACGACCGCCTCGAATTTCACGGACTCGTCGCGGTAGATGACATCGGCCCTGTCGGCGCGGACCATCGGCTTGTTGGTCGGAATGGGCACCACGTGGAGTTTGTAGATCTGATGGAACTCGGCGGCCTCGGTCATGGCCGTTCCGGTCATTCCGGAGAGCTTTTCGTAGAGGCGGAAGAAGTTCTGCAGGGTGATCGTGGCGAGCGTCTGGTTCTCGTCCTTGATCGTCACCCCTTCCTTCGCCTCGATCGCCTGGTGGACGCCTTCGTTGTAACGGCGTCCGGCGAGAATGCGTCCTGTGTGCTCGTCGACGATGAGGACCTCGCCGTCGGTGACGACGTAGTCCTTGTCCTTCTTGAAGTGCTCCTTGGCCTTGAGCGCGTTGTTCAGCTGGCCTATGAGGGACGTGTGGGCGGAGTCGTAGAAGTTGTCGATGCCGAGCTGGTTCTCCAGGAATTCCACTCCGCTGTCGAGGACGGCGACGGTGCGCTTCTTCGGGTCGTACTCGTAGTCGTACGCGGTGCGCAGCTCGGCCAGTTCGAGTTTGCGCTGCGGGGTCGTGAACTTCTCCTCCTGGATCGCGACGCCCTTCATCCGCCGCACGGCGTCGGCGAAGAATCCGTACCAGTGCGTGGGCTGGTCGGCGGGTCCCGAGATGATCAGCGGGGTGCGGGCCTCGTCGATGAGGATGGAGTCCGCCTCGTCGACGATCGCGAAGTGGTGCCCGCGCTGCACCAGTTCATCCTGTGACCAGGCCATGTTGTCGCGCAGGTAGTCGAAGCCGAATTCGTTGTTCGTGCCGTACGTGATGTCGCAGGCGTACGCCTCGCGGCGCTCGGCCGGGCTCATCTCGGCCTTGATCACGCCGACGGTCAGACCGAGGAACCGATAGGCGCGGCCCATCCACGCCGCGTCACGCGCGGCCAGGTAGTCGTTGACCGTGACGAGGTGGACGCCCTTGCCGGTGAGGGCGTTCAGATAGGCGGGCAGCGTCGCGGAGAGGGTCTTTCCCTCGCCCGTCTGCATTTCGGCGATGTTCCCGAGGTGGAGCGCCGCGCCGCCCATCACCTGGACGTCGAAATGCCGCATGCCGAGGGTGCGCCGGGCGGCCTCGCGGACGGTCGCGAAGGCCTCGGGGAGGAGATCGTCGAGGCTCTCCCCCTCGGCGTACCGCTCTTTGTACTCGTCGGTGAGGGCCCGCAGTTCGGTGTCGGAGAGCTGCTCGACGTCCTCCTCGACGGAGTTGACCAGATCCCTGATCCGTTCGAGCCTGCGCAGCATTCGGCCTTCGCCGGCGCGCATGATCTTTCCGGTGAGGCGCTCCAGTTTGAGGACGGACAACGGAATCCCCCCTGGGCTCGCAGGCCGGTCCGCCCATTGTGGGCGGGGCCGCAACTCACAGCAAGCGGACCGGTTTACGGGCGGGGCGGAATACCGCACGCGCGAAGGGAATCAGCGAATGGGGCGGTGGACGTTCTCGTGTTTCGAGGGGCCGGGGGCCGCTTCCGCGATCCACGGTCCGTCTCCGGAGGGGTCGATGATTCCCGATTCGAGCCAGGTGTACGTGCCCGAGAGGACGCCCTTGACGACCTTGCGGTCCAGTTCGTCGGTGTTGGTCCACAGCCGGTCGAAGAGCTCGTCGATCCGGATGCGGGACTGGCGGCAGAAGATGTCGGCCAGTTGGTACGCCTCGCGGCCGTACTCCTCGGTGGTGCGCAGGAGTTCGGCGCGCACGCACGCGGCACTCATCGCGAAGAGCTCGGCGCCGATGTCGACGACGCGGCCGAGGAAGCCCTGCTTGGTCTCCATCTTTCCCTGCCAGCGGGACATGGCGTAGAAGGTGGAGCGGGCCAGCTTGCGGGCGCCGCGTTCGACGTAGCGCAGGTGGCCGGAGAGGTCCGTGTGGCCCGCCGGGTGGAACTCGGCGTACGAGCGGGGGAGTTGGCCGGGTCCGGCGACCAGCTTCGGCAGCCAGCGGGCGTAGAAGCCGCCCGCCTTCGCGCCCGCCTTGGCCTTGTCGGAGAGCGACTTGTCGGGGTCGATGAGGTCGCCCGCGACCTTGAGGTGGGCGTCCACGGCCTCGCGGGCGATCAGCAGATGCATGATCTCCGTGGAGCCCTCGAAGATGCGGTTGATGCGCAGGTCGCGCAGGACCTGCTCGGCGGGGACGGCGCGCTCGCCGCGGGCGGCCAGGGACGCGGCGGTCTCGAAGCCGCGGCCGCCGCGGATCTGGACGAGCTCGTCCGCCATCAGACAGGCCATCTCCGAGCCGTACAGCTTGGCGAGGGCGGCCTCGATGCGGATGTCGTTGCGGTCCTCGTCGGCCATCTGCGAGGAGAGGTCGAGGACGGCCTCCAGCGCGAAGGTCGTCGCCGCGATGAAGGAGATCTTCGAGCCGACGGCCTCGTGGTACGCGACCGGCTTGCCCCACTGCTCCCTGGCGGCCGACCACTCGCGGGCGATCTTCAGACACCACTTGCCCGCGCCGACGCACATCGCGGGCAGCGAGAGCCGCCCGGTGTTGAGGGTGGTCAGGGCGATCTTCAGTCCCGCCCCCTCCGGGCCGATGCGGTTGGCCGCGGGAACCCGGACCTGGTGGAAGCGGGTCACGCCGTTCTCCAGGCCGCGCAGGCCCATGAACGCGTTGCGGTTCTCGACGGTGATGCCCTCGGACGCGGCCTCGACGACGAACGCCGTGATGCCGCCCTTGTGCCCTTCGGACTTCGGCACCCGCGCCATGACGACGAGCAGGTCCGCGACGACGCCGTTGGTGGTCCACAGCTTCACGCCGTCGAGGACGTAGTGGTCGCCGTCGGGCACCGCCATGGTGGCCAGGCGTGCCGGGTCGGAGCCGACGTCCGGCTCGGTGAGCAGGAACGCGGTGATGTCGGTGCGGGCGCACCGCGGCAGGAAGGCGTCCTTCTGCTCCTGCGTCCCGAAGATCTTCAGGGGCTGCGGCACGCCGATCGACTGGTGTGCCGAGAGCAGCGCGCCGATCGCGGGGTTCGCGGAGCCGACCAGGGCGAGGGCCTTGTTGTAGTAGACCTGTGTGAGGCCGAGCCCGCCGTACTTCGTGTCGATCTTCATGCCGAGCGCGCCGAGCTCCTTGAGGCCTTCGATCACCTCGTCGGGGATCTTCGCCTCGCGCTCGATGCGGGCCGAGTCGATCTTCGTCTCGCAGAAGTCGCGGAGCTTGGCGAGGAACTCCTCGCCGCGCTGCGCGTCCTCGTCGGGCGGCAGCGGATGCGGGTGGATCAGGTCGAGCCTGAAGCGGCCGAGGAAGAGTTCCTTGGCGAAGCTGGGCTTGCGCCAGTCCTGCTCGCGGGCGGCCTCGGCGACCTGCCGGGCCTCGCGTTCGCTCACGGACGGTTTGGAGGTTGGTGCGGACATGAGGAGCTCACCTCGCCGCGGAGTGGGGCCGTCGGACCGGTTGGCCCGATCTTGACCCGGTCGGTTACTGACTGGTGCTACTGGATCGTTGGTACCCGATTCGTCCCGGCCCCACCAGTCCTCGCGCAGCGTTCGGCGCACGCCGCTCCTCGCGCGGCGTTCGGCGCACGCCGTGCCGGCGCGCGGGCCGGCGCGCGTACGAGAACGGCCGGAACCCCCGCACAGTGGGCTCCGGCCGTCGTCCTTCGAGGACGCGGGTCCTACAGGGCGAGGCCCGTCAGGACCATGACCCGCTCGTAGGTGTAGTCGTCCATCGCGAAGCGGACGCCCTCGCGGCCCACGCCGGACTGCTTGACGCCGCCGTACGGCATCTGGTCGGCGCGGTAGGACGGGGCGTCGCCGATGACCACGCCGCCGACCTCCAGGGCGCGGTGCGCGCGGAAGGCGGCCTGCAGGTCGTGCGTGAACACGCCTGCCTGGAGGCCGTACTTGGAGTCGTTGACGGCGGCGAACGCCTCTTCCTCGCCGTTCACCTTCTTGAGGGTGAGGACAGGGCCGAAGACCTCTTCGCAGGCGATGGTCACGTCGGCCGGTACGTCGGCGAGCACGGTCGGCGCGTACGAGGCGCCGTCGCGCTTGCCGCCGGTGAGGACCTTGGCACCCGCCGCGGCCGCCTCGTCGACCCAGGACTCCACGCGCTTGGCGGCGTCCTCGCTGACCAGCGGGCCGACCTCGGTCGCCGGGTCGGACGGGTCGCCGGTGACCTGGGCCTCGACGGCCTTGATCACGCGCGGCACGAGCCGGTCGTACACGGAGGCGTCCGCGATGACCCGCTGCACGGAGATGCAGGACTGGCCGCCCTGGTAGTTGGAGAACGTCGCGATGCGCGAGGCGGCCCAGTCGAGGTCCTCGTCCGAGGAGTAGTCGCCGAGGACGACGGCCGCGCCGTTGCCGCCGAGCTCCAGCGTGCAGTGCTTGCGCGGCACCGAGTCCATGATCGCGTAACCGACCTTCTCGGAACCGGTGAAGGAGATGACCGGCATCCGCTCGTCCTGGACGAGGGCGGGCATCTTGTCGTTGGCGACCGGCAGGATGCTCCACGCACCGGCGGGCAGGTCGGTCTCGGCGAGCAGCTCGCCGAGGATCAGGCCGGAGAGCGGGGTGGCCGGGGCCGGCTTGAGGATGATCGGCGCGCCGACGGCGATGGCCGGGGCGATCTTGTGCGCGCAGAGGTTCAGCGGGAAGTTGAACGGCGCGATGCCGAGGACGACGCCCTTGGGGAAGCGGCGGGTCAGGGCGAGGCGGCCCTGGCCGCCCGCGTCGGTGTCCAGGCGCTGGGCCTCGCCGCCGTTGAAGCGGCGGGCCTCCTCCGCGGCGAACCGGAAGACGGAGATCGCGCGGCCGAGCTCGCCGCGGGCCCACTTGATCGGCTTGCCGTTCTCGGCGGAGATCAGCTGGGCGATCTCCTCGGTGCGCTCGACCAGGCGGTTCGACACGTGGGTGAGGGCGGCGGCACGGACGTGGGCCGGGGTCGCGGCGAACTCCTCGCGCACGGCGTACGCGGCGGCGACGGCCTCCTCGACCTGGGCGTCGGTCGGGACGGCGGCCTTGCCGACGAGCCGCCCGTCCCAGGGAGAGGTGACGTCGAAGGTGGTCTCGCCGGTGGTCTGGCGACCGGCGAGCCAGAAGGCGTGGATGGAAGTCATGTCGATTCCCGGCCCTTCCGCGGAGGTGTGTCTGGGGGTACGTCCCTCACCGTAGGGGCAGGGGAAGCGGCTGACGTTTGTCCGACGCGGAGTACTGGTCCCTGGGCCTGCACCGGTTTGTATGGGGCGGGGCGGGGGGGTGGTCTTGGGCTGCGGGCCGGTGGGGGCTGGTCCGGGGGACGTTCTTGAAACTGCGGGCCGGTGAGGACTGGTCCGGGGGACGTTCTTGAAGCTGCGGGCCGGTGAGGGCTGGTCGCGCAGTTCCCCGCGCCCCTTGCGGGGCGGCCCTTTCAGTGCGAGCCCATCGATTTCAGTCCGATCCCATCGACGTCGCCTTGAGCGACAGCCACAGCTCCATACGGACGTCCGGGTCGTCCAGGGAGCGGCCGAGGATCTCCTCGACCCTGCGCATGCGGTACCGCAGGGTGTGCCGGTGGACGCCGAGGTCCGCCGCCGCCGCGTCCCACTGGCCGTGCCGGGAGAGCCAGGCCCGCAGCGAGGCGACGAGGTCGCCGCGGCCGGTCGCGTCGTGCTCGTGCAGGGCCCGCAGGAGGCCGTCCGCGAACGCCCGCACCGCGTCGTCCGCGAGCAGCGGCAGGACGGATCCGGCGGCCAGTTCCTCGTGCTCGACCAGGGCACGGCCGCGCCGCCGCGCGACGGACAGCGCCTGTTCCGCCTGCTTGTACGCGCTGGCCGCGGCGATCGGCCCGGCCGGTGCGGACAGGCCCATGACCAGCTCGGCCTCCTCGCCGGACGCGGTGGCCTCGCGGGGCGCAGCTCCGCGACCCGCCTCCAGCGCGGCCGCGTACTCCGCGCAGGCCCGCACTCCGGCGCCGCCGTCCACCGCGAGCAGCACGAGCCGTTCTCCGTACGGGACCACGAGCAGGGCCTCGCCGGAGCGTGCGGCCGCGGCCTCGACGACGTCGACGAGCGCGGCCAGCGGATCGGTGCCGGTGGCGCCCGCCGCCGCCAGGACCACGGCCGCGGGCAGTGCCGCTTCCTCCGGCGCGTCGGCCTCGGGCACGGCGCCCTCGGCTCCCGCCCGCACCCGTGCCGCCGACGCGGACGCCACCTCGGCGACGACGAGACGGAAGGGGGCGTCCAGGAGCCCGCCGTACAGGTCCCCGGCGACGGTCCGCGCATGGTCGGGCTCCCCCGCGAGGAGCATCCGCAGCACGGCGGCGCCGATCCGCTGCTCGGCGGCGTGCAGCGAGCGGGACCGCTCCGTGGTCAGGGTCAGCAGGGCGACGGCGGAGTGCACCGCGTACCGCTCGGCGGTGCCGAGGGCCGCTGCCGTGCCGACGGCGAGCGCGGCCCGCGGCCTGCGTCCGGTGCCCAGCGAGTGCAGCTCCACGCGGTCCTCGGCGCCCGCGACGACGGAGCTCGCGGGGGCGGGCCGCTCCCTGAGGCGCTCGACGTCGGAGGTGAGGCGGGCGGCCCGGCGCGAGGCCCACTCGGGGGCGGTGGCGACGACGGCACCGGACGCGTCGTAGAGCGCGGCCCAGCCGTCGACCTGTCCGGCGAGGGCGAGCAGCAGCCCTTCGGGGCCGTCGCTCAGCGCCTGCTTGGTCAGCTCGCGCTGGGCGGCGAAGCCCGCGGTCACCGCGCGGTACTGCTCGGCGGCGATGGAGGCGGAGACGGCCTTGCTGATGGCGAGGAACGGCGTGCGCCGGGGCACCTCGATGAGCGGCAGGTCGGCGTCGGTGGCGGCGTCGAGCAGGGCCTGGGGGATGTCGGGGTAGTGCACGCCGACGGCGAAGCCGAGGCCGACGACGCCCGCGCCCGCGAGCCGCTTCACATAGCGGCGCATGGCCTCCGGGTCCTCCGCGTCCAGCTTGAGCGCGGTGATCAGGAGGAGCTCGCCGCCCTCCATGTAGGGCACGGGGTCGGCGAGTTCGCTGGCGTGTGCCCAGCGGACAGGGGTGTCCAGGCGTCCCTCGCCGGCCCGCACGGTCAGCTTGAGCGCGGAGTGGTGAACGAGCGAGGCGAGCGTGGGCGGCATGGGACCTTCAGGTCTGCGGCGGGCGGGCGGCGGGCGCCCGGCACCCCGGGGGTCCGGGCACCGGGATGTGGATCTTTTGGCCGGTCCGTATGAACGACCTGTGTCGATTCTGCCTCACCGTACGGTGCCGACACGACGGAAGGCGTCGTAATGAGCGGAAGGCACCGCACGTAGCCGCCCCTGGCGGGAAGGCACCGCAGATACCGCCCCTGGCGGGAAGGCGCCGCACGTACCGCCCGCACGTACCGCCCCTGATGCCCTTCCTCGCCGAAAGCCGCCTATCCCCGGAGATCCACCAGGAGCGGCGGCGCGTGCTCGCCGTCCACCGTGGTCAGCGAGAGCACGGCGTGGCCGGGCGGCAGGGAGTGGGCCAGGTCGGAGGCGGACCAGCGTTCGCGCTCGACCTTGCGGACGGTGACGGCGTCCGTCGTGACCGCCTTGCCGGTGACCAGCTTGCGCAGCGAGTGCAGCGCCCGGGTCATCGGCTGGTCGGCGAAGACGGTGTGCTGCGCGACTTCCTTGGTCTCGATCCACTCGGTGCCCCACGCCTCGGTGAAGCGGCGCCCGTCCCAGGTCGTCACGCCGGAGAACGCCATCCGGCAGCCGACCGCCGCGTACAGCGGGCCCTGGAGCGCCTCGGGCACCTCACCGATGGTGCGCAGGCCGAGCACGACGCCCGCGTTCAGCGACCGCAGCCGCTGGATGGCGCGCACGCTCTCCGCGGTGAGGGTGCGCGCGGCGTCGTCGAGGACCAGGCAGGCGAAGTGCGGCCGCCGGGCACGGCCGCGCGCCACGTACGCGAACTGGGCGAGCAGCAGCCGGGCGAGCAGCCGCGAGGCCTCCTCGTGGCCGTGCTCGGGCAGATCGATCCTGACCCGCAGCGGGTGGTGGGCGACGGCCCGCATCGAGAAGGGGCGCCCCTGGCCGCCCGGGTCGAAGAAGTCGGCGAAGGCGGGCCTGTCGAGGAGCGCGATCCGGTCGGCGAGCGCGGGGCCCGGGTCGTTGGGGGCGCCGGACTGGCGGACGCGGGCGTCCAGTTCGCGGCGCATGGCGGTGTGCTCGCCGGTGGCGAGGCCCGCCTGAAGGGTGGCGAGACCCGCGGGGTCCCCTTCGAGCAGTTCGCGCAGTACGGGGACGGAGGGGAAGCGTCCGTGGAGGGCGCGGTAGGGGCCGAGCAGTTGGGCGAGGGCGGTGGCGGCGCGCCGTGTGTCGACAGCCTCCAGGTCGCCGACCAGGCCTTCGGCGAGGAAGGCGGCCGCCTCGTCGGCGTCGGCGCAGTCCGCGTACAGGTCGATGTCGTGGACGGACGTCGGGTCGCCCGGCTTGACCACGACGTCGTACGCGTCGTCGGCGCCGAGGGCCGTGCCCGCCGCGCACACGGCGACGACCGCGCACCGCCCGGTGAGGGCGCCCAGGGCGAGGGACTCGGCGAGGGGGTGCATGAGCCGTCCGGTCTTGCCCGCGCCGGAAGGGCCCACGGCGAGCAGCGAGGTGCCGAGGACGGCGGGGTCGAGCGCGGCGTAGGAGCCGCGTACGGCATGGGGGTTGCGCTCGTCCTGGGCGTAGCGGCCGATCCTGACCTGGCTCACGAGCAGGTCGTGGGTGGCGGTGCGGGCGGGCAGGTCGCGCTGGCCGGAGGGGTGCGTCCAGGAGGCGGCGCCCTTCCTGGCGACGGTGTCCACGAAGGCGGCCAGGGCGCCCGGGTCGGGGGCCGCGGTGCGCCAGGCGTGGGAGACGCGGGCGCAGTCGACGTCGTTCATGCGCCCGCTGAGCAGTTCGGCGGAGAGCAGGTCGGCGGCCTTGTCGTGCCCCGCGGCGCGCAGTTCGGGCCAGTGGGCGCGGGTCGGGGCGTCGGCGGGGCGGGGCGGGGCGGCGGGCCGCCGTGCCGGGGCGGACCGGCTCTCGCGGATGGCCTGCCACCAGCCGCCGATCCGGGCGAAGGGCCACAGCACGGCGAGCGTGACCACCACGTACACGGTGTCGGTGAGCACGGGCGAGGTCAGGGCCTCGTATCCCCCCGCGACGAGGACGATCAGGGACAGGACGGGATCGACGACGGGCAACGGCCTGATGTCGAGCCCCAGGGCGCTCGGCCAGACGAAGAGCAGAACGGCGACCGCCCCGACGGAGGCGAGCACGGAACGGGCGGGCTGCGGTCGCCGCACCACGAAGTGCCGGATGGCTTCGGGCCAGGCGCCGAGCCGCCCCACGGCGTAGATCACGGCGCCGAAGACCACGCCGTCGTAGACGACCTTGACCTCCTTGCCCTGCCACCCCTTGGGCTGGGCGCTGCCCGCCCACCACCACTCCCCCGGCGTGAACAGCTTCAGCAGGGCCCACTGGTAGGGGATGCTGCCCTGCCGCCACAGCGACCAGAACACCAGGCCGAGCACGGTGGAGATCACCATGCCGACGACGAGGCGCCGGTCGGTGCCTTCGGGGGCGGGCGCGGCCGGGGGCCGGTAGTCGTAGCGCCAGATGCCGGGCCCGGTCTTCGGGCGGGGCGCGGCGAGCCAGTCGGCGACGGACGAGGAGAGTTCGGCGCCGGGCGGCTGCCGGGGCATCGGCGGTGTGGCGGGGGCGGCGGGGACAGCCGGCGGAGCCGGGCGCGGCACCGGCGCCGCCCGCCGCCCGTCGCGTGCCCCGTGCGTGCCCTCGGTGTCCATGGCCCTTGCCCCCTGACCTGCCGGTCCGTCCGTCGATCCGGGGTCAATCTAGTGCCCCCGGGAGGGGAGTTCACCGGTTACGCGCCCGGTCGGTACGGACGGCGGGGCACCGACATGTGTCCAAGTCGGACAACGCCACGGAACAACCCCACCCCGATGGAGCATGACCGGCTCCGCGCCCCGCCCCTAATCTGCGAGGAAACCCCCCCGAAGAACCAGGCGAAACCGGAATCAGCCCCGGGGTAGCCGTCCAACCCCAGAATCAGGAGCCCCGCATGAGCGAGATCCCGCAGGAGCGCCGCGTCGTCACCGCCATCCCCGGTCCGAAGTCGCAGGAGCTGCAGGCCCGCCGTACCGCCGTGGTCGCCGGTGGCGTGGGCTCCGTGCTGCCCGTCTTCGCGGCGCGCGCCGGTGGCGGCATCATCGAGGACGTCGACGGCAACCGTCTGATCGACTTCGGCTCCGGCATCGCCGTGACCTCCGTCGGCGCCTCCGCCGAGGCCGTGGTGCGCCGCGCCTCCGCGCAGCTGGCGGACTTCACCCACACCTGTTTCATGGTCACGCCGTACGAGGGCTACGTCGCCGTCGCCGAGGCGCTGGCCGAGCTCACGCCGGGTGACCACGAGAAGAAGTCGGCGCTGTTCAACTCGGGCGCCGAGGCCGTCGAGAACGCCGTCAAGATCGCCCGCGCGCACACCAAGCGCCAGGCCGTCGTCGTCTTCGACCACGGCTACCACGGCCGCACCAACCTCACGATGGCGCTGACCGCCAAGAACATGCCGTACAAGCACGGCTTCGGCCCGTTCGCGCCCGAGGTCTACCGCGTCCCGGTCGCCTACGGCTACCGCTGGCCGACCGGCGCCGAGAACGCCGGGCCCGAGGCCGCCAAGCAGGCCATCGACATGATCAACAAGCAGGTCGGCGCCGACAACGTCGCCGCGATCATCATCGAGCCGGTGCTCGGCGAGGGCGGCTTCATCGAGCCCGCCAAGGGCTTCCTGCCCGAGATCGTGAAGTACGCGAACGACAACGGCATCGTCTTCGTCGCCGACGAGATCCAGTCCGGCTTCTGCCGCACCGGCCAGTGGTTCGCCTGCGAGGACGAGGGCATCGTCCCCGACCTGATCACGACGGCCAAGGGCATCGCGGGCGGTCTGCCGCTCGCCGCCGTGACGGGCCGCGCCGAGATCATGGACGCCGCGCACGCGGGCGGCCTCGGCGGCACCTACGGCGGCAACCCGGTGGCCTGCGCCGGTGCGCTCGGCGCCATCGAGACCATGAAGGAGCTCGACCTCAACGCCAAGGCGAAGGCGATCGAGTCGACGATGAAGGCCCGGCTGACCGCCATGGCCGAGAAGTTCGACATCATCGGCGACATCCGCGGCCGCGGCGCCATGATCGCCATCGAGCTGGTCAAGGACCGCACGGCCAAGGAGCCGAACCCGGAGGCCACCGCGGCCCTCGCCAAGGCCTGCCACGCGGAGGGCCTGCTCGTCCTCACCTGCGGCACGTACGGCAACGTCCTGCGCTTCCTGCCGCCGCTGGTCATCGGCGACGACCTGCTGAACGAGGGCCTGGACATCATCGAGGGCGCCTTCGCCCGCGTCTGATTCACCCGCGTCCGACTCACCCGCGTCTGGACTCGCCCGCGTCCGGATTCGCCGCGTCCGACCGGCCGAACACGCCTCGGGGCGGGCTCCGCATCGGCGGAACCCGCCCTGACGTGTGTGGACCGCGCGCGGTGATGGAACCGTGACCTGGGGTGACCGTCGGGGCGTGTGAAGAAGGTGTGCGGGCCCCATGTCGGGATGCCCTTCCGCCTGTCGGCCCGCAACCACCTGACGTACGGTTTCTGCAGATGAGAGAAACACCCCGCCCACAGGGGACTGTGGGCGACACCACGGCGGAGCCTCCCCAGCCCCGCCCTGGTCGTGCCCTGGTGCACGCACCCGGAGCTCTTGGCTCCGGAACTCCTCACCGATCGGATGGCCGCCCGCCCCAAACCCCCCGGGGCGCGCGGCAACCCGGTCAGTTCGGCCGCCCCGGAACCACCCCCCCTGTTCCGGGGCGGCCGACCCTTTCCCTCTCCTTGTGTGCGCTCTTCCTCGCGCTTCTCACCTGGCAGGTCGTCGCCGACGGCCCGCTGCGCCGCGCCGACGAACGGCTCGGCCGCGCCCTGGCGGGCAGCCGCATCCCCGACCGCGCCGCGGAGTTCCTCGCCGACCTCGGCAACATCACGGTCGCCGTGCCGGTGCTCGCCGCCGTCCTCGCGTACGTCGCCTGGCGCGGACGCCGCGCCGACGCGTACCGCTGGTGGCTGCCCCCGGTGGCCGCCGCGGTGACAATGGCCCTGGTCCCCGCCCTTGTCGCCCCGCTCAAGGCAGCCGTCGCCCGCCCCGGCCCACCGGGCATGTCGGGCGACGGCTTCTACCCCTCGGGCCACGCGGCCACGGCGGCGATGGCGTACGGCGCGGCGGCACTGCTTCTGCTGCCGCTCCTGCGCGGCGCGTACGGCCGCCGCGAACTGGCCATCGGCTGCGCCCTGTTGAACACCGCGATCGGCTTCGGCCTGGTACGCCGCGGCTACCACTGGCCCCTGGACGTACTGGCCTCGTGGCTGCTGTGCGGGATGCTGTTGCAGGGCATGGTGCTGGTGATCGCGCGGTACGGACGCGTCAGCCGAAGTACGCGTCGAAGTTCTTCGAGAACTCCCAGTTGTTGAAGCGGTCCCAGTTGATGGACCACGTCATCAGGCCGCGCAGGTCCGGCCATGTGCCGTGCGTCTTGTAGGAGCCGCAGTTCGTGGCCTTGGTCAGGCAGTCCAGGGCCTTGTTGACCTCCGTCATGGGCACGTGGCCGTTGCCCGCGTTGACCGAGGCGGGCATGCCGATCGCGACCTTCTGCGGGGGCAGGGGCGGGAAGACGTTGTTCTTGTCGCCCGCCACGGGGAAGCCGGTGAGCAGCATGTCCGTCATCGCTATGTGGAAGTCCGCGCCGCCCATCGAGTGGTACTGGTTGTCCAGGCCCATGATCGGGCCGGAGTTGTAGTCCTGGACGTGCAGCAGCGTGAGGTCGTCGCGCAGGGCGTGGATGACCGGGAGGTAGGCGCCGGCGCGCGGGTCCTGGCCGCCCCATTTGCCGGTGCCGTAGTACTGGTGGCCCAGCTGCACGAAGAAGGTCTCCGGGGCCATCGTGAGCGTGAAGCCGCTGCCGTACTTGGCCTTGAGGGTCTTCACCGCCGCGATGAGGTTCACGATCGACGGGGTCTTCGGGTTCTTGAAGTCCGTGTCGTCGGCGTTCAGCGAGAGGGAGTGGCCCTCGAAGTCGATGTCCAGGCCGTCGAGTCCGTACTCGTCGATGATCGCGGAGACGGACCTCACGAAGGTGTCGCGGGCCTGCGTGGTGGTGAGCCGCACCTGGCCGTTCTGGCCGCCGATGGAGATCAGGACCTTCTTGCCCGCCGCCTGCTTGGCCTTGATCGCGGCCTTGAACTCGTCCTTGGTCTCGACGTTCGGACACTCGGTCTTGGGACAGAGGCCGAAGCGGATGTCCCCGGAGGTCGCGGAGGTCGGTTCGCCGAAGGCGAGGTCGATGATGTCCCAGCTGTCGGGGGTGTCCGCGAGGCGGGTGTAGCCGGAGCCGTTGGCGAAGCTGGTGTGCAGATAGCCGACGAGGCTGTGGTCGGCGGGGGCCTGCGGCGCGGCGTCGGCCGCCGTCCGAGCGGTCGCCGAGGTCACCGCGGGCGCGGTGAGCGCGAGGGCCGCGGCCAGGGCGAGGGTCGTACGTCTGATGCGGGTTGTCAGCGAGCGGTCCACAACTGCCTCCGGGCATGGGGGGATTGGAGGGTGGCGCGCGCCCAACTTGGTCCAGACCAATTAAGTTGTCAAGGGTTCACGCAGTTCACTCCCGCCCTTCGTCCTGGGTGTCGTGCGCGTCCCGTGCCAGGCCCGCCGCCGCCTCGTGCATCGCGAGTTCGAGCAGCGCCGGGTCCGTCAGCGTGCCGGATCCGTCCGGCGGGACGAGCCAGCGGACGCCGCCGGTGGCCCGGCCCGGGTAGGGCACGACGATCCAGGTGCCGCGGCCCGCGCCGCGCACACCCGTGCCGAGCCAGCGGGCGACCGTGCCCGCCGGCACGAAGAACCCCATGCGCGAGTCCCCGAAGTCGGCGAGGACGGGACCGGGGCGGTCGATGCAGCGGGTCAGCACGTCGAGCGTGGGATAGCCGAGCTCGCCGGGCAGGATCAGCACGTCCCAGCGCCGCCCGGCAGGCAGGAGCGCGACCCCGAGCGGATTGCGCTCCCACTCCCAACGGCAGGCCTCCGGGTCCGGTGCCACCGATACGAGCCACTCGACCGCCGACTTCGCCCCTGGGCCACCCGAGACATTCATGGCGGGACCTCCCTTTCCTGTGCACCATCTGTGCGTGTCACAGGAGAGAGAGGTCCATGGGTCGAGCATTACGCGGGTTCGACTACTTGTTGGTGGTGAAGCGGCTCACAGCGGTTCTGAGGGCGTGCGCCGGTTCCAGCGCGTACGCCTGTTCAGCTGTCGAAGCCCAGGCCCAGCTTGTCCATCGTCTTGAGCCAGAGGTTCCGCCTGCCGCCGTTGGCATCGGAGCGGGCGAGCGACCACTTCGTCAGTGCGACGCCGGTCCAGGCGAACGGCTCCGGCGGGAACGGCAGCGGCTTCGTCCGCACCATTTCCAGGCTCGTACGCTCCGTGCGCTCGCCGGAGAGCAGGTCCAGCATGACATCGGCGCCGAACCGGGTGGCCCCGACACCTAGGCCCGTGTAGCCCGCCGCGTACGCGACGCGGCCCTTGTGGGCCGTGCCGAAGAACGCCGAGAAGCGCGAGCACGTGTCGATCGCGCCGCCCCACGCGTGCGTGAAGCGCACCCCCTCCAACTGCGGGAAACAGGTGAAGAAGTGGCCCGCGAGCTTCGCGTACGTCTCGGGCCGGTCGTCGTACTCGGCGCGCACCTTCCCGCCGAACGGATAGATCGCGTCGTAACCGCCCCACAGGATGCGGTTGTCGGCGGAGAGCCGGAAGTAGTGGAACTGGTTGGCGCTGTCGCCGAGCCCCTGGCGGTTCTTCCAGCCGATCGACGCCAGCTGGTCGTCGGTCAGCGGCTCCGTCATGAGCGCGTAGTCGTAGACCGGCACGGTGTACGAGCGGATGCGCTTGACCAGCGAGGGGAAGATGTTCGTGGCGAGCGCGACCTGGCGGGCAAAGACCCTGCCGTACGGCGTGCGGATCACCATCCCCGCGCCTGCGGAGGCCAGTTGGAGGGCAGGCGTGTGCTCGTAGACGCGTACGCCCTTCTCCAGACAGGCCCGCTTCAGACCCCACGCGAGCTTCGCCGGATGCAGCATGGCGACGCCCTCGCGGTCCCACAGGCCGCCGAGGAAGGTGGGCGAGTCGACCTGCTCGCGCAGCGCGTCCGCGTCGAGCAGCTCGGAGCCGCCCGCGAGGCCGTGCTCCGCCATCTCCTCGTACATCTCGTGGAGTTCGGCCAGCTGGTGCGGCTCGGTGGCCACGTCGATCTCGCCGGTGCGCTCGAAGTCGCAGTCGATGGAGTAGCGCTTGACGGCCGCCTCGATCTCGTCGAGGTTGCGGGCGCCGAGCTCCTCCAGCTTCTCGATCTCGCCGGGCCAGCGGGACAGGCCGTTGGAGATGCCGTGCGTGAGCGACGCGGCGCAGAAACCGCCGTTGCGGCCGGAGGCGGCCCAGCCCGCCTCGCGGCCCTCGACCAGGACCACCTCGCGGCGCGGATCGCGCTCCTTGGCGATGAGCGCGGTCCACAGTCCGCTGTACCCGCCGCCGACGACGAGGAGGTCGCACCGGTCGTCGCCGGTCAGGGCGGGCTCGGGGGCGGGCCTGCCGGGGTCGTCCAGCCAGTACGAGACCGGCTGGGCATCGGAGAGAGACTTGGTCCAACGGGTCATGGCGCTTGGGGCCATGATTTCCACTCCTTCGGAAACAGTAGAAGCGAGCGCTATTTCGCTTGCTTGTTGCGGCGCTTGCCTATCAGCATTCCGGCGAGCACCAGAAGCACGGCCACGAGGAACATCGCCGTACCGATCACATTGATTTGAACGGGCGTGCCCCGCTGCGCGGATCCCCAGACGAACATGGGGAAGGTCACAGTCGAGCCCGCGTTGAAATTCGTGATGATGAAGTCGTCGAAGGAGAGCGCGAAGGCGAGCAGCGCGCCCGCCGCAATGCCTGGTGCGGCGATCGGCAGCGTGACCCTCAAGAACGTCTGCACGGGACCGGCGTAAAGGTCCTGCGCGGCCTGTTCCAGGCGCGGGTCCATCGACATGACGCGCGCCTTGACGGCGGTCACCACGAAGCTGAGACAGAACATGATGTGGGCGATCAGGACCGTCCAGAAGCCCAGCTGCGCGCCCATGTTGAGGAAGAGCGTGAGCAGCGAGGCGGCCATGACGACCTCGGGCATCGCCATCGGCAGGAAGATCAGCGAGTTCACGGCGCCGCGCGCCCGGAAGCGGTAGCGCACGAGCGCGAAGGCGATCATCGTGCCGAGCACGGTCGCGCCGATCGTCGCCCAGGTGGCGATCTGCAGGCTCAGCGAGAGCGACCCGCACATGTCGGCGACGCCGCACGGGTCCTTCCAGGCGTCGAGCGAGAACTCCTGCCAGGAGTAATTGAAGCGCCCCTTCGGCTTGTTGAAGGAGAAGACCGTCACGATCACGTTCGGCAGGAGGAGATAGGCGAGCGTGCAGAGGCCGGCCATGACGACGAGATTGCGGCGCAGCCAACGGAAGAAAGTGGCCATCAGACGAGATCCTCCGTCCCCGACTTGCGGATGTAGAAGGTCACCATGAACAGAATGGCGGCCATGAGGATGAAGGAGAGCGCCGCGGCCGTCGGGTAATCCAGAATGCGCAGGAACTGCGTCTGAATGACGTTTCCGACCATGCGGGTGTCGGTCGAGCCGAGCAGATCCGCGTTCACGTAGTCGCCCGCCGCCGGGATGAAGGTGAGCAGCGTGCCGGAGACGACGCCCGGCATCGAGAGCGGGAAGGTCACCTTGCGGAAGGTCGTGGACGGCTTGGCGTAGAGGTCGCCCGCGGCCTCGTGCAGCCGCCCGTCGATGCGCTCCAGCGAGGTGTAGAGCGGCAGGATCATGAACGGCAGGAAGTTGTACGTGAGTCCGCAGATCACCGCGAGCGGTGTGGCGAGGACCCGGTCGCCCGCCGTGATCCCCAGCCAGCTGGTGACGTCGAGGACGTGCAGCGAGTTCAGGGCGCCCACGACGGGGCCGCCGTCCGCGAGGATCGTCTTCCACGCCAGCGTACGGATGAGGAAGCTGGTGAAGAAGGGCGCGATGACCAGGACGAGGATGACATTGCGCCAGCGGCCCGCGCGGAACGCGATCAGATACGCGAGCGGATAGCCGAGCAGCAGACACAGGATCGTGGCGGCGCCCGCGTAGAGCACCGAACGCAGGAACTGCGGCCAGTAGTCGGTGAGCGCGTCCCAGTACGTGGCGAAGTGCCAGGTGACCTTGAAGCCCTCTTCGAGCGACCCCGTCTGCACGGAGGTCGAGGCCTGGTAGACCAGCGGCAGCGCGAAGAAGACGACGAGCCAGAGGATGCCGGGGAGCAGCAGCCAGTACGGGACGAGGCGGCCGCGCTTGCGGACCTTGCGCGGCGGCGCGTCCTCGGGGACGGGCAGCGGTTTCGGGGACGGAGGCGGAGGCGGTGGTGCGTCGGTCACGGTCGTCATGCTCAGGCGTCCTCCTCGACCTTTTCGACGCCCGCCGAGCCCTCTTTCCCGGCAAGCAGGGACTGGGCGGCGTCGAGGCCGAAGGTGTGCGCCGGGTTCCAGTGCAGGACGACCTCGGCGCCCGGGGTGAGGCGGCTGTCGCGCTCGATGTTCTGCGCGTACACCTCGAAGGAGTCGCAGACCCGGTTGTCGACGACGTACTGCGTGGAGACGCCGATGAAACTGCTGTCGGCGATGCGGCCCGTGATGCGGTTGCGGCCCTCGGGGATCTGCCCCGCGTCGTCGGCGTGCGTGAGGGAGATCTTCTCCGGGCGTACGCCGAGCAGGACCTTGCCGCCGGTCGTGGTGGGGGCTGTACATCGCGCGGCGGGCATCGTGAGCTTGCCGTCGCCCGCCTTGAGGACGATGTCCTTGCCGCTGGTGCCGCCGATCTCGGCCTCGATGAAGTTCGAGGTGCCGAGGAAGTTGGCGACGAAGGTGGTGCGCGGGTTCTCGTAGAGGTCGGCGGGGGCGCCGAGCTGCTCGACGCGGCCGCCGTTCATCACGGCCACGGTGTCGGCCATCGTCATGGCCTCCTCCTGGTCGTGCGTGACGTGTACGAAGGTGATGCCGACCTCGGTCTGGATACGCTTGAGCTCCAGCTGCATCTGGCGGCGCAGCTTCAGGTCGAGGGCGCCGAGGGGCTCGTCGAGCAGAAGCACCTTGGGGTGGTTGATGAGCGCGCGGGCGACGGCGACGCGCTGCTGCTGGCCGCCGGAGAGCTGGTGCGGCTTCTTGCGGGCCTGCTCGCCGAGCTGGACGAGGTCGAGCATCTCGCCGACCTGCTTCTTCACGGACTTGATGCCGCGGCGGCGCAGTCCGAAGGCGACGTTCTCGAAGATGTCCAGGTGCGGGAAGAGCGCGTACGACTGGAAGACGGTGTTCACCGGCCGCTTGTACGGGGGCAGGTCCGTGACGTCCTGATCGCCGAGCCGGACCGTGCCGGAGCTGGGCTCCTCTAGCCCCGCGATCATGCGGAGGGTGGTGGTTTTGCCGCAGCCGGACGCCCCGAGCAGCGCGAAGAACGAGCCCTGCGGCACGGTGAGGTCGAGCGGATGCACGGCGGTGAAGGAGCCGTACGTCTTGCTGATCCCGCTGAGGCGAACGTCGCCGCCGGGTTCTTGGGCAGAGGTCATGATGGGGTCCAGGGGAAGTCGAGGGGAAGTCGAGGGGAGGAACGGAGGCGCCCCTTCAGGGGCGCGGGGAACTGCGCGATCAACCACGGCGAACCCGCGGACGAAGTCCGCACCGTCCAGCGGAGTGCCTACGCGCCGGTGAGCTTCGCGAACTTCTCTTCGTACGCGGTCTCTTCCTTCGGCGTCAGCGAACGGAACGCCCGGGACTTCGCCTTCATCTCCTTGTCGGGAATGATCAGCGGATTCGACGCGGCATCCTTGTCGATCTTCGCGAGCGCTTCCTGTACGCCGTCCACCGGGCAGACGTAGTTGATGTACGCCGCCAGTCGGGCCGCCGGCTCCGGCTCGTAGTAGTAGTCGATGAGGCGCTCGGCGTTGCGCTTGTGGCGTGCCTTGTTCGGGACGAGCAGGTTGTCCGTCGACGTGATGTAGCCCTGGTCCGGGATGTGGAAGTCGACGTCGGGGTTGTCGGCCTGGAGCTGCACGATGTCGCCGGCCCAGCCGATGCAGGCGGCGATGTCGCCCTTGTCGAGGTCCGAGGTGTAGTCGTTGCCCGTGAAGCGGCGGATCTGCTTCTTGTCGACGGCCTTCTGGAGGCGGGCGATCGCCGCGTCGAAGTCGTCGTCGGTGAAGTCCGCGGGGTCCTTGCCCATGTCGATGAGCGTCATGCCGACGGTGTCGCGCATCTCGGAGAGGAACCCGACGCGCCCCCTCAGCTTCGGGTCGTCGAGCAACTGCGAGACGGAGGTGATCGCCTTCCCGCCGGTCGCCTTCTTGTTGTACGCGATCACCGTGGAGATGCCGGTCCAGGGGTAGGAGTACGCACGGCCCGGGTCCCAGTCGGGGGCGCGGAACTGGGTGGAGAGATGGGCGTACGCGTGCGGCAGGTTGGCCGGGTCCAGTTTCTGGACCCACCCGAAGCGGATGAGCCTGGCCGCCAGCCAGTCCGTGACGCAGATGAGGTCGCGTCCGGTCTCGTCGCCCTGCGCGAGCTGCGGCTTGATCCTCCCGAAGAACTCGACGTTGTCGTTGATGTCCTCGGTGTACTTGACCGTGATCCCGGTGCGTTTGGTGAACGCCTCCAGGGTCGGCCGCCGGTTCTTGTCCTTCTCGTCGACGTCCATGTACTCGGTCCAGTTGGAGAAGGCGATCCGCTTCTCCGTGGCCGAGTGGTCGTCGGACGAGACCTCGCCCTGCCCCTTGCCCGCCGCGGGGATACCGCAGGCGCTCAGCGCCCCGAGTCCACCGACGGCGAGCGCGCCGCCGGTGGAGGCGCGCAGCAGGGAACGGCGGGTCAGGGAGCCCCTGCCGTTCCTCAGGCTGCGGTGCATGGCGGCCAGTTGGGCCGGGGAGAGGGGGTCCCTCCCTGCTCGAACGGAGTTGAGAGCTTGGGGGATGTCGGGCTCGTACTGCTCCATGCGCGTGGTTGCCCTTTCGGATCTCCCTGTGGGAGGGAGGCGGCCGCTGGTCGCGCGACCTGCTGACTGCTGGTTATCGGTCCCCGAAGATCGTGCGGTGCCAGTCCTTGCGGACCACCGCGGTGTTGTCGAACATGACGTGCTTGACCTGGGTGTACTCCTCAAACGAGTACGCGGACATGTCCTTGCCGTAGCCGGACGCCTTGTAGCCGCCGTGCGGCATCTCGCTGAGGATCGGGATGTGGTCGTTGACCCACACGCACCCGGCCTTGATCTCGCGCGTCGCGCGGTTCGCGCGGAACACGTCGCGGCTCCAGGCGGAGGCGGCGAGGCCGTAGGGGGTGTCGTTGGCGAGCCGGATGCCCTCGTCGTCGGAGTCGAAGGGCAGCACCACGAGGACGGGGCCGAAGATCTCGGACTGCACGATCTCGCTGTCCTGCGCGGCGTCCGCGATCAGCGTGGGCCGGTAGTACGCGCCGGGGTGGTCGAGCGCCTCGCCACCGGTGACCACGCGCGCGTAGGAGCGGGCCCGGTCGACGAAACCGGCGACGCGGTCGCGGTGCACGTGCGAGATGAGCGGCCCCATGTCGGTGCTCGCGTCGAAGGGGTCGCCGAGCCGCACGGTCCGCATCAGGTCGGCGACGCCCGCCACGAAGGCGTCGTACAGGGGGCGTTGGACGTACGCGCGCGTGGCGGCGGTGCAGTCCTGTCCCGAGTTGATGAGCGCGCCTGCGACCGCGCCGTGCACGGCGGCGTCGAGGTCGGCGTCGTCGAAGACCACGAAGGGCGCCTTGCCGCCGAGCTCCAGGTGGAGGCGCTTGACGGTGGCGGTGGCGATCTCGGCGACGCGCTTGCCGACGCCGGTGGACCCGGTGAAGGAGGTCATGGCGACGTCGGGGTGCCCGACGAGGTGCTCACCGGCGTCCTTCCCGGCCCCCGTGACGATGTTGACGACACCGTCGGGGATGCCGGCCTCGGTGGCGGCCTGCGCGAAGAGGAGCGAGGTGAGGGGGGTGAGCTCGGCGGGCTTGAGGACGATGGTGTTGCCGGCCGCGATCGCCGGGAGCACCTTCCAGGCGGCCATCTGGAGGGGGTAGTTCCAGGGGGCGATGGACCCGACGACACCGATGGGCTCACGGCGTACGTACGAGGTGTGGTCCCCGGTGTACTCCCCCGCCGACTGGCCCTGCAGGTGCCGGGCCGCGCCCGCGAAGAAGGCGGTGTTGTCGACGGTGCCGGGGACGTCGAACTCGCGGCTCAGCTTGATCGGCTTGCCGCACTGCAGCGACTCGGCCTGCGCGAACTCCTCGGCGCGGTCGGCCAGGACGCCCGCGAAGCGGTGCATGGCGTCGGAGCGCTCGCCGGGGGTGGCGCCCGCCCAGCCGGGGAACGCCTCGGCGGCCGAGGCGACGGCGGCGTCGACGTCGTCGCTTCCGGCCAGTTCGTACGTGTAGACCTCGTCGCCGGTGGCGGGGTCGACGACCGCGTGGGTCCGGCCCGAGGTTCCCTTGGTCAGTCGCCCGGCGATGTACTGCGCGCCGTCCGCGAAGTGGTCCTGCGCCTGGAAGTTGTGCATGACGCTCTCCTCCGCCGTTCTCCCCGTGCGGCGGGGGTCGGCGTAGCTCCAGATCGATTTGAGTGCCGATCCTGACAGAGCAGTGGTAGTCCAACAAGTGATTCCGTAGTTGCCTTTTGGTTACGCGACGGAATCTGTCGACCAGGTGTCGAGTCGTCCTGGAAAACCCCGGACGGAATGTCAGTGGTGCGTGCCAGACTCGCGTGCATGACGAAGATCGACTCGGTCCGCTCGGTGGAGGAGCTGCTCGGGGCGGTGCGGGCGGGGGAACGGGTCAAGTACCTGCACTTCTGGGGGCACACGCCGCGGCGTGACGGCACGCTGGGGGCGAGCTGCCTCAGCCAGTGGTGGCCTTCGCCCTTCACGGTGGACGGCGTGGCGTACGCGACTGCGGAGCACTGGATGATGGCGGCCAAGGCCCGCCTCTTCGACGACGCGGAGGCCGAGGGGACGGTCCTCGCGGCGCGGACACCGGCGGAGGCGAAGAACGCGGGGCGGCTGGTGCGGGGCTTCGACGAGGCGGTGTGGGCGCGGGAGCGGTTCGGGATCGTGGTCGCGGGCAGCGTCCACAAGTTCGCGTCGGACGCGGGCCTGCGGGATTTCCTGCTGGGGACGGGTCGGCGGGTCCTGGTCGAGGCGAGCCCGCTGGACCGGGTGTGGGGCGTGGGCCTCGCGGCGGACAACCCTCGCGTCGAGGACCCGGAGAAGTGGCGGGGCCCGAACCTGCTGGGCTTCGCGCTGATGGAGGCGCGGGGGGTGTTGGCGGGGGCGGTTTGAGGGGTGCGGGGGCGCTGCGCGGCGGTTGGCTGTCCCACCCGCCCGCCCGATTGCCCCGCGTCGAGCAGGGACACAGGAGGCGCGGGCTCGGGGCGCCTTCGCACAGCGGGCGCCCAGTTCCCCCGGACCACGGGCGTCTCCCACCCACCCGCCCGATTACCCCGCGTCGAGCCGAAACCTAGGAACCCAGGGGCGGCTCGGCGCCTTCGCGGGGCGGGGCGGGACGAGGCGGCCGCTGGCCCACCCCACCGCTGCTACCTCGCGGGGGGCTGCGGGGTGAACGGGCGGGCGGGAGACATCCGCCGCGAAGCGGCGGCCTAGGCCGACCCCACGAGCAGCATCAGCGGGCGGGCCACCGCTGGCCCACCCCACCGCTGCTACCTCGCGGGGGGGGGCTGCGGGGTGAACGGGCGGGCGGGAGACATCCGCCGCGAAGCGGCGGCCTAGGACCGCCCCACCACCACCGTCGCTGAAAACCCCGGGTCGCCCCGCGAGGTCCCCACATCCGTCTCCTCATCCGGCACCACCAACAGCAGCACCAGCACCCCGACGCCCAGCGCGATGCCGACCGCGCCGCAGATGATTCCGGCCAGGGCCTGGCCCCCGTTCGTCGCCTCGCCCCGTCGCGCCTTGCCGCGCCCCACCGCGCCGAAGACGACCCCGAGGATGCCGAGGACGATCGCCAGCGGCCACAGACAGAAGCCGGCCGCCGCGATGATCCCGAGGACGAGCCCGGCCACGCCCATGCCGTTCGCGGGCGCCATCGGCATGGCGGGCCAGCCGTAGCCGGGCGCCCCGTGGCCCTGGTAGCCCGCGTATCCCGGATGGCTCGGGTAGCCGGGGTACCCGGGATAACCGGGCCGACCCTGGTACCCGTACGGCATCTGACCGGGACCCTCCGGCGACAGCGGAGGCGGCGGCACGGGCTCACCGGGCGCCGCGAAGGGGTTGCCGTCACCCGACGGCACGGGCGGCGGCGTCCCCGCGCCCGGCATCGACGTGACGGTCCACTGGTCGTGCGCCGAAGGCCCCGGCGCGGCAGGCGCACCCGAAGCCCCGGGCCCTGCCCAACCGGGCGCCCCCGAAGCCCCGGGCCCCGCAGAATCCCAAGGCCCCGCAGCACTCGCAGGCCCCGCAGGTCCCGCAGGCCCTCCAGAACCGGAACCCTCAGAACCCACTGACCCCGTAGGCCCCACTGGTCCCACTGACCCCGTAGGCCCCACTGGTCCCACTGGCCCCGTAGGACCCACCGGCGGAGCCCACGGCCCCGCACCCCGTTTGTCCAGGCTCACCCGGTCCTCCGGTGGCGGAGCCCACGGGTCCCGTTCCTCCGGAGGATGCGGTGCGTCCGCGTCCCGCGCGGCATCGTCCTCGGGCTTGGCGGACATGACGGGTCACCTCTTTCGTACGTTCCGTCATGCTACGGCCCCCGCTTTCCCCGCGCCGACCGCCGCCTACGATGATCCCGACCCACCGATCAGCCGATCAAGCCCGTTCCTGGGGAGGAATCCGTGACCGAGCAGCAGAACGCCGCAGCGACAGCCAGAGACCCGCACGCCTTCATCGCAGGACTGCCCAAGGCGGAACTGCACGTGCACCACGTCGGCTCGGCCTCCCCCCGCATCGTCTCCGAGCTGGCGGCCCGGCACCCCGACTCCGCGGTGCCGACCGACCCCGAGGCGCTGGCCGATTACTTCACGTTCACGGACTTCGCGCACTTCATCCAGGTCTACCTCTCCGTCGTGGACCTGATCCGCACCCCGGACGACGTCCGCCTCCTCACCTACGAGGTGGCCCGCGACATGGCCCGGCAGAACGTCCGCTACGCCGAGCTGACCATCACCCCGTACTCCTCCGTGCGCCGCGGCATCGACGACCGCGCCTTCATGGACGCCATCGAGGACGCCCGCAAGGCCGCGGAGGACGAGTTCGGCACCGTACTGCGCTGGTGCTTCGACATCCCCGGCGAGGCCGGGCTCGTGTCGGCCGAGGAGACGCTCCGCCTCGCCACCACCGACAAGCTGCGCCCCGAGGGCCTGGTCTCCTTCGGCCTCGGCGGGCCCGAGATCGGCGTACCGCGCCCGCAGTTCAAGCCCTACTTCGACCAGGCGATCGCCGCGGGCCTGCACTCCGTCCCGCACGCCGGCGAGACCACGGGCCCCGAGACCGTCTGGGACGCCCTGAACCACCTCGGCGCCGAGCGCATCGGCCACGGCACCACCTCCGCGCAGGACCCGAAGCTGCTCGCCCACCTCGCCGAGCACCGCATCCCGCTGGAGGTCTGCCCGACCTCGAACATCGCGACCCGCGCCGTCCGCACCCTCGACGAGCACCCCGTCAAGCAGTTCGTCGAGGCCGGGGTGATCGTGACGATCAACTCCGACGACCCGCCGATGTTCGGCACCGACCTCAACAACGAGTACGCGGTCGCGGCCCGCCTCCTCGACCTCGACGAGCGCGGCATCGCCGCCCTCGCCAAGAACGCCGTCGAGGTCTCCTTCCTCGACCGGGCGGGCAAGGACCGCATCGCCGCCGAGATCGACACGTACACGCAGACCTGGCTCGCCCCGTAAGGACGGCACCACAATGGGCCCATGCGCACCGTGACTGCTGTGGCCCACCGAGGCGATCCCTACCGCGTCCGCGAGAACACGATCCCCTCCCTGCGCTCCGCGCTCGAACAGGGCGCGGACGCGGTGGAGATCGACGTCCGACTGAGCCGCGACGGCGTACCCGTCCTGCTCCACGACAAGGACCTCAAGCGCCTGTGGGGGTACGAACGCCCGCTCGCCGCCCTGTCGTCCGCCGAGCTCGACGGCCTCACCGAAGGCGGCGTACCGACCCTCGAAGCGGCGCTGGAGGCCACGGAGGGGCACCGGGTGATGGTCGATCTGCCGGGCGCGACGCCCGATTCGGTGCGCACGGTCGTCGGGACCGTCACGGACTGCGGGGCCGCCGAGCGCGCGTACTACTGCGCGGGCGCCCAGGCGATGCTCGCGGTGCGCGCCGCGGACCCCGCCGCCGAGATCGCCCTGACCTGGACGAGCCTGGCGCCGCCGCGCCACGCCCTGCTCGACGCGATCAAGCCGCGCTGGCTCAACTACCGCTTCCCCCTGATCGACCGCGAACTCGCCTTCCAGGTGCACCGCGAGGGATTCCTGATCTCCGCCTGGACCCCGGACACCCGCCGCTCGATGCGCCGCCTGCTGGACGTGGGCGTCGACTCGATCACCACCAACCGAATCGACGTCCTCACCGGGCTGCGCACCGCCGCCTGAAGGGACAGCGCACCGCCACCCCCTAGGGGGCATCCCCCTCACCGTCCCTGAATCTGCCGCCCCTTGACCCCGACGGCTTCCCGGGACCGTGCCCTCCCCACCGACGATCCGTGGCCTGTGCGCGATCACCAGGATGGGACTCCACAGCCCAGCAGCAGCCCCTGGAGTCACCGTGAAGGTTCGCGCCCGCGCCGCTCTCGCCGCCGCCCTCGTCCTCGGCCTGACCGGCGCCGCGGCCGCCCCCGCCATCGCCCGCGACCACCCGCCGGCCTCGTCCGTCACCACCGTCGACACCCCGTCGAACAGACCCGACGGCAAGGCCCTGCGCGACGCCGTCAAGGGCCTGCCGAACGCGGACGCGACCGCCGCCCTCGTCCGCGTCGGCGGCACCGACGGGACCTGGCGGGGCAGTTCAGGCGTGCACGACCTGGTCACGCACCGCAAGGCCGACCCGCACGGCCGCTTCCGCGCCGGGTCCACCACGAAGATCGTGACCGCGGCGGTGGCACTGCAGCTCGTCGCCGAGGGCAGGCTCGATCCGGACAGGCCCGTGCAGGACTACATGCCCGGCCTGTTCGCCAAGGCGTCGGCGAAGAAGTTCGACCCCATCCCCGTACGCAGCCTGCTGAACTACACGAGCGGGCTGAAGCCGGGCGACGGCTTCGACGACGAATTCGCCCACCGCTACGACACGTTGGACCCGCGCACCGTCGTCGCCTCCGCCATCGCCAAGGGCCCCGAGCACGACCCGGGCGACGAGCAGCACTACCGCAACATCGGCTACACCGTGCTCGGCCTGCTGATCGAGAAGGTCACCGGGGATTCGTACGCCCATCAGGCGGCCCTGCGGATCTTCGAGCCGCTGCACATGCGCGACACGTACTTCCCCGGCACCGATCCCCGCATCCGCGGCCCGCACAACCGCGGCTACCAGCAGATGGAGCAGGCCGACGGCACAACCCGCCTCGTCGACGTGACCGAGTGGAACCAGTACGACCGCTTCGCCGCCGGCGACATGATCTCCTCAACGGCCGACCTGGAGCGGTTCACGCAGGCCCTGTTCGGCGGAGAGCTGCTGCCGCGCGCCCAGCTGAAGGAGATGCTCACCCGGCCACGCCTCGCGCCGGGCGTCCCCGAGGCCACCTTCGGCGCGGGACCGCAGCGCGCGAAGGTCGGCGACAAGGTGGTCTGGCTGAAGACCGGCGCCCGCTACGGCTACACGAACATCATCGCCGCCACCGAGGACGGCTCCCGCACCCTCATCTACTCGGTCAACGCGACCGACGCCAAGGGCAAGGACGCGAACCCGGTGGCCGGACGCATCGTGGAGGCCGCACTCCGCTGAGGGGCCGCCGTCTTCGTCGAGTTTCCGCCGAAGAGCCGCGCCTTGTACACGACTTCGCCGATGACGTCGGCAAGGTGCTGCGGGACATCAAGGGGATGGTGGGCGAGAACGCGATCCCGCGGTGGGCGGGCCGGGCCGCGGCAACCTTCACCGAGAAGACCGAGAAGAAGCCAGGCATGATCGACACCGTGCAGAAGCAGCGGGTGCAGCCGCCCCCGCCCCGTGCGACAGCTGAGAGACGGCGATGACACCCGAGCCCGACCACGACTGGCAGACCGGCGAGCGCCTGATCCGCATCGCCGATCCCGCCGAGGTCGACGCGGCCTTCGAACGCGGCGAGGACCATCTCGGCACGGCGGTGATCGGCCTGGCGCACAACTGCCCGCTAGCCGATTCGGCGCCGCGGATCCTGTGGGCGATGCGGCTGCCGGACATCGAGCAGCGCCGGTTCGCGTTCACCGCGGCCGGCGCCGCGGCCCGGATCAACGGCGAACTGACTCCGGAGCTGTACGCGGCCCTGCGCGCCGAGGGCCATCGCGGCATCGCCGAGAACGCCGTCGACGACGTCCTGACCTTCGTCCCGTTCCGCGGCCTGCCCCCCTGGTTCAAGTGGCGCCGGCTCCTGACCACGGTCCGCGACAAGCTGGACGGCTGGCGCCTGAGCGCGGTGGACATGGCGGAGGAGGCGTGGAAGAAGGTGCGCCGACGTCGCTGACTCACCCCGGGCCGCGCGTGAACTGCCCACCTACACTCGGGACATGGTCGATCACCGCACCGTGGACCTCGCAGACATACAGCTCGCCTGTCGGGTGTCCGGGCCGCCGCAGGGGCCGCCGCTCGTCCTTCTGCACTCCATGGGGGAGCATGCCGGCACGTGGGACGCGGTGGCCCCCTTGCTGGCCCGGCGCCGTCGTGTGTACGCCTTCGATCTGCGCGGGCACGGGCGGAGCGACTGGCCGGGGACGTATTCGCTCGAGTCGATGAAGGGCGACGTGCTCGCGTCCCTGGACGCGTTGGAGCTCGGCCGCATCGATCTGATCGGGCACTCCATGGGCGGCATCGTGGCCTATCTGCTCGCGCAGGAGCGCCCCGGGCAGGTGGGCCGGCTCGTCCTGGAGGAGGCGCCGCTTCCGCTCCCCCGCGAGCCCTTTCCCGCGACCCGGCCGGAAGGCGAGCTGGACTTCGACTGGGATCTGGTGGGCGCCGTCAGGAGTCAGATCGACACCCCCGATCCGCGGTGGCTGGACGGGCTCGGGCTGATCACGGCCAGGACCCTCGTCGTGGCGGGCGGCCC
The DNA here is from genome assembly GCF_040647455.1 of Streptomyces sp. NPDC041068. Classification (NCBI taxonomy): domain Bacteria; kingdom Bacillati; phylum Actinomycetota; class Actinomycetes; order Kitasatosporales; family Streptomycetaceae; genus Streptomyces; species Streptomyces sp. NPDC041068. The sequence goes on from NZ_JBEZCG010000019.1 coordinate 51,862, forward strand.
GGACAGCCACGTGCCCCAGGAAGGCCTTGCCGAGCTTGCCCGGCGCGTTCCTGACGGGCGTCTGGTCACCTTCCCGGTGGGGCACCTGGTCCACCAGGCCGTGCCGGAGGCGTTCGTCCGGGCCGTGGAGGAGTTCCTGGCGTAGGCGGCACCGGGGCCGGGCGCTACAGCCCCGCCAACGCGTTCCACCGCTTCGCGAACTCCGTGCGCTCCTTCGACGTGATGTCCCGCGCGATCACGAGGCGCTTGCGCATCGCGTCGTCGGGGAAGATCAGCGGGTCCTCGGCGAGGGCGGCGAGCTCCTTGTCCTTGGAGGAGGCGAGGACGTCGCGGGCCGCGGGGACGGGACAGACGTAGTTGACCCAGGCGGCCAGCTCGGCGGCCACCTCGGGCTCGTAGTAGTAGTCGACGAGCCGCTCGGCGTTCCGCTTGTGGTGGGCCAGGTTGGGGACCATCAGGGACTCGGCCCACAGTTCGGCGCCCTCCTCGGGCACGACGAACTCGATGTCCGGGTTGTCGGCCTGGAGTTGGATGACGTCACCGCTGTAGGCCTGGCAGGCGAGCACGTCGCCGCTGGACAGGTCCTTGATGTAGTCGTTGCCGGTGAAGCGGCGGATGTGGTGGCTGTTCACCAGCTTCTCGACCTTGTCGCACATGCGGTGGAAGTCGTCGGCCCGCCACTTGGTGATGTCGACGCCGTCGCCCTGCAGCAGCAGCGCGAACGCCTCGTCGAGGCCGGAGAGCAGCGTGACATGGCCCTTGAGGTCGTCGGCCCACAGGTCGGAGACGCGCTTGATCTCGCGGCCGACCTTGCGCTTGTTGTACGCGATGCCGGTGATGCCGGACTGCCAGGGCACGGTGAACTTCCTGCCCGGGTCGAAGTGCGGTGAACGCAGCAGCGGGTCGAGGTACTTGGTGACGTTGGGCTGCCTGGCCCGGTCCATCTCCTGCACCCAGCCGAGCCGTACGAAGCGGGCGCACATCCAGTCGCTGATGACGATGAGGTCGCGGCCGGTCTCCTGGTGGTTCATCAGGGACGGGCTGATCTTGCCGAAGAACTCGTCGTTGTCGTTGATCTCCTCCGTGTAGCGGACGTCGATCCCGGTCCGCTTCTCGAAGGCGTCCAGCGAGGGCCGCTTCGTCTTGTCGTCGTCATCGGTGTCGATGTAGAGCGGCCAGTTGGCGAAGACGAGCCGCCTGTCCCGCTCGGAGCGGTCGGCCGCCGCGCGGTCGCCGGAGTTCACATAGGCGGCGGGCACCCCGCAGCCCGCGAGACCGCCGAGTGCGGCGGCGCCGCCCAGGGCGCGCAGGAGGGTCCGGCGGGAGGGGCGGGAAGTGGCTCGGTTGACTGGCACCTGGGCAGGATGCCCCGGCGGCCCGGCACGGACAATGGACGAGGCGTCGAGTGACCGGTCCATGATCCGACACCCTGTCCAGGGGACGGGCGAAACAGCCGCGAACGACGCGGCCCCGCACGGGAGTTCCCGTGCGGGGCCGCGATACCGCGTGCGTTCGGTCAGCCGATCGACGTCATCACGTGCTTGATGCGCGTGTAGTCGTCGAAGCCGTACGCCGAGAGGTCCTTGCCGTAGCCGGACTTCTTGAAGCCGCCGTGCGGCATCTCCGCGACCAGCGGGATGTGCGTGTTGATCCAGACGCAGCCGAAGTCCAGGACCTTGGACATCCGCATCGCGCGCGCGTGGTCCTTCGTCCACACGGACGAGGCCAGCGCGTACTCCACGCCGTTCGCGTACTCGACGGCCTGCGCCTCGTCCGTGAAGGACTGGACGGTGATGACCGGGCCGAAGACCTCGTTCTGGATGATCTCGTCGTCCTGCTTGAGGCCCGAGACGACGGTCGGGGCGTAGAAGTAGCCCTTCTCGCCGACCCGGTGGCCGCCCGCCTCGACCTTGGCGTGCGCGGGCAGCCGGTCGATGAAGCCGGAGACCTGCTTCAGCTGGTTGGCGTTGTTGAGCGGGCCGTAGAGCACGTCCTCGTCGTCCGGCTGCCCGGTCTTCGTGTCGGACGCGGCCTTGGCGAGCGCCGTCACGAACTCGTCGTGGATGGACTCGTGGACGAGCACGCGCGTGGCGGCCGTACAGTCCTGGCCCGCGTTGAAGAAGCCCGCCTCGGAGATGCCCGAGACGGCGCCTGCGATGTCGGTGTCCTCGAAGACGACGACCGGGGCCTTGCCGCCGAGCTCCAGGTGGACCCGCTTGAGGTCCTTGGACGCGGACTCGGCGACCTGCATGCCGGCGCGCACGGAGCCGGTGATCGAGGCCATCGCCGGGGTCGGGTGCTCGACCATGGCGCGGCCGGTGTCGCGGTCGCCGGTGACGACGTTGAAGACGCCGGGCGGCACGATGGAGCCGATGATCTCGGCCATCAGGACGGTCGACGCGGGGGTCGTGTCCGACGGCTTGAGGACGACCGTGTTGCCCGCGGCGAGCGCCGGGGCGAACTTCCACACGGCCATCATCATCGGGTAGTTCCACGGCGCGACCTGCGCGCAGACGCCGACCGGCTCGCGGCGGATGATGGAGGTCAGGCCCTCCATGTACTCGCCGGCCGCGCGGCCTTCGAGCATCCGGGCCGCGCCCGCGAAGAAGCGGATCTGGTCGACCATGGGCGGGATCTCCTCGGACCGCGTGAGTCCGATCGGCTTGCCCGTGTTCTCGACCTCGGCGGCGATGAGGTCCTCGGCGCGCTCCTCGAACGCGTCGGCGATCTTGAGCAGGGCCTTCTGCCGCTCGGCGGGCGTCAGGTCGCGCCAGGCGGGGAACGCGTCGGCCGCGGCCTTCATGGCGGCGTCGACGTCGGCCTGACCCGACAGCGGCGCGGTGGCGTAGGCCTCGCCGGTCGCCGGATTGATCACCTCGGTGGTCCGTCCGGCGGCCGCGTCCCGGAATTCTCCGTTGATGTAGTTGCGCAGACGGCGCAGCTCGGTGGTCACTGCCGGCCCTCCTGTCAGATTCCCGGTGCCCGACGGTTCCCCGGGCCCCGATGTCCAGTGGATGAGACACCCACCCTAGTCGCTGCACCGACGCTTTCAACATACCCAGCTGCCCAGAACTGCGGAATCCGTGACGATTGAAGTCGCAGACAACGAATTTCATCGATCTAGCCTTGCGGAAGTGACGAGACGTCGTGCACAGTGAGGTCGTGGCCAGTCGCAGCGCAGACCCCAGCAACCCCCGCGGCTCTCGGACCGGGAACCCCGGCGGGAGCGGCAGTGGGAACGGCACCCCGCCCGTGGACGCCGTCTCTTTGGCGATCATCGAGCAGCTCCAGGAGGACGGACGCCGTCCGTACGCCGCCATCGGCAAGGCCGTGGGCCTGTCCGAGGCCGCCGTGCGCCAGCGCGTCCAGAAGCTGCTCGACCAGGGCGTGATGCAGATCGTCGCCGTCACGGACCCGCTCACCGTGGGTTTCCGCAGGCAGGCGATGGTCGGGATCAACGTCGAGGGCGACGTGGACCCGGTGGCGGACGCAGTGGCCGCCATGCCGGAGGCCGAGTACGTGGTGATGACCGCGGGCTCGCACGACCTCCTGGTGGAGATCGTCTGCGAGGACGACGACCACCTGCTCGAAGTCATCAACAAGCGCATCCGCGCCCTCCCCGGCGTGCGCTCCACCGAGAGCTTCGTCTACCTCAAGCTCAAGAAGCAGACCTATATGTGGGGAACCCGATAGCCGTGAGCAAGGACCTCAGCCAGACCGCCTACGACCACCTGTGGATGCACTTCACCCGCATGTCGTCGTACGAGAACGCGCCCGTCCCCACCATCGTGCGTGGCGAGGGCACCTACATCTACGACGACAAGGGCAAGAAGTACCTGGACGGCCTCTCCGGCCTCTTCGTCGTCAACGCGGGCCACGGCCGTCACGAGCTCGCCGAGACCGCCTACAAGCAGGCGCAGGAGCTGGCCTTCTTCCCCGTGTGGTCGTACGCCCACCCGAAGGCCGTCGAACTCGCCGAGCGCCTCGCGAACTACGCGCCGGGCGACCTCAACAAGGTCTTCTTCACCACCGGTGGCGGCGAGGCCGTCGAGACCGCGTGGAAGCTGGCGAAGCAGTACCACAAGCTCAACGGCAACCACACGAAGTACAAGGTCATCTCGCGCGCGGTCGCTTACCACGGCACCCCGCAGGGCGCCCTGTCCATCACCGGACTCCCGGCCCTGAAGGCCCCCTTCGAGCCGCTGGTCCCCGGCGCGCACAAGGTTCCGAACACCAACATCTACCGCGCCCCGAGCCACGCTCACGCCGATGATCCTGTGGCCTTCGGCCGCTGGGCCGCCGACCAGATCGAGCAGGAGATCCTCTTCGAGGGCCCGGAGACGGTCGCCGCCGTCTTCCTGGAGCCGGTGCAGAACGCGGGCGGCTGCTTCCCGCCCCCGCCCGGCTACTTCCAGCGGGTGCGCGAGATCTGCGACAAGTACGACGTGCTGCTCGTCTCCGACGAGGTCATCTGCGCCTTCGGCCGCCTCGGCACGATGTTCGCCTGCGACAAGTTCGACTACGTACCGGACATGATCACCTGCGCCAAGGGCATGACATCGGGCTACTCCCCGATCGGCGCGTGCATCGTCTCGGACCGCATCGCCGAGCCGTTCTACAAGGGCGAGAACACCTTCCTGCACGGCTACACCTTCGGCGGCCACCCCGTCTCCGCCGCGGTCGGCCTCGCCAACCTCGACATCTTCGAGAAGGAGGGCCTGAACCAGCACGTGCTCGACAACGAGGACGCGTTCTACCAGACCCTCCGCAAGCTCCTCGACCTGCCGATCGTCGGCGACGTCCGCGGCAACGGCTTCTTCTACGGCATCGAGCTGGTGAAGGACAAGGACACCAAGGAGACGTTCAACGACGAGGAGACCGAGCGCGTCCTGTACGGCTTCCTCTCCAAGGCGCTGTACGACAACGGCCTGTACTGCCGTGCGGATGACCGCGGCGACCCGGTCGTCCAGCTGGCCCCGCCGCTGATCTCCGACCAGGACACCTTCGACGAGATCGAGGGCATCCTGCGGCAGGTCCTCACGGAGGCCTGGACGAAGCTCTGATCGGCTTCTGCCTGATCAACACCGGCCCCGGGGGCGCCCGTTCGAGTGAGAACGGGCGCCCCCGGGCCGCGTCCTTTCCGGGCAAGTCCACCCGAATCCCTAGCGTGCCCAGTGACCGATCGGCCCCGCCTTCGTTCCCCCGTACGGGGGAGGCAAACTGATCTGAACCGAGGTGTACGCCATGGTGGCCCCGCCGGACAACGACGTGCTGTGGGCACGCGCCCTGCACGTCAAACACAACGGCTCCCCCGCCCTCACCGGCGTCTCGCTCGGTGTCCGCGAGGGCGAGATCCTCGCCGTGAACGGCCCCCGCGGCTGCGGCAAGACGACGCTCCTGCAGTGCCTGTCGGGTCAACTCCTGCCCCAGCAGGGCGAGGTGTGGTTCAACAGCACGCCCGTCCACACGATGGGCCCGCTCGTGCGCGAGCGGCTCCGCCGCGACCGCTTCGGCTGGATCGACCCCGAGCCGCAGCTCGTCCCGGAACTCACCGCCTGGGAGAACGTCGCCCTGCCGCTGATGCTGCGTGGCGCCTCGCACCGCGTCTCCAAGCCCGCCGCCCAGGAGTGGCTGGAGCGGCTCGACATCGGCACCTGTGCCCGCAAGCGCCCGCACGCCCTCCTCCAGGCCGAGCGCCAGCGCGTCGCCATCGCCCGCGCCCTGGTCACCACGCCGTCCGTGCTCTTCGCCGACGAGCCCACCGCTCCCCTGCACCGCGCCGACCGCGCGCACGTGCTGCGCACCCTCACCACGGCGGCCCGCTCGCACGGCATCACGGTCGTCCTCGCCACGCACGACGCCGAGGTCGCCACCCTCGCCGACCGCACCGTCACCCTCCTCGACGGGCGCCGCGTGAACACGGTGCACCTGCCCGCGCCCGAGGACGGCACGGGAGGTGGCCCGGGAGCTCCGCTCCACGTAGGCGCCACCGGGAGACCGAACACGCCCGGGACGATCACCACCTCCGGCACCGCAGTCACCGGCGCCAGGGTCGGCTCCGGCGCCGCGAGGTCCACCGCCGCCAGGGTGGGCTCCGACGCCGGGCGGTCCAGTGCCGCCACGGTCGACTCCGGTGCCATGAGGTCCACCGCCGCCAGGGTCGGCTCCGACGCCGCGAGGTCCGTCGGCACGGTCGAATCCGACGCCGGGCGGTCCAGTGCCGCAGCCACCGGCGAGTCCAGTGCCGCAGCCACCGGCGCCACGGTCGACTCCGGTGCCGCACGGTCCGCCGAAGCCACGGTCAGCTCCAGTGCCGCACAGTCCGCCGAAGCCACGGGTGCCGGAGCCGTAGGTGCCGCGGCCGGATCCCGTAGCGGGCGGTCCGTCGGTGCCGGGGTCGGTGCCCGAGTGGCTCGTGCGCTCGGGGTCCCCTCCGCGGAAGGCCGGGCCGCGTGCTCGCTCTCCGTCTAGCCCGCGGGGCCCACCCGCTCGTCCAGCTGCGGCGGCTGCTCGTCGCCGCCGCGTCCGCCGGCACCGGCTTCCTCCTGCTGTGCACCCTTGCGTACGCGATGGAGCACCCCGGCGGCGGAGCCGTGCTGCGCCTGGCGTGGTGCGTCGCCCCGATCGCCGCCACCGTCTACTTCGCCGTCGCCGTGGCCCGCACCGACCCGGCGACACGACCGCGCCCGGGGCTCTCCGCGGTCGGCCTCGGCCCCGGCCGTCTGATGGTCCTCGCCGCGATCTCCACCGCAGTGGCCTGCACCCTCGGCTCGCTGCTCGCGCTGCTCTTCTTCCTGCATCTGCGGGGCGACCTGTCGGGCCTGCCCTTCGACGGGGCAGAGGCCGAACTGCTCGCCGCCGACCGGCCGTTGCCGCTCGCCGCCGCGCTGACCCTGCTCGCCCTCGTCCCGATCATCGCGTCGGTCGCGAGCGCCGTCGTGCTGCGGCCGCGGCCCGCCAAGGCCTCCGGCGCGGAGTCCGGCGCCGCGCCCGCCGGTGAACCGGACGCTCCCGCGCCGCCGCCCAGCGGACTCCCCTGGGGCGTCGCGCTGCTCGCCGCGGGCCTCGCCGTGGAGACGTACGCGAGCGGTTCCGGCGGAGGAACGCGTGGCGGCTTCCCCATGCCGGGCGGCGCCGACGGCAGCCCGGCGGGCGTCCTTGCGGGATGGGCGCTGACCGCGCTCGGCCTCGTGCTCGCGGGCCCCGGCCTCACCTACCTCTGCGGCAGGATCCTGCAGGCGGTGCGGCCCGGCGCCCTGCGGCTGCTCGCCGGGCGCGTCCTGCAGGAGGAGGCGCGCCGCATCGGCCGGCCGCTCGGCGTGCTGTGCGCGGTGGCGTCGGGCGCGTTCGCCTCCGTCGTGCTGTACGCGGGACCGCGCCCCGACGTCGGTCCGCTCACCACGCTCGGCGCGCTGCTCGTGGCGGGCTGCGCCGTGCTGACCCTGGCCACGGCCTCCGTCGAGGCCCGGCAGTCCCGCGCGCACACGACGGCCGCGCTGCTGCGGCTCGGGGCGCCCGCGACGATGCTGCGCGGCTCCGCGGCGCTCCGCACGGGTGCGCTGGCCGCCGTGTTCGGGCCGCTGACCTGGATCGTCGCGCAACTGGCGGCGCTGCCGCTGGGGCGTTGAGCGACACACGGAGAGCCCACGGCGAAACTCATGGAAAAAAAGTTCACGCCGAGCGATGAGTTCCGCGTCGAACGCGTGTCTAACCTCCCGTAAAGCACACGCACTCGCAGGGCACACGCCCTCACCCGCGCACGCACTCACCGGGAGAGACCTCATGTACCAGCAGATGATCTTCGTGAACCTGGCCGTGAACGACGTCGCCGCGTCGAAGAAGTTCTTCACCGAGGTCGGCTACACGCTCAACCCGCAGTTCTCGACCGACGACTGCGCGTGCGTCGTCATCAGCGACACCATCATCGCGATGATGCTGAGCAAGCAGCGGTACGCGGACTTCACGCAGAAGGAGATCGCGGACTCCACGAAGACCAGCGAGGCGCTGCTCTGTCTGAGCGCCGAGAGCCGCGAGAAGGTCGACGAGCTGGTCGACAAGGCGATCGCCGCGGGCGGCACGGCGGGCAAGGTCCAGGACTACGGCACCATGTACGGCCGTTCCTACGACGACCTGGACGGCCACACCTGGGAAATCATGTGGATGGACGAGTCCGAGGTGCAGGGCTGAGCGAGCCCTTCCGCGACACCGCTGCTTAGCATGGGCGGATGCAGCAGACCCCTGAACACGCATCCGCCCCACAACTCCCCGGCGAGGACCGTGAGATCGAGACCCTCGCCGAGTTCGACGAGGTCTCGGGACGCGGTGCCCTAGCGGGGTGCCGCGTCCAGGCCGTCGACCTCACGGGACGCACCGCGGCCCTCGTCGCGGCCGACGTGGCGGGCGCCGTCTTCCTCGGCTGCCCGATGGACGAGGACGCGGCGGCCAAGGTGCGGGCCTCGGGAGCGCTGGTCTTCCCGCCGGTCCCCGGTCTGCCGTTCAACCCCTACCGAGGTCTGCTGTACACCCCGGACGACCTGTTCGCGGGGCTCGCCGACGAGGGGTACGAAGCGACGCCGGACGCCCACGCGTACGACTGGTTCCAGCGGACCAAGGCCGACGGCGACGTCTTCTCCTCGATGCTGCGCGCCATCCACGACGACTCCATCTCCGACGCGCTCGACGAACTGCTCGCCGGGGCGCGGGTGGTGGGCGTCATGGGCGGCCACGCGATGGCCCGCGGCACGGACGCGTACGCGGGGGCGGCGCGGCTCGGCCGCGCGCTGGCCCGCGCGGGCTTCACGGTCGCGACGGGCGGCGGCCCCGGCGCGATGGAGGCGGCGAACCTCGGCGCGTACGCCGCCGTCTTCGCCGACGAGATGCTGGACGAGGCCCTCGAACTCCTCGCCAAGGCACCGTCGTTCACGCCGTCGGTCACCGAGTGGGCGAAGGCGGCCTTCGCGGTCCGTGAGCGCTGGCCCTCCGGCGGCCCCTCCGTGGGCATCCCCACCTGGTTCTACGGCCACGAGCCGCCGAACGCCTTCGCCTCGCACCTGGCCAAGTACTTCGCCAACGCCACCCGCGAGGACGGCCTCCTGGCACGCTCGAACGCGGGCGTCGTCTTCCTGCCGGGCGCGGCGGGCACGGTCCAGGAGGTCTTCGACAACGCCACCCCCAACTACTACGAGTCCCGCGGCGAACCCACCCCGATGGTCCTGGTCGACCGCACCCACTGGACGGACCATCTCCCGGTCTGGCCCCTGCTCAAGGCCCTGGCCCGCGACAGGCCGATGGAGGCGCGGATCGCCCTGGTGGACAACGTGGAGGAGGCCCCGGAGGCCTTGCGGAACCTCGGAGTGGGCACGCCCACGGACTGAGCCCGGTGCGGGCGGCGGCATGGCCGCCGCCCCGTTCACCTCCCCAACAACCCCGCCAGCACCTCGTACGACCGCCCCCAGTCCCACTCCTCCCGCACCCACGCCCGGCCCTTCTCGCCCATCCCCCGGGCGAGTTCGCGGTCCCGCAGCAGGCGTACGAGGCGGTCCGCGACGGCGGCCGGGGAGCGGCCGTCGACCACGTAGCCGGTCTCGCCGTCCCGTACCGCGTCCGGCGCGCCTCCCGAGTCGCCCGCCACCACCGGAAGCCCGGCCGCGGCCGCCTCCAGGAAGACGATGCCGAGCCCCTCCACCTCCATGCCTCCCCGCCGCGTACGGCACGGCATCGCGAAGGCGTCGCCGGCGGCGTAGAAGGACGGCATCGCACCGTGCGGGTGGCCGCCCGCGAAGACCACGTCGTCCGCCACCCCGTACTCGGCGGCGAGCCTGCGCAGCCGGGACTCGTCGGGCCCCGCGCCGACCAGCAGCAGCGTGGCGTCGGCGACCGCCCTGCGCACCATCGGCAGGGCCTCGATCAGGGTGTCCTGCCCCTTGCGCGGCACCAGACGGGCGGCGCACAGGATCACGGGCCTGCCGTCGCCGAGCCCGTACCGCTCCCGCACCGGCCACCCGTCGAGTCCGGGCCCGAACCCCTCCGCGTCGACACCGGGCACCAGGCGTTCGAACCGCACCCCGGGATCCATGGCCCACCGGACGGGATTGCGGGTGCTCTCCCCGAGGTACGTGACGCAGTCGGCCCCCGCCCCGATCCGCCGCAGCAACGCCCGCGCCCCCGGGGTTCGGGCCCACCACACCTCATGGCCGTGCGTGGTCGCGACGACCGTACGCACCGACGTCTCCCTCCGCAGCCGTCCCGCGAGCAGACCGAGCGGCGCCGCGGCCCCGAACCACACGCTGTCGCACCCGTACCGCCGGGCGAGCGCGACGGCCCGCTCCCCCGTGCGCCGCGTCGGCAGCAGGGTCCGCGCCCGGTCGCGTACGACGCGATGCGGGAACGCCCGGTCGTACGCCGCGTCCCCCGGCTCGGCCGAGGTGTACACAACGGCAGAGCCCGCCGGAAAGCGCCGCGTGAGCGTGTCCACGAAGGTCTCGATGCCGCCCTGCCGGGGCGGGAAGTCATTGGTGACCACCAGAGTGCGAGGCATGCTTCGACGCTAGGAATCCGCGGCGCGCACCGCGTCGCCCGAGGCTCCGCACCCCGAGGTCAACCCGTGGCATGACATCCGGCCCCGGCCTCCACCCTGGCGCCGACGCACCCGCCCCACCCGGCCCGGAAGAATCGGGGCCATGAGCGCGACCACCACCCTGCGACGACGCCTGCGCGACCTCGCCGCCACCCCGGCCTACCCGTGGATCACGGGCGCCGCCCTGACCGCGGGGGCGGCGGCCGAACTCGTGGCGTTCCCCGGTTCGGTGACCAACGCGACCGCGATCCTCGTCTCCACCGCGTCCTTGATGTGGCGCCGCGCCTTCCCGCCGGCCGCCGTGGTGACGGTGGCCGCCGGACTGCTGAGCTTCGGCGCCGACACATCGCTGTCCATCGCCGTGATGATCAGCGGCGTCATGGGCTGTTACGTACTCGGCCGCCACCGCGTCCTGCACCCGGCGCTGCTGGTGGCGGGCGGTGCGCTCGGCGCCGTGGCGACGAACCTGTGGCACATCCTGAGCTGGGCCCGCGACGACCGGCTCCCCGACGTGCCCGCCCTCGGCAACGCGGGATCGCTCGGCCTGTTCGCCGAGGCGTTCGGCCTGACCGCGGTGGTCCTCGGCGCCGTCAGCATGGGTGACGCGGTGCGCTCCCGGGAGGAGACGCGCCGCGAACGGGCCCTCGCCCAGGCCCAGTTGATCGCGATGGAGCGACGCCAGGCCGCCGAGGCCGAGCGCGCGGCCATCGCCCGCGAGCTGCACGACATCGTCTCGCACTCGGTGTCGATGATCGCGGTGCAGGCGGAGAGCGCGACGTACACGACACCGGGACTGCCCCCAGAGGCCCGCGACGGCTTCCAGCAGATCGCGGGGACGGCCCGCGACTCGATGGCCGAACTGCGCCGCCTGCTCGGCGTCCTGCGCACCCCGCAGCGCGACGAGGCCGCGGCGACCGCGCCGCAGCCCACCCTCGACCGCCTCGACGAACTCCTCGCCCAGCACCGCGCGGTGGGCGGCAGCGCGGAGCTGCGGATCACCGGCGAGCGGGTGCCGCTGGCCGCCGCGTGGGAGCTGTCGGCGTACCGCATCGTGCAGGAGTCCCTGACGAACGCCCGCAAACACGCGCCCGGTGCCAACGCCCTCGTCGAACTGGGCTACCGCGCCGACCGGTTGACACTCCGCGTCGCCGACGACGGCCCGGGGCCACCGCGGCCCGGCGGCGGCACGAGCGGCCACGGCCTGACCGGCATGCGCGAGCGCGCGGCCCTGGTCGGCGGCAGCCTCACCGCGGGCGCGGGCCGCGAGGGCGGCTTCGCGGTGGAGGCGGAACTCCCGTGGTGACGACGGCCCAGGACACCCCACGACGGAACCAGGGCACCCCACGACAGCACACGGACAGGACCGGCGTGATCAGAACCCTCGTCGCCGACGACCAGGCCGTCGTCCGCACCGGATTCGTGAACCTCCTGAACACCCAGGACGACATCGAGGTGGTCGCCGAGGCCGAGGACGGCGCCCAGGCCGTCCGGCTGGCCGCCGAGCACCGCCCCGACCTGGTGCTCCTCGACATCCGCATGCCGCACAAGAACGGCATCGACGCGGCCCGCGAGATCCTCGCCGCGTCCGACGGCGCGACCCGCGCGCTGATGCTGACGACATTCGGTCTCGACGAGTACGTGTACGACGCGCTGGCCGCCGGAGCCTCGGGGTTCCTGCTCAAGGACGCCACGTTCCCCGAACTCCTGCACGCCGTACGGGTCGTGGCGGCGGGCAACGCCCTGCTCTCGCCCGAGATCACCCAGCGCCTCGTCGCGGAGTTCGCGCGGCAGCGGGCCGCCGTGCCCCCGGCGCGCGACATCGAGGGCCTCACCGCCCGCGAGGCCGAGGTGCTCGTCCTCATCGCGCGGGGCCTCTCGAACGCGGAGATCGCCGACCGCCTCACGATCACCGACCACACCGTGAAGACGCACATCAACCGGCTCTTCACCAAGATGGAACTGCGCGACCGGGCGCAGGCGGTGATTCTCGCCTACGAACTGGGCCTGGTCAGACCCTCGGCCCCACGATAGGGACAGTCACGGTCACGGTCACCCGAACGACGCCCGCTCCAACCAGAAGTCGATCAACTCCCGCTCCCCCAGGACCTCCACGCGCCCACTGTCCAGCGGGGACCGCCGGTAGAAGGCGAGCAGTACATCCGTCAGCGGGCCGCGCAGCGCCACCGTGGCCTTCGCGTGCCCCCGCCGCCAGGTGAAGCCGTCCTCGCCGAACTCGATGAGCCACTCGGCGTTCAGGCCGGGTGCGGCATCGGTCGCGTGCAGATGGATGCTGCGCCCCGCGCCCTTGAGCTCACAGGCGTTGTCGTCCGGCTGGGTGCGCTGCACGAACGCCACGAGCTCCAGCCACTCGTCGATCGCGTCGGCGGCGACGTCCGGCGCGACCTCGTAGCCGACACCGGCGGCGACGGCCGCGTCCGCGCGGTGGATCGCCAGCTCGTGCGTCACGCGCCGCGCCCAGAATCCGGCGCTCCGGTCGTCGGACCACGACCACACCTTCGCGTCGGCGCCCGCCGTGCGGAACGTCCGCTCGGCGAGCAGGGCGGACCGCGCCAGCCAGGCGTCGAGCGCGGCCGGATCGTCGCCCTCGGGCCCCGCGGCCTCGGGGATGTCCTCCTCCGGGATGTCCTGCTCGGCGCGCGTCGCGACGAGACGCTCGATCCAGCGCACCGCACCGCCCATGTGCCGCACGAGCTGCGAAAGCGTCCAGTCCGGGCAGGTCGGCACGGTGACGGAGAGGTCGGCTCCGGCCAGCGTGGCCCTCAAGAGGTCGATCTGCGCGGTGACTTCGTCGCAGTAACGATCATGGCTCAGTGACGTCATGCCCGAACCCTAGATCGACCACCGACCGACGGCACCCGCGTTTCCCGGCGGGCACATCACCCGGAAACGTCCCCGGGCAAGGCCCTGCCCCCCCAGGCACCTCACCCGAGAACCACCACGTCCCCGGCGTCGAACCCGACCCCCACGGTCTCCCCGACCTCCGGCGCCTCGCGCAGCGCACACGCCGCCTCCAGGCGCGGCCCCTCCCGCGGCTGCAGATGCACGGCGACGTGCGTGCCGCGGAAGGTGCGCGCCGTCACCGCGCACGGCAGCCCCTCGTCGACGGGGACGAGCCGCACGCCGGCCGGACGCACCAGGATCTTGCGCCGCCCGGCCGGGGAACCCTCCGGCACGGGCACCTTGCCCCACGCCGTGTCCGCGACGGCGCCCGCCACCGTCGCCTCGACGACGTTGTCGAAGCCGAGGAACCGCGCGACGAACTCGTCCGCCGGGCGCTGCCAGACCTCAAGTGGCGTACCGGACTGGGCGATCCGCCCGTCCCGCATCACCACGACCCGGTCGGCGAGCGCGAAGGCCTCGCCCTGGTCGTGCGTGACGGCGAGCACGGTCGTGCCCAACTCGTCGAAGAGCTCACGCAGTTCGACCACGAGCCGCTCCCGCAGCGAGCGGTCGAGCTGCCCCAGCGGCTCGTCCAGCATCAGCAGGCGCGGCCGCGGAGCCAGCGCCCGCGCGAGCGCCACCCGCTGCTGCTCGCCGCCGGACAGCGAGGCCACCGCGCGCCGCTGCGCCTTCGGAAGCCCCACGAGCTCCAGCAACTCGGCGACACGGTCGGCCTGTTCGCCCCGCGAGGCGCCGCGCATGCGAAGGCCGAAGGCGACGTTGCCCGTCACGTCGCGCTGCGGGAAGAGCTGGTGATCCTGGAACATCAGGCCGACGCCCCGCTTGTGCGCGGGCACCCCGCGCTGATCGCGCCCGCCGAGCTGCACCTGGCCCGCGTCCAGGCCCTGCAGCCCGGCCACCACGCGCAGCAGCGTCGACTTGCCGCTGCCGCTCGGCCCGAGCACGCAGACGATCTCGTGCTCGGTGACGTCGAGGTCGACGGCGTCCAGCGCGGCCCGCCCCCCGAACCGCACCGTCGCGCCGCGAAGGCTCAGCAAGGCGTTCGCCGAGGTGTTCGCCGAGGAGGTCGCCATCAGAACTCCCCCGTGGTGCGGTCGGTCCGGATGCGTTCCAGGAGCAGCAGGGACACCGCGCACACCACCATGAGAATCGTCGAAAGGGCCATCGCCTGCCCGTAGTTGAGGTCACCGGCCCGCCCGAGCAGCCGCGCTACAGCGACCGGCAGCGTCGGGTTGTCGGGCCGCGCGATGAAGACCGTCGCCCCGAACTCGCCGAGCGACACGGCGAAGGCGAACCCCGCGGCGATGAGCAGCGCCCGCCGCACCATCGGCAGATCGACCTCCCGCCAGGCCCGCAGCGGCGAGGCCCCGAGCACGGCCGCCGCCTCCCGCAGCCGTCCGTCCACCGCGCGCAGGACGGGCAGCATGGTGCGTACGACGAAGGGCACGCCGACGAGCGCCTGGGCGAGCGGCACCAGGATCCAGGAGGACCGCAGATCCAGCGGGGGCTTGTCCAGCGTGATCAGGAACCCGAAGCCGACCGTCACCGCGGAGACTCCGAGCGGCAGCATGAGCAGCGCGTCGAAGCCACGTACGAGCCGGCCCGCGCGCCGGGTGAGCGCGGCGGCCGCAAGCCCCCCGATGACGACCGCGATGGCCGTGGCCACGACCGCGTACTGCAGGGAGTTCCAGACCGCCTCGATCGGCGGCACGAGGAAGGCACCGCCGTCCGCCGAGGTCAGCTCCTTGTAGTACGCGAATCCGAAGCCGTCCGACCCGGCGGCGCCTTCGAAGGATCGCCGGATCAGCACGCCGAGCGGCAGCAGGATCAGCACGGCGACGGTCGCGACGACCAGGCCGAGCAGCGTCCACTGCCCCGCCCCGCGCGGCCGCCGCGCCACGCTCGACGCGTCGACCAGCTTCAGCGCGCTCTCGCGCCGTCGCACCGTCCACGCGTGCACGGCAAGAATCAGCCCCACGGCCACGAACTGCACGATGGTCAGGACGGCCGCCGTCGGCAGGTCGAGCAGCTGCGCGGTCTGCCGGTAGATCTCCACTTCGAGCGTCGAGTACGCGGGTCCGCCGAGGATCTGGACGACGCCGAAGGAGGTGAAGGTGAAGAGGAAGACCATGAGCGCGGCGGCGGCCACCGCCGGGCCGAGCGCGGGCAGCGTCACCGTCCGCCAGGCCGTCCAGCGCGAGGCGCCGAGCATCCGCGCGGCCTCCTCCTGCCGCGGATCGAGCTGCGACCAGAGCCCGCCCACGGTCCGCACGACGACCGCGTAATTGAAGAAGACGTGCGCGAGCAGGATCGCCCACACGGTGGTGTCCAGGCGCACGCCCCACGCCTCGTCGAGCAGCCCGCCCCGCCCGAGCAGCGCGAGGAAGGCGGTCCCGACGACGACCGTCGGCAGCACGAACGGCACGGTGACGACGGCCCGCAGCACCTGCTTGCCGGGGAAGTCGAAGCGCGCGAAGACATACGCGCCGGGGAGCGCGATCAGCAGCGTGAGCGCGGTCGACGCGAGCGCCTGCCAGGTGGTGAACCACAGCACGTGCCGGATGTCGGACTGCCCGAGCACGTCCGTGATCCGCCCGAACTGCCAGACGCCGTCGACGTGCAGACCGCGCGCGACGATCGCCGTCACCGGGTAGGCGAAGAAGAGCGCGAAGAACGCGACGGGCACGACCATCAGGCCGAGCCGAGCCGCGCTCCCGCGCGAACGCCCCTTCACGGAGCGCCCCTTCACTTCGGTCACTTCAGTACGAGCGAGGTCCACGACTTGATCCACGGCTCACGGTTGTCGGCGATCTTCTTCGGGTCCAGGGTCTCGGGCTTGTCGACCGTCACGCCGTGCTCCGTGAACAGCTCGGGCAGCTTCGTGCCTTCGCGCACCGGGTTCACGAACATGTTCAGCGGCATGTCCTCCTGGAACTCCTTGCCCGCGAGGAAGTCGAGGAGCGCCTTGCCGCCCTTCTCGTTCTTGGCGTTGCTGAGCAGACCCGCGTACTCGACCTGGCGGAAGCAGGTGCCGGTCGCGACGCCGGTCGGCGCCTCCTTGGGCTGCGGCTTCGCGTAGAGGACCTCGACGGGCGGCGAGGAGGCGTACGAGACGACGAGCGGCCGGTCGCCCTTGGCCTTCTTGCCACCTGCGGACCCGGAGAACTCCTCGTTGTAGGCCTGCTCCCAGCCGTCGACGACCTTGACGCCGTTGTCCTTGAGCTTCTTCCAGTAGCTCTCCCAGCCCTTGTCGCCGTACTTGGCGGCGGTACCGAGCAGGAAGCCGAGACCGGGCGACGAGGTCGACGCGTTCTCGGTGACCAGCAGGTCCTTGTACTGCGGCTCGACGAGATCCTCGAAGGACTTCGGCGGCGCCAGCTTCTTGTCGGCGAAGTACTTCTTGTCGTAGTTGACGCAGATGTCACCGCTGTCGACGGGCGTGACCCGGTGCTTGTCCTGGTCCACCCGGAACCCAGGCTTGATCTTGTCCGAGCCCTTGGCCTCGTACGACTGGAAGAGCCCGTTGTCGAGCGCGCGCGAGAGCAGGGTGTTGTCGACGCCGAAGAAGACGTCGCCCTGCGGATTGTCCTTCGACAGGATCGCCTTGTTGACAGCGGCGCCCGCGTCGCCGTCCTTGAGGACCTTGACCTTGTAGCCGGACCGCCTCTCGAAGTCCTTCAGTACGTCCTTGGAGACGTTGAAGGAGTCGTGGCTGACGAGGGTGACGCTCTTGGAGTCGGTCGTCCCCGACCCGCCGTCGGAGCTGCCGCACGCGGAGACGGCGACAAGACCGATGCCCACCGCGACCGCGGTGAACGTGACCTTCTTGGTGGTGCTCACGGAAACTTCCTCCTGGGTGACCAGGAGAAGACGCGGCCCTGCGCGCGGACCGAGCGGTCCGCGCGCAGGGCGCAACAGCTTGAGTAATGACCGAACTTCCTACCCAGAATGACCTGGGCGAGGTTCAGAGGGTCTGCGGCCCACCTGTCCAAGGTGCCGCACTCTCAGCGCTGTGGCGCTCCCCTGTCGGAATATGCAGATGTGTGTACGAGGTCGTACGCCCGCCAGCGTACCCCTCGGCTACCGCTCGCTCGCGGCCAGCTGGCCGCACGCTCCGTCGATCTCCTGGCCCC
Organism: Streptomyces sp. NPDC041068; assembly: GCF_040647455.1. NCBI lineage: Bacteria > Bacillati > Actinomycetota > Actinomycetes > Kitasatosporales > Streptomycetaceae > Streptomyces > Streptomyces sp. NPDC041068. The sequence continues at coordinate 69,493 of NZ_JBEZCG010000019.1, forward strand.
GGGTGTCCCGAATGGTGACCGGCACGCCGTGGGCGGCGATGGCCTCCACGAACGCCTTCTCGTCCTCGGGCCGCGAGGCCGTCCACTTCGAGCCCGGCGTCGGGTTCAGCGGGATGAGGTTGACGTGCACCGGCTTGCCCTTGAGCAGCCGCCCGAGCCGGTCACCGCGCCAGGCCTGGTCGTTGATGTCCCTGATCAGCGCGTACTCGATGGAGAGCCGGCGCCCCGACTTGGCGGCGTACTCCCACCCCGCGTCCAGCACCTCGCGAACCTTCCACCGCGTGTTGACCGGGACGAGGGTGTCGCGCAGCTCGTCGTCCGGCGCGTGCAGCGAGATGGCGAGGCGGCACTTGAAGCCCTCGTCGGCGAACCGGTGGATGGCGGGCACGAGCCCGACCGTCGACACGGTGATCCCGCGCTGCGAGAGCCCGAGGCCGTCCGGCTCCGGGTCCGTCAGCGCGCGAATGGCGCCGACGACGCGCTTGTAGTTGGCGAGCGGCTCGCCCATGCCCATGAAGACGATGTTGGAGAGCCGCGCGGGCCCGCCCGGAATCTCACCGTCGCGCAGCGCGCGCATCCCGTCCACGATCTGGTGCACGATCTCGCCGGTCGAAAGATTCCGGTCGAGCCCGGCCTGCCCCGTGGCACAGAACGGACAGTTCATGCCACAGCCCGCCTGGGAGCTGATGCACATGGTGACCCGGTCCGGGTAGCGCATGAGCACGGACTCGACGAGCGTCCCGTCGAAGAGCCGCCAGAGGGTCTTGCGGGTGGTGTCGTCGTCACAGCTGATGTGCCGCACCACGGACATCAGATCGGGCAGCAGCGCCTCACGGAGCTTCTCGCGCGCACCGGCGGGGATGTCGGTCCACTCGGCCGGGTCGTGCGCGTACCGCGCGAAGTAGTGCTGCGAGAGCTGCTTGGCGCGGAACGGCTTCTCGCCGATGGCGGCGACGGCTTCCTTGCGCTCGGCGGGCGTGAGGTCGGCGAGGTGTCGCGGGGGCTTCTTGGCTCCGCGGGGCGCGACGAAAGTGAGTTCTCCGGGCTTAGGCATGGCACTACCAGTGTCGCAGATGACCGCGCATGCCTCTCGCGGCCGGAGATCGGGCGGCTCGGGACGCGCTCCGGCCCGGCCCGCTCGGGCGCTGCGACGGCCCGCCCACGGCCCCGCTCGGGCTCACCCGGCCCTCCGGCCCGGCCTCCTCGGCCCTCAGCCGAAGATCCCGGCGATCACCACTCCGACCCGGGAGCCGTATTCCTTCCAGCGGTGCGAGGTCCGGCAGTACAGCCGTGGCCTGCGCCGTCCGCCCTGGTCTATGAGTGTCTCGCACCACTTGCACGGTAAATCCCCGTGGTAGGTGCCGTCCTTCTCCAGCTTCGCCCGCCCCATGTCCGGGACCCTACGACAACGAGCCCCCTTCCGGTGCAGGAAGGGGGCTCGTACGACGATCCGCAGAAGGGAACTGCTCAGCCCGATCCGACGAAGACCACCAGCAGCAACCACACCACCGGCGCCGTCGGCAGCAGCGAGTCGAGGCGGTCCATGATGCCGCCGTGACCCGGCAGCAGCGTGCCCATGTCCTTGATCCCGAGGTCCCGCTTGATCATCGACTCGCCCAGGTCACCGAGCGTGGCGCTCGCCGCGACCGCGAGGCCGAGCAGCAGGCCCTGCCACCAGGTCCCGTCGTCGATCAGGAACTGCAGGCACAGCGCGCCCGCGGCCATCGCGAAGGTGACCGCGCCGACCAGGCCCTCGCGGGTCTTGCCGGGGCTGATGCGCGGCGCCAGCTTGTGTTTGCCGAAGCGCCAGCCGATCGCGTACGCACCGGTGTCGCTGACCACGGTCAGGAGCAGGAAGGTGAGCACCCGCTGAGGACCGTCGTCCGCGGTGAGCATCAGCGCCACGAACGTCGCGAGGAACGGCACGTAAAAGGCCGCGAAGACCCCGGCCGTGACGTCCTTGAGATAGCCCTCGGGAGGCTCGGTCATGCGCCACACGAGCACCGCGAGCGCGGTGAGCGCCATGGCGACCCAGGCGCCCTCGGCCCCTCGCACATACCCGGCGACGACCATCGCCGCGCCGCCCACCGCGAGCGGGACCAGCGGCGCCTTGATGCCCTTGCGTTCCTCGAGCCGGGAGGTGAGCTCCCAAAGACCGACCACGACGGCGACCGCTATGACGCCGACGAAGACGGCCTTCACGATGAACAGCGACGCGATGATCACCGCGCCGAGTCCCACCCCGACTCCTATGGCCGCCCCGAGGTCGCGCCCCGCGTTCTTCTTCTGCGGTGCTGCCGGAGCGGGCTGTGGTGCGCTGGGCATGGGCTCCTGCGGAGGCTCGTCACGGAACAGGGGGCCGCCCATCCGAGTGGCCCCCCGGTCGTCGTCCTGGTCTCCGCCGGTCACGGGTACGTCGGGCACGATGGGCATGGGCTGCGTCTCAGACGGAAACAGCGCGTCCTGCGCATCGTACGCGGGACCTGACGAGGGCGCCCCCTGACCAGGCCCCTGGTCGGGCGGCCCCCAATACCCGGCTCTGGGCGGCGCCCCCCAGGAAGAGTCGTTCACGGATCGGTTTCCTGATTCCTCGGACTCGAGCCTCAGACTTCGAGCAGCTCGGCTTCCTTGTGCTTGAGCAGCTCGTCCACCTGGGCGACGTACTTCGCGGTGGTGTCGTCGAGCTCCTTCTCGGCGCGACGGCCCTCGTCCTCGCCGATGTCGCCGTCCTTGATCGCCTTGTCGAAGGCGTCCTTGGCCTTGCGGCGGATCGACCGGATCGAGATCTTGGAGTCCTCGGCCTTGGTCTTGGCGACCTTGATGTACTCCCGGCGGCGCTCCTCCGTGAGCTCGGGGAAGGTCACCCGGATGATGTTGCCGTCGTTGCTCGGGTTGACGCCGAGGTCGGAGTCGCGGATCGCCTGCTCGATGTTGCGCAGTGCGCTCTTGTCGAACGGGGTCACCACGGCCATCCGCGGCTCGGGCACCGAGAACGAGGCCAGCTGGTTGATCGGCGTCAGCGCGCCGTAGTAGTCAGCCACGATCTTGTTGAACATCGCCGGGTGCGCACGGCCGGTGCGGATCGCGGCGAAGTCCTCCTTGGCGACCACGACGGCCTTCTCCATCTTCTCCTCGGCCTCGAGGAGGGTCTCTTCGATCACCACTTGCTCCTGCGTGTCTTGAGTGGCCCGGCTAGCACGGGGCGGCCGGCTGCGTCGCGTCTCTTTCCTGCACGGTGTCCGACCGGCAGGGCTTTGTCCATCCCCTCAAGGGGCGTCTCGCGTACGTCCCTTGAGACGGGCCCAGGTCCCTGGGATCAGGCCCGGCTTCCCTGGTCGCCCACGAGAGTGCCGATCTTCTCACCCTTGACGGCTCGGGCGATATTGCCCTCGGAGAGCAGCTCGAAGACCAGGATGGGCAGCTTGTTGTCCCGGCACAGCGTGATCGCGGTCATGTCGGCGACCTTGAGGTCGCGGGTGATGACCTCGCTGTATCCGAGCGCGTCGAACTTCACCGCGTCGGGGTTGGTCTTGGGGTCGGAGTCATAGACGCCGTCCACGCCGTTCTTGCCCATCAGCATGGCCTCGGCGTCGATCTCCAGGGCCCGCTGGGCGGCGGTGGTGTCGGTGGAGAAGTACGGCATGCCCATGCCGGCGCCGAAGATGACCACACGGCCCTTCTCCAGGTGGCGCACGGCGCGCAGCGGGATGTACGGCTCCGCGACCTGCCCCATGGTGATGGCGGTCTGGACGCGGGAGTCGATGCCTTCCTTCTCCAGGAAGTCCTGCAGCGCGAGACAGTTCATGACCGTGCCGAGCATGCCCATGTAGTCGGAGCGGGCCCGGTCCATGCCGCGCTGCTGGAGCTCGGCACCGCGGAAGAAGTTGCCGCCGCCGATGACGACGGCGATCTGGGCGCCGTCGCGGACGACGGCCGCGATCTCGCGCGCGATGGCGTGCACCACGTCGGGGTCGACCCCGAGGCCGCCCCCACCGGCGAACGCCTCGCCGGAGAGCTTCAGCAGGAAGCGCCCGGCAACTTTGCCGTCGTCACTCTTCGAGTCGGCCTTGGTGGTCATGTGGTTCTCGCTTCTCTTACTTGACACACATACGAAGAAGGCCATTGCCGGTGGGGTGTCGTTCGCAACCCATGCTCGGCAATGGCCTCCTCGTCAGATCCTGCGGTCCTGCGTCGCGCACGAGGTGCCGTGCGCGGGCGACCGCCTTCGACCCTAGCGGGGTCTACCGTCGATCGCGGTACGGACTCAGATGCCGACCTTGATGCGCGAGAAGCGCTTCAGGGTGACACCGGCCTCGGCGAGGACCTTCTCGACCGACTTCTTGTTGTCCAGCGCGTAGGGCTGGCCGAGGAGGGTGGCCTCCTTGAAGAAGCCGTTGACGCGACCCTCGACGATCTTCGGCAGGGCGGCCTCGGGCTTGCCCTCGGCGCGGGTGGTCTCCTCGGCGACGCGGCGCTCGGACTCGACGACCTCGGCCGGCACGTCCTCCTTGGAGAGGTACTTCGGCGCGAAGGCGGCGATGTGCTGCGCGACACCCTTGGCGAGGTCGGCGTCGGCCTTGTCCAGCTCGACGAGAACACCGATCTGCGGGGGCAGGTCGGGCATCGTGCGGTGCATGTACGCGGTGACGTAGGCGCCGGAGAACTGCGCGAAGCGGTCCAGGACGATCTTCTCGCCGAGGTTGGCGTTGGCCTCGTCGACGTACGCCTGGACGGTCTTGCCGGCCTCGATCTCGGACGCGAGCAGCGCCTCGAGGTCGGCCGGGGAGGTCTTGGCGACGTGGGCGGCGAGGTTGTTCGCCACGGCCTGGAACTTCTCACCCTTGGCGACGAAGTCCGTCTCGCACTTCAGCTCGACGATGACACCGGAGGTGTTGTCGTCGGCGATGAGGGAGACCACGGCGCCGTTCTCGGCGGAGCGGCCCTCGCGCTTGGCGACGCCCTTCTGGCCCTTGATGCGGAGCGCCTCGACGGCCTTGTCGACGTTGCCCTCGGCCTCGTCGAGCGCCTTCTTGCAGTCCATCATGCCGGCGCCCGTGAGCTCACGGAGCTTCTTGACGTCAGCGGCGGTGTAGTTCGCCATGATCGAAATTTCTCTCTCGAAGTCTGAAAGATCTACGAAGGTCTACGGGTGAACGGCGGGGGCCGATCGGGCCCCCGCCGTCAACTACCGAACCTGTGAGGGTCAGGCCTGCTCGGCGTCCGCGGCCGGCTTCTCCTCGGCAGCGGCCTCGGCCGGCTTGTCCTCGGCCTTGGCCTCGTCGGCCTTGGGGGCCTCGTCGGCCTTCTTCTCGCCCTCGAGCAGGTCGCGCTCCCACTCGGCCAGCGGCTCGCCCTGGGCCTTCTCGCCCGGCTTCGAGTCACCGGCGGCAACGCCGGAACGGGCGATGAGGCCCTCGGCGACGGCGTCGGCGATCACACGGGTGAGCAGGGTGACGGAGCGGATCGCGTCGTCGTTGCCCGGGATCTTGTAGTCGACCTCGTCGGGGTCACAGTTGGTGTCGAGGATGGCGACAACCGGAATGTTCAGCTTCCGGGCCTCACCGACAGCGATGTGCTCCTTCTTGGTGTCCACGATCCAGACGGCGCTGGGCACCTTCTGCATCTCGCGGATACCACCGAGGGTCTTCTCCAGCTTGGCCTTCTCGCGCGAGAGCACGAGAAGCTCCTTCTTGGTCAGACCGGACGCGGCGACGTCCTCGAAGTCGATCTGCTCGAGCTCCTTGAGGCGCTGCAGACGCTTGTAGACGGTCGAGAAGTTGGTGAGCATGCCGCCCAGCCAGCGCTGGTTGACGTAGGGCATGCCGACGCGGGTGGCCTGCTCGGCGATGGCCTCCTGCGCCTGCTTCTTCGTGCCGACGAACATGACCGTGCCGCCGTGGGCGACGGTCTCCTTGACGAACTCGTAGGCGCGGTCGATGTACGACAGCGACTGGAGCAGGTCGATGATGTAGATGCCGTTGCGCTCCGTGAAGATGAAGCGCTTCATCTTCGGGTTCCAACGACGGGTCTGGTGACCGAAGTGGACGCCGCTTTCCAGCAGCTCCCGCATCGTGACGACGGCCATGGCCGTTCTCCTTGAGATTCTCGGTTGTGCCGCGTGTGCCGGACGGCACTCGCGCCTGACGCCCGCTGTGCGCCTTGCCACTAGGGACCGAGGGGCGCTGACACCGGCTGTTTCATGGCCTGGTGTCGGGGCGTGCGAAGTCGACCCGGTGACCCGGATCGCCACAAGAAGTGTACGGGACCCGCGAGGTACCGGGTGACGGCGCTGTCCACAACCGCCCGGTAGTCCACAGATCCGGTCCATGATCCCCGCGGATCGGGGCGGCACGGGACCGTTCTGCCATGCGCCTGGAACTGCTGCTGCCGACGCTGGCGGCCCTGCTCGCGACCTTCCCGATCTCGGTCCCCGTCTCTGTCCCCATCTCTGTCCCGGCCTCTGCCCCGGCCCCTGCCCCGACGCCCGTCCCGCCCCCGGCCACGAGCTGGCCGGTGGGCACCCGCCCTCAGGTCGTACGCGCCTGGGACCCCCCACCGACCCCGTACGCCGCGGGCCATCGAGGCGTGGACCTGGCCGCCCCACCGGGCTCTCCGGTACGAGCGGTGGCGGCGGGCCGGATCGCTTTCGCGGGCAGGGTGGCTGGCAGAGGAGTGGTCACGCTGGAACTGACCGGGACGGGGAATCCCCCACTGCGCACGACGTACGAGCCGGTGACCCCGACGGCGAAGAGAGGCGAAAGAATCGCGGCGGGCGAACAACTGGGCACCCTGTCCCCACCAACGGACCACTGCCGGGTGAGCTGCCTCCACTGGGGCCTGCTCAGAGCAAAGACGTACTTGAACCCACTGAGCTTGCTGCCGCCGTGGCTACTGCGCAGGGGCCCGTCACGCTTGCTACCGCTGACCGGCACACCCGCGCTGCCCCCCTGCCGTGGGCAGGCGTTCCGCACGGCGAGTGGGGACTCCCCTGGTCGAGCGGAGCCGGGAGCTCGGGGAAGGGTGGGCACAGCCCACTGCCGCCGGGCACCGAGCTCCAGGGGCCTCAGCCCCGCACGCCCCGCAGAGCCATGGAAACCGCAGCCTCGGTAATAGCTCCCGGCTCCTCGGCCACACCCAGCTCAATGCGCCGAACCGCCGCGTCCACAATCCCCTGAAGCAACATCGCGGCCATCCGCGGCTGCGCATGCCCCAACGCTTCCAACGCCTCGACAATCATCGCGATGAGCCCACCGTGCGCGGCCCGAATCTTCTCCCGGGCACCGGCATCCAGCTCACTCGCGGAGATGGCGACCACGGCCCGATGCCGACGGTCCCCCACCAGCGCCAGCTGCCTGCGCACATACGCCTCGACCTTGCCTTCGGCCGAATCCGCCCCCTCCATCGCCGCGGAGACCTCCGCAGCCCAGACGGGGAAGTCGACCTCGCACAGCTCTTCCACCACGGCGGCCCGCGACCGGAAGTACTCGTACACGGACGACCGGGCGAGCCCCGTGCGCTCGGCAAGGGCGGGGAAGGTCAACGCCTCCGTACCGCCCTCGGACAACAGGGTCCTCGCGGCGTCCAGCAGGGCGCCTCGCTGCATCGACCGGTGCTCGGCCACAGAGGCCGCTCGAATCCTTGGCACAGCTCCACTTTACGGACGGGACGCCCCTCGCGGGAGTCGCTCTCCCACTCCCTCACCTGAGGCAGGGACGATTCAGCGCCCCTCAGCGCCCGAAACTGGCCAGCTTCGCCCGAAGCTGCAGCACCGACTTCGTGTGGATCTGGCTGACCCGGCTCTCGGTCACCCCGAGCACATTGCCGATCTCGGCAAGGGTGAGCCCTTCGTAGTAGTAGAGCGTCACGACGGTCTTCTCGCGCTCGGGCAACGTGTTGATCGCCCGCGCGAGCAGCCTCCGCAGCTCCCGGTCCTCCGCGACCTCGACGGGGTTGTCGGCCGCGTGGTCCTCGAGCGTGTCCATCAGGCTGAGCCGGTCGCCGCCGTCACCGCCGACGTGCAGCAGTTCCTCCAGCGCCACCACGTTCGCCAGCGACAACTGGCTGAAAACCGCGTGCAGTTCCTCCAGCGCGATCCCCATCTCGGCGGCGACCTCACCCTCGGAGGGAGTCCGCCGCAGCTGCGCCTCCAACGTGGCGTAGGCCCGCTCGACATTGCGCGCCTTCTGCCGCACGGACCGCGGGATCCAGTCGAGCGCCCGCAGCTCGTCGATCATCGCGCCACGAATACGAGTGATCGCATAGGTCTCGAACTTGATCGACCGCTCGATGTCGAACTTCTCGATCGCGTCGATCAGCCCGAACACCCCGGACGAGACGAAGTCGGCCTGCTCGACATTGGGCGGCAGCCCCACGCTCACCCGGCCCGCCACGTACTTCACCAACGGTGAGTAGTGCAGGATCAGCTGCTCCCGAAGGCGCCCGTCCCCGGTCTCCTTGTACGAGCGCCACAACTCGTCCAGCGACGAGGGCGCGGGAGGCCGCTCCCGCTCGCCGCTACGGGCAGCGGGGGGAACCGCCGCCCGGTCGGACCCTGAGGTGTGCTGGGGCATTCGTCGCCTTGAGCCGTTCTGCCGTGAACTGGTGAAGTCGCGTGGGTCGGTGAGGTCGCGTGAGTCGGTGAGGTCGCGCGAGCCGGTGGAGTCACCGGAGTCGCTCGCGCCTGTGCGGTGGGGAGCGTGCGTGGAGTGAATGAGGTCGTCCGCCTGATTGCCTGTCCGTGCCGGAATCCTTGTGAGCGTAGCGTGACTGAAGTGTCGCAGTGTGCGAAGGCTAGGGGATCGCGCATGCGCAGATACGTTCCGCTGGGTGCCCCAAGCAGTCGATTCCGTAGCGGTGCGTGACGATGCCGGCGTATCAACTGCACGATTTCCCAAGGTCGTCGGCGGTCATCCGTCCGGCGGAACACGCTCGGTCACGATTCACCTCCTTCGGCGAAGACGGACAGAATCGTTTGGCGTGTCAACTGCCAACCATCGCCGTGTCGTTCAACGAACCCCAACGACTGAAGCTCGTACAGTCGCCCTACGGCGTCGTCCTCACTCGTGCCCGCGTCGCGCGCGATGCCTCGCGCCGTCGCACGCCCCCGCGCGGGCAGCGCCGCCAGCACGCGCGCCGACCCCGGGGCGAGCAGATCGCGCGGCACGACGGGCCCCCGCCGCTCCGGGGCCACCTCCCCCATGTCACCGACCAGCTCCACGACTTCCGCGGCATCGGTGACGAGGACTCCGTCGCCCCGGAGCAGTTCATGCACACCCGCGGACAGACCGCTGGTCGCCGGCCCGGGCACCCCCATGGTGAAGCGCCCCAACTCCTGGGCACTGCGCGCCGTCGCGAGCGCCCCGCTGCGGTAGGCGGCCTCGACCACCACCGTCCCCCGGGTCAACGCGGCGATCACCCTGTTCCGCAGAATGAACCGGCTCGGCGTCGGATGATCCCCCGGCGGCAACTCCCCGACCACAAGGCCCTGTTCCGCGATCCGCCCGATCAACTCCGCATGCCCGCGCGGATAGGCCCGGTCGACCCCGCACGCGAGCACGGCCACGGTGGCACCCCCGGCCCCGAGCGCCCCGCGGTGCGCCGCACCGTCCACTCCGTACGCCCCGCCGGAGACCACGACCCAGCCGCGCTCCGCGAGCCCCGCGGCAAGACCGGCCGCCATCTGCGCGCCGTACTCCGTGCAGGCCCGCGCCCCCACGACGGCCACCGACCGCAGCGCCCATATCCGCAAGGACGGCCGCCCCCGCACCCAGAGCCCGACCGGGCGCGCGTCACCCAGGTCGTCCAGGGGCGACGGCCACTCCGGCTCCCCCGGGCACACGAACCGCCCTCCGGCATCCCGCACCCCCTCCAGGTCCCGCTCCGGGCGCACCCCGGCGGCCCGCGCCCGCAGCCCCTCCCACCGCCGCGCGGTCGCCCCCGGCAACCGCTCCTCGGCCGCCCTCAGCCGCCGCAGCACTTCGACGGCCCCGACCTCGCGCAACCACCGCCCGCCGACCGCGTCCCCGGGCTCGAGCACCCGCGTCAGAGCGGCCCGGGCGAGCCGCTCCTCGTCGGGCGGCGGGCCGAGGGTCACGTCAGCGCCCCGATCGTCATCGGCACCCCGCGTGAGATCCCCGTGCGCAGCTGCAGGGCGAGCGCGACGTCCTGTGCGGAGGGCCGGTCGCGCCCCGCCAGGTCCGCGACGGTCCAGGCCACCCGCAGCACCCGGTCGAGGCCGCGGGCGGTCAGGAAGCCCCGCTCCAGATCCACTTCGGCCGCGTCCAGAGCGCCCGGGGCGGCGGGCCAACGCGTGCGCAGCGCATGCCCGGGAACCTCGCTGTTGGTCCGCCAGCCGGTGCCCGCCAGCCTGGCGGCCGCTCTCTCACGCGCGGTGCGCACCCGGTCGGCGACGGTCTGCGTGGACTCTCCTCGCGCGCCGCACCCCGCGAGTTCGGACCGGGTGACGGCCTCCACCTCGACCTTCAGGTCGACCCGGTCGAGCAGCGGCCCCGACAGGCGGGCCTGATAGCGGCGGACGACCGACGCCGGACATTCGCAGCCGTCCCCCAGCAGCGTGTGCCGACCGCAGGGGCAGGGGTTGGCCGCGAGAACCATCAGGAACTTCGCGGGCAGCCGCACCACCCCCGCACTGCGCGCGATCACCACATGGCCCGATTCCAGGGGCTGACGCAAGGAGTCCAGGGCCCGGCCGCTGAACTCCGGAGCCTCGTCCAGAAAGAGCACGCCGCGATGAGCCAGCGAGACCGCGCCCGGCCGCGCGATGCCGTGGCCGCCGCCCACGAGCGACTGCATCGTGGCGGAGTGGTGCGGCGCGCAGTACGGCGCGAGGTCCACCAGTGGCCTGCCCGGAGGCAGCATGCCCGCCACCGAGTGGACCGCCGTCACCTCCAGCGACTCCTCCCGCGTCAGCCGGGGCAGGATCGCCGGCAGCCGCTCCGCGAGCATGGTCTTGCCCGCGCCCGGCGGTCCCTGCAGGAAGAGGTGGTGCGCCCCGGCCGCGGCCACCTCGATGGCGGTCCTTGCCGCCGCCTGGCCGACGACATCCGCCAGGTCCAGCGCGTGGGCGTCGTCCGGCGCCCCGCCGAGGCCCGTGCCCGCCCCGGTCCCCGGCACACAGAGCCCGGCGAGCAGTGGATCCGGGCGCCCCGCCTCCACCGGTTCCTCCTCAGGCACCGGCTCATCGGTGAGGACCGCGATGAGCTGCCGCAGACTGCGCACCCCGAGGACCGAGATCCCAGGCACCAGCGAAGCCTCCGCGGCCGTGCACTCCGGGACGACCACCTGTTCGTACCCCGCGTCGGCCGCCGCGAGGACCGCGGGCAGCACCCCGCGCACCGGCCGCACCCGGCCGTCGAGTCCCAGCTCACCGATCATCACGATGTCGGCGAGCACCTTCGGATCGATCCGCTCGGCCGCCCCGAGGACCGCGCAGGCGACAGCGAGATCGAATCCGCTGCCGCCCTTCGGCACCGACGCCGGGCTCAGCCCCACCGTGAGCTTCTTCTGGGGCCACTCGCCGCCCGAGTTGACCACGGCCGCCCTGACCCGCTCCCTGCTCTCGGTCAGGCTCTTGTCCGGCAGGCCCACCAGCGTGAACGCCGCCACACCGGTCTCCAGATCGGCCTGCACCTCGACGACCACGCCCTCGACGCCGACCAGGGCGACAGAACACGCACGCGCGAATGCCATCAGGCCACCCCGCGCGCATGCTCGACCACGGGAGCGCCGCGGCGCGGGATCAGGACCCCGACCAGATCGATGCGGATACCGCCCGGCGGTGGGCCGCCGCGCGCCTCGATCCAGCGCTCGGCGAGCCGCCGCAGCCGCTCCGCCTTGACCCGGCCCACGGCCGCCATCGGATGCTCGAACAGCGACGCCCCGACCGGGGCCGCCCTGCGCGTCTTGACCTCGCAGACGACGAGGGCCTCGCCGTCCAGGGCCACGATGTCGATCTCACCGCTCCGGCCCGCGCGCCAATTGCGCTCCAGAACCGTCATCCCCGACTCGATCAGCCGCCGCGCGGCCAGATCTTCGCCGTACCTGCCGAGTGCTCCCCGTGCGTTCATGTCGGCACCACCTCCGACACCCACGGTCACGGTTCAGCCCGCAGTTGTTGGATCTTGGTGCACTACTCGCCGGTTGTGGAAAACTCCGCCACCCCGGCGAGTGACAACTGCGGTGAACTCAGCTGCCCGGCAGCTCCAAGTCGCTCTTGTTGAGCTCCTCGATATTCACGTCCTTGAACGTGAGCACCCGCACCTGCTTGACGAAGCGAGCGGGCCTGTACATGTCCCACACCCAGGCGTCCGCCATGGACACCTCGAAGAAAACCTCGCCCTGGACCGAGTGCACCTGCATCTCGTAGTCATTGGTGAGGTAGAAGCGCCGTTCGGTCTCGATCACGTATTTGAACAGACCGACGACATCGCGGTACTCCCGGTAGAGCTTCAGCTCCATCTCGGTCTCGTACTTCTCGAGGTCCTCGGCGCTCATGGCATGTTCCCCTTCAGCCGTGCGTCCCCCTATTGTGCGTCAGCCCCGCGAGCCCCTACACGATTTCCGTGTCGAGGATCTCGGGCCGGTCCGGGGGCCCCTCGTCGAGCAGTCTGCGAAACAGCTCGGCGAGCCTGGTCGGATACACCGTCTCATGAGCCTCGGTCAGTTCTCGGCACGTCCACCAACGCGCTCCGGCGACGCTGCGCCGTTCCAGCTCCGTGAAGCCTTCGGCGACGGTCGCCGTCTGCGACGTACGCGCCAGGTAGTACCACTCGTCCTGGTCCCAGCGCCGCCCGTCGAACGGGAAGGAGCAGACCCGCCGCCACAGGACCGGGCCGAGCTCGACCTCCGTGATGCCCGTCTCCTCCCGCAGCTCACGCAGGGCCGCCTGCTCACGCGTCTCGTCGCCCTCCAGGCCGCCGCCCGGTGTGAACCACCAGTCGTCGGCCCGGTCACCGGGCTCGTAGCCGTGCAGCAGCAGGATGCGGTCGTCGGGGTCGAGCAGCACCACCCGCGCCACCCTGCGCAGCGGCCGTCCGGTCTCCGCAGGAGCGGATGGCACCGTGTCCTCAGCCGACACCGGTCGCCGCCTCCCTCGTACGAGTTCCGGCGCGCCCGCGGCCCATGCGCTTGGCCAGCGGACCGTACGCGGCACCACCCAGGACCAGCACCATGCCGGCCACGATCGCGATCACCACCATGCGCAGCGGCCCCGGCTCGGAGATGCCGCCCGGCATCTGTGCGAAGCCGTCGGGCCTCTCCAGCATGCCGAACTTGTCCATCGGCCAGGCCACCGCGTCCACTCGGCCCTGCACGGCGCTCCGCGGCACCGAGCCGTGGTCCCCGTCGCCCAGGTGGACGCTGGAGTCCAGGGACCCGCTGCGCTCGTCGCCGAGCAGGAACAGGCGGCCCTTGGGGACCGTCGTGGCGGGGATGCCGGTGGCCGCGGCGCCTTCGCCCTCGAGGAGATACGGTTCTGCGACTTCCTCGCCGTTGACGGTCAGCTTGCCGTCCTTGCAGCAGGCGATCCTGTCGCCGCCCACACCGACGACCCGCTTGACCATCGGCAGATCGCCCCAGGTCGCCTGCTTGAAGACGACGACGTCACCACGGCGTACGTCGTCGCCGTCGATCCGCTGCGCGAGCACCCGGTCGCCCGAGCCGATCGTCGGCGTCATCGACCCGGTGGGGACGGTGTACGGCTGGTACAGGACGGCGCCCCAGACGAATCCTCCGAGGAAGAGCACACAGCCGAGGGCCACGGCGACGCCCGACAGCACGCTGCCGAGCCGACCGCGGCCCTCGTCCGTACGTTGTGTCCTGCTCATCCCAGTGCTCCCCCGTCTCGGAGACGACCTCGCCGCCCACGCGCGCGGGCGGCGGAAGATCGGCGATCTGGGACGGCACCCTACCCGGCGGTACTGCCGCCAGAAACCCTCGCGTTCCGCGCGGCGGTCACCGTGAGCCGCCGCCTGCGCCAGAGCACGATCGGCACGGCGCCCGCGAGACCGAGCGCACCCGGCGCCGCGCTGGAGAGCGCGTTGATGCCCGGCTGATCGAAGGTGTCGGGCTTGGGCAGCGTCGCCCAGCGGGTGGGCGGCCAGGCGATCACGATGGCGCGGCCCACGACGTTGTCCACGGGCACGGCGCCGCCGCCGGGCTGGTTCTGGTGGTAGCGGGAGTCCAGCGAGTTCTGCCGGTGGTCACCCATGACCCAGATCTTGCCCTTGGGGACGGTCACCTTGAACTGGCCGCCCTGGTCGTCGACGCTGCACGGGGTGTTGCCGGGGAAGACGTACGGCTCGTTCAGCGCCTTGCCGTTGACCTTCACCGGTCCGGTGCCCTTGCACTCCACCGTGTCGCCGCCGACGCCGATGACGCGCTTGATCAGGTCCTTCTCGTCGGCGGACGGCATCAGGCCGATCCAGCCGAGGACCCGCTGGACCGCGTTCGGATCGGGAGTGGGCTCGCCGTCGAGCCAGTGCCCCGGGTCCTTGAAGACGACGACCTCGCCGCGCTCGGGCTCGGATCCGAACCACGGCGTCAGCTTGTCGACGAGGACGCGGTCGCCCTTCTGCAGCGTGTTCTGCATCGAGTCCGACGGGATCGAGAACGCCTGCACGAGGAAGGTCTTGATCAGCAGCGCCAGAACCAGCGCGATACCGATGAGGAGCGGCAGCTCCTTCCAGAAGGACCGGGGCTTCTTCGGCTGCTTGGCGTCCCGTTCGCCCTGTGTGTCGTCGCCGTCCACGGCGTCACTCCCGGGGTTCTCGCCGCCCGCGACGGACTCGACGCCCGGCTCGTCGGATCGTCCCGGCCGCTCCTCGGGCCCCTCGTGTCCGGATCGTGCGCCGACCGCCAAATCCCCCACATCCACTCCTCAGTCCGTGCCGCCGCCTGCCCCAGATGCGATGCAGGCCCACCACTCCCATAACGAGCGGGAGTTCCGCAGGGGTCGGGAGCCGGATCAATCCGTATCGATCGCCGGTGGCCACCCTATGCGACGCTCCTGTGGCCTTGTCCGATCCCGCACGCGCGTCGGGAACTGACGCATACGTGTCCGGCTCCTCCAGTTTGCGCCAGTGCCCGAAGGGCCAGGCGATGACGATCGCACGCCCCACCACCTCGTCCTCGGAGACGGTGCCGCTGTACTTCTCGGTGCGGTGGAAACGGGAGTCCGCCGAGTCACTGCGGTGGTCGCCCATCATGAAGAGGCGCCCCTCGGGGACCTTCACCTCGAACTCGAAGGCCGATGGCTTGTCCCCGGGGTGGATGTACGGCTCGTCGAGCGGTACGCCGTTGACGGTGACCTTGTCGTTCTTGTCACAGCACTTCACTGTGTCGCCTCCGACGCCGATCACGCGCTTGATCAGGTCCCGCTCGTTGTCGGACGGCAGCAGGCCGATCTGGGTGAGACCTTCCTTGACCTGCTTGACGACCACCGGGTCGTCCTTCTTCTTGCCCTGTTCCTCTTCCAGCCAGTTGCCGGGGTCCTTGAAGACGACGACGTCGCCGCGCTCCGGCTTCGACCCGAACCAGGGGGTGAGCTTGTCGACCAGGACCCGGTCCCCGACCCTGATCGTCTGCTCCATGGAGCCCGAGGGGATCACGAAGGCCTGCACCAGGAAGGTCTTCAGGACGAGGGCTATCAGCAGCGCCACACCTATGAGGAGGGGTATCTCCTTGATCGCCGAGCGCCGCCTGCGCCGCTTGACCTTCTTCGCGAGCTTGCGCCGCTCGGCCCGGCCCGGCAGAGCCGGACCGTCGGTCGGCCGGGACCCCGTCGGCAGCCGGGTGTCGGCCCGGTGTCCTGCGGCACGTGTCCGCCCGCGGTTACCCATGCGCGCCGCCTGGTGCCGGCACGCGCGCGTAGCTGTCGGGACGCTTCAGGGAGGTCCAGTGGCCGATCGGCCAGGCGATCCAGTCGGCCCTGCCGATGACCTCGTCGACGGGGATCATGCCGCCGCCCGGCTGCCCCAGGTGATCGCGGGAGTCGCTGGAAGCGCTGCGGTGATCTCCGAGGAGGAACAGGCTGTCCTCGGGGACGACGACGTCGAAGGGCACCTGTGAGGGGGTGTCCCCCTCGAACAGGTACGGCTCCTCGACGGGCTCGCCGTTCACCTTGATCCTCCCCCGCTTGTCGCAGCAGACCACCCGGTCTCCCCCCGTGCCCACGACCCGCTTGATGTAGTCGGCATCTCCGAAGTAGCCGCTGCCGTCGAAGACGACCGCGTCACCCCGCTGCGGCTCGGAACCGAAACGGTACGCCAACTTGTTGACGAGCACCCGGTCCCCGACCCGGAACGCGGGCTCCATGGAGCCGCTGGGGATCTGGAAGGGCTGCACGACGAAGGTGCTGACCACGAGCAGGGAGGCCATGCACAGCAGGAACGTCAGGGTGAGCCTGCCGCCCGGCAGCCACTCGACGATCGACGCGAAAAAGGAGCGCGACCGTTCCTCCGTCTCCTCGGATGCCTCGGCGACGTTCGGGACGTCTCCGGAATCGGAGGATGGGGAGGAGCGGTCGCGCTCCGTGTGCTGTGCTTCGGTGTCCATCGGGGCCAGATGTTATCCGGCCCCACTGTGGACCCGCGCGGGAGCTCAGCTCTCGCGCTTCTCCTTGATCTTCGCGGCCTTGCCGCGCAGGTCACGGAGGTAGTACAGCTTCGCGCGACGCACGTCACCGCGGGTGACGAGCTCGATCTTCTCGACGATCGGGGTGTGCACCGGGAAGGTGCGCTCGACGCCGACGGAGAAGGAGACCTTGCGGACCGTGAAGGTCTCGCGCACGCCGGCACCCTGGCGACGGATGACTACGCCCTTGAACTGCTGCACACGGGAGCGGTTGCCCTCGATGACGCGGACGTGGACGTTGACGGTGTCACCCGGGCGGAAGGCCGGGATGTCGCTGCGCAGCGACGCGCTGTCGACGGAGTCGAGCAGGTTAGCCATGATCGTCTGCTTTCTTCGCTGATGCCACAGGTCATCAGCGGAACGTGGTGATGAGGTTTCGGTAGCTGATCGCGTCGGGCGGGCGTCGTTCCCCCTGTGGCAGGGGCGCACGCTGGACGTACAGCAGCGGTCTATTCTTCCACGGCCTCGGGGTCTCGCCCAAATCGGCCGTCCGGCCCCGGCCGCCACCCCAGGATCGAGAGCATCTCCCGGTCCTTCTTGTCGAAGGCCTTGGGGTCGCAACGCTCAATGAGATCGGGCCTGTTGCGGGTGGTGCGCCGCAGCGCCTCGTCCCGGCGCCAGCGCGCGATCTTGCCGTGGTGGCCGCTGAGCAGGACGTCAGGAATGCCGTGCCCGCGCCACTGGGGAGGCTTGGTGTACACCGGGCCTTCCAGCAGGTTGGCCATCGCTCCGGGCGCGAAGGAGTCGTCCCGGTGGGATTCGGCGTTGCCCAGGACGCCGGGCAGGAGCCTCGCCACCGCCTCGGTGACGACCAGCACGGCGGCCTCTCCGCCGGCGAGGACGTAGTCGCCGATGGAGACCTCGTAGACCGGCATGCGGGTCGCGTACTCGTCCATGACGCGGCGGTCGATGCCTTCGTAGCGCGCGGGCGTGAAGACCAGCCAGGGGCGCTCCGAGAGCTCCACGGCTAGCTCCTGGGTGAAGGGGCGCCCGCTGGGCGTGGGGACGACCAGGACGGGCCCGTGGGCCCCGGCCTCGTACCCCTCGGCGAGCACGTCGTCGAGGGCCGCGCCCCAGGGGTCGGTCTTCATGACCATGCCGGGGCCGCCGCCGTAGGGGGTGTCGTCGACCGTGTTGTGCCGGTCGTACGTCCACTCCCTGAGGTCGTGCACATGGACGTCGAGCTGCCCACGCGCGCGTGCCTTGCCCACGAGGGAGACGTTCAGGGGCTCCAGGTACTCGGGAAAGATCGTGACGACGTCGAGCCGCATTACGCCTGGTCCTCCGGGGCCGACTCGGATGCGTCCGCCGCCTCGGCGTCACGGGCGGAGGCGACCTCCGCGCGGTCGTCGATGAGCCCGGGGGGCGGGTCGATGACGGCCTTCTGCTCCTCGAGGTCGATCTCGGTGACGATCTCCTCGACGAAGGGGACCATGACCTCGCTGCCGTCGGGGCGCTCCACGATGAACAGGTCCTGCGAGGGCAGGTGCGAGATCTCCGTGATCCGGCCGACCTCGGCCCCGTCCTTGGTGACCACGTCGAGGTCCATCAGCTGGTGGTCGTAGTACTCGTCGGGGTCCTCGGGGAGCTCCTCCGGGTCGACCTCGGCGATCAGGAGCGTGTTGCGCAGGGCCTCGGCGCCCGTGCGGTCGCGTACGCCCTCGAAGCGCAGCAGGAGGCGGCCGCTGTGCACACGGCCGGTCTCGATGGTCAGCGGACCGGTGGCGGCGGGGTCCGTGGCCAGGACGGCTCCGGGGCCGAGCCGCAGCTCCGGCTCGTCGGTGCGGACCTCGACGGTGACCTCACCCTTGATGCCGTGGGCACGGCCGATGCGGGCGACTACCAACTGCACTGCGTTCTCTCCTCGTTCACGACTACGGGCCGGGGACGGCCCGAAAGCCCTCCCCGGCCCGAGCCGGTGCTGCTGTGGTTCTGCGAACCCGGTTCAGCGAACCTGGTCCACGTCGACGAGGTCGACGCGGACACCGCGGCCGCCGATGGCGCCCACGACCGTGCGCAGAGCGCGTGCGGTGCGGCCGTTGCGGCCGATCACCTTGCCGAGGTCGTCGGGGTGGACCCGGACCTCGAGGACGCGCCCGCGGCGCAGGTTGCGCGAGGCGACCTGCACGTCGTCGGGGTTGTCGACGATGCCCTTCACGAGGTGCTCGAGAGCCTCCTCGAGCATGCTCAGGCCTCGGTCGACTCGGTGGACGCGGCCTCGGCCTCGTCCGCCTTCTTGTCCGACTTCTTGGCCTTCTGGGTGATGGCCTCACCCTTGGTGTCGTCGCCCTCGAGGCCCTTGGTGAAGGCCTCGAACGCGGCGCGCTTGTCCTTGGGCTCCGCGACGAGCAGCGGCGCCGGGGCCGGCAGGCCCTTGTGCTTCTGCCAGTCACCGGTGAGCTTCAGGATGGCCATGACCGGCTCGGTCGGCTGGGCGCCGACGGACAGCCAGTACTGGGCACGCTCCGAGTTGACCTCGATGCGCGAGGGGTTCTGCACCGGGTGGTACAGACCGATCTCCTCGATGGCCCGGCCGTCACGGCGGGTACGGGAGTCGGCGACGACGATGCGGTAGTGAGGCGAACGGATCTTGCCCAGACGCTTCAGCTTGATCTTGACTGCCACGGGAGTGGTGTCTCCTGGTCTTGACGTGGGTGGGCACAACGAAGATGCCGCGTGGGGTTGCGGTACTCGAGTGCCCGATGGACGCGTCAGCCGGAGGAGAGAGGGGTCCTGTGCGGCTGTCGAGTACAGCTAGCCATTGTGCCATACGTCGCCGGGGCACCCGAATCCGGTCCGGGCGCCCCGGTCCAGCTCAGCCCACGCCCGCGCCCACCGCTTCCGGGATCCTGAAGGGCTTGCCGCAGCCGCCGCACATGATCGGCGCCTGGGCGAGCACGGAGGGGACCACGCGGACGTTGCGCCCGCAGTCGCAGACCGCCTTCACGCGCACGCCGCCTCCGGAGGAGCCGTGCCGGGCGGCCGGGCCCCGGAAGCTGCGGGCGGTGTCCGCGGTCGTCGCCGCGGTGTGGGCCTTCAGGGCGCGCTGCAGCCGCTCGATCGTCGGGCGGTAGCGCTTCTTGGCCTCGGGGTTGAGCGTGACCAGTGAGAAGCCGCTGCTCGGGTGTGGCTCCTCCGGGTGGTCGAGGCCCAGCTCCTCGGCGATCGCGAGGAATCTGCGGTTGTGATAGCGGCCGGCGCGTGAGGTGTCTCGAACGCCGCGCGAGGCGGCGATGCCATGGACTGCCTCGTGAAGCAGTCGCTCGAAGGAGAGCTCGGCGCCGCAGGCGGACGACGACTCTCCGATCAGGGATTCGGGCGCGGCTAGGTCCGGCAGCTCGGGGTGGTGCCGCTGAATGTCGGCCCACGCCTGTGCCAGCTCTGCGGCGAGAACAGGTGGTGTCGTGCTCACGTCGTGACAACGAGCCGGGTGCCCTCGGGGTTCCATTCCGGGGCATCCCAAATAATTTGCACGTACCCGTCAGTTGCCGTTGATGCGTCCGGACGAGGGCGGGTGCGCTGATCTGCGGAGAAGCCTCACAGCTCACACCAAGCCGGTACGTAGTGGCGCGTACGCCCCGGCGCGTAGAGCGTTCCCTCGCGCCGGGGCTCGTGTTGCCTGGACAGGCGTACGGGCAAAGAACGGGCGCGTCGGTACCGGAGCCGCGCTCCTCAGTAGGAGCGGGCCACGACAGCGACGTTACCCGGGGTCTCATCGGCGTCCGGCACCGCCCCGTCCTCAGCGACCAGACACCGTACGGTCACGGCGTGCTCGGCCAGACCGGCCTCGCCTTCTTCGCCGAGCGAGGCCCACGGGATCCGTGCCCAGCCGCCGGCGGCGGTGGCCTCCACGGCCTCCTCGACCGTGGTGACGTCCGAGGTGCGGGCCTCCCTGCGCTCGCGGGCCTGCGTCAGGAGCAGCGCCTGGTCCTCTTCGAGGACGGTGGGCAGCAGCGTGGCGAGGGCGCCGATCGCGACGGGCTCCTTGCCTCCCGGGATGCGGCGGGCCAGCATCGCGGTGCCGTTCTCCAGGTCGCGCGGGCCGACCTCGATGCGGACCGGCACGCCCTTGAGCTCCCAGTCGACGGCGCGGCGCCCGAAGGGGATCTCCGTGCGGTCGTCGACCTGGACGCGGACGCCCGCCGCCTTCAGGGTCTCGCCGATCTCGCGGACCTCGGCGAGCACCGCGTCGTCGCCCTTGATGGCGAGGACGACGGCCTGGACGGGCGCGAGGCGGGGCGGCACGCGCAGGCCGTTGTCGTCGCCGTGCATCATCACCAGGGCGCCGACCATCCGCGTCGTGCTCCCCCAGGAGGTCTGCCAGACCAACTCCTGCTTGCCGTCCTTGGACAGGTACCGGGTGTGGAAGGCCTTGGCGAAGTTCTGGCCGAGCTCGTGGCTGGTGCCGAGCTGGAGGGCCTTGCCGTCGCCCATCATGCCTTCGAGGGTCAGGGTGTTGATGGCGCCGGCGAAGCGCTCCTTGGCGGTCTTGCGGCCGAGCACGAAGTCCATGGCGAGGACGTCGCGCATGAAGTCGCCGTACACGTGGCGGTGGATGCGGGCGGCGAAGTCGCGGGCCTCTTCGTAGGTCGCGTGGGCGGTGTGGCCCTCCTGCCAGAGGAACTCCGACGTACGCAGGAACAGGCGGGGGCGCATCTCCCAGCGGACCACGTTCGCCCACTGGTTGATCAGGAGCGGCAGGTCGCGGTAGCTCTGCACCCACTTGGAGAAGTACTCGTTGACGATCGTCTCGGAGGTGGGGCGGACGACGACGGGCTCCTCGAGCTCCTTGCCGCCGCCGTGTGTGACGACGGCGAGCTCCGGCGCGAAGCCCTCGACGTGCTCGGCCTCCCGGGTGAGGTACGACTGCGGGATGAGCAGCGGGAAGTACGCGTTCTGGGTGCCCGTTTCCTTGATGCGGACGTCCATGTCCTGCTGCATCCGCTCCCACAGGGCGTACCCGTACGGTCGGATCACCATGGTGCCGCGCACCGGGCCGTTGTCGGCCAGCTCGGCCTTGTTGATCAGGTCCTGGTACCAGCGGGGGAAGTCGTCCGCCTGAGGCGTGAGCACGGGTGTCTTGGCCATGGCGCGCATGGTAGGCGCGAGCCTCGGGAGAGGCGGAATTCTTTTCCCCCAGGGGGCGCACAACGGTGGCACGCAAGCATTGCCACACAACCTCTGGACGCCGCGACGGATGCGGAGTTGTCTGGCATACGGGGGGAGTGCGAGCGCACTACACGGGGGCGGACGAACCGTTGAATTCCGGCACGGCAGTAACTCTCGGCGGATTGGGGCGCTTTCGATGACACCAACACTCGTGCAGTCGCACCTCCTCCACGCGGGCGCGACACCCCGTGTGGACCTGTGCGCACGCGCGCGTGACTGGGCGGAGATCCAGGAACGGATGCTGGTCCCGCTCTATGAAGCGGTGTACGAACGGCTCGAAGTGGGCGACGGCACCCGACTCCTCGGTCTCGGCTGCGGCTCCGGACTCGCCCTGCTCATGGCGGCGTCACGGGGTGCCTCGGTCACCGGCGTCGACCCTACGGCGCCCGAACGCCTCGCCCTGGCGCGCGAGCGCCTGCTGCCGGACGGAGCGTGGGACGCACACGCGCGTGCCGACACACGTCTCGTCGAAGGCGGCCCCTCGGACGCGGCGGACCCGGCGCTGGCCCCGTACAACCTCGTCACCGCGTTCCAGCCGATCGGGTGCATGGCGGGCGACTCCGAAGGCCTCGCGTCCCTCCTGGAGGCCGCGGCCCCGCTCGCCGGACACGGCACCCCGGTGGTGCTCGCCGGCTGGGGTCCCCCGGAGCGCTGCGCGACGTCCTCCGTGCTGAGGGTGGCGACGAAGCTCGCCGATCCCCTCCGGAGCACGGGCAGTTGGCGCCCCGCGCTGCGGGACGACCTGGAGGAGGTCGCCCAGCGGGCGGGCCTCAAGCCGGACGGCTCGGGCCGCGTCGGCTGCCCCTTCGGGTACGCGGACGTGGAGAGCGCGGTCCGAGGGCTGCTCTCGACGGGCCTGTTCGACGCGGCGGTGGGCGCGACGGACCAGGCGCAGGTCGACAAGGAGCTGACGGAGGCGCTGCACCCGCACCGGCGCACGGACGGCACGGTGTGGATGCCGAACGTCTTCCGGTACTTGATCGCCCGTACCCCGTAAGTGCGTACTCCGTAGACGCGCACTCCGAAGGTGCGTACCCCGTAGGCGCGTACTCCGTAGTGACCCGGTACACGCTCCGTAGAACACCGGCACACCCCGAGAACACCGGCACACCCGCCCGGCCCCTAGCTGTCCTTGGTCATCCGCGTGATGCCCGCGATCCGGTACGCCTCCGCCTCCTCCAGCGTCTCGTTCTCAAGCAGCGCCGCGGCCAGGTCGTCCAGTTGCCCGCGGTGGTCGCGCAGTTGGCGGCAGGCGCTCTCGTAGCACTCGTCGACGATCCGCCGCATCTCGCCGTCGATCGTGTCGAGGGTCTCCGGGGCGGCCGCGAGCCCGTACGCCTGCTGTGCGTCGTTCGGCAGGGCGGAGAGGCGTCCCACGCGCTCGCTCATTCCCCAGCGGGCGACCATGCCGCGCGCGATGTTGGTGACCTGTTCCAGGTCGTTCTCGGCGCCGGTGGTGATGACTCCGTAGACGACATGTTCGGCGGCCATGCCTCCCAGGGCACCGACGATGCGGCCCCGGAGGTATTCCTCGGTGTAGGCGTACTTGTCGGAGTCCGGGGTCGAGAGCGTCACGCCCAGGGCGCGGCCGCGCGGCACGATCGTGATCTTGCGGACCGGGTCGGCGCCGGGCTGCAGCATGCCGAGCAGGGCGTGCCCGCTCTCGTGATACGCCGTACGCCTGCGCTCCTCCTCCGGCATGACCAACGGCCGCTCGGCGCCGAGCTGGACCTTCTCCATGGCTTCGGAGAGGTCGGACTGTGTGACCTGCTTCTGCTTGCGCTTGACGGCGAGCAGGGCCGCTTCGTTGGCGAGGTTGGCCAGTTCCGCGCCGGTCATGCCCGGTGTCGTACGGGCGACCTGGGCGAGGTCGACGTCGTCGGCCAGCGGGATGGCCCGCGTATGGATCTTGAGGATGGCCTCGCGTCCCCCGCGGTCGGGCGGCGAGACGTTGACGACGCGGTCGAAGCGTCCGGGCCGGGTGAGGGCGGGGTCGAGGATGTCGGCGCGGTTGGTGGCGGCGAGCACGATGACGCCCTCGGCGCCCGAGAAGCCGTCCATCTCGGTGAGGATCTGGTTCAGGGTCTGCTCGCGCTCGTCGTGCCCGCCCATCCCGCTGCCGCCCCCGCGTGCGCGCCCGATGGTGTCGATCTCGTCGATGAAGATGATCGAAGGGGCGACCTTGCGGGCCTCGGCGAACAGTTCACGCACGCGTGAAGCGCCCACCCCCACGATCATCTCGATGAACTCCGATGCGGAGGCCGAGAAGAAGGGCACGCCCGCCTCGCCCGCGACCGCGCGCGCGAGCAGCGTCTTGCCGGTGCCGGGCGGCCCCGCGAGCAGCACGCCGCGCGGCATCTTGGCACCCATCGTGCGATAGGCGTCGGGGTTCTTCAGGAAGTCGACGACGTCGTTGA
Source organism: Streptomyces sp. NPDC041068 (assembly GCF_040647455.1). Lineage (NCBI taxonomy): Bacteria > Bacillati > Actinomycetota > Actinomycetes > Kitasatosporales > Streptomycetaceae > Streptomyces > Streptomyces sp. NPDC041068. The sequence goes on from NZ_JBEZCG010000019.1 coordinate 93,729, forward strand.
GCTCGCCCTCGACCTCGTCGATGCCGGCGACGTCCTCGAACGTCGTCCGCTTCGCGCCGGGCTCCAACTCGACCGGCTTGGGCGGCGTCTTGCGGCCGAGCATGCCGCCCCCGCCGCCCATCCCCGCGCTCATGCGCCGCGCGATGAAGATCCACAGCACGACGAGCAGCAGCATCGGGGCGAGCGAGATGAGCAGGTTGGAGAGGAAGCTGCGCTCCTGCACCACGGGCTCGGCGGTGACGGTGACCTTGTGCTTGGTCAGGTCGTCCCAGAGCTTGTCGTCGGCGAAGGCGGGGCGCTGCGTCGTGAACTTGGTGTAATTCCCCTTCTCCCCGTCCGGCTTGGGCTGCTCCTTCTTGAGCTGGCCCTGGATAGCGTCGCCCTTGGCGTAGATCTTCGTGACGTTGCCGTCGTCGACCTGCTTGCTGAACTCCGTGTACGAGATGGTCGGCTCGTCGCCCTCGTTGAAGAACGACAGCACGAGGTTGGCGATGAGGTAGACGATCAGAGCCGTCAGGATCAGGCTCCCCCAGCCGCCCGGCATCTTCTTCTTCGGCGGCGGCGTGGGTGCGGGCGGGGGCGCGCCCTCGGAGCGCCACGGCTGATCGGGCGCCTGGCGCGGCGGCACAGGGTTGCTCATATTCGGACGTTACGTCACAAACAACCCTCAGGCACCCGCTCCCTCCCCCGAGAACACCCCCCGGAAAACGCTTGGGGCGCCCCTTACCAGAGGGGCGCCCCAAGCGGCGTACGACAAGGTCCGAGCTCAGCCCATGAACTTCTTGAACTCGTCGGGCAGCTCGAAGTCCTTGCCCGGCTGGCCGCCCGGGAGGCCGAAGGCCCCCCCGGCCTGACCGGCCTGCTCGCGGCGCGTGGCCGCCTCCTGCTCCTGCTGCTTGCGCTTCATCGGGTTGCCGGAGCGCTGCTTGCCCTTGGCCTGCTTCTGCTTCTTCTTCTGCTTGCCGGGGCCGCCACCCATGCCCGGCATCCCGGGCATACCCGGCATGCCGCCGCCCTGGGCCATGCGCGACATCATCTTGCGGGCCTCGAAGAACCGCTCGACCAGGTTCTTGACCGCACTGACCTCGACGCCCGAGCCCTTGGCGATACGGGCGCGGCGCGAGCCGTTGATGATCGTGGGCTCCTGGCGCTCGGCCGGAGTCATCGACTTGATGATGGCGGCCGTGCGGTCGACGTCCCGCTCGTCCAGGTTGTTGATCTGGTCCTTGATCTGGCCCATGCCGGGCATCATGCCGAGCAGCTTGCTGATGCTGCCCATCTTCCTGACCTGCTCCATCTGGGCCAGGAAGTCGTCGAGGGTGAAGTCCTGGCCCTTCTTGGAGGCCAGCTTCGAGGCCATCTTCTCGGCCTCTTGCTGCGAGAAGGTCTGCTCGGCCTTCTCGATCAGCGTGAGCATGTCGCCCATGCCGAGGATGCGGGACGCCATGCGGTCCGGGTGGAACGCGTCGAAGTCGTCCAGCTTCTCGCCGTTGGAGGCGAACATGATCTGGCGGCCGGTGACCTGCGCGATCGAGAGCGCGGCACCACCGCGGGCGTCACCGTCGAGCTTGGAGAGGACCACGCCGTCGAAGCCGACGCCGTCGCGGAAGGCCTCGGCCGTGTTGACCGCGTCCTGACCGATCATCGCGTCGACGACGAAGAGGACCTCGTCCGGGCTCACCGCGTCGCGGATGTCCGCGGCCTGCTGCATGAGCTCCTGGTCGATGCCGAGACGACCGGCGGTGTCGACGATGACGACGTCGTACTGCTTGGTCCTGGCGAACTCGATGGAGTCCTTGGCGACCTGCACCGGGTCGCCCACGCCGTTGCCCGGCTGGGGGGCGTAGACGCCGACGCCGGCGCGCTCCGCGACCACGCTCAGCTGGTTGACGGCGTTGGGGCGCTGGAGGTCGCACGCCACCAGGAGCGGGGAGTGGCCCTGCTCCTTCAGCCAGCGGCCGAGCTTTCCGGCGAGGGTCGTCTTACCGGCACCCTGCAGACCCGCGAGCATGATGACCGTCGGCGCGGTCTTGGCGAACCGCAGGCGCCGCGTCTCGCCGCCGAGGATGCCGATGAGCTCCTCATTGACGATCTTGATGACCTGCTGGGCGGGGTTGAGTGCCTGGGAGACCTCGGCGCCGGCCGCGCGCTCCTTGACCTGCTTGATGAAGGCACGGACGACGGGCAGGGCCACGTCCGCCTCGAGCAGGGCGATGCGGATCTCGCGCGCCGTGGCGTCGATGTCCGCCTCGGACAGGCGGCCCTTGCCCCGGAGGTTCTTGAATGTCGCTGCGAGGCGGTCGGAGAGAGTATCGAACACGGCGGTCGCGAATCCTCGGGTCTGGGGGCGGGCTGACAGGTCGCCTTCCAGAGTATCTGCCGCGTGCCAGTGCCCGGGGCTCCGGGCGGGACTTCCCTCCCGCGACCACGGCCCCGCCCGGCGACCGGCACAGCGCGGCTACCTCCGCAACGCCTCCTCCACCCCGCGGGCAACCTCCGCCGCACGCTCTCCCGACAACGGCGCCCCATCGGTCCCCGTCACGTAGAAGGCGTCCACCGCGTTGGCCCCCAGCGTCGACACATGCGCACTGCGCACCATCACCCCGGCCGCCTCCAACGCCCGCCCGATGCGGTGCAGCAGCCCCGGTGCGTCCTGGGCCCGCACCTCGATCACCGTCGCGAGCCGCGAGCCCGCGGGGGCCACCGTCACCCGGGCCGGCGGCGCCACGGTCCCCCGCCGTCGCGGATAGGCGGCGTCCCGCTCGGCCAGGCGCCCCGTGATGTCCAGGGACCCGTCGAGGGCACGCACCAGATCGGCGCGGAGCCGCGTGGCCTGCGGCAAGGACCCGTACTCCGCCGCGACCCGCCAGTTCAGCAGCAGCACGGAACCCTCGACGCCCTCGATCCCGGCCGGCGGCCCCGCCTCCCGCAGCTCCGCGGTCCGCACCGCGAGCCGGTGCGTCGCGAGCACCCCGGCCACCGCGGACAGCACCCCCGGCTGCTCCGGCACCGCGACCATCAGCTCCACGCCCATCAGCTCCGAACCCACCGGCTCCGAACCCAGTGCCTCCGCCGCCTCCGCCGCCTCCGCCGCCTCGGCCGGCTCCCCCTCGGCCCGCGCCCACAGGGACAGGACAGGACCGCCCGTACGGAACGCCTCCACCGCGAGCCGCTCCTGCTCGGCCGTGGGCGCCGCGTCCTCGGGATCCGCGGGCTCGTCCCCGACGAGCACCGCCCCCACCCGCTTCACCAGGTCGGCGACCAGCGCACCCCGCCAGGCCGACCACGCCGCGGGCCCGGTCGCGAGCGCGTCCGCCTCGGTCAGCGCGTGAAGGAGTTCCAGCGTCCCCACGGACCCGACCGCGTCGGCGACGCCCCGCACCGTGGCGGGATCGTCGAGGTCACGCCGCGTCGCGGTCTCCACGAGGAGCAGGTGGTGCCGCACGAGACACGCGACGACCTGCCCGTCCGCCCGGTCGAAGCCGACCCGCGCGGCCACGTCCCCGGCGATGATCTCCCCGGCCACGGAGTGGTCCCCCGGCCACCCCTTCCCGATGTCGTGGAGCAGCGCCGCCACCAGCAACAGGTCGGGCCGCCCCACCCGCCGCGTGAGCTCGGCGGCCCGCACCGCCGTCTCCACCAGATGCCGGTCGACGGTCCAGGTGTGGACGGCGTTCCGCTGCGGCCTGCACCGCACCCGCTCCCAGTCCGGCAGCATCCGCGTGATGAGCCCCTCGGCCTCCAGCGCCTCCCACACCTCGACGGTGGGGCGGCCCGCGCCGAGCAGCGTCACCAGCTGCTCGCGCGCCTCGGCGGGCCACGGCGTGGGCAGCGGCCTCGCCGCCGCGGCAAGGCGTCGCACCGCGTGCAGCGACAGCGGAAGCCCGGCCTGCGCGGCGGCCGCGGCTGCCCGCAGCGGAAGGACGGGGTCCCGTTCGGGCCTTGCCGCACGGGCGAGCACGACCTCCCCGTCCTGCTCCACGACCCCCTCGGCGAGCGGCGAACGCTCGGCGGCGGCAGCCCCCCGCCCACCGGCGACTGCCCCCCGCCCACCGACGGCAGTCCCCCGCCCACCACCCAGCAGAGCCCGCAGCCGAGGCCGTGCGGCCCGTGCCCGCAGCACGCGCCCGACCTCGCGCCAGGTGACGTCGCTGGCGTACGAGACGACGCGGGCCGCCTCGTACACCTGGCGCAGCAGGGTGTCGGCGTCGAGGAGGCCCAGGGCGGCGGCGACCTGGTCCTGCTCCTGGAGGGCGAGCCGGTCGGTGGCCCGTCCCGTGGCCAGGTGCAGCGCGTCCCGCACGTCGAGCAGCCGCCGCCGGGCGTCGGCGAGGCCTTCGCGGGGCGCGTCCGCGAGCCACGAGGCCGCGACCGCCCGCAGCGCCGTGGCGTCGCGCAGGCCGCCCCTCGCCTCCTTGAGGTCGGGCTCCAGGAGGTAGCTCAACTCGCCCTGCCTGGCGGCCCGTTCCTCGCAGAGCTCGCGCAGCTCGGGCAGTCGCTTCGGCGCCTGGTTGCGCCAGTCGGCGAGCACGGCGGTGCGCAGCCCCGTGGTCAGCCCGAGGTCTCCCGCGACATGCCGCGCGTCGAGCAGCCCGAGGTGCACCTTGAGGTCCTCGCCCGCCGTCCTGCGTGCCTCCGCCGGCGTCCGCACGGAGTGGTCGAGGGCGAGCCCGAGGTCCCAGACGGGGTACCAGAGGCGATCGGCCAGGGCGGCGACCTCCGCGGCGTCGGCGCTCCCGTCGTGCAGCAGAAGCAGGTCCAGGTCGCTGCGCGGCGACAGCTCACCGCGCCCGTATCCGCCGACCGCGACGAGCGCGGCGCCCCGCGGCACGCCCGCCCGACCGCCCGCGGCCTGGAAGAGCCCGGCCAGCCAGCCGTCCGTCAGCTCGGCGAGGGCGGAACGGCGCGGCGGCCCGGACCGCGGCTCCTCCTGGAGGAGCCGCAGCCGGGCCGCCGCGTAACCGCTGGGTCCGGAGTCTTCCGATTCCGATTCAGTACGTACGTCCACACTCGTCACCCAGCAGCTCCTGTTCCGTCCCGCTCAGTTCCGCTCAGTTCCGCTCAGTTCAGCTCAGTCCCGCGTCGTCGCCCGCGTCCGGCCCGGTCGGCTCACAGCGCGTCGGGCCCGCGCTCGCCGGTGCGCACCCGGACGGCCGTGTCGACCGGGACGCTCCAGACCTTGCCGTCCCCGATCTTGCCGGTACGGGCCGCCTTCACCACGACATCGAGGAGTTGTTCGGCGTCGTCGTCCTCGACGAGCACCTCGATGCGGATCTTCGGCACGAGGTCCACGGTGTACTCGGCGCCCCGGTAGACCTCGGTGTGGCCGCGCTGCCGTCCGTAGCCGCTGGCCTCGGTGACCGTCAGACCCTGGACGCCGAAGGCCTGCAGGGCCTCCTTGATCTCGTCGAGCCGGTGCGGCTTGACGACCGCGGTGATGAGCTTCATGCGTCCACCTTCTTGTTCTTCTGGGCCTGGGCGCCGTCCTGGACCGGCGCGGGCACCGGGGGCGTCGTCGTACGCGGGGCCGTGCCGCCGCCCGCGCCGCTGAAGTCGTAGGCGGTCTCGGCGTGTTCGACCTGGTCGATGCCCGCGACCTCGTCGTCCTCACCGACCCGCATGCCGATCGTCTTGTCGATGAGGAGGGCGAGGACCGCGGAGGCGATCAGGGAGTACGCGAGCACGGCCCCGACCCCGGCGAGCTGCTTCCACAGCTGCTCCAGGCCGCCGCCGTAGAAGAGGCCCTGCGCCTTCGACTGGCCGCCGCCGGTGGCGAAGAAGCCGACGAGGACCGAACCCGCGATGCCGCCGACCAGGTGGACGCCGACCACGTCGAGGGAGTCGTCGTACCCGAACCGGAACTTGAGGCCCACGGCCATGGCGCAGAGCAGACCGGCGATGGCACCGATGGCGATGGCACCGAGCGGCGAGCACGAGCCACCGGACGGGGTGATGGCGACGAGCCCCGCGACGGCGCCCGAAGCGGCGCCCAGCGTGGTGAACGCACCGTGCCGGATCTTCTCGTAGATGAGCCAGGCGAGCATGGCCGCGGCCGTGGCGACCTGCGTGTTGACGAACATGAGCGCGCCGACGCCGTCGTCGTTGCCGAGCCACGACCCGGCGTTGAAGCCGAACCAGCCGAACCACAGCAGGGCCGCGCCGAGCATCACGAGCGGCAGCGAGTGCGGCCGCATCGGGTCCTTCTTGAAGCCCACGCGCTTGCCGATGACGAGGATCACGCCGAGCGCCGCGGCACCGGCGTTGATGTGCACGGCCGTGCCGCCCGCGAAGTCGATGACACCGAGCTCGAAGGCCCAGCCGCCGGTGCCCCACACCCAGTGCGCGACGGGGAAGTACACGATCGTGGCCCACAGGGCGATGAACAGCGCCCAGGCCGTGAACTTCACGCGGTCCGCGAGGGCGCCGCTGATCAGCGCGGGCGTGATGATCGCGAACATCAGCTGGAAGACGGCGAAGACGTAGACCGGGATGGTGTAGCCGTCCCAGAGCTGGTTGATGCCGAGGCCGCTGAGCCCGACGTAGTCGCCCTCCCACCCGAAGAGGCTGCCGTGGTCGGTGCCGAACGCGACGGAGAAGCCGTACAGCACCCAGAGGATGGTGACGATCCCCAGGCTGATGAAGCTCATCATCAGCATGTTCAGGGTGCTCTTGACGCGGACCATGCCTCCGTAGAAGAAGGCGAGTCCCGGCGTCATGAGCATCACCAGGGCGGAACAGATGAGCATGAACCCGGTGTTGGCGGCAGACAGCTCGGGGGCGTCTGCGGCGATCGTGATGCCTGGGGGCATCGGCGTCTCCTCGTCGTCGTATGCGGCCCGTGCGGGCGAAGCCTGTGCGGTACCGAGGGGCCCTGCTCCTGGGGAGAGCGGGGCTGGGGGCCGGTTATGCGCCAGAGATTGGCGCAGCGCCGTTTCGGCGGGCGCCCCTCGGTGTTTCACCGCAGTGACGAAGAGGTCGTGCGTGTTACGCGGTCATGAACTGCCGGGTCAGGCGGGGCGCGCATTCATACCCTGCGCACACCACAGAAACCGGCCGCGGAGGCCATCCGATTGACCTGGCGTGGGGGAGCCGAGTCGGGCTGTTCGGGATGGTCCTGCCGCGGCCGGGGCCGGTCGTGCCGGTGCTCAGACCGCCTCCGCGGTTTCCGGCATCTCGATGGCGAGCCGCTCGGTGATCTGCAGGACCTCGGCGACGTCCCCGAAGTCCCGCACGGCGGTGTCGACGGTCTTGCGCAGTCGGGTGTTGACCCGCTCGGAGCGCACCTTCTTGGCGATGTCGAGCGCCTGCCCGGCGAGGACGGTGCCCTGCTCGGGCTCGCGCTGGAGCAGGTGGACGGTGGCCTTGCCGATGAGATTGAGCGCGTACGAACGCTGGTGCTCGATGTCCTTCTCGAAGAGCTCCACGGCGCGGTCCATGACGGGCTCGGCGAGCGAGGCGTACGTGGGGCTGCGGCCCGCCACGTAGGCCAGGTCGCGGTACGAGTGGGCGTTCTCGCCGTTGAGCTCGGCCTCGGAGAAGAAGCGGATCCAGTCCGGCTCGGGTTCGTTGAAGTCCTCGGCGTCGGCGAAGGTGTCCTCGGCCATCCGCACGGCCCGCTTGCACTTGCCGGGCTGGCCCATGCTGGCGTAGGCGCGGGCCTCCATCGCGTACAGCATCGCCTGGGTGCGGGGGCTGGCGCAGTCGCGGCTGCCGTACTGCGCGAGGTGGATCAGTTCGAGGGCGTCGTCCGGCCGGCCGAGGTGGATCATCTGGCGGCTCATGCTGGAGAGGATGTACGAACCGAGGGGCTTCTCGCCCGCCTCCTTGGCGGCGTGCAGGGCGAGGACGAAGTACTTCTGGGCGGTGGGCTGCAGGCCCACGTCATAGCTCATCCAGCCCGCCAGCTCGGCCAGTTCGCCCGCGACCTTGAACAGGCGCCGGGACGTGGCTTCGGGCTGGGGCTCCTGCAACAGGTCCGTCACCTCGTGCAGTTGACCGACGACGGCCTTGCGCCGGAGCCCTCCCCCGCATTGGGCGTCCCACTGACGGAACATCACCGTGGTGGACTCGAGCAGGTCCAGCTCCGGCTTGGAGAGCCGCGCCGGGCGGCGCGAGACGGCCGCGGGCTCCGGCTCGGCGGGCGGCGTGGACGGCGAGGGCACGAGCCAGCGCTGCATGGGCTCGATGAGGGCGGGGCCGGCGGAGAGCGCGAGCGAGGTGCCGAGGAAGCCTCGGCGGGCGAGCATCAGGTCGCTGCGCGAGAACTCACTGATGAGCGCGACCGTCTGCGGCCCGGTCCAGGGCAGGTCGACGCCGGAGGAGGCGGGCGTGCGGTGCGCGGCGCGCAGGCCGAGGTCCTCGACGGCGACGACACAGCCGAACCGCTCGGAGAACAGTTCGGAAAGGATGCGGGGAATCGGCTCGCGAGGATTCTCGCCGTCCAGCCAGCGGCGCACCCGGGAGGTGTCCGTGGAAATGTGATGAGCGCCCAACTGCCGCGCCCTGCGGTTCACTTGGCGCGCCAGCTCTCCCTTCGACCAGCCGCTGCGCACGAACCAGGACGTGAGCATCTCATTGGGGCGCTTCTCAGCGTTCGTACCGCCTCCGCCATTGCCGCCCACTGGAACGCCCCCATCCCTCAAGACACTTGCGCGCTGTCCACTGCGCCGTCCACGCCAAGCCCTAACAGAATGCCGCGTCTTGCGGCCGTCCGTCCGGAGAATGTCACCCATCGAACAGGAAACCGACTTGCCTCCGGCATACCCACGGGTGCCCGAACTCCCGGCGTCGTGCACTGAAAGTAATCCTACGATCACCCCTCCGGCGAGGGCGATCCCGGAAACGCCACCATTCGCCACCCCTTCGAATGAACTCCCGGGCGGCGACAAGCGATTCACTTGACATAGGACGACGGAAAGTGGGCGGAGCGGAGTGCACCGGGGCGCATCCCACCGGGCGCACCACCTGAGAGCCCGCCGGGCGCCGTCGTGAAAACAGAGGGTCACGATCCGATTCCGTCACGTAACCGCGGCACGCTCGACCCGTTGGAGGGGGCATGGGCTTCACGATCGGCGGCACCCGGGGAACCGACAAGCCCCGGACCGGATCACGACGGCGCGCTCGCGCCTCGGACTGCACCGCGGTGGCGGAGTACACCGGCCTGTGGGGCTGGGCCGCGGTGCCCGGCGCCCGCGCGCTCGACGGCGCCTGCTCGTGCGGCGCCGCCGACTGCGCGGCCCCGGGCGCCCACCCTCTGGACTTCGCCCCCGAGGTCCCCGCGGGGGCCACGCTCGACGAAGTGGCGGACGCCTGGGCCGAGTTCCCCGGCTCGGCCGTGCTGCTGCCCGTGGGGCGCGCCTTCGACGTGATCGAGGTGGCGGAGACGGCGGGGCGGCGCGCTCTGGTCCGGCTCGAGCGGATGGGTCTTCCCCTGGGGCCTGTGGCGGTGACGCCGGACGGCCGGGCGCAGTTCTTCGTCGCCCCGGGCGCCGCGACAGAACTCCCCCAGCTGCTCTACCGCATGGGCTGGGACGACGCCGCCCTCGACCTGCACGGCCTGGGCCCCGGCGACCACATCACGGCGCCGCCGTCCGACCGCGGCGGCCTCGGCCCGGTCCAGTGGCTGCGCTCCCCCGCACTCGACTCGGCGACGAACCCGCCCCAGGCGCGGCTCCTGCTCGGCACGCTGGCGTACGTGGCACATCGGTCACCGGCCTGAGCGGAGCCCGGCCCATACGGAAGGGCCCCCTCGCATCTGCACCATGCGAGAGGGCCCTTCTTCACGTACGTACGCGTACGAGGCGGCTTCACCTATGTCCGCGTACGAGGCGGTGAAACCGTACGGGCACAAGGCACCGTACGGGCACGGGGCGAAGCCCTTAGTCCCCGATCAGCGCGTCCACGAACGCCTCCGGCTCGAACGGCGCCAGGTCGTCCGCGCCCTCGCCGAGACCCACCAGCTTGACCGGCACGCCCAGCTCTCGCTGCACGGCGACGACGATGCCACCCTTGGCGGTGCCGTCGAGCTTGGTGAGGACGATGCCCGTGATGTCGACGACCTCGGCGAAGACCCGCGCCTGCACCAGGCCGTTCTGCCCGGTGGTGGCGTCGAGGACGAGGAGGACCTCGTCCAGCGGGGCATGCTTCTCGACGACGCGCTTGACCTTGCCGAGCTCGTCCATGAGGCCCGTCTTGGTGTGCAGCCGGCCCGCGGTGTCGATGAGGACGACGTCCGCGCCGTCCGCGATGCCCTCCTTGACCGCGTCGAAGGCGATCGAGGCGGGGTCGCCGCCCTCGGGGCCGCGGACCGTGCGGGCGCCGACGCGCTCGCCCCAGGTCTGCAGCTGGTCGGCGGCGGCCGCGCGGAAGGTGTCGGCGGCGCCGAGGACGACCGAGCGACCGTCGGCGACGAGGACGCGCGCGAGCTTGCCGGTGGTGGTGGTCTTGCCGGTGCCGTTGACGCCGACGACCATCACGATGCCCGGCGTCTCCAGGCCGGACTCGGTCTTCACGGCACGGTCGAAGTCGGTGCCCCCGCCCGTGCCGAGGAGCGTGAGGAGCTCCTCGCGCAGCAGGGCGCGCAGCTCCTCGGGGGTGCGGGTGCCGAGCACCTTGACGCGCTCGCGCAGCCGCTCGACGAGCTCCTGGGTGGGCGCGACGCCGACGTCCGCGGTGAGCAGCGTGTCCTCGATCTCCTCCCAGGTGTCCTCGTCGAGGTGCTCGCGGGACAGCAGCGTGAGCAGCCCCTTGCCGAGCGCGTTCTGCGAGCGGGAGAGCCGGGCGCGCAGCCGGACCAGGCGTCCGGCGGTGGGCTCGGGGGTCTCGATCTCCGGTGCGGCGGGCTCCTCGACGGCCGGCTCTTCGGCGACCGGCTCCTCGACGACGACCGGGGCCGACGCCGACGGCTCGACGAGCGGGAGTTCCACCTCCTCGATCGTGCGACGCGGTTCGTCGCGCGGCGCCTCGGCCTCTTCGCCGACCTTCGGTTCGGCGGCAGGTGCGGTGATGGTGGGCGTGCTGGACGGGGCCTGCGAAGGCAGCTGCTTCTTCTTGCGGCTGCCGATCACGAGCCCGCCGAGCGCGCCGATCACGACCACGGCGATGACTACAGCAAGGATGACGATTTCCATAACCCACCCAGTATCGGCCATGGCCCCCACAGAGGCCCAGATTGTGGTTTCCTCCAAAGAACATATGCACAAGGAGGGCACTACTCGGACTAAAGTACGATGGAGCTCGCCGCATCAACGCGCGTAGAGTCCATCGCGATCACCCCCACCGACGGATCGCGACGTTGCGAGCCGAGCGAGAGGCACGGACCCACCCCCATGACCACCACCGCCGAAACCGAAGGCGCCCTCGAGACGCGCGGCCTTGAGCCCGTCCCGGACGCCGAGCGCACCGGCAAGACCCGCGAGCTGTTCCCCACCTGGGTGGCGGCCAACATCAGCGTCCTGCTGCTCACGATGGGCGCGGGCCTGGTCGTCTCCAACCGCCTGAACTTCTGGCAGGTCCTGGTCGTCGCGCTCGTCTCGCCCCTGTTGAGCTACGGCCTGGTCGGTCTGATCTCCATCGCCGGCAAGCGCGGCGGCTCGCCGGGCATGACGCTCTCCCGCGCGGTCTTCGGCCAGCGCGGCAACCTCTTCCCGGGCGCGCTGATCTGGGTCGCCCGCTGGGGCTGGGAGACGATCAACGCGGTCACGGGCGCGTACGCGATCATCACGGTCCTGAACATCTGCTTCGGCATCGAGTCGAGCACCGCGCTGACCGTCGTCACGCTGGTCGCCTTCGTCGCCGCCACGTTCCTGATCAGTGGCCTCGGCCGCAAGATCCTGCACATCTGCAGCACCTGGTCGACGTACGCCTTCGGCGCGTTCAGCGTGCTCGTGCTGGTCTACCTCCTCGCCGAGACCGACTGGTCGGCCGTCTTCGACAAGCCCGCGGGCTCCACCGCGATGATGGTCGCGGGCGTCGGCACCATCGCCGCGGGCGGCATCAGCTGGGTCCCCACGGGCCCCGACTTCACCCGCTACCTCCCGCGCACCGCCTCCAACAAGCCGCTCGTCGGCCACGCCATCGGCGGCGCCGGCATCGTCGTCGTCCCGATGGTCCTGATGGGCGCGGTCATGGCGGTCTCCGACCCGAAGCTGTCCTCGGCTCAGGACCCGGTCTCCTTCCTCGGTGAGCTGCTCCCGATGTGGATCGCGGTGCCGTACCTGCTGATGGCCCTCATCGGCATGCTGCTGATCAACTCGATGTCGATGTACTCCGCGGGCTTCACCGCCATGACGCTCGGCATCAAGGTCCCGCGCGCGTGGGCGGTCAGCGTGAACGCGATCATCAGCCTGATCTTCGGCTACATCCTGATGAACGTGGCGACGAGCTTCATGGGCTCGTTCATCTCCTTCCTCACCCTCCTCGCGGTCGCCTTCTCCGCCTGGATCGGCGTCTTCGGCATCGACATGCTGCGCCGCAAGACGTACGACGGCGAGGCCCTGATGGACACCAAGCGCACCAGCGCCTACTGGTACAAGGCCGGCTTCGCCTGGCAGGCCATGACCGCGTGGGCGGTCGCCCTGATCGTGGGCCTGCTCTTCACCAAGGTCGACTGGTTCAGCGGCCCGCTCGCCACCTCCTGGATCGGCCGCCACGGCCTGGGCTGGCTGGCCACGATCCTCATCGCCGCCGCGCTCTACGCGATCCTGCCGAAGACCCCGCTGGTCGAGAAGGACGCGGCGACGGCCGGGAAGAGCGACGGCGAGGGCGAGACCGAGCTGGTCTCTGCCTGATCCGCACCGTCGGCCTCCGCCCGATCCGCGCCATCTTCGGTACGGAGCACTCCAACTTCCGTACGAGGCTATCCATCTGACACCACGTCAACTAACGTCCCCCTTCGCCGCCCACGCACGGTGAAGGGGGACGTTTGCATGCCCGCCACAGTCGTACGTTTCAACCTCGTCGATCCCGCGGCGACACCCGCCTCGTTGAGCGAGCGCTACAAGGCCGCCCTGGAGATGGCCGCCTACGCGGACGACCGCGGCATCTCCACCATCCAGACGGAGGAGCACCACGGCGCGGAGAACAGCTGGATCTCCTCGCCCTTCACGTTCGCGGGTGCCGTCTTCGGCGCGAGCCGGCGCATCGCGGTGACGGTGTCCGCGATCATCGGCCCGCTGCACGACCCGCTGCGGCTCGCCGAGGACATCGCCGTACTCGACCTGCTGAGCGGCGGCCGTCTGGTCACCGTGGCGGGCATCGGCTACCGGCCCGAGGAGTACGAGCAGTCGGGCGTCGACTGGAAGCTGCGCGGCAAGCTCCAGGACGAGCTCCTCGAGACGCTGCTCGCGGCCTGGACGGGCGAGCCCTTCGCCTTCCGCGGCCGCACGGTGCGCATCACCCCGCGCCCGTTCACCCAGCCGCACCCGATGCTGCTTGTCGGCGGCTCGTCGAAGGCGGCGGCGCGGCGCGCGGCCCGGCTCGGCCTGCCGTTCTTCCCGAGCGCCCACCTGCCCGACCTGGAGGCGTACTACACCGCGCAGCTCGCGGAGCACGGCACACAGGGCTGGACGATGATGCCCGCCGCCGAGACCCCGCTCCTGCACATCGCCGACGACCCTGACCGCACCTGGGCCGAGCACGGCGAGCACTTCCTGCACGAGGCCCGCACGTACGCCTCCTGGCAGAACAAGGACATCCACTCGGCGGTGAAGTCGGGGGCCACCACGGTCGACGAGCTGCGCGCCGAGGGCGTGTACCGCGTCCTGACGCCCGAGGAGTGCGTGACGTACGCCAAGGGAGACGTCGGCAGCCTCATCCTGCACCCGCTCGTCGGCGGCATGCCCGTCGACGAGGGCTGGCGCAGCCTGCACCACTTCTGCGAAAACGTACTGCCCCGGCTGAAGGACAAGTGAGCACGAGTCCTTCAGCCGGGGCAGCTTCCTGATGAGGAGGGGGCAGCGGGGTTTTAGCCCATCTCCTCCAGGGCCTTGCCCTTCGTCTCCTTGACGAACTTCATGACGAAGGGGATCGAGAGCGCCGCGAAGGCGCCGTAAATGATGTACGAGCCGGTCAGGGACCACTCGGACATGCTCGGGAAGGTCTTGGTGATCGCGAAGTTGGCGAGCCACTGGGCGGCCGCGGCCACACCGAGCGCGGCGGCACGGATGCGGTTCGGGAAGATCTCGCCGAGCAGCACCCAGACGACCACACCCCAGGACAGGGCGAAGAAGAGCACGAAGGCGTTGGCGGCGATGATCGCGGTCAGGCCCTGCGCGTTCGGCAGCGAGACGGTGTCACCGGAGCCGGTCTTGTACGAGAACGCCCACGCCATGGTGAACAGCGCCGCCGCCATGCCCGCGGAACCGATGATCGCCAGCGGCTTGCGGCCGATGCGGTCGACGAAGATCATCGCGATGACCGTACCGATGATGTTCACGATCGACGTCTCGAACGAGTACAGGAACGAGCTGGACGGGTCCTTGCCGATCGACTGCCACAGCTGGTTCGAGTAGTAGAAGATCACGTTGATGCCGACGAGCTGCTGGAAGACCGAGAGCCCGATGCCGATCCAGACGATCGGCAGGAAGCCGACCTTGCCGAGCAGGTCCTTGAACGACGGCTTGTGCTCGCTGCGCATGCCCGCCTCGATCTCGGCGACGCGCGCGTCCAGGTCGATGGCGGTGCCCTCGACCTCGCCGAGCACCTTCTTGGCCTCGACGTCCCGGCCGACCGAGATCAGGAAGCGCGGGGACTCCGGGATGATGAAGGACAGCAGGCCGTAGAGGACGGCCGGGATGACCATGACGCCGAGCATCCACTGCCAGGCCTCCAGGCCCATCAGCTTGCCGCGCTGGTCGCCGTCGGCCATGTTCAGGATGCCCCAGTTGACCAGCTGGGAGACGGCGATGCCGATGACGATCGCGGCCTGCTGGAACGAGGCGAGCCGGCCGCGGTAGGCGGGCGGCGCGACCTCGGCGATGTACGCCGGGCCGATCACCGAGGCCATGCCGATGCCGATGCCGCCGATGAGGCGCCACACCGTCAGGTCCCAGGCCGCGAAGGGCAGGGCCGAACCGATGGCACTGGCCGCGAAGAGGACGGCGGCGATCTGCATGCAGCGGATGCGGCCGATGCGGTCGGCGATGCGACCGGCGACCGCGGCACCGACGGCACAGCCGAGCAGCGCGGTGGCGATGATCCAGCCGAGCATGTTGGCGTCGACGTCGAAGCGGTGCTGGATGGCGACGGTCGCGCCGTTGATCACCGAACTGTCGTAGCCGAAGAGGAAGCCACCCATCGCGGCGGCCGCCGTAATGAAGATGACATGGCCGAGATGGTCCGGCTGGGCCTCTCTGGCTCCGGACTGAGGCGCCTGCGATGTGCTGGTCACGTGTACTCCTCGGGCCACCGGCAGCGTTGCCGGGGGTGGGGGCGAGCTCTTCAAGTGGCGCACAACTTCACGCCGCCCACCACCTGAAGGTAAAAGCAACGTTGCAGAGACTATGCCTTCAAGTTTCGAAGTCAATAGATGGACTGCTGTGAATTTAAGAGCAGCGTGAGGCTATGTACGTTCAAGTCTTGAACTCTTGAAGTGGTGCACCACGATGCGCGCGGTGCTGCGCGCCGACCCGCTAGCGGAGCCGCTGGCTGATGACCTTGGAGACGCCGTCGCCTTGCATGGAGACGCCGTACAGCGCGTCGGCGACCTCCATCGTGCGCTTCTGGTGCGTGATCACGATGAGCTGCGAGGCCTCCTGCAGCTCCTGCATGATGCGGATGAGCCGCTGCAGGTTGGTGTCGTCGAGCGCCGCCTCGACCTCGTCCATCACATAGAACGGGCTGGGCCGCGCCTTGAAGATCGAGACGAGCAGCGCCACGGCCGTCAGCGACCGCTCACCACCCGAAAGCAGCGAGAGCCGCTTGACCTTCTTGCCCGGCGGACGGGCCTCGACGTCGACGCCCGTGGTGAGCATGTTGTCGGGATCGGTCAGGATCAGCCGCCCCTCGCCGCCGGGGAAGAGCCGCGAGAAGACGCCCTCGAACTCCCGGGCCGTGTCGTAGTAGGCCTCGGTGAAGACCTGCTCGACGCGCTCGTCGACCTCCTTGACCACCTGGAGGAGATCGGCCCTCGTCTTCTTCAGGTCTTCCAGCTGCTCGCTCAGGAACTTGTGCCGTTCCTCCAGCGCCGCGAACTCCTCAAGGGCCAGCGGGTTCACTTTTCCGAGCTGCTGATACGCCCGTTCGGCTGACTTGAGCCGCTTCTCCTGCTCGCCGCGGACGAACGGCACCGGCCTGTTGCGCGGGTGCTGGGGGTCGTCGGGCAGCTCCTCGCCCTCGGCGGGGGGCGAGGGCGGCACGGGCTGATCGGGGCCGTAGTCGGCCACGAGTCCCGCCGGCTCCACACCGAGCTCCTCCAGTGCCTTGGTCTCCAGCTGCTCGATCCGCAGCCGCTTCTCGGCACCGAGTACCTCGCCGCGGTGGACCGAATCCGTCAACTTGTCGAGCTCGGTCTTGAGATCGCGGCCCTGGCCCCGCGCGACGCCCAGGTCCCGCTCCCGCACCTCCTTGGCGCGCTCGGCGGCGGCACGTTCCTCCTGGGCGCGGACCAGGGAGACCTCGACGTGGGCGAGCAGCTGGCGCCCGCCGGACGCGACGGCCTCGGCGACCGCCGCCTCGTGGCGAAGGCGCGCCTTGCGCTGCTCGGCACGCGCGCGTGCCTCACGTTCGGCGCGCGCGGCCCGGTCGAGGGAGTCGGCACGGCCCGCGAGCCCCTTCACCCGCTCCTCGTGCGTACGCGCCTGGAGCCTCGCCTCCATCTCGGTCTGCCGGGCGTTGGCACCGTCGGCGGCGAGGCGGTCGCGCACCGAGGTGTCGGGCTCCTCCTCGGTCGGCGCCTCCTCCGCCACGGCAAGGCGTTCGGCCAGTTCCTCGGCCTCCTCGACCGCCCGGTCCAGCGCCTCCTGGGCCTTGGCGGCAGCGGTGGCGGACCGTTCCGCCTCCCCGGTGGCGCCCCGCGCCTGCCCGGCGAGCCGCCCCAACTGCTGGGCGACGGACGACTTCTCCCGGTCGGCGGCCCTGCGCCGCTCCCCCAACTCCTCGACCAGCGCGGCACTTTCCTTGCGCCGCTCAGCGGCGACCCGCTGCGCCTCGGCCAACTCCTCGCACTGGGAGGCGAGTTGTTCCAGCTCGACGGCGGCCTCGTCGACGGAGGCCTGCACTTCGAGCAGGCTGGGCGCCCCCGCGGACCCGCCGTGCGCGAAGTGCGCCCCGAGCAGATCCCCTTCGGCGGTGACGGCGGTCAACTCCGGGTGCGCGTAGACGAGATCCTCGGCGTCCTCCAGCGTCCCCACGGCGACGATCCCGCGCAGCAGCCTGCGCACGGCGGGCATCAGCTCGTCGGGCCCCCGCACGAGATCGGCGACGTACGGCGGACCCTCGGCGCTCTCCGGCTGTACGTCGTCGGGGGCGCCGGCAAGGATCAGTGCCGCCCGCCCGGCGTCCTGCTTGCGCAGCAGCCGGATGGCCTCGGCGGCCGTGCCGGGACCGTTCACGGCGATGGCGTCGGCACCCGCGCCGAGCGCCGCCGCCACCTGCACCTCGTAGCCGGGCGCGACGGTGAGCAGGGCGGCGGCAGGACCGAGCAGCCCCGCGAGCTGGTCCTTGGCCGAGACCAGCGCGCCGGTGCCGTCCTTGCGCCGCAGCCCGAGCGCGAGGGCGTCGTGCCGGGCTGCGACGGCCGCCCGCTTGCGCTCGGCCGCGGTGGCCGCCTCCCGGGCGGCGGTGAGCGCGGCCTCGGCCTCGGCGAGGTCCCGCTTCGCCGCGTCGTGCCGCTCCCCGAGCTCCGCGTCGTCCGCGTCGAGCCCGTCGACCTCGGCCTTGAGCTGCTCGTACTCCTCCTGGGCCGCGACCGCGCGCTCGGCGGCCTCGTCCCGCGCGAGGGCGAGCCGGTCGATCTCGGCCTGGGCGGAGGCGGCGCGTGAACGGGCCGCGTTGACCTGCCCGCCGAGACGCGCGAGCCCTTCGCGCCGGTCGGCGATGGCCCGCGCCACGTCCTTGAGCCGCCGCTCCTCGACCGCCAACTGCCGTTCCAGATCGGCCCGGTGGGCCACCGTGTCGTCCAGGGCGTGCTCGGCCGCTTCGAGCGCGGCCGTCAGCTCGGCCTCCTGCTCCCGGATCCGGGCGGCCTCGCGCTCCATGTCCTCCGGGTCGCGCCCGCGCCGCTCCTCGGGCGGCGCGGCGGTGGCGCTCTTGACCCGGGCGTCGGCCAGCGAGACGGTGCCGCGCACCCGCTCGGCCAGCTGCGACAGCTCGTACCAGGTCTGCTGGGCCCGCTGCAGCCGCGGCGTCAGGCGCCGCACCTCGTCCTCCAGCTGCGCCTCGCGCTGCAGGGCGACCTTCAGCTCGGCCTCGGCGCTCTCCTTGCGTTCCTTGAGCGCGGCCTCGTCGGCGACCTCGGCGTTCAGCGCCTCACGCAGCCGTACGAGGTCGTCGGCGAGGAGCCGCAGCCGGGCGTCGCGCAGATCGGCCTGGATGACGGCGGCCCTGCGCGCCACGGCGGCCTGTCGGCCCAGCGGCTTGAGCTGGCGCCGCAGCTCGTCGGTCAGATCCTGTACGCGCGCGAGGTTGGCCTGCATCGCGTCGAGCTTGCGCAGCGCCTTCTCTTTGCGCTTGCGGTGCTTGAGGACGCCCGCGGCCTCCTCGATGAAGGCACGCCGCCCCATCGGGTCGGCGTGCAGCACCCCGTCCAGCTGTCCCTGTCCGACGATGACGTGCATCTCGCGTCCGATGCCGGAGTCGGAGAGCAGTTCCTGGATGTCGAGGAGGCGGCAGGTGTCGCCGTTGATCTGGTACTCGCTGCCGCCGTTGCGGAACATGATCCGCGTGATGGTGACTTCGGCGTACTCGATGGGCAGCGCGCCGTCGGAGTTGTCGATGGTGAGGGACACCTCGGCCCGGCCGAGCGGCGGCCGCCCGGTGGTGCCGGCGAAGATGACGTCCTCCATCTTGCCGCCGCGCAGCGACTTGGCGCCCTGTTCGCCCATGACCCAGCTGAGCGCGTCCACGACATTGGACTTGCCGGAGCCGTTCGGTCCGACGACGCAGGTGATGCCCGGCTCGAACTTCAGTGTCGTGGCTGACGCGAAGGACTTGAAGCCGCGCAGGGTCAGGGCCTTGAGATGCACGCCGTCGGACTCTACCTTTCACTGACCGTTTCACCCATGAAGATGCAGGGCACATCAGACGGTAAAGACAGCAGCGTACGCCGGGGCAAAGAAAGAAGGGACGCCGAAGCGTCCCTTGCAGATCTGGAGACAAGCGGCTGACACGGGCAGCCCGACCACTTGCTTACTACGAGGCGCCTTTGCTGGAAGGCCCTGGTACGTACTGGATCAAGTAGTGGTCAGGTGAGCGCAGGCTCCGCCTGGGGTACGTCGATGCTCTCCAGGAGCGATTCGTGAGAAGCGGCAGCCGCCAGCGCGTCGTTCTCGGCCTGGATCCGAACGAGCTCGGATTCGAGGTCCTGGACGCGCTGCTGGAGCCGTCGCATCTCGGCGAGGAGTCGCGGGTCGCTGCCGCCGACGTAACCGAGAAGCGCCTTTGCCATGATGGATGGTCCTCCACACTGAGTGACCGACCGAAGCGGTGTGGGTCGTGAGGGAATCGCACCCGCGGTGCTTGGCACTCTTTGTTTCGCTGGGTCTTGCTGGCCGTTCTCACATGCCAAACAGCTAAGGTGCGCGGGGCTTCCAGAGTCTCACCAAAAAGTTTGACGGTCAACACGATCACACCCCGTATTGGCGGGCGACCCGGGGGCGCGCGGCCTCGGAACGGGCGGCGCTGCTTCTCCTTCGGGGCCCTGGGGGCGTGGAGATCATCCTTACCTGCGGAGCCTGCCACGGCAAGCCGTTCTTGGCAACCACCAGGTCTTTTCTGCCTCAGACAGTTGCCCGGGACACATGTACCGGCACGCGGCGGCCCCCGTCCCGCCGCGTCCGTCCGGGTCGGAGTCAGCGAATGGCGAAGGTCTCGTATATGCCACGTGGTGTGTCCCAGATCTCGGTGACCCCGTCGACCCGTCCGGGTGTGTCGCCCTCGCGAAGCCAGTCGAGCAGTTCCTGACAGCCGGCACGGGGGCCCTCGGCGACGACCTGCACCCGGCCGTCCTCCAGATTGAGAGCAAAACCACTCAGGCTGCCGATCTCGAGGGCCTTGGCCCGCGTGAACCAGCGGAAACCCACAGCCTGCACGCGTCCTCGCACCCAGGCGGTGAGTCGTACGTCTTCGTTCATGGCTGCACGCTAACCGGCCAATTGCTCTCGGAGCACTTCGCCCCCATGCGCCATCGCGTACAGTCCGGACTCGATGAGCCTCACCCGTATGGGTGAGTCACGTTGATCGTAAGGACGAAAGGCCAGGAGATGGGACGCCACCGACGCTCCGGCGCCGGCCGCGCCGCCGCCACCCCTGAGATCCACCCGGGGACGGTGTCGCACCGCCGCAAGGGCCGCGCCTCCGCCCCGGTCCGCACGGGCCTGCTCGGTGTCTCCGCCGCCGTCGCGATGGGTGCCGTCGCGGTCGCCTCGGGCCTGGTGCCCGGCGCCGACACCTACCGGCTCGGCAGCGACGACCCGGGGCAGGTGCGCTCCGCGGGCTCCCCGACCGAGGTGGACCCGCAGGGCGGCGCCGACGGCACCGCCGACCGCGGTGAGCCGTCGCCCAGCCGTGGCACGGGCCGCTCCGAGGCGCCCGCCCCGACTCCGTCGAAGGCCGACCCGAAGCCGTCGAAGACGCCCTCGGAGAAGCCGTCCTCACCGGCTCCGAAGCCGGAGGCCGACGAGAAGAAGTCGACGCCGAGTCCCTCTCGTACGCAGAAGGAGAAGCCCAAGGCTCCCGCGGCGAGCCCGCAGTCGCCGTCCGACGAGAGCGCGGCCGAGGCCGCGGTGCTCACGCTGGTCAACCAGGAGCGCGCCAAGGCGGGCTGCCGGCCCTTGCGGGCGGACGACCGGCTCGCCGCGCTGGCCGGGCAGTTCAGCTCCGACATGGCCGAGCGGGACTTCTTCGACCACACCGACCCGGACGGCGCGACGCCGTGGGACCGCGCCGAGAAGGCGGGCATCTCGGACCTGGGCGGCGAGAACATAGCCCGCGGGCAGGCCAACGCCCAGTCCGTGATGGACGCCTGGATGAACAGTCCGGGCCACCGCGCCAACATCCTCAACTGCGACTACAAGACCCTGGGCGTCGGCGCGCACTTCGCGCAGGGCGGCCCGTGGTGGACGCAGGACTTCGGCTTCTGAGGGACCGCCCCGGGCGGCGCGGGGTCAGGCCGCGACGGCCGCCCGGCCCGCGAGGAAGACCCGCGTCGTCTCGGTGACGCGGCGGCCGAGGTGTTCGGCCGTGGCGATGTCCGCCTTGTGCACGCCCTCCGGACCCTCGTCGGAGTTGGTCTGGGCGGCGGCTCCGGAGAAGAAGCCCAGTCGGTTGAGGTCGTTCTCCGAACCCGTGGTGGAGTTCCAGCCCGGCGTCAGGCCGAGGTTCACCCAGTGCATGGCGTGCTGCGCCGCGAGCGTCTGGAAGAACTGCAGGGTGTGCAGCTTGTCGCCGCTCTTGGAACCGGAGTTGGTGAACCCGGCGGCCAGCTTGTCGTGCCAGGCCTTGGCGAACCAGCGCTTGGACGTGGCCTCGGCGAAGACATGGAAGGCGCCGGAAGCGGTGCCCATGTAGGTGGGCGAGCCGAAGACGATCGCGTCGGCGGCGTCGAGCAGCTCCCACTGGGCCTCGGTGATCTCGTCGACCTTGATCAGGTGAGCGGTGGCGCCGGCATCGGCGGCACCGGCACGGACGGCCTCGGCGACGACGGCGGTGTGGCCGTAGCCGGAGTGGTAGGCGATGGCGACAACGGGGCTGGTCATGACGGGCGTACTCCTCGTGAGGTCATGGCTGTGGGAGGTCACAGCTGTGAGAGGTCATGCCTGTGGGATCGCCGGAGGCCCGGCGGGCACGAGAAGAAGGAAAGCACTAACTTTTGGTTAGCGCAACCCGCTGGTGAGCGCTGCGCGGGAGTATGGTGTCTGCATGGATTCCACGGACATGGCGTACGACGTGTTCTCCCGGCAGTGCCCGTCGCGGAGCACGCTGGAGCACGTCACAGGACGCTGGGGGGCGCTCACCCTCGGCGCGCTGCACGACGGCACGTTCCGCTTCAACGAACTGCGCCGCCGCGTCGACGGCGTGAGCGAGAAGATGCTGTCCCAGACCCTGCACGCGCTGGAGCGCGACGGCCTGGTGCACCGCGACGCGCAGCCGACCAACCCGCCGCGCGTGGATTACCGCCTCACCCCGCTGGGACACGAGATCGCCGAGCGCCTGCTGACGCTGATCCGCTTCGTGGAGGCCCGGCAGGACGAGGTCCTCACGGCCCAGGAGCGCTACGACGAGGCGCGCGGCGCCCTCTGACAGCGCGGGCAGAAATAGCTGGACCGGTTCATCCAGGGGCGCCGGCGGATCGGGGTTCCGCAGCGGTGGCACGGCTCGTTCTCACGGCCGTAGGCGTCCAACGACCGGTCGAAGTAGCCCGATTCGCCGTTCACATTGACGTAGAGGCTGTCGAAGGTGGTGCCGCCGACGGCCAGGGCCGCGTTCATCACATCCCGTACGTGGCCCAGGAGTTCGGCCGTGCGCGGGCGCGTGAAGGCGCCGGTGGGCCGTTCGTAGTGCAGCTTCGAGCGCCAAAGGGCCTCGTCCGCATAGATGTTGCCGACGCCGCTGATCAGCGACTGGTCGAGCAGCGCCCGCTTGATCGTCGTACGACGGGCGCGCAGCGCGAGATGGAAGGCCGCGTCGTCGAACGCGTCGTCGAGGGGGTCGCGCGCGATGTGCGCGATGACGTCGGGGAGTCCGTCGGCGGTGGTGTCGTGCAGCGAGAGCCCGCCGAAGGTGCGCTGGTCGACGAAGCGCAGCTCGGTGCCCTGCGCGTCCGCGAACCGCACGCGGATCCTCAAGTGCCGCTCGTCCGGCGCCTCTTGGGGCTGCACGAGAAGCTGACCGCTCATGCCCAGATGGGCGAGGACGGACTGCGCGGAGTCGGCGAGCGGCAGCCACAGATACTTGCCGCGCCGCTGGGCGAGCCCGATCCGGTGCCCCTTGAGCCGGGCGCCGAAGTCCTCGCCGCCCGCGACGTGCCGCCGCACCGCACGCGGATGCAGCACCTGCACATCGGTGACGACGCGACCGCTGACCCAGCGCTCCAGGCCACGGCGGACGACTTCGACTTCGGGCAACTCGGGCATGGTCTCCTCCAGCACAGATGCCGGCCGCCCCCGAAGGGGCGACCGGCATCAAAGGATATGCGGCGTCAGGCCGAGGGGGTGTCGGCGGTCCCCTCGGACTGCGCGGCAGCGGCGGCCTCCGCCGCCTTCGCCCGCTCGTCCGCGGCGGCACGGATCGCGCGCCACGCGGACTCGGCGGCCTGCTGCTCCGCTTCCTTCTTGCTGCGGCCGGTGCCGGTGCCGTACGAGACGCCTCCGACGCGGGCGGCAGCAGTAAAGGTCTTCTCGTGGTCGGGTCCGCTCTCCGAGACGAGGTACTCGGGCACGCCGAGGCTCTCCGTCGCGGTGAGCTCCTGGAGACTGGTCTTCCAGTCCAGGCCCGCACCCAGGTTCGAGGACTTCTCGATCAGCGGGTCGAAGAGCCGGTGCACCAGCTCGCCCGCCGCGTCCAGACCCTGGTCCAGATAGACCGCGCCGATCACCGCTTCGAGGGTGTCGGCGAGGATGGATGCCTTGTCCCGGCCTCCGGTGCCCTCTTCGCCCCGGCCGAGCCGGATGAAGGAGCCCAGTTCGAGGCCACGGCTGACCTCCGCAAGCGCACGCGAATTGACCACCGCGGCCCGCAACTTGGCCAGCTGGCCTTCGGGCAGGTCGGGGTGGGTGCGGTACAGCGTGTCCGTGACGACGAGGCCGAGCACGGAGTCCCCGAGGAACTCCAGGCGCTCGTTCGTCGGCAGGCCGCCGTTCTCGTACGCGTACGAACGGTGGGTCAGCGCGCGCACCAGAAGGGCGGACTCGAGCTTGTACCCGAGCCGCCCTTCCAGAAGCGTGTGGGACGAGGCCGTTGTCTCCGCCAGTTTCTTGGCGTCTTCCGCCTTCTTGGGGCTAGACACGGTGCCTCTCACCAGCCGCTCAGACCTCGAGGACCTGGCGCTTGTTGTAGGTGCCGCAGCTCGGGCACGCGATGTGCTGCTGCTTGGGCTCCTGGCAACGCTCACACGAAACCAGGGTGGGGACCGCAGCCTTCCACTGCGACCGGCGGTGGCGCGTGTTGCTGCGCGACATCTTCCGCTTCGGAACAGCCACGGCTACTTCTCCTGCTTCTCGTCGACGCCCGCTTCCGCTTCGGCGCCGCTCATCTCGTCCTTCTCGCCGTCCTGGATGGTGCCAGCGAGTCCCTGCAAAGCCGCCCAACGGATGTCGACGGCGTCATGGTGGTGGTCCGGGTCGTCCGCGAGCCGCACCCCGCACTGGGAGCACAGGCCCGGACAGTCGTCCTGGCACACCGGCTGCATCGGCAGTGCGAGCACCACCGCATCACGCAGCACAGGCTCGAGGTCGAACATGCCGTCCTCGAGAAAGAGCCTGTCCTCGTCTTCCTCGGCGTCGTCGGCCGGTTCCGCGGTGCGGCCCCGGTCGTCGGCGTCAGGGTACGAGAACATCTCCTGGAAGTCCGCGTCGAGCTCCAGCTCGAGCGGCTCCAGACACCTTACGCACTCCCCCTCGGCCGATGCACGGGCGGTGCCTGTGACAAGCACCCCTTCCATGACCGACTCAAGGCGGATCTCCAGCTCGACCGGGGCGCCCTGCGGCACCCCGATGACGCCTTCGATGCCGAAGGACGCCGGCGAAGCCGGTGCCTCGATCTCGCGGGTCAGCCGCTGCATGGCACCGGGACGCCGACCCAGCTCGTGTGTGTCGAACACGAGGGGGTTGCGGTGGTCGAGGCGCGTGCTCAGGGCTTTTCCTGCTTTCGAATCCTGGAGGTCCATAGGAGGGCCGCCGCACTGATGCCGCAGAAATGAGGCTTGGGTGGGCAGCCGAAGTCGCGGACGTATGCGCGACCGAAGAGCCAGGATACTTGACCATTCGCTCTCGGCCCAATCCGGCCCCGATGCGCCCCTAGCGCCCCTGCTCGTACTGGCGCAGCTGCTCGGCGCTGATCATGGTCGTGTCGAAGAGGCTGGTCTCCTCGAGCGCCGCGGGCGCGGGGGCCTGGTACTGCGGCTGCTGCTCGTAGCCCTGCTGGTACCCGTACTGATCCTGCTGCTGGTACGCGGCGTACGGGTCCTGCTGGCCATAGGCCTGCTGCTGGTACGCGTACTGGTCCTGCTGCTGGTACCCGTACGGGTCGGGCTGCTGCTGCGGCGGCGCGTACGGCTGCTGGGCCGGGATCGGCGGGGCCTGGGCCGGCTGCTGCGGGGCGGCGGGCTCCGCGGCGGGCGTGGGGCCCGCGAGGTCCGCGAGGTACTCGGCGTCGGTGGTGTGCCCCTGGGTGGCGGCGCCCTCCGAGAGGCTGCCGAGCTCGTCGGCGGGGGCGCGGCCGTGCAGGGTCTGGCGGCCCTTGCCGACCGCCTCCAGGGTCTTGGCGAGGACCGCCTCGAAGGCGCCGAGCTTGGCGTCGACGTACGCGTCGGCGTTGCGGCGCAGGGTCTCGGGGTCGTGGCTGCGCTCGGGGGCGTCCTCGTCCTCGTAGCCCTGTTCGTCGAGGCCGGGTCCGGTGCCGAGGAGCTTCTCGCGGCCGCGTCCGACGGAGCCGAGGGTCTTGGTGAGGACGACCTCGAAGTTGGCGAGCTTGCTGTCCACGTAGTCGTCGGCCTCGACGCGGACCTCTTCGGCGGCCTGGCGGGCCTCGGCGAGGATGCGTTCGGCCTCGCCCTGGGAGCGGCGGGCGACCTCCGTGTCGGAGATCAGGGAGCCGCGCTCGGCGTGCGCGGTCTCGATGATCCGCTCCGCCTCCTGGCGGGCCTGCTCGACCATCTGCTCACGGCCGCCGATGAGCTCCTGGGCCTGGGCCAGGGAGCCGGGCAGGGCCTGCCTGACCTCTTCGAGCATCGAGAGCAGATCGGCGCGGTTGACCACGCACGAGGCCGACATGGGCATGGACCGGGCGCTGCCGATCGCCTCGACGATGTCGTCGAGCTTCTTCTGCACGTCCACCGATGGCTCGCCACTCTCTACAGCTGGTTGGGAGACGGACGGGACGACTGTAAGGCCACCGGCCGCCCGCCCGACACCGGGTGACGCACTGTCAGGAGGTACGCACAGGGGTCACTTCTTGCCCAGGCGTTCGACCAGGGCCTCGTGGACCAGCGGCGGCAGCAGGTGGGCGACGTCACCGCCCCAGGCCGCGACCTCCTTGACCAGCGAGGAGGAGAGGAAGCTGTACGTGGGATTCGTCGGCACGAACAGGGTCTCGACGCCCGAGAGGCCGTTGTTCATCTGGGCCATCTGGAGTTCGTAGTCGAAGTCGCTGACGGCGCGCAGGCCCTTGACGATGGCCGGGATGTCGCGCTGCTTGCAGAAGTCGACGAGGAGGCCGTGGAAGGACTCCACCTCGACGTTGCCGAAGTCGGCGGTGACCTGGCGGATCAGCTCGATCCGCTCCTCGATCTCGAAGAGGCCCTTCTTCGACTGGTTGATCATCACCGCGACGTGCACCACGTCGTACAGCTTGGAGGCGCGGGCGATGATGTCGAGGTGTCCATTGGTGATGGGGTCGAAAGACCCCGGACAGACGGCGCGGCGCAACGTGAGTCCCTCGCTCTCCGGTCCGGTCATGGCGCGATCACTGAGTCGTCGCACGTAGAGGCGGCGCGACCGTACCAAAACGTCCCTTCGCCGTAGCGACGGGACCTGAGGGGTTCAAATCCCTCCGGCCAGCCGAATTCTCCGCCTCTTGTACTGCGTTCAACGGTGACGAGCGCGTCGTCCGTGAGCCAGCGTTCCGAGCGGAGTGTGAGGAGGATCTCTCGAAGATCGTCATCTTCGACGGCGTACGGAGGGTCGAGAAAGACCAGGTCGTACGGGGTGGTGGGAGCCCCCGCCTGGACGATCTGGGCGGCTTTGCCCGCTCTGACCTCGGCGCCGGGCAGGCCCACCGCCTTCACGTTCTCCCTGATGGTGCGTGCCGCCCTGGCGTCCGCCTCGACGAGCAGGGTGTGGGCGGCGCCGCGGGACAGCGCCTCCAGGCCCACGGCGCCGGATCCCGCGTACAGATCGAGTACGCGTGCCCCGTCGAGCGTGCCCTGCAGTGCCTGCCAGGTGGAGAACAGGCCCTCCCGCGCGCGGTCGGACGTGGGGCGGGTGCCGTTCCCTGGCGGGACGGCGAGGCGGCGTCCGCCGGCCTCGCCGGCGATCACGCGGGTCATCTGAGTCCTTCTTGCTGGGGATGCGCCACGTTGGTGGGCTCACCCCACGATATGGCGTGCACGGTCGTCAGCCCTTGTCGAGGTACTGCTCGCGCTCGGCGTCGAGCAGGGCGTCCAGGGCGGTGCGCAGCGCGGGCAGGTGCTCCAGGTCGGGGTCCTCGGTGACGACCGCGACGGCCTCCTCACGGGCGGCCGCGATGACCTCCTCGTCGTCGATGACGGCGAGCATGCGCAGGCTGGAGCGGACACCGGACTGGGCCTGGCCGAGTACGTCGCCCTCGCGGCGCTGCTCCAGGTCGATGCGGGAGAGCTCGAAGCCGTCGAGCGTCGAGGCGACGGCGCCGAGGCGGCCTCGGGCCGGGCTGGCCTCGGGCATGTCCGTGACCAGGAGGCACAGGCCCGGGGCGGAGCCGCGGCCGACGCGGCCGCGGAGCTGGTGGAGCTGGGAGACGCCGAAGCGGTCCGCGTCCATGATCACCATGGCGGTGGCGTTCGGGACGTTGACCCCGACCTCGATGACGGTCGTGGCGACCAGGACCTGAGTCTCGCCCGCGGCGAAGCGGCGCATCACCGCGTCCTTGTCGTCGGGCTGCATGCGGCCGTGCAGGACCTCGACCTTCAGGCCCTGCAGAGGGCCGCGCGCGAGCTGCTCGGCGACCTCGATGACGGCGAGCGGCGGCCGCTTCTCGGCGGTGGCCGCCTCCTCCGCCTTCTCCTCTGCGGACTTCTTCCTGCCCTTCTTGGGCGCCCCTTCGTCGTCCCCTTCGTCGCCGATGCGGGGGCAGACCACGTACGCCTGGTGGCCGTTCTCCACCTCCTCGCGCACGCGCTCCCACGCACGGGCGAGGAAGTGGGGCTTGTCCTGGGCGGGGACGACATGGCTGGCGATCGGCGAGCGCCCCGCGGGGAGCTGGTCGAGGACGGAGGTCTCCAGGTCGCCGAAGACCGTCATCGCGACCGTGCGCGGAATGGGGGTGGCCGTCATGACCAGGAGGTGCGGGGGCTGCTTGCCCTTGCCGCGCAGGGCGTCGCGCTGCTCGACACCGAAGCGGTGCTGCTCGTCGACGACGACCAGGCCGAGGTCGTGGAACTGGACCTTGTCCTCGATCAGCGCGTGCGTGCCGATGGCGATGCCGGCCTCGCCGGTGACCAGGTCGAGCAGGGCCTGGCGGCGGGCCGCCGCGCCCATGGAGCCGGTGAGCAGCGTGACCTTGGTGGCCTGCTCGGCGCCGCCGAGCATCCCGCCCTCGGCGAGCTCGCCCATCATCTCCACGATCGAGCGGTGGTGCTGCTGGGCGAGGACTTCGGTGGGCGCGAGCATCGCGGCCTGCCCGCCCGCGTCCACGACGGCGAGCATGGCGCGCAGGGCCACCATCGTCTTGCCGGAGCCGACCTCGCCCTGGAGGAGGCGGTGCATCGGGTGCTCGGTGGCGAGGTCGTCGAAGATCTCCTTGGAGACCTTCTGCTGCCCCTCGGTGAGCGTGAAGGGCAGCTTGGCGTCGAAGGCGTCGAGGAGGCCGCCCTCCTTGGGCCTGCGGGCGACGGCGGGCAGCTGTGCGTCGGCATACCGGCGCCGGGCCAGGGCGACCTGGAGGACGAAGGCCTCGTCCCACTTGAGGCGGTCGCGGGCGGAGGCGATGTCCGCCTTCGAGTGCGGCCGGTGGATCTTCAGGAGCGCCTCGGTGAGCGGGACGAGCCCGCGCCCGTCGCGCAGGGCGGGCGGCAGCGGGTCCACGGCCTCCTGGGCGCTGGGCAGGACCATGTCGACCGACTTCGCGATCTTCCAGGACTCCAGCTTGGCGGTGGCCGGATAGATCGGCAGGAGGGCACCGGCCCAGGAACCCACGGCCTCGCCCACCTGGTCGCCGTCGCCCTTGAGCAGTTCGTACGCCGGGTGGGCCAGCTGCATCTTGCGGTTGAAGACCGAGACCTTGCCGGCGAACATCGCGCGGGTGCCGGGCAGCAGGTCCTTGTGCGGCTTGTGGATGCCACGACCGAAGAAGACGAGCTGGACCTGGCCGCTGCCGTCCGTGATCGTGACCTCCAGGCGCTGGCCCCTGCCGCCGTTGAACTTCAGGATGCGTGCGCTCGCGACCTGGGCGACCACCGTGACGTGCTCGTCCAGCGGGAGCTCGGCGAGGCGGGTGAGCTCGCCCCGCTCCGCGTACTTCCGGGGGTAATGGTGCAGGAGGTCGCCGACCGTGTGCAGGTCGAGGTGCTCGGCCATCACCTTCGCGGTGGCGGGGCCGACCACTTTCTTCAGGGGTTCTTCGAGCGCAGGCACGAGATCCATTGCACACCACGCCACTGACAATCCGGCGTACGTGTCCCGGATCCGCCGCTCACCGCGGCTCTACTCCACCCCGATCAGCATCAGCGCCGACTGGCGGCCACCGCGGTAGACCACGGTGTCGACCGCCAGATACGCCTCGCGCACATGCTTCTCCAGGTGCTCCGCGACGGTCTCGGGCACGTCGTCGCCGAGCACGAGCGTGACCATCTCGCCGCCCGCCGACAGCATGCGGTCGAGCACCGAGACGGCGGTGGGCGCCACTTCGGATCCGATCACCGCGACGTCGCCGTCGATCAGGCCGAGGACGTCCCCGGCCTGGCAGATGCCCGCCATGGTCCACGACTGCCGCTCGGCGACGGCCAGTTCGCCGTACCGGGTCGCGCCGGCCGCCGACGTCATGGCGACGACGTCCTCGTCGAAGCGGCGCTCCGGCTCGTGCACGGCGAGCGCAGCGATGCCCTGGACCGCCGAGCGGGTGGGGATCAGCGCGACGCGCACGCCCTCCGTCCTCGCCTGTTCCGCCGCGGCGGCCGCGGTGTGGCGCAGCTCGCCGTCGTTCGGCAGGAGCACCACCTCGTGGGCGTGCGCCCGCCGGATCGCGTCGACGAGCTCGCCGCTCGCGGGCGGCTCCCCCGCGCGCGCGGGCACGATGGTCGCCCCCGCCTCGCCGTAGAGCCCGGCGAGGCCCTCGCCCGGCACGACGGCGACGATGGCTCGTTGCGTACGTTCCCGGGGCGGCTGCGCGGTGGCGTGCGCGTCGCCCGCTCCGAAGTGCGTGATGCGGATGCGGTGCGGGCGGCCCGCCTCCACGCCCGCCTCGACGGCCGCGCCCGCGTCGTCGACATGGACGTGGACGTTCCAGAGCCCGTCGCCGCCGACCACGACGAGTGAGTCGCCGAGCCGGTCGAGCCGGTTCCGCAGCCGGGCGACGGCGGTGTCGTCCGCCTCCAGGAGGTAGATCACCTCGAAGGCGGGGCCGCCTGTGTCCGCCTGCAGGTCCTCGCACTCGACGGCCTCCACGCGTGCGTGGCCGCCCTCGGCGCCCTTGAGGACCACTGTCGCGCCCGACAGGACGCCCACCAGCGCCCCGAGCACCGCGACGAGTCCACGCCCGCCGGCGTCCACCACTCCCGCGCGGCCCAGGACCGCGAGCTGTCCGGGCGTCGCCTCCAGGGCCGCGCAGGCTCCTTCGTACGCGGCCCGCGCGACCGCCCCGCAGTCGCCGTCGGCGTCAGCGGCGGCCCGCGCCGCCGCTGACGCCACCGTCAGGACGGTGCCCTCGACCGGGTGCGCGACGGCTTGGTAGGCCAGGTCCGCCGCCCGTCGGAGCGCGAGGGCCAGGGTCCGCCCGTCGACGTGATCCGCCTCACGCCCGGGTTCGCCTTCGGGGCCGCCTTCCGGTCCCCCCATGACCTGGGCCATCCCCCGCAGCAGCTGCGACAGGATCGTGCCCGAGTTCCCACGGGCGCCGATGAGCGCTCCGTGCGCCATCGCGCGCACGGTCTCGGCCAGGGAGGGCAGGGCGGGCTCATGGCCCGTGAACGCCGCGTCGACGGCCTGTGAGGCGGATTCCACGGTCAGATAGAGATTCGTCCCCGTGTCCCCGTCCGCGACCGGATAGACGTTGATGGAGTCGATCTCCTCGCGGGCCCTGCCGAGCGCGTCCAGAGTCAGTCGGCACCAGGCGCGCACCGCGACCGCGTCGAGGTTCTGCGGCACCTGTTCGCCTCCTTGACCATCCGGAATGGACGCAGCGTAGACCCAGGGTGAACAGAGGCCCCGGGGCGGGGGCCGGGCGAGCCATGGTAGTTTCGTTGTACCGAAGCAGTCGTTGTATGCTGCTCCGGTTGCCCGATACGCATCGGGCCATTCCTCCTGGCAACGCCACTCCGATCATTGCACTGATCCCGGCATGCCGGGTTTAACCGTAAGTGCATCTGAAGTCTTTGGAGTGACCCGTGGCTGCCAACTGCGACGTCTGCGGCAAGGGGCCGGGCTTCGGCAACAACATCTCGCACTCGCACCGCCGTACGCCCCGTCGCTGGAACCCGAACATCCAGCGTGTGCGTGCCGTGGTCGGCGGGACGCCGAAGCGCCTCAACGCCTGCACCTCGTGCATCAAGGCCGGCAAGGTCTCGCGCTGACGCCAGCGCGGCCACCTAGCTGGTTGCTGAATCAGCCGGTTCCCTTCGGGGAGCCGGCTTTTTCGTATGCCCTTTCCGTATGCCCTTCTTCGCATGCCCGCTCGCCCGCCCCACGCGCGCGTGGAGCCTGCCAGAATCTTGGGGATGCGCTTCGGCATCCTCGGCCCCCTCGACGTACGCTCCCCCGACGGCACCCCCCTGGACCCCGGCGGGCCCCGCCCCCGCGCGCTGCTCACGCTGCTGCTCCTGGACGCGGGCCGCGCCGTCTCCGTGGAGCGGCTGACCGAGGGGCTCTACGGGGACGAGCCGCCCGCGGGTGCCGCGAACGCCCTGCAGTCCCAGGTCTCCCGGCTGCGCAAGCGCCTGGGCCCAGGCCCGGCGATCGAGGCGGTCCCCACCGGCTATCGCATCGCCGTCTCCCCCGAGGACGTCGACCTGCATCGCTTCGAACGCCTGGCCCGCGAGGGGCGCCGGGCGCTCGGCTCCGGAGACCAGCCGCGGGCCGCCGCACTCCTGAGGGAAGCGCTCGGCCTGTGGCGCGGCCCTGCCCTCGCCGACCTGCCGGACGCGGGGCCTCTCGTCGCCCGCCTCGAAGAGCAGCGCCTGGCCGCCACGCAGGACCGCGTCGACGCGGATCTCGCGCTGGGCGGCGGCCCCGAGCTCGTACCGGAGCTGCGGGAGCTGATCGCCGGGCACCCGCTGAGCGAGCGGCTCCACGGGCAGCTGATGCGGGCGCTGCACGCGGGCGGGCGCCCGGCCGAGGCCCTCACCGTCTACGAGGAGGCGCGGCGCACCCTCGCGGACGAACTCGGCGCCGATCCCTCCGCCGAGCTGTCCGCACTCCACCTGGAGCTGCTCCAGGGCCAGGAGCCGGCCCGGCAGCGGGGCGTGCCCGCGCAGCTGACACGGTTCATCGGGCGCTCCGACGAGCTCGCGAGGATCGGCGCCCTGCTGGCCGGGGCCCGTCTTGTCACGCTCACCGGTCCGGGCGGCGCGGGCAAGACGCGGCTCGCGGTCGAGGCCGCCCGTGCGCTGCCGGACGTCTGTTACGTGGAGCTGGCGCCGCTCGCCGACGGGGCCGGGGTCACGTACGCGATCCTCACCGCCCTCGGCGTACGGGACGGTTTCCACACCCAGGGCGGTGACACCACCGAGCGGCTGCTGTCCGCGCTGCGCGGCCGTGAGCTGCTGCTCGTCCTGGACAACTGCGAGCACCTCGTCGACGACGCGGCACGGGTCGCCGGGCTGCTGCTCGGGGCCTGCCCCGGCGTGCGGGTGCTGGCCACCAGCCGTGAGGGGCTCGGCATCACGGGCGAGGTCCTGTGGCCGGTGCCGCCGCTCGCCGCAGGGCCCGCGGCCCGGCTCTTCGCCGACCGGGCTGCCGCCGTACGTCCGGACCTGGCCGACCACTACGCGCGCGTGGACGTGGACCGGGACATGCGAACGGGGGTGGACCGGGACGCACACACGGGCATGGACCGCGACCGGGACCAGGGCATGGACAAGGACCGGGACCGGGACGGGGACATGGACCGGGACCGGGACCGGGACAAGAGTCGTGACGTCGAGCACCGGGACCGGCTCGTCGCCGAGATCTGCGCCGCCCTCGACGGCCTCCCGCTCGCCATCGAGCTGGCCGCCGCCCGGCTGCGCACCCTCACCCTGGACGAGCTCGCCGCCCGCCTCGGCGACCGCTTCCGGCTCCTGTCGCGGGGCGACCGCACGAAGGCGCCCCGGCACCGCACCCTGCACGCGGTCGTGGAGTGGAGCTGGGAGCTGCTCGACGACGAGGAGCGGGAGCTGGCCCGCCGTCTGACGGTGTTCTCCTCGGGGGCCACGCTCGACGCCGTGGAGGCCGTCTGCGGGATCCCGTACCCGGAGGACCTGCTCGCCTCCCTCGCGGAGAAGTCGTTCCTCGAAGTGACCGACGGGCGCTACGGCATGCTGCAGACCATTCGCGCGTTCTGCGCCCGGCAGCTGGCCGACGCGGGCGAGGAGGACCGCCTGCGGGCCGCGCACGCCGCGCACTTCCTGCTCCTCGCCGAGCGCGCAGAGCCACGGCTGCGCGGGCGCGAGCAACTGCCCTGGCTCGCCCTGCTCGGCGCCGAGCAGGGCAACCTGGACGCCGCACTGCGCCACCTGATCCGCACCGAACCGCTCGGCGGGCTCCGGCTGATGGCCGCGCTCTCCTGGTTCTGGCGGCTGCGCGGCCTCTACGGAGAGCGGACCTCGCTCGCCCTCGAACTCCTCGACGCGGTGGGCACCGAACCGCCGGAGGGCCTCGCCGAGGAGTACGTCCTCTGCCTGATCAACACGATCGCGGGGACCGGCGACGACCCCGCCGAACCGGAGCGCCTCACGCGCGCGGACAGCCTGCTCGCCGCTCTCGAAGGGCCCCTGCGGCTGCCGTACCTGGTGGTGCTCTGGTCGATCGCGGGCGGGCCGGCGCGTGCCATGGAGGACCGGGTGCGGGATCAGGTCGGCGACCACCCCTGGGGTGTGGCCCTGCTCGACATCGGCCAGGGCTTCCAGGAGTTGTTCACGGGCCGCCCCGACGCGTCCGAGGCGGCCTTCGCCCGCGCCCTGGAGGGCTTCCGTACGACCGGCGACCGCTGGGGCATGGCCAACTGCCTGGATCCGCTGGGAATGTTCGCCGACTGGCGTGGCGACCGGGAGCGCGCCCTGCGGCTGCTGGACGAAGGTCTCGTACACGTACGGGAGTTGAGTGCCCCCGAGGAGACCGCCGATCTGCTGCATCAGCGCGGAACGGTCCTGCTGCACCAGGGCGACCTCGATCAGGCCGCCGCCCACTTCACGCACGCCGCCGCTCTCGCCCGCACCACGGGCGTCCCCGACAAGGTGGCGACCGCGCGGCGCGGACTCGGGGACGTGGCCCGTCTGTCGGGCGACACGGCACGCGCGCGTGAGCACTACGAAGCGGCTCTGGAGGCGTGCGCCGCCAACTGGTTCAGCCTCGCGGAGAGCGTGCGGATCCTGGTCGGCCTGGGCAGGACCGCGCTCGCCGAGTCCCGCGCGCGGGAAGCCGCCGACTGGTTCGAGCAGGCCCGCGTGCTGGCTTCGGGCACCGACATGCAGGCCTCGGGCACCGGCGTCCTCACCGCGGGGATCGGTGAACTGGCCGAGGTCGCCGAGGCGTTGGCGGCCACCGCCACCGACCCGGAGGAGACCGCCCTGCTCCTGGGCGCCGCCCATGGCCTGCGCGGCACCTTGATCGCCGACGACCCCGATGTCGTACCCCTCCAGGAGGCGGCCCGCGCGCGGCTCTCCCCCCAGGCGTACGAGAAGGCCTTCGAGCGGGGTCGGAGCCTGCGGTCAGCGGCGGTAAGGGAACGGTAGGCGTACGGTCAGCGGCCGCCCCGAGGCTTCCTGACATGACGAAGCAGACGCGCGCTCCTCAGACAGGCACCCGTCGGACAAGCACTCCTCAGACAGGTACCCATCAGGCAAGTACTCCTCAGGCAAGCACTCCTCAGGCAAGCACTCCTCAGGCAAGTACCCGTCGGACAAGTACTTCTCAGACGAGCGCCCGTCGGACAAGCAGCCCTCGGACAAGCACCCCACAACCCCCCACCCACAACCTCACCCACCTGAACGTCCTGATCTCCGGCGCCAGCGTCGCGGGCCCCGCCCTCGCCCTGTGGCTGGCCCGCTACGGAGCCCGCGTCACCGTCCTGGAGAAGGCGCCCGCCCTGCGCGAGGGCGGCTTCGCCGTCGACTTCCGGGGCGAGGTGCACCGCACCGTGCTCCAGCGCATGGGGATCTGGGACGAGGTCCACCGCAGGCAGACGCACATGGGCCGCCAGACCATCGTCGAGGCCGACGACACGGAGCGGGTGGATCTGCCCGCGTTCCTGATGAGCGGTGACGTGGAGATCTTCCGCGGCGACCTCTCCAAGATCCTGTACGAGCGCACCAAGGACCGCGTGGAGTACGTCTTCGGAGACTCCATCGCCTCGCTGACCGAGGACTCCGAAGGCGTCGACGTGACCTTCGACCGCGGCGTTCCCCGCCGCTTCGACCTCGTCGTCGGCGCCGACGGGCTGCACTCCAACACACGCCGCCTGGCCTTCGGCGACGAGTCGCGGTACCTGCGGTTCCTGGGCTACTACGTGGCGGGCTTCGACGTCCCCAACCACCTGGGCCTGGACCGCACCGCCCGCCTCTACAGCGAGCCCGGCCGTACCGTCATGTTCAGCAACTACGACGGCGACCCGAAGAGGGCGGGCGTCGGCCTGGTCTTCCGGTCCGAGCGGCTCGACTTCGACCGGCACGACACCGCGCGGCAGAAGAAGATCCTCGCGGAGCGGTTCGCGGGCATGGGCTGGAAGCACGCCTCGAAGGCGCTGGACGGCCTGGAGGGCGCCGAGGACCTGTACTTCGACGCCATCGCCCAGATCCACGTGGACCGGCTCTCAAAGGGCCGCGTGGTCCTTCTCGGGGACGCCGGGTACGGCGCCACGATGGGCGGCATCGGAACGGGCACGGCGCTGGTGTGCGCGTACGTCCTCGCCGGGGAGCTCGCGGCCGCGCGGGGCGACCACCGGGTCGCCTTCGCCGCGTACGAGGCGGAGATCCACGACTATGCCAAGGGCTGCCAGAAGATCTCGGACAACACGGGCCCCTTCCTCGCGCCACCGACCGAGAAGAAGATCCGCAGCCGCGACCGGGCGTACCGCGTGCTCAGCTCCCGCTTCCTGGCCGGCTTCTTCAAGAGGCTGACGGAGAAGGCCGCGAGCGACCTCGCGCTCAAGGACTACGCGCCGGGGCAGCGGCAGCCCGCGCGGGACTACGCCTCCCTGAACCGCCAGCCGTGATCCACCGGGCCGATCCCGCCGCCGAGCGCGAATCCGGCGGCGATCGCCCCGGTGACGTACTCCTTGGCGGCCGCGACGGCCTCCGGCACGCTCTGCCCCTTCGCCAGCTGCGAGGCGATCGCGCCGGCGAGCGTGCAGCCCGTGCCGTGCGTGTGGCGGTTGTCGTGGCGCGGCGCGCGCAGCACGTGCTCCTCGGAGCCGTCGGTGAGCAAGTCCACGGCGTCACCGCGGAGATGGCCGCCCTTGATGAGCACCCACTTCGGTCCGTACGCGAGGACGGCTGCCGCCGCGCGCCGCAGACCGTCCTCGGACTCGACCTCGACACCGGTCAGTTGGGCCACCTCGTCGAGGTTGGGCGTCGCGACCGTGGCGACCGGCAGCAGCTTCGTACGGACGGAGTCCAGCGCGGAGGCGGCGAGCAGCGAGTCGCCGTGCTTGGAGACACCGACCGGGTCGACGACGGCCGGCGCGTCCGTGCCCGCGATCAACTCGGCGACCGCCTCGACCAGTTCGGCCGAAGCGAGCATGCCGGTCTTCACGGCCTGTACGCCGATGTCGTCGACGACGCTGCGGTACTGGGCCCGCACCGCCTCCACCGGAAGTTCCCAGAAGCCCTGTACGCCCAGGGAGTTCTGCGCCGTGACGGCGGTGATGACGCTCATGCCGTGCGTGCCGAGGGCCAGCATCGTCTTCAGGTCGGCCTGGATGCCCGCGCCGCCCCCGGAGTCGGACCCCGCGACGGTGAGCACCCGCGGCGGCGCGGTCACTCGGCGTCTCCGTTGTCCCCGAAGTGGTCCCAGCCCTTGCTGGTCCACGGGGCGCCGTCCACGGTCACCTGGGGCAGCGCCGAGGGGTTGAGGACCTCGCCGATGACCTTCCAGCGGGCGGGCAGCTTCACGTCCGCGGGGAACGTCGCCACGATCGCGTGGTCCTCGCCGCCGTTGAGCACCCACTGCAGCGGGTCGACGCCGACGGCCTGGCCGATGTCGTTCATCTGCGAGGGCACGTCGACGTCTCCGGAGCGGATGTCGATGCGCACCTTGCTGGACTCGGCGATGTGCCCGAGGTCGGCGATGAGCCCGTCGCTCACGTCCGTCATGGAGGTCGCGCCGAGCCCGGCGGCCGCGGGGCCCGCGTGGTACGGCGGTTCGGGCCTGCGGTGGGCCTCCACGAAGGCGCGCGGCGAGCGGAAGCCGCGGGAGAGCACCGCGTGCCCTGCGGCGGACCAGCCCAACCAGCCCGTGACGGCGACGACATCGCCGGGCTGCGCACCCGCGCGCGTGACCGGCTCGTGGTTGCGCAGATCACCGAGCGCGGTGATCGAGACGGTGATCGTGTCGCCGCGGACGACGTCGCCGCCGACGACAGCCGCGCCCGCGACCTGGCACTCGTCCCTGAGACCGTCCATCAGCTCGGTCGGCCAGCTGGCGGGCAGTTCGGCGGGAACGACCAGGCCGAGCAGGATCGCGGTCGGCACGGCGCCCATGGCCGCGATGTCGGCGAGGTTCTGCGCGGCGGCCTTGCGGCCCACGTCGTAAGCCGTGGACCAGTCCCTGCGGAAGTGCCGCCCCTCCAGGAGGATGTCGGTGCTCGCCACGACCCTGCGGTCCGGAGCGGACACGACCGCGGCGTCATCGCCAGGGCCGAGCCGTACGGCCGGAGTGGAGGTGAGCCGGGAGGTGAGCTCTCTGATGAGCCCGAACTCCCCCAACTCGCCCACGGTTCCCTTCACCGAGTCTCACCATGCCCTTTCACGCTGCCCGGCCCCCGGTCGCGAGCCGTCTCTGTCGTCGGTACGGTCTACGTGACCGTCAACTTGTGTTGTCCGTCCACCACGATGTGCGCGCCACAGGTCGCCCGGGTCTCCCCGCGGCGAGCGGCGACGCGGTACCGTGGCGTCCCTTCTCCCCCACATGATCCTCGTGGCCGCCCTGGAGGTTCCGTGGTACAGGCGTACATCCTGATCCAAACAGAGGTCGGCAAGGCGTCGACCGTCGCCGAGCTGATCGGCAAGATCCCAGGAGTGATCCAGGCCGAGGACGTGACCGGTCCCTACGATGTCATCGTGCGCGCCCAGGCGGACACGGTGGACGAGCTCGGCCGCATGGTGGTCGCCAAGGTCCAGCAGGTGGATGGCATCACCAGAACTCTGACCTGCCCGGTCGTGCACTTGTAGCCCCCGTCTACCCTGGCCCGGTGAACATCCCCCGCCTCCGGCGCCGCTGCCTCATAGGAACGTCCGCTCTCGCCCTGTTGATCACGACAGCGGCCTGCTCATCTACGGACGACGAGGCGTCGGTGGTGGTTCCGTCCCCGGACGCGAAGGCGGCGGGACTCTGCCGGGACCTGCACAAGCAGCTCCCGAAGAAGCTCGACGGTCTTGAGCGCACGGACCCCGGTCCCACGTCCGAGCTGACCGCAGGGTGGGGAGACCCGGCGATCATACTGCGCTGCGGTGTGGAGCGGCCCCCGGAGATGATCGATCCCGCTTACGCCGAGAAGAACGGCGTGAAGGTCAACGGCGTGGCCTGGCTCCTGCAGAAGAACGACGACGGCTCGTACACGTTCACCACGGGGGCGCGCCTCGCCTACGTCGAGGTGAAGCTGCCCGAGGAGCGGACGGGGGACGGCCTCGGCCCGCTCACGGACTTCGCCGCCCCCATCAAGAAGACCATCCCCAAGGGGATCGCCTGACCGCGCCGGAGGATCGCCTGACGGCTGCGACGCGGCCGGGCCGGTCGGCCGCTAACGCAGTCCCGTGGAGCGGTTGAGCGCCGCCTGGATGAGGCGGTCCACCAGCTCCTCGTAGCCGACGCCGCTCTTCTCCCACATCTGCGGGTACATCGAGATGGGCGTGAAGCCCGGCATCGTGTTGATCTCGTTGATCACGAACTGCCCGTCCTCGGTGAGGAAGAAGTCCGCGCGCACCAGGCCCTCGCAGGACGCCGCATCGAACGCGTCGACCGCGAGCCGCTGGATCTCGGCGGTCTCCTCGGGCGTCAGCGGGGCGGGCACGATGCCGGGCGTCGAGTCGATGTACTTCGCCTCGAAGTCGTAGTAATCGTGCGCCTGCACGGGCGGGATCTCGGCCGGGACGCTCGCGCGCGGGCCGTCCTCGAACTCCAGGACACCGCACTCGATCTCGCGGCCGCGCAGCAGCGCCTCGACGAGGATCTTGGGGTCGTGGCGCTGCGCCTCGGCGATCGCCTCGTCGAGCCCCTCGAAGGAGTCGACCTTCGTGATGCCGATCGACGAGCCCGCGCGCGCGGGCTTGATGAACAGCGGCCAGCCGTGCTCACCGGCGAAGTCCGCGATGCGCTGCCGGGCGCCCGCCTCGTCCTGGCGCCACTCGCGGGGGCGGATCACCAGGTAGGGGCCGACGTTCAGGCCGAAGGACGTGAACACCCGCTTCATGTAGTCCTTGTCCTGGCCGACGGCCGAGGCGAGGACACCGGAGCCGACGTAGGGCACTCCGGAGAGTTCGAGCAGCCCCTGGAGGGTGCCGTCCTCTCCGTAGGGACCGTGCAGCATCGGGAAGACGACGTCGACCTCGCCGAGCGCCTTGGGCACGGAGCCGGGCTCGCTGTAGACGACCTCGCGGTTGCCGGGGGCCAGGGGCAGCACGACGCCGCCCTCGACGGAGTCGGAGAGGTCGGCCACGTTCGGCATCCGGCGGTCGGCGATCGCCATCCGGTCGGGCTCGTCGGCGGTCAGCGCCCAACGGCCGTCCGTGGTGATGCCGATCGGCAGGACGTCGTACTTGGTCCGGTCGATCGCACGCAGCACGGCGCCGGCCGTGACGACGGAGATGCCGTGCTCCGAGCTGCGGCCGCCGAACACGACGGCCACGCGCGGCTTGCGGAGCGGCTGCTCAGAGCTCGGCTCGGGGCGGGGCTCAGGGCTCTGGGGGAGGTTCTCGCTGCTCATATCGCGTCGAGAGTACCCGCTGTCCCAAAAACAGTCAGCGGCGCTCGGGCTTGGCGCTGCGCGACATGAGCTCCTTCAGGGCGACCATCGGGGGCGTTCCCTCGTGCACGATCCCGACGACGGTCTCCGTGATCGGCATGTCGACGCCGTGCCTGCGCGCCAGATCCAGCACGGACTCACAGGACTTGACGCCCTCGGCGGTCTGCTTGGTGACCGCGATGGTCTCCTCCAGGGTCATGCCCTTGCCGAGGTTGGTGCCGAAGGTGTGGTTGCGCGAGAGCGGCGATGAGCAGGTGGCCACCAGGTCGCCCAGGCCCGCGAGTCCGGAGAACGTCAGCGGGTCGGCACCCATGGCGAGGCCGAGGCGCGTGGTCTCCGCGAGGCCTCGCGTGATGAGGGAGCCCTTGGCGTTGTCGCCGAGGCCCATGCCGTCCGCGATGCCGACGGCGAGACCGATGACGTTCTTCACGGCGCCGCCGAGCTCGCAGCCGACCACGTCGGTGTTCGTGTACGGGCGGAAGTACGCCGTGTGGCAGGCCGTCTGGAGGCGCTGCGCGACCGCCTCGTCCCGGCAGGCGACCACGGCGGCGGCGGGCTGCCGCGCGGCGATCTCACGGGCGAGATTGGGGCCGGTGACGACGGCGATCCGGTCCGCAGGGACCTTCGTGACGTCCTCGACGACCTCGCTCATCCGCATCGCGGAGCCGAGTTCGACGCCCTTCATGAGGGAGACGAGCACGGTGTCTGAGGCGAGCAGCGGAGCCCACTCGGCGAGGTTGCCGCGCAGGGTCTGCGAGGGCACGGCGAGCACGGTGAAGTCGGCGTCCGCGGCGGCCTCGGCCGGGTCGGTGGTCGCCCTGAGGTTCGCGGGGAGTTCGACGCCGGGGAGGTAGTCCGGGTTGGTCCGCGTGGAGTTGACGGCGTCGGCGAGTTCGGCGCGACGGCCCCACAGGGTGACGTCGCACCCCGCGTCGGCGAGCACCATGCCGAAGGCCGTACCCCAGGAGCCCGTTCCGAAGACGGCGGCCTTAACGGGGCCTGCCGAGTTCACGGGGTTCGTCACTTGCTGTCCTCCGAGGTGCTCTCTGCGGTGCTCTGCGCGGCGCTGCCGCCCGCGGCCTTGCGTCGTTGCTCGAGCCGGGCCCTGCGCGGGTCGTACGGCGTCTCGGGGGCCTTCTCGCCCCGGATCTCCTCCAGGAGTTCGGTGATCGCGGCCATGATGGTCTCGGTCACCTCGCGCAGCACCTCGGGCGTCGGCTCCTTGTCGTAGAAGCGCGACAGGTCGACGGGCGCCCCGGCCTTCACCTGGAGGGTCTTGCGCGGGAAGAAGGCGGGCTTCTTGCTGTACGGCGGCAGGGCGAGGTTGGCGCCCCACTGTGCGACGGGAATCACCGGGCACTTGGTCTTCAGAGCGACCCGCGCGGCACCGGACTTGGCCGTCATCGGCCACATGTCGGGGTCCCTGGTGAGAGTGCCTTCCGGGTAGAAGGCGACGCACTCGCCGCGCTCGATGGCGTCGACCGCGGCACGGAAGGCGTCGAGCGCGTTCGTGGTCTCGCGGTAGACCGGGATCTGACCCGTGCCCTTCATCACTTTGGCGACAAAGCCGCCTTTGAAAAGGCCGTCCTTTGCCAGGAATCGCGGCACCCGTCCGGTGTTGTACTGGAAGTGCGCGTACGAGAACGGGTCGATATGGGAGTTGTGATTCACCGCCGTGATGAATCCGCCGTCGTCCGGAATGTGTTCCATTCCACGCCAGTCCCGCTTGAACAGAACCACGAGCGGCGGTTTTGCGATGACCGCCGCAAGGCGGTACCAGAAGCCGATTCTGCGGCGGGACACGCGGACACCTTCCTCCATGAACCTGGTCGGCCGCACAAGTGTCGCCCCAGGCTGTCTGTCTGTCGAGAACACCGTACGCCCACCCGTCTCCCGCCACCGCCCCTGCGTGGAGGCACCGTGCGCCGCACCGTTCGGACCCCCCGCTGCCCCGACCCTTCAGCAGGTCACAATGGGCGCGACGAGAAGGACGGAGCGCCCGTGCAGTGGACCCTGGTCATACCCCTGAAACCGCTGGCGCGCGCCAAGAGCAGGCTCGCCGCCGCCTCCGGGGACGGCCTGCGCCCCGGCCTCGCCCTGGCGTTCGCGCAGGACACCGTGGCCGCCGCGACGGCGTGCCCGGCGGTGCGGGATGTGGCGGTAGTCACGGACGACGCCCTGGCGGGTCGTGAGCTCGCGGCCCTGGGCGCCCGCGTCGTCCCGGACGTGCCGGGAGGGGGTCTCAACGCCGCTCTCGCACACGGGGCGGCCCTCGTGCGCGCCGAACGCCCCGAGGCGCCCGTCGCGGCCCTGAACGCCGATCTGCCGGCCCTGCGCCCCGCGGAATTGGCCCGCGCCCTCGACGACGCCGCCCAATTCCCCCGCGCATTCATGCCGGATGCCGCGGGAATCGGGACGACACTGCTGTCCGCCGCGGCCGGCACGGAATTGCGCCCCGCGTTCGGCACGGCCTCCCGGGCCCGCCACGCGGCGTCCGGCGCCGTGGAACTCGCGCTCGACGGCGTCGATTCCGTGCGCCAGGACGTGGACACCGGAGAGGACCTGCGGGCCGCTCTCCTGCTCGGCGTCGGCCCGCGCACCACCGCGGCCGCCGCCCGGCTGCTCATCTCCGACTGAGTACGCTGCTCTCCATGCAGGCGACCGCGTACACGTACGACTCCGAGACCCGCAGCGGCAGCGTGCTGCTCGACGACGGGACTCCCGTGCCCTTCGAGGCCCCCGCGTTCGACGCGGGAGGGCTGCGCCTGCTGCGGCCGGGACAGCGCGTGCGCATCGAGGTCGACGGCGAGGGCGAGGCCCGCCGCATCACCCTGGTGACCTTGCAGACCTTCTGAGCGTCCCGCCTTCTGACGCGTCCCGCGCGCGAACGACGTCCTGGGACACACACCTGGACACACACTCCTGGACACACGACGCGGGCCGGGCTCCCCCGTGGGAGTCCGGCCCGGCGCGTGAGTGCCCCTGTGCCCTTACTTCTTGCGGGCAGTGGCCTTCTTGGCGGTCGTCTTGCGCGCCGTCGACTTCTTGGCGGGCGCCTTCTTCGCCGTGGCCTTCTTCGCCGGCGCGGTCTTCTTGGCCGTCGCCTTCTTGGCCGGAGCGGCCTTCTTGGCGGTGGTCTTCTTCGCCGTGGCCTTCTTCGCCGTCGCCGTCGCCTTCTTGGCGGCGGTCTTCTTGGCGGTGGTCTTCTTCGCCGTGGCCTTCTTCGCCGTCGCCGTCGCCTTCTTGGCGGCGGTCTTCTTGGCCGTGGTCTTCTTCGCCGTGGCCTTCTTGGCGGTGGCCTTCTTGGCCGCGGCCTTCTTGACCGTCGCCGAAGCACCGCCGGTCAGGCTGCCCTTGGGCGCCTTCTTGACCGCGACGTCGTTCTTCGGGAGCTTCTTCGAGCCGCTGACCAGGTCCTTGAAGCCCTGACCCGCACGGAAGCGCGGAACGGAGGTCTTCTTGACCCGCACGCGCTCCCCGGTCTGCGGGTTGCGGGCGTAACGGGCCGGTCGGTCGACCTTCTCGAACGAGCCGAAGCCGGTGACCGAAACACGGTCCCCGCTGACGACGGCACGGACGATGGCGTCCAGGACCGCGTCCACGGCGTCGGCGGCCTGCTGACGGCCACCGACCTTGTCGGCAATCGCTTCTACGAGCTGCGCCTTGTTCACGTCTTCCCCTTCGGAGACATTGCCGGGAGCGAAATACTCCGGCTTTTTCGCACGTTAGGCAGATATATACCGCAAATCAAACACGAAACGGGCTAATCACCCTTGTGCCGCAACGAACTGGCCCATCTCGGAGTTCCTCGAAGGCCCGTTGAGGCTTGACACTCAGGTGTCTTCGGGGAATCGACCCTCGTCAGCTTCGTCGAGGGAGGCCATCAATCGCTCCAGACGCCTTGCCGCATCGGCGAGATCGTGTTTGGCCGCGGCCGTAATG
Organism: Streptomyces sp. NPDC041068; assembly: GCF_040647455.1. NCBI lineage: Bacteria > Bacillati > Actinomycetota > Actinomycetes > Kitasatosporales > Streptomycetaceae > Streptomyces > Streptomyces sp. NPDC041068. Next base: position 138,327 of record NZ_JBEZCG010000019.1, read on the forward strand.
ACCAGCAGCTTCCGGGTCAGCGCCATCCGTACGCCCTCCGGGACTTGCAGTGCACGCACCCGTGAGTGCGCTTCCTTCAGTTGGTCCGCGACGAGCCCGTAGAGCTCGAGTTGGCTGTCACGTCCCATGCACCGATTGTGCCATCTGGGGCGAGTTGTCGCCTCCGCAGGGGGTAACTACCGCCATCCACGGCCCTCCTGAGGGTACCCCGACAGGCCAAGTACAAGGGGATTTCCGGCCTCTTCTTCCTTCGGGAGCAAGGGAGTTGAGACCACCCGTTCAGGTCATCGAGGGCCCCGGCCGGGCGCACACAGATGTACCCCCAACCGTCCACGATTGGGGGTACATCAGGGGGTTGCGAGGTGTTGCGGGACGTCAGACCTGAACGGTCCGCGGCTTGTACGAGGGACGCTTGGTCTCGTACGCGGCGATGTCCGCCTCGTTCTGCAGCGTGATGCTGATGTCGTCCAGGCCGTTCAGGAGCCGCCAGCGGGCGTTCTCGTCGAGTTCGAAGTCGGCGGTGATGCCCTCCGCGCGGACCTGGCGGTCCTGCAGATCCACCGTGATCTCGGCCTGCGGGTCGTTCTCCGTCAGCTCCCAGAGCGCGTCCACGACCTTCTGGTCGAGCACGACGGTGAGCAGGCCGTTCTTCAGCGAGTTGCCGCGGAAGATGTCGGCGAAGCGGGACGAGATGACGGTCTTGAAGCCGTAGTTCTGCAGCGCCCACACGGCGTGCTCACGGGAGGACCCGGTTCCGAAGTCCGGTCCGGCCACCAGAACCGTGGCGCCCTGGCGCTCGGGGCGGTTGAGGACGAACTCGGAGTCCTTGCGCCAGGCCTCGAAGAGCCCGTCCTCGAAGCCGTCCCTGGTGACCTTCTTCAGCCAGTGGGCGGGGATGATCTGGTCGGTGTCGACGTTGCTGCGGCGCAGCGGAACGGCCCGGCCGGTGTGCGTGGTGAAAGCTTCCATGGTTCTCAGACTCCGGCGGTCACGGGGGCGTCGGACAGGTCGGCGGGCGAGGCGAGGTGGCCGGTGACCGCAGTGGCGGCGGCGACCTGCGGGGAGACCAGATGGGTGCGGCCGCCCTTGCCCTGCCTGCCCTCGAAGTTGCGGTTCGACGTGGACGCCGAGCGCTCGCCGGGGGCCAGTTGGTCGGGGTTCATGCCCAGGCACATCGAGCAGCCCGCGTGCCGCCACTCGGCGCCGGCGGCGGTGAAGACCTTGTCCAGGCCCTCCTCGACGGCCTGCAGGGCGACCCGGACCGAGCCGGGAACGACCAGCATCCGTACGCCGTCGGCGACTTTGCGGCCCTCGACGACGGAGGCGGCCGCACGCAGGTCCTCGATGCGGCCGTTGGTGCAGGAGCCTACGAAGACGGTGTCGACCTTGATGTCGCGCAGCGCCTGCCCGGCGGTCAACCCCATGTATTCCAGGGCCTTTTCGGCGGCGTTGCGCTCCGAAGCGTCTTCGTACGAAGCCGGGTCGGGGACGTGTCCCGAAAGCGGCGCTCCCTGGCCGGGGTTGGTGCCCCAGGTGACGAACGGCGCCAGCGAGGCGGCGTCGATGTAGACCTCGGCGTCGAAGACCGCGTCGTCATCGGTCTTCAGGGTCTTCCAGTACGCGACCGCGGCGTCCCAGTCCTCGCCCTGCGGGGCGTGGGCGCGGCCCTTGATGTACGCGAAGGTGGTCTCGTCCGGGGCGATCATCCCGGCGCGGGCGCCCGCCTCGATGGACATGTTGCAGATGGTCATGCGGGCCTCCATCGAGAGCTTCTCGATGGCCGGGCCGCGGTACTCCAGGACGTACCCCTGACCGCCGCCGGTGCCGATCTTCGCGATGATCGCGAGGATCAGGTCCTTGGCCGTGACGCCGTCGGGCAGTTCGCCGTCGATGGTGATGGCCATGGTCTTCGGGCGGGCCATCGGCAGCGTCTGGGTGGCGAGCACGTGCTCGACCTGGGAGGTGCCGATGCCGAACGCCAGCGCGCCGAAGGCGCCGTGGGTGGAGGTGTGCGAGTCGCCGCAGACGACCGTGGTGCCGGGCTGGGTCAGTCCCAGCTGCGGTCCCACCACGTGGACGACGCCCTGCTCCACGTCGCCCAGCGGGTGCAGCCGCACGCCGAACTCGGCACAGTTCTTGCGGAGCGTCTCCAGCTGCGCCCGCGAGACCGGGTCGGCGATGGGCTTGTCGATGTCGAGGGTCGGGGTGTTGTGATCCTCGGTCGCGATGGTGAGGTCGAGCCGCCGCACCTGGCGGCCGGCCTGACGGAGGCCGTCGAAGGCCTGGGGACTGGTCACCTCGTGCAGCAGGTGCAGATCGATGAAGAGGAGGTCGGGCTCGCCCTCGGCGCGCCGGACGACGTGGTCGTCCCAGACCTTCTCCGCGAGTGTCCTACCCATCGCTTTCCCTCCGACCGGCCGCTTCGCCGGCCCAACTAGAGAATCCGTTCGCCGACGCGCGTACCCCTCGTGCCACACGTCGACAGCCGATCCGTTGGTCCGCGGATCGCTCGTACAGCGTGGCGCGTTCCACGGAAATTTGAACTTGCGTTTCACAGAGTGAGACGGGAGTATCGACGCATGGACAACTCTAGCGGCGTCGGCGTTCTCGACAAGGCGGCCCTTGTCTTGAGCGCTCTGGAGTCCGGTCCGGCCACCCTCGCGGGCTTGGTCGCGGCCACCGGGCTCGCACGACCCACGGCCCACCGACTCGCCGTGGCACTGGAACACCACCGGATGGTGGCGCGCGACATGCAGGGCCGTTTCATCCTCGGCCCGCGCCTCGCGGAGCTCGCGGCGGCGGCGGGCGAGGACCGCCTGCTCGCCACGGCGGGCCCGGTCCTCACGCACCTGCGCGACGTCACGGGCGAGAGCGCGCAGCTCTACCGCCGCCAGGGCGACATGCGCATCTGCGTGGCCGCGGCGGAGCGCCTCTCGGGCCTCAGGGACACCGTCCCGGTGGGTTCGACGCTCACGATGAAGGCGGGCTCATCGGCCCAGATCCTGATGGCTTGGGAGGAGCCGGAGCGCCTGCACCGCGGTCTCCAGGGCGCCCGCTTCACGGCCACGGCCCTCTCGGGCGTACGCCGCAGGGGCTGGGCCCAGTCGATCGGCGAGCGCGAGCCGGGCGTCGCGTCCGTCTCCGCGCCGGTGCGGGGCCCCTCGAACCGGGTGGTGGCCGCCGTCTCGGTCTCCGGGCCGATCGAGCGCCTGACCCGCCACCCCGGCCGTATGCACGCGCAGGCGGTCATCGACGCGGCGGGACGCCTCTCCGAGGCCCTGCGCCGCGCCGGCTGACGGCACCTGGCGCCGAAAGCGCCACAGAGCACGCACAGAGCGCTGGAAGGGACCGCCTCAACGCCGCGGCGGCCCCTTCCGGCGCTTTCCTTTGTGCCGCCCCCCCTTCCGGGGCCCCCTCGGAACCCTCAGGCCACCTTGAGGCGGTCGGCGGCCCGGTCCCCGCGGCGGCCCACCGGAATCACGCCGGTGGCCTCCCCCAGGCCGAACGCGGGCATGTTGACGTACACCGCCTCATGGGCGCCGGCCGGCACGACGAACGTCTCGTGCCAGAAGCCGACCTTCCCCTTGCCTTCCCTGATACGGCGGTTGAAGGCCGCCCACGCGGGCCGGTGCTGCTTGCCCTGCGCCGCCGAGTAGGCGAGCAGCTTCTCCTGCGACTCCCAGTACTGGACGACGTAGAACAGGCGCGGCCCGCCGAGCAGGAGCCGGTACCCCAGCATCCCGCTCCCCCGGTCCCGCGACAGCTCCTTGAGCATGCGCGGCATCGCCAGGAAGACAGGCCACCAGCTGCGTACGGCACGGAAGTTGTTGATGCGCATCCCGATGTGGAAGACGACCACGCCGCCCTGCGCGTCGGCGGTCATGCGCCCTTCGATCGGCTTGTCGCTCATGGCGTTTCCCCCTTGGTAGAGCCTTGGCCGAGCGTTGGATAGTTCCGCTATCCATGCTTGGATAGTGCCACTCTCCAAAGAGGGACGCAAGAGGAGGCACCAACCGATGAAACTGGCGGAGCTGGCTCGGGCCAGCGGCCTCTCCAGGGCGACGATCAAGTACTACTTGCGCGAGGACCTGCTCCCGCCCGGCGAGTACGTGACGGCGACACAGGCCGAGTACGACGAATCCCATCTGCAGCGGCTCCGGCTCGTGCGCGCGCTGATCCAGGTGGGCCGGGTTCCGGTCGCGTCGGCGCGCGAGGTCCTGCGCGCCCTGGAGGACGAGTCGCTGGACCACAACTCCCGTCTGGGCACGGCGGTGTGGGCCCTGCCGCACGGCCCGGAGTCCGCCGAGGACGGCTCGACACTGGAGGCACGCCGCACGGTCGGCGCGCTCCTGGAGCGCCTCGGCTGGGAGCACACACAGGGGTACGGGGAGGAGTCGCCCGCGTACCGGATGCTGGTGACCGCGGTCACCACCCTGCACCGGCTCGGATACCCGTGCGCCGTCGAGGACTTGGCGCCCTACGCGCGCGCGGGGCACCAACTGGCCGTCTCCGACCTGGACTTGATCGAGCGGTACGAGTCGCCGGACCGGCAGCTGGAGGCAGCCGTCGCGCTCACGGTGCTGTACGAGCCGGTACTGCTGAGCCTGCGCCGCATCGCACAGGCCGAGGAGTCCAACCGCCGCTTCGGGCAAGGATCCGCGCGGGAATGACGAAGGGGCCCTCCCACTGGGAAGGCCCCTTGCCGTTCTGTACCCCCGACCGGATTCGAACCGGCGCTACCGCCTTGAGAGGGCGGCGTGCTAGGCCGCTACACAACGGGGGCGTGGATCTTGCGTTTCCGCAGATCCGAGCTGGTCTACCAGGACTCGAACCTAGACTAACTGAACCAGAATCAGTCGTGCTGCCAATTACACCATAGACCAATGTGGTTTAGACCAACTCAGTACCCCCGACCGGATTCGAACCGGCGCTACCGCCTTGAGAGGGCGGCGTGCTAGGCCGCTACACAACGGGGGCCCTAGCGATCCTGCATCAGAAACAGTGGGTGCGACCCGATCTGTTCCCGCGGGAAGGATCTGTACCCCCGACCGGATTCGAACCGGCGCTACTGCCTTGAGAGGGCAGCGTGCTAGGCCGCTACACAACGGGGGCTTCGTGGATGAGATCCACATTTGCAGATGAGCTCTGCGAGCTGGCCTACCAGGACTCGAACCTAGACTAACTGAACCAGAATCAGTCGTGCTGCCAATTACACCATAGGCCACCGAAACGCAACCCCCTGGGGGATTTTGCTTGGCTTGCGCTTCCGGTTCCGGGCTTTTCGTCCCGCTCCCCTCGGCGCAGGAAGAACATTACCCGAAGGTGGACGGCGCTCCAAAACGGGTATCCCCGCGCAGCAGCGCGGGGAGCTCGGAGAGGCGCGTGATGCGGTGTACGCCCGACGGGCCTTCCTGCGCGCCGGCGTTGCGGTCGAGCCAGATCCCGACGAGGCCCGCGTCCCTCGCGCCTCGCGCGTCGATCTCCGGCTGGTCGCCGACGTAGGCGATCTCGGCGGGGTCCAGGCCCAGCGTCGTACAGACCGCGTGGAAGGCCTCGGCGGCGGGCTTGGAGACGCCGAGGTCGGCGGCGCACAGGACGGCCTCGAAGCGGTCGCGGATGCCGAGGACGCTCAGCTTGCGGTCCTGTACGGCCAGGGCGGAGTTGGAGAGGACCGCCTGGCGGTAGTCGCCGGCGAGGGCGTCCAGGGTGGGGACGGTGTCGGGGAAGAGGGACCAGGCCGATTCGTAGTGACCGATGTAACGCGCGAACCAGGCGTCGGCGTCGGGGTCGGCCAGGGTGGGGGCGTCCAGGAAGTCGCGTACGCGGTCGCGGCGCTGTTCCTCGAAGGCGACCTCGCCGGCGCCGAAGCGGGCCCAGTGGCGCTCGGTGAGCTGCCGCCACAGCGCCAGGGCGCGCTCGGCGGTCTCGTACCTCTCCAGGAGGCCCTCGGCGACGAGGTGCGCGTTCATGCCGGTGGTGTCGGCGCGCGCGTAATCGAAGATCGTGTCGTCGATGTCCCAGACCACGGCTTTGATCGGCATGTCTTCGACCGTATGCGAAGGACCCGGGAGCCGTGGCGGCTTCCGGGTCCTTCGTGGTGCGGGGTGCTGTTACGCGGTGAGTTTCGTCAGGGCCGCGTCGATGCGGGACAGGGTCTTGTCCTTGCCCAGGATCTCCAGGGACTCGAAGAGGGGCAGGCCGACCGTGCGGCCGGTGACGGCTACGCGGACCGGGGCCTGGGCCTTGCCGAGCTTGAGGCCGTGCTCCTCGCCGGCGGCCAGGACGGCCTCCTTGAGGGACTCCGGGGAGGTCCAGTCGGCCGCCTCCAGCTTGGCGCGGGCCGTGCGCAGGAGGGCGTCCGAGCCTTCCTTCATGGCCTTCGTCCAGCTCGGCTCGTCGAAGACCGGCTCCGGCAGGAACAGGAAGTCGACGTTGGCCGTGATCTCCGAGAGGACCTTCAGGCGGGACTGCGCGTGCGGCGCGATGGCCTGCCAAGCGGCCTCGTCGAAGTCCTCGGGGGCCCAGTTGGCGTGCGGGGCCTTCAGCCAGGGCGCGCAGGCCTCGGCGAAGGTCTTCACGTCCAGCATGCGGATGTGGTCGGCGTTGATCGCCTCGGCCTTCTTCAGGTCGAAGCGGGCCGGGTTGGAGTTCACGTCCGCGAGGTCGAACTTGGCGACCATCTCGGGGATCGTGAAGACGTCCTGGTCCGCCGAGAACGACCAGCCCAGGAGGGAGAGGTAGTTGAGCAGGCCCTCCGGGAGGAAACCGCGCTCGCGGTAGAGGTTGAGCGACGCCTGGGGGTCGCGCTTGCTCAGCTTCTTGTTGCCCTCGCCCATGACGTACGGGAGGTGGCCGAACTCGGGGATCGTCTTCGCGATGCCGAGCTCGATCAGCGCCTTGTAGAGGGCGATCTGGCGCGGCGTCGAGGAGAGCAGGTCCTCGCCGCGCAGGACGTGGGTGATCTCCATCAGGGCGTCGTCGACCGGGTTGACCAGGGTGTACAGCGGGGCGCCGTTGGCACGCACGATGCCGTAGTCGGTGACGTTCTCCGCCTGGACCGTGATCTCGCCGCGGACCAGGTCCGTGAAGGTCGTGGCCTCGTCGGGCATCCGGAAGCGGATGATGTGCCCCCGGCCCTCGGCCTCGTACGCCTCGATCTGCTCGGCGGTGAGGTCGCGGCAGTGGCCGTCGTAGCCGGACGGCTTGCCGGCGGCGCGGGCGGCCTCGCGGCGGGTGTCCAGCTCCTCTGCGGTGCAGTAGCAGGGGTAGGCGTGGCCGCCGTCGATGAGCTTGGCGGCGACGTCCTTGTAGATGTCCATGCGCTGCGACTGGCGGTACGGCGCGTGCGGGCCGCCGACCTCGGGGCCCTCGTCCCAGTCGAAGCCCAGCCAGCGCATCGAGTCGAGCAGCTGCTCGTACGACTCCTCGGAGTCGCGAGCCGCGTCGGTGTCCTCGATGCGGAAGACCAGGGTGCCCTCGTTGTGCCGGGCGTAGGCCCAGTTGAAGAGGGCGGTGCGGACCAGACCCACGTGGGGGTTGCCGGTCGGGGAGGGACAGAAACGTACGCGGACGTTCGTCGCGTTAGCCACGCTTGATCACCTTGTTGGTGAGAGTGCCGATGCCTTCGATGGTGACGGCGACCTCGTCGCCGACGTTGAGGGGGCCGACCCCTGCCGGGGTGCCCGTGAGGATGACGTCGCCGGGGAGCAGCGTCATGGCCTCGGAGATGTTCACGATCAGATCCTCGATGGGGTGGATCATCTCGCTGGTGCTGCCGAGCTGGCGCTGCTGGCCGTTGACCGTGCACTGGACGGTGAGGTCGTTCGCGGCCGCCAGGTCGATGCCGGTCTCCACCCAGGGGCCGAGCGGGCAGGCGCTGTCGAAGCCCTTGGCGCGGGCCCACTGCTTCTCGCGGCGCTGGACGTCCCGTGCGGTGACGTCGTTGGCGCAGGTGTAGCCGAAGATCACGTCCTTGACCCGCTCGCGCGGGACCTCGCGGCACATGCGGCCGATGACCACGGCCAGCTCGGCCTCGTGGTGCAGCTCTTCGGAGAACGAGGGGTACGTGATGTCGTCGCCGGTGCCGACCAGCGACGTGGACGGCTTGAGGAACGCGAAGGGGGCGTCGGGGACCTCGTTGCCGAGCTCCGCCGCGTGCTCCTTGTAGTTGCGGCCGAAGGCCACGATCTTGTTCGGGAGCACCGGCGGCAGCAGGCGGACCTTGCTCAGCGGGACCTTGGTGCCGGACAGCTCGAAGTCGGCGTACGGGATGCCCTTGATGATGTCGAGGACGAGCCCGTCGGGGCCCTCCCCCTCGACTACGCCGTAGCCGACATTGCCGTCGATGGAGAACCTGGCGATGCGCACGAGAGCCTTAGCCTCTTGATGGGATGGAAGAAGTCTGACACCCCAGGCTAACGCGGCGCCCCGTCCCGACCTCCCGCTTATTAGCCCGCGACGGGGGTCTGCGCCTCCGGCGCGTCCATGAGGATCGTGCGCTTGGGGTTGGCCGTCTGGGTGGGGAGTTCGACGGCGTGCTCCGGCAGCTCGGGGGCGGCCTGCATCTCGTCGGCGTCCTTGAGGTGCGCGAGAGTGGTGCGGCGCGGGTTGGCTATGTTGCGGAACATCGTCGACTTCACAGTCTTCATCTGTTGTTCGGGCCCTGTCGGTCGAGGCGTCGTCTGACGGACGCAGCTTGTCGGATTCGCCATCCCTGTAAAGCGTCAGGCTAAACATCCAATTCCCGGCCAAAGTCCAGAAGAGGCCATGATCTTCGTGTGAGTTTGCTCACGAGTTGGCGGACAAATAGGGCAAGTTGCCACAGGGTTCAGCCAGTTGGAAACGGACATTGCGCCACTGAAGGCACCATTCCGCTCCTGATCATGAAGACTGGGACACCCCTCGCCAGCAGGAGCTTTGCGGTGATCGGTCCGTTTTCTCCTAGATCACTTTCTACGTCTCGTGACTCCGCACTCACACGGCGTCACGTACGTCGCGACGCGACACACGGGCCTTGTTGGAGATCCGGCACTGTGCTGGAATTCCCGGGACCGCCGCGGGATCGAACCGGCGCGCAGGGGCGCAACGCAGCGCCGAGTGGCGGCGGGAAGGGGGAGCAGCGCCGGCTCACTCACGACCATCCATGGGGCGCTCGCCGCCCCACGACGCCGACACCGTCCGGCCGCTGTGCGGCAGGACGCCTGGTCCAGAGGTTGCGACGCTAGTGCAGGGACGTTTCAAGAGGGATGGCGCGGGGTCTCCCCAGGCCCGCCAGGGCCGAGGGGAAGCCGCTGCGGAGCCGGAGCGCGGCGGGACCGACCGCGGCGCCTCTCCCCAGCACGCCCAGAACCCCGGACCGGGCACGCCCGGCGAGAGCGGCGCGAAGGCCGCCCCGGCCAAGGGCAAGGGCTCGGCCGGTGCCAAGTCGCCCACGGGTCCCGGCTCCCGAATAGCCCTGCGCAACTGGCGCATCTCCACGCGTCTGGTCTCGCTGCTCGCGCTCCCCGTGATCACCGCGACCTCGCTCGGCGCGCTCCGCATCAACTCGTCCATGGACGAGATCCAGCAGCTCGACAACATGAAGCTGCTGACCGACATGACCAAGCAGGCCACCGAGCTGGCCGCGGCGCTCCAGGAGGAGCGCGACAAGTCGGCGGGCCCCCTGGCCCACGGCGCGAAGGCCACGGACTACACGGTCAAGGGCGCGCGCGACAAGACCGACCGGGTGTACCGCAACTTCCTGCAGGGCACCCAGGACCTGAACGACACCGACGGCGAGAAGGGCCTGCTCGGCGTCCGGCACAGCGCGGTCCAGATCACCCAGCAGCTCCAGGGCATCAACAAGGTCCGCAAGGACGCCTTCAAGGACAACAAGTCCACCTCGCAGACCGTCGAGGCCTACAGCCAGCTCGTCGAGCAGCTGCTCGCGCTGTCGCAGGACATGGCGCAGGCGACCAGCAACCCGGACATGATCCAGCGCACCCGCGCCCTGGCCGCCTTCTCCTCGGCCAAGGAGTACGCGTCCGTCCAGCGCGCGATCATCGCCGCGGCCCTGCCGGCCAACGACGACGAGTACGGCAAGATCTCCGAGACCGACCGCACCTTCGGTCTCAGCGCGAACGAGAAGGAGCGCTCGGAGCTCCAGACGTTCAGCAAGATCTACGCGGGCAACGCCGAGGAGCTCACCAAGCCCATCGACGGCGGCAACTCCCAGATCAAGGCCTCCAACGAGTACGCCAAGCGCGTCCTCGAGCAGGAGGGCGGCATCAAGCTCCAGGACAAGCGGTCCTACAAGGACTGGGTCGACAACGACACGACCAAGATCGACGCGATGTCGAAGATCGAGCTGACGCTGCTCGGCGAGATGGAGCAGAAGGCCCGCGAGCTGCGCAACGAGTCGGAGCAGTCGGCCATCCTCAACGGTGCGCTGATCCTGCTCGTGCTCGGCGTCTCGCTCGTCGGCGCCTTCGTCGTGGCCCGGTCCATGATCCGCTCGCTGCGCCGGCTCCAGGACACCGCGACCAAGGTCGCCCAGGACCGCCTGCCCGAGCTGGTCAAGCAGCTCTCGGAGTCGGACCCGCAGGACGTCGACACCTCCGTCGAGTCCGTCGGTGTGCACTCCCGGGACGAGATCGGCCAGGTGGCCGCGGCCTTCGACGACGTGCACCGCGAGGCCGTCCGCCTCGCCGCCGAGCAGGCCCTTCTGCGGGGCAACGTCAACGCGATGTTCACCAACCTCTCGCGCCGCTCCCAGGGCCTCATCCAGCGCCAGCTCTCGCTCATCTCCGAGCTGGAGTCCCGCGAGGCCGACCCGGACCAGCTGTCCTCGCTGTTCAAGCTCGACCACCTCGCCACGCGTATGCGTCGTAACGGTGAGAACCTCCTCGTCCTCGCCGGTGAAGAGCCCGGTCGCCGCTGGACCCGGCCCGTCCCGCTCGTCGACGTGCTGCGCGCCGCCGCGTCCGAGGTGGAGCAGTACGAGCGCATCGAGCTCGCCTCTGTGCCCGCGACCGAGGTCGCCGGACGCGTCGTCAACGACCTCGTGCACCTCCTCGCCGAGCTCCTGGAGAACGCGACCTCGTTCTCCTCGCCGCAGACCAAGGTCAAGGTCACCGGTCACGCGCTGCCCGACGGGCGCGTCCTGATCGAGATCCACGACACCGGCATCGGCCTCTCGCCCGAGGACCTCGCGGCGATCAACGAGCGGCTCGCCTCGCCGCCCACCGTGGACGTCTCGGTCTCGCGCCGCATGGGTCTGTTCGTGGTCGGTCGCCTCTCGCAGCGCCACGGCATCCGCATCCAGCTCCGCCCGTCCGACTCCGGTGGCACGACCGCGCTGGTCATGCTGCCCGTCGACGTGGCCCAGGGCGGCAAGAAGGCTCCGGGCAAGCCCGGGGGGCCCGCCCCGACCGGCGGCCCCGCCGCCGCTCAGGCCGCCGCGGGTGCCGCGGCCGCGCGCCGCGGTGTCGGCGCGGGCAACAACGGTCCCGCGCTCGGCAGTGGTCCCGGCCTCGCCGGTGGGCCCGGCCGTGGCGGCCCCGCCCTCGGCAGCGGCCCGGGTGCCGGTGCTCCGGGTGGTCCGGGCCGGCTCGGTGCCGGTGCGCCGCGCCAGCAGGTCGCGGGCTCGGGTCCGCGGGCCGCGCTGCCCGCCCGGGAGACCGGACAGCAGCGTCCGCCTGCCGTCCCGCAGGCGGGACAGCCGGGACAGGCCGGACAGCAGCAGGGCCAGCAGGGACCGGGCCAGGGCCGTCAGCCGCAGGCGCCGCAGGGCGGCCGTGGCAGCAACGCGCCGCAGCCTCCGGTTCCCCAGCAGCGTACGAATGCCATGAATCCGCCGGCGGACACCGGCTCGGGCGACCAGGGCCGCAGGCCGCAGCTGCCGCCGCGCGGAGGTCCGCGTGCCGAGCTGCCCGGGGGCAACCCCCAGCCGCGCGTGCCCAGTTGGAGCGACGAGAACGCGCAGCCGCAGGTGTCGCGCGAGCCGTTCGACGCCCCGCGCGGTCACGAGGAGCCCGAGTCCACGGGCCAGTTCCCGCAGCCCACGGCCGGCGCCGGCACAGGCCTGGACGACCGGCAGGGTCCCGGCTCCACCGCCGAGTTCGCCCGCCCGGACTTCGACGGGCCGCCGCCCGGCACGCCCGCCGCGCAGGACAACGGCTCCACCGGTCAGTTCGTCCGCTCGGACGTCTTCGGCAGCCAGGGCGGCCAGGGCCCGAGCGACGCCCAGCGCCACCAGCAGCAGGGCCAGGAGCCCGCGCAGCAGGGCCGCCAGGAGAACCAGCAGCCCCGGCAGCAGGATCCGCTGACCGACCCGCTGACGGGCCCCCTGCAGGGCCAGGCCGACAACGGCCTCGCGCAGCGCGGCAGTCGGGAGATGCCCGACTACACCGTGCCGCGACCGCCGGCCCCGCGCCGCGGTCAGGTCGACCCCGGCCAGGGCATCCCCCAGCAGCCGCAGGCCTCCTCGCAGCAGAACCAGCAGCAGTCGCCTCAGCCGCAGTCCGCCCAGCCCGAGGATCTGCTCCCCGCGGCCGGTCCCGGCGACGGCCGTACGCCGCTGTACGACACGCTGGAGACCAACTGGTTCCAGCAGCAGAACCAGCAGCAGGCCGCGCCGCAGAACCAGCAGCCCGCGCCGCAGGACCCGCAGAACCGGCACGCCGCCCAGCAGCAGGAGCCGCAGAGCCGTCAGGCCCCCGAGGCCGCGCCGCGCCGCGCCCCCGAGCCGCCGCAGCGTCCGCTTCCCTCGCGCCCCCAGCGCCAGGACCCGGCGGCCGCTCCCACGGGCGGCGGTGGCACCAACGGCAGTGGCACGCCCACCGGTTGGCGCTCCTCCCCCAACGACGAGCTGGGCCGCCAGGCCGAGCGCGTCCGGCAGCCCTCCGCGGGCGGCGTCACCACATCCGGACTGCCGCGTCGCGTCCCGCGGGCCAACCTGGTCGCGGGCACGGCCCAGCAGCAGCAGGACAGCACAGGTCCGCAGGTCTCGCGTGCGCCCGAAGAGGTACGCGGCCGGCTGACGAATCTCCGTCGGGGCATCCAGCAGGGTCGCCAGGCCGGTACCGGCCAGACCGGCAGTTTCCCCACTCACCAGCAGGAGCGTTAGTTGAGTCCGATGAGCCAGGCGGCACAGAATCTGAACTGGTTGATCACCAACTTCGTGGACAACACCCCCGGGGTGTCCCACACGGTCGTGGTCTCCGCCGACGGCCTCCTGTTGGCCATGTCCGAAGGCTTCCCACGCGACCGCGCCGACCAGCTCGCCGCGGTCGCCTCCGGGCTGACCTCGCTGACCGCGGGCGCCTCCCGGATCTTCGAGGGCGGCACCGTCACGCAGACCGTGGTGGAGATGGAGCGGGGGTTCCTCTTCATCATGTCGGTCTCCGACGGCTCGTCCCTGGCCGTGCTCGCGCACCCCGAGTGCGACATCGGCCTCGTCGGGTACGAGATGGCGCTCCTCGTCGACCGCGCGGGCGCCGTCCTGACCCCGGACCTCCGCGCCGAGCTCCAGGGCAGCCTGCTCCACTAGGCCCGCCGGCCCCGAAGCTTTTGCCCCTTCGGCCGCCCCACCGACCGAACGTACTGACCAACCGTCCGGCCGCCACACTGCCCCCACCGGCTCTGTCAGACGGCACACGCAGATGACCTGCTGTCCCGCCCGGAGGATCCATGACCCCGCCCACCGCCTCTCACAACCCGTACGGCTCCGACGCGTCGTACGGAATGGAGGGCGACCAGCCGCTGGTGCGTCCCTACGCGATGACCGGCGGCCGGACCCGGCCCCGCTACCAGCTCGCGATCGAGGCGCTGGTGAGCACCACGGCCGACCCGGCCCAGCTGATGGGGCTGCTCCCCGAGCACCAGCGGATCTGCCACCTGTGCCGTGAGGTCAAGTCGGTGGCCGAGGTCTCGGCACTCCTTTCGATGCCGCTCGGCGTCGCCCGGATCCTCGTGGCCGACCTGGCCGAGGCCGGGCTCGTCGCCATCCACCAGCCCGGCGGCGACGAGTCCGCCGGCGGCCAGCCTGACGTGACACTGCTCGAAAGGGTGCTCAGTGGACTTCGCAAGCTCTAGCGGTTCGGGCGCGGGCCGTTCCACCACCTCCGCCAAGATCGTGGTGGCGGGTGGCTTCGGCGTGGGCAAGACCACGTTCGTCGGGGCGGTCTCCGAGATCAACCCGCTGCGCACCGAGGCCGTGATGACGTCCGCGTCCGCGGGCATCGACGATCTGACCCACACCGGGGACAAGACGACGACCACGGTGGCGATGGATTTCGGCCGAATCACGCTCGACCAGGACCTGATCCTGTACCTCTTCGGTACGCCGGGTCAGGACCGCTTCTGGTTCATGTGGGACGACCTGGTGCGCGGTGCCATCGGCGCCGTCGTCCTCGTGGACACCCGCCGTCTCGCCGACTGCTTCCCGGCGGTCGACTACTTCGAGAACAGCGGTCTGCCCTTCGTCATCGCCCTCAACGGCTTCGACGGCCACCAGCCGTACACGCCCGACGAGGTGCGCGAGGCGCTGCAGATCGGGGACGGTACGCCGATCATCACGACCGACGCGCGACACCGTGCGGACGCAAAGAGTGGCTTGATCACTCTGGTCGAGCACGCACTTATGGCACGTCTCAAGTAGCCGAGGCCATACGGCAGTTGCCGTAGATCGCATGGAGCGGCCTGTGTCCTTTGACACGGCCGCACGCCGTGTTCATAACGTTTCGACAGAGAATTGCCCGGTGACCGCCACACATCGCGGTCATCTGGTGTCGCTGTGCTCACAAGAGCCCCGCCTTTTGGCGGGGCTCGCTCTTTATGACCGATTTATCTGAGGCTTACACCACTCGGAAGTTCCGCTTCCCACTGTTTGGAGCAGCGGCCCCTGACGTGCTGGAATGCGCTGAACTGCCCAGTAGCACGGGCCTTGGAGACGACAGCGGCACGACGTGAGTGCCGCCGCCGAGAGGTTGTTGGTCGAGTGAGGCGAAGCAAGCCGAGCCCCGCATCACCCCCCACCAGCGGGGACGCGCGGGGCAACTTCACCCCGCCGCCGCGCGCAGCGGCGTCCCCCGTTGACGTGGCCGCCACACCCGGCAATGAGCCCCAGGCTCCCTCCGGCGGACGGATGTCTCCCCGCAACTGGCGTGTGCCGACCCGGCTGAACGCGATCCTGCTCATACCCGTGCTCGTCGGCCTGGTCATGGGCGGTTTCCAGGTCAAGAGCTCCATCGACACCTGGAGCGAGGCCCAGGACGCCGAGAGCACCGCCCGTCTGGTGCGTGCCTCCCTCGACTACGGCAACCGCCTCATCGAGGAGCGCGACATCTCCGCCGCTCCGCTCCTGAACGGCGACCGGAACAACGCGGCCGTCGTCAAGGCCCGCAAGGCCACGGACGAGGCCGCCGCCGAGTTCAAGGCGGCTTCCGAGAAGATGCCGGACAAGGAAGGCCTCCAGCGCCGTCTCGACGCCTTCCACAAGGTGGAGCCGCACCTGGCGCCGCTGCGTCAGAACGCGTACACCACCAAGCTCAGCGGCGTGAAGACCGAAGAGGGCTACGTCGCCATCCAGCACCCCCTGATGGAGTTCGCCAACGAGCTCGGTCTGGGCACCGGCAACATCACCAGCTACGGCCGCACCGTCTACGCGATCTCGCTCTCCAAGGCCGCGCTCTCGCTGGAGCGCTCCATCGGTACGCACCTGCTGGTCAAGCCGGGCCCCGGCACCGGTTCGCTCACGCTGCAGCGCACCTCCTTCGCCTCGTACGCCTACCTCGAGCGCATCGCCATCGAGGAGTACACCGGCGGCGGCACCCCCGAGGACGTCGCCAAGCTGGAGGAGGCGAAGAAGGAGCTGACGGCCGCCGGCGAGAAGCAGGCCAAGGAGGCCGCGGCCGCCGCGAAGGCGCAGGGCAAGACCTTCGTCCCGCCGCCCGCGCAGGACAAGATGATCACGGCCATCGCCACCCTGGAGAGCACCCAGCCGAGCGCCCGCGTGGAGCTCGCAGGCAAGGGCATCACGCGCGAGGCCTGGTGGGCGACCACCACCGCCAAGTTCGACGCCTACCGCACCATCGAGTCGGACCTCGCCGACAAGGCCGTGGACGAGGCGTCCGACATCGCCGCCGACGCCCAGCGCAACGCCTACATCACCGGCGCCATCGTGGTCCTGGCGCTCCTTGCCGCCTTCATCCTGGCCGGGCTCATGGCCCGCCAGATGTCCAAGTCGATGCGCCGGCTGCGCACCGCCGCCTTCGGCATCGCCGAGCAGCGCCTGCCGATGCTGGTCGACCAGCTCTCGCGCACCGACCCGGGCCGCGTCGACACCCGCGTACAGCCCATCCCGATCACGTCCACGGACGAGATCGGCGAGGTCGCCCGCGCCTTCGACCAGGTGCACCGCGAGGCCGTGCGGCTCGCCGCCGAGCAGGCGCTGCTCCGCGGCAACATCAACGCGATCTTCACCAACCTCTCGCGCCGCAACCAGTCGCTGATCGAGGGCCAGTTGACCCTGATCACCGACCTGGAGAACAACGAGGCCGACCCGGACCAGCTGGAGAACCTCTTCCGCCTGGACCACCTGGCGACCCGTATGCGCCGCAACGGCGAGAACCTCCTCGTCCTCTCCGGCGAGGAGCCGGGCCGCCGCTGGGACCAGCCGGTGCCGCTGGTGGACGTCCTGCGCGCCGCCTCCTCCGAGGTGGAGCAGTACGAGCGCATCGAACTGGCGGGCGTGCCGGAGGCCGAGATCCACGGCCTGGCCGTGACCGACCTCGTGCACCTGCTCGCCGAGCTCCTGGAGAACGCCACCACGTTCTCCTCGCCGCAGACCAAGGTCCGCGTCACCGCGACCCGCCTGCCCGACGGCCGCGTCATGGTCGAGATCCACGACAAGGGCATCGGCCTCACCGCCGAGGACTTCGCGGACATCAACCACAAGCTGGCCAACCCGCCGACCGTGGACGCCGCGATCTCGCAGCGCATGGGCCTCTTCGTGGTCGGCCGGCTCTCCGACCGGCACGGCATCCGCGTCCAGCTGCGCCCCTCGGGCGAGCAGGCGGGCACGACCTCGCTGGTCATGCTGCCGGACGGGATCACGCACGGTGGCGGTGGCGACCAGGCCCCGCACGACCCCGAGTTCACCGTCTCCTCGATCATCCCGGAGCAGCAGGTCCACGAGGCCGAGCCGCTGCGCACGGCCGCGGAGCTCGGATTCGACGACAGCCGCTACCACGGCGACGGCACCGAGGCGCAGCCCGAACTCGACCCCGTGGGCCGTTCGTTGATGCGCGAGGGACGCCGCGCGGCGCTCGAGGCGCAGGCCCATCAGCCCGGCGGCCACCGCCCGCTCTTCCGCGACGAGGTCGAGCCGCAGCAGGCCCAGCAGGGCGCGTACGAGCAGCAGGCGCCCGCGTACGACGAGCAGCAGGTCGCCTACGACGAGCAGCACGCGGCGTACGACCAGGGTCAGCAGGCGTACGACGACCAGTACACCACCGGGAGTTACGCCAACGCGCAGTACACCGAGGACGGTTACGGCAACGAGCAGGGCTACGCGGCCGACCCGTACTACCCCGCCCAGGACGGCTACCAGGACCAGCAGATCTCCTATCCGGAGCGGTCCCACCAGGACGACTGGCCCAGCGGTGACGGTTACCAGCAGGAGTACGGCCAGGAAGCGGAATCTGCCCCGGCGGCCCCCGCGCCCGACGCCGAGCGCGTAGGCTTCGACCGTCCGGGTCCGACTCCGTCCGTCGTCCACGAGATGACCGACGCGGGCCTCCCCCGCAGGGGCTCCTCCGCCGCGAACGGGAACGGTAACGCCCCCGCCGCGAACGAGGGCGACGGCGACGGCGATTGGCGTTCGTCCAACGACGAGCGCTGGCAGCGCGCCGAGCGCCTCAAGGAGCCGAAGGCGGGCGGGGTCACCTCGTCCGGGCTCCCGCGGCGGGTGCCCAAGGCCAATCTGGTCGAGGGCACGGCGGAACAGACCCCGCAGGGCGGCCCCCAGGTCTCCCGCGACCCCGAGGACGTACGGGGCAGGCTGAGCAACCTGCGCCGCGGCGTCCAGCGGGGACGCACTGCAGGCAGTGACACGAATGGCCAGGGCTTCAGCCCTGATAGCACCTACAACCAGGAGCGTTAGTGTGAGCCCGATGAGCCAGGCGGCGCAGAACCTGAACTGGTTGATCACCAACTTCGTGGACAACACCCCCGGGGTGTCCCACACGGTGGTGGTCTCCGCCGACGGACTCCTTCTGGCGATGTCCGAAGGCTTCCCCCGCGACCGTGCCGACCAGCTCGCGGCCGTCGCCTCGGGTCTGACCTCGCTGACCGCCGGGGCCTCCCGGATCTTCGAGGGCGGCTCCGTGACCCAGACCGTTGTGGAGATGGAGCGAGGATTTCTCTTCATCATGTCCATCTCCGACGGCTCCTCGCTCGCCGTTCTCGCCCACCCGGATGCGGACATCGGTCTCATTGGGTACGAGATGGCACTTCTTGTCGACCGCGCGGGCACAGTTCTCACTCCGGACCTGCGCGCGGAACTCCAGGGGAGCCTTCTCAACTAACAGACAGACGGTGCGTTTTCGCGTCCCGGGGCCGTAAGGTTTCGGGACGCGGCTCCACAGTGATGGTGCCCGGCACAGTTGGAGGAGGAAGCAACGTGGCAACACCCCCAGACGGTTCGTCATCGGCGAACTGGTCCCCTGGTCACGGCCAGGGTGGCCAGCACGACGGCGGCCCGAACAGGTACAACTTCCCCTCCGCGCCGAGCCACCGCCGTCAGCCGTACGCGCAGCCCCAGCAGCCCGGGCCGCGTCCGTACGACCAGGGTGCCCCGGCGCAGGCGCCCCGTATCCAGCCCGTGCAACCCCAGCGGCGCGCCCCCGAGCCGGCGCCCGCGGGGTCGGCGAACAACCCCCTGGTGCGCCCGTACGCCATGACGGGCGGCCGCACCAGGCCCCGCTACCAGCTCGCCATCGAGGCGCTGGTGCACACCACCGCACAACCGCACCAGCTGCAGGGCCAGTTGCCCGAGCACCAGCGGATCTGCAATCTGTGCCGCGAGATCAAGTCAGTGGCTGAGATCTCGGCACTGCTCTCCATTCCCCTCGGCGTCGCCCGAATCCTCGTAGCCGACCTGGCGGAGGCCGGACTTGTCGCCATCCATCAGCCCGGCGGCGACGAGTCCGCCGGCGGCCAGCCAGACGTGACACTGCTCGAAAGGGTGCTCAGTGGACTTCGCAAGCTCTAGCGGCGGAGCAACAGCCCGCTCCACCACCAGCGCGAAAATCGTGGTGGCGGGCGGCTTCGGCGTGGGCAAGACCACGTTCGTCGGGGCGGTCTCTGAGATCAACCCGCTGCGCACCGAGGCCGTGATGACGTCCGCGTCCGCGGGCATCGACGACCTCACCCACACCGGAGACAAGACCACCACGACGGTGGCCATGGACTTCGGTCGCATCACCCTGGACCAGGACCTGATCCTGTACCTCTTCGGTACGCCGGGGCAGGACCGATTCTGGTTCATGTGGGACGACTTGGTCCGTGGCGCCATCGGCGCGGTCGTCCTGGTCGACACGAGGCGGCTCGCCGACTGCTTCCCCGCCGTCGACTATTTCGAGAACTCCGGACTTCCCTTCGTGATCGCCCTCAACGGCTTCGACGGCCACCAGCCGTACACGCCGGACGAGGTCCGCGAGGCGCTGCAGATCGGCCCGGACACCCCGATCATCACGACGGACGCGCGCCACCGCGCGGACGCGAAGAGCGCGCTGATCACCCTGGTCGAGCACGCCCTGATGGCGCGCCTGCGGTAGTTCTTCGCGCATTCCTTTTACCCGTACGCGGATGAGGGCCCGCACGCTTCGGCGTGCGGGCCCCTGTCAGTTGTGGCGATCGTGGTTGTCGCGGTAGTGGTTCTCGCGGTAGTGGTCGAACTGGGTCACGCCCTGGTAGCCGTAGCTCTCGGGGTGCAGTTCGTGCAGGGCGACGCCGCCGCGGGCGAGCGGGCCGAGGAGGTCGGTCAGGAACGCGGTGGCCTCGGCGATGAAAGCCTCCTTCTCCCCCGCACTGTTGGTGCCCGCGGTGATGCTGACCTCCAGGTGCGCGTCGCGGCCGCCGGTCAGGGGCTTGCCGCCCACGTAGTACCGATCGGCGGGGACCAGGTCGAGATGGACGATGGTGCGCGCGGCGGACTTGCCGAGCGCCGAGACCGCCAGGCCGGTCAGGCCCTCGGCGAGGGTGCGCCGGACGTCGGCGGGCAGGTCGGGGTCGGTGACGGTGGCCCTGATGTGGGGCATGGCTCTCCTCGGTGCTTCGGGGGGGGCCGCCGGTCCGGTGGCCCGGGGCAACTCTCGCCCCGCCTGGCACCATTGATCCAACGCATCACCGTCATAGACCTATGAGGCCGCCTCATGCCCGTGAACCTCCCCCAGCTCAGGGCCTTTCTCGCCGTCGTCGACGCGGGCGGCTTCAGCGCGGCCGCGGCCGAGCTCGGCCTCAGCCAGTCCGCCGTGTCGCACGCCGTGGCCTCCCTGGAGCGGGAGTTGGCCGCGCCGCTGCTCGTCCGGTCGGGACCGGTGCGGACGACGGCGCTCGGGGAGCGCGTCCTGCCGTACGCCCGCGGCGCGCTCGCGGCGGTCAGGTCGGTGGAGGAGCTGGCGGCCGACGCCGAGCGGACCATGAGCGGCACCGTGCGGCTCGCCTCGACGCCCACGGTCTGCCAGGGCCTGGTGCCGGGCCTGCTGCGGCACTGGCGCGAGGACCAGCCGCGTATCACCGTGCGGGTCTTCGAGGGCGACAGCGCGGAGGTCGCGGACTGGCTGGAGAACGGCACGGCCGACGCCGCCGTCCTGATCGACCCGCCGCCGGGCCCCGGCATCCAGCTCGCCGAGGACGGCTACCGCGCCCTGCTCCCCCGCGATCACCCGCTGGCGGGCGAGGAGACCGTCGACATCCGCGATCTGGAGGACGACGAGTTCCTGATCTCGCCGAACGGCTGCGAGGACCGCGTCCGCGCGATCCACGGCCTCGCGGGGCTGCGCTTCACGCCCGCGCACCGCGTGCGGGACCTGGCCACCCTGATCAGCATGGTGCAGGCGGGCCTCGGCGTGACCGTCCTGTCCGAGGTCTCCCGCTCGCTGATCCCGCCCGATCTGGTGCTGCTGCCGGTGGCGCCGCGGACCTCGCGGCGCCTGGTCCTGACCGGGCCCCGGTCCCGTTCCTGGCATCCCGCGGTCCGTGCCTTGGCGGAGTCGGCCGCGGCCCGTCTGGCGCCCTGAAGGGGCGCGGGGAACTGCGCGACCAGCCACATCCGGCCCGCAGGGACAAGCAAGGCCCCGCCCTCCCGGAGGAAGGCGGGGCCTGTGCGAAGCGGCGGGCGTCAGCCCTGCCAGCTGTGCGGCGCCCGGAAGCCCGGGGTGCGCTCCAGGCGGCGCCAGCCGGCCTTGTCGCGGCCGCGGCGGGCCGGGGCGGCGGGCTGTGCGGCGGCGCGGGCCAGCAGGATCGCGGTGATGGCCGCGACTTCCTCGGGCTCGGCGTGGCCCTTTTCGACGCGAATGTCAGGGGTAGTCATCTGCAGCGTTCTCCTTGTGGGCTACTGCGGCGCAGGGGCAGGTGCGTGTGCGGTCCCGCTACTGCGGAGGGTTGCCGTGCTTGCGCGAGGGCAGGTCGGCGTGCTTGTTGCGGAGCATCGCGAGGGAGCTGATGAGGACCTCGCGGGTCTCGGCCGGGTCGATGACGTCGTCGACCAGACCGCGCTCTGCGGCGTAGTAGGGGTGCATCAGCTCGGCCTTGTACTCCTTGACCATGCGCGCGCGCATCGCCTCGGGGTCCTCGGCGGCCGCGATCTGCCGGCGGAAGATCACGTTGGCGGCGCCCTCGGCACCCATCACCGCGATCTCGTTCGTCGGCCAGGCATACGTCAGGTCCGCACCGATGGACTGGCTGTCCATCACGATGTACGCACCTCCGTAGGCCTTGCGCAGGATCAGCGAGATCCGCGGCACGGTGGCGTTGCAGTACGCGTACAGCAGCTTGGCGCCGTGCCGGATGATCCCACCGTGCTCCTGGTCGACGCCGGGCAGGAACCCGGGGACGTCCAGCAGGGTGACGATGGGGATGTTGAAGGCGTCGCACATCTGCACGAAGCGGGCGGCCTTCTCGGAGGCCTCGATGTCCAGGACACCGGCCAGGGACTGCGGCTGGTTGGCGACGATGCCGACGACCTTGCCGTCGAGACGGGCCAGCGCGCAGATGATGTTGCGCGCCCAGCGCTCGTGGACCTCGAGATAGTCGCCGTCGTCGACGATCTCCTCGATGACCTTGGCCATGTCGTACGGGCGGTTGCCGTCGGCGGGGACCAGGTCGAGGAGCACGTCCGAGCGGCGCTCGGCCGGGTCCTCCGACTCGTGGGCCGGCGGGTTCTCCCGGTTGTTGGAGGGGAGCATCGAGATCAGGTAGCGGACCTCGGCCAGGCAGGTCTCTTCGTCGTCGTACGCGAAGTGGCACACGCCCGACGTCTCGGCGTGCACGTCGGCGCCGCCCAGGCCGTTCTGCGTGATCTCCTCGCCCGTCACCGCGCGGACCACGTCGGGCCCCGTGATGAACATCTGCGAGGTCTCACGGACCATGAACACGAAGTCCGTCAGGGCCGGGCTGTAGGCCGCGCCACCGGCGCACGGGCCCAGCATCACCGAGATCTGCGGGATGACGCCCGAGGCCTTGGTGTTGCGCTGGAAGATGCCGCCGTAGCCGGCGAGGGCCGAGACGCCCTCCTGGATACGGGCGCCCGCGCCGTCGTTCAGCGAGACCAGCGGGGCACCGGCCGCGATGGCCATGTCCATGATCTTGTGGATCTTCGTGGCGTGCGCCTCGCCGAGCGCGCCGCCGAAGATGCGGAAGTCGTGCGCGTAGACGAAGACCGTCCGGCCCTCGACCGTGCCCCAGCCGGTGATGACACCGTCCGTGTACGGCTTCTTGGCCTCCAGGCCGAAGCCCGTGGCGCGGTGCCGGCGCAGCTGCTCGACCTCTTGGAACGACCCCGGGTCGAGAAGGAGCTCGATCCGCTCGCGTGCGGTCAGCTTGCCCTTGGCGTGCTGCGCCTCGGTCGCCTTCTCACTGGGCCCGCGCAGCGCCTCCGCACGGATCTCGTGCAGT
Organism: Streptomyces sp. NPDC041068; assembly: GCF_040647455.1. Lineage (NCBI taxonomy): Bacteria > Bacillati > Actinomycetota > Actinomycetes > Kitasatosporales > Streptomycetaceae > Streptomyces > Streptomyces sp. NPDC041068. Next base: position 161,484 of record NZ_JBEZCG010000019.1, read on the forward strand.
TCGGCCACGCGCCCACGCGAGTCGGTGGGCTCGCTCCCGGTTGAAGCGGTCTCGTCCAAAACGGTCATGTAGCGACCTTACGGAGCGCCCCCAGGGAAACGGACCGTCGACTCTGTACAGTCTCCGGGCCGTTTTCCTGGCACCCCCTGACAGAAGAGGGAAGGGGCACTGAAGAAGTGACGGTTCAGACCCCTGAGCGTTGTAGGGGTTCCACAAAGGAGTGGCAGAAAGGCAACCCCTAGGGCACCCCTTGTCAGCCGTCCGTCAGCGCGCTGACAGCCGGATGTCAGCCGAGAGACACGTCACACCGGTGGCTCGCGCAGGCCGTGCCGGGAGTGATCCGCAGCCGCAGCGACCTGCCCGTGCCGACGACCTCCACCGAGGGGTCCTTGGACACGATCCGGGACACCGGTCGGTTCCAGGTGAATTCGAGAGGTTCTCCCGTGCGCGGGGGCTCGCTCACATGCACCGTAGCGCTCCTCCCCCGCCGCCGGACCAGGACGCTCGCGGGTGCGGAGACGGCGAGCGGTCCCGCATCGCCCGCCCGCCAGAAGTTGGCCGCGATCAGGCCGAGCGAGTCGACGGCCACGGCCTGGACCACCGCCGAATTGGCGAGGACCGACAACCAGCGACGGTCGGCCGCACGGGCCCTCAGGGCGCGGCGCGAGGCCCCGGGCATCAGGAGATAGGCGTACGTGGCGTCCTGGGGGTCGCTCCCGTGGTCGAGCCAGAGCGTCTGCCAGCGCCGGGTGCGCCGCTCCGTGGAGCTGGTGGTGTTGATGTCGGACCAGGCTCCGGTGCGGTCCTCGCGAAGGGTCCGCAAGCCGGACGTACCGCCGGGGAAGACCCAGCCGCCGTACCCTTCGAGGTGGGCCCAGCGGGGGCGCGGGCGGTCGTCGAGGGAGAAGGCGGCGGTGCCTGCCTCGCCCAGGTTGCGGTTGTCGACGACCGTCTCGACGGGGACGCCGTCGGATGCGGTGATCCCCGCGCCGAGGCAGATCACGGCGTCGGCGGCGCAGAACCACGACGCGCGGGCGTCGAGCGTGGAGCCGAGGCCCTTCAGGTGCTGGCCGACGGCCGCGAACTCGCCGTCCGTCGCACCGCCCACCCACGTCGCCGCGGGCCTGGCCGCGCCCCACTCGCCGCCCGCCTTGTCGGGCAGCCGCTTGGTGGACACGGTGGTCCCGGGCAGCCGGTAGGGATCGACGGTCGGCCAGAACCAGTCGGTGTACTGATCGGCCCGATCGGCTCCATCGGCCCCATCGGCCCGATCGCCGTGCTTCCCGGCGGCCCACCAGTAGAGCATTCCGGCGCCCGTGTGCCAGCCGCGCGGGTTCTCGCCGTTGCCGCACTCGTAGTACGAGATCCGGTCCGAGGCCATCGAGAGGGCCACAGCGAATCCGGGGCGCCGGTGCACGGCGCGGTCCATGGCGGGGAACAGCCGGTGCCCCACCGGTTCGGGCGCCGCCCGCACGTCGGAGTCCGCCACCGCGTGCAGCCGCGACAGGTCGGCGACCCCGAACTGCCGGGCGGTGAGGATCGGCGTGACGGTGTCGCGCTCGATCCAGCCCTTGATGCGGCCGTACCAGCGCTCCCGCTCGGCCGCGCTCGCGCCGACCGCGAGCATCGCCACGGCGGCGATCAGGCCCTGCCCGTGGAAGTGGTCGCTGCGCATGACCTTGCGGTCGTCGCTCTTGAGGTAACCCCGGCTGATGGCACGCCCGTTGACGCCGTCCATCATGAGGCCGTCCAGGATCAGGGGTGCGTACGCGTGCTCGACGCTGTCGAGGACGATCTGCTTCTTGGGGTCGGTGACCTCCCAGGTGGACCCGGCGAGCAGCGCGAAGAGCCGGCCGAGTCCGTCGAGCATGACCTGGCCGTACGTTCCCGAGTACGCGACCGAGGTGTGCTGGATGAACGAGCCGTCCTCGTACAGCCCGTCGCCCTTGGTGACGTACGGGAAGACCGGGGAAAGGGCGTCACGGGCGAGGGCGACCTTGGCCGGGGCCCGGCCGAGAATGCCGCGCAGGGCGACGGAGCGGCACAGGTCGACGCGGTTGGCACCGGTCGACGTGCCGGTGTAGTCGCCGAGCGCGGAGTCGGGGACGAAGCGGTCGACGGCGGCGAAGGCCTTGTCCCTGCGGGCCGCGCCGAGGGGATCGTGGAGCGCCGCGACGATATCCATGAGCAGTCGGGGACTGCCTATCTGCCACTCCCACCAGTTGCCGTAGCGGGTGGTGGAGGCGTTGTACACGGTGGCCTCGACGTGGTCGAGGCCGCGCAGGATGTCGGCGAGGAGCCCCGCGTCACCCGTCGAGCCCGTGCCCTCGCAGACGTACGCCTGGGTCATCGTCCACAGCCTGCTGTAGCTCAAGGTGATGCCGGCCGGAGGGTCGAACGGGGCGGTGGGCCACAGGGATTCGGTGGCCGGCGCCATGGTCGAGCGGAAGGTGCGGGCGAAGTCGCCGGTCTCCTTGAGGCGGGAGGCGTACGGCTCGGCGGCGGGGTCGTAGCCGGTGCCGAGGGAGATCTCCAGCCAGCGCCGCCGGAGCGAGTCGAACTCGTCGTCGCCCTGCGCGGCGTACGCCTGGGACGGGAAGGTCGACATGGCGGCTCCGGCTGCTCCGGCTGCTCCGAAAGCGGTTGTGGCGAGGAAGGTGCGGCGGGTGGGTGTCATGCGACAGGGGTGTACCAAGACTTAGAAAGCGCTGTCTATACCTCTGCCGGACATCGGCGTGCGGCTCACGACAACAGAGCGGACGGCACACGACGACAGAAATGGGCGCCGCGCGACGTGCGTCGCGCGGCGCCCTCTGCGAAGTACCCCTGTAACTCCGCAGGTTCAGCGGGTGACGCCTCGCTTGAAGAGCGAGCGCGCCCATACGAAGCCGAGCAGGGCGATGGCGATGCCCCAACCCACGGCCAGCGGACCGAACTTGCCGATCTCGCCGCCGGTGAGCAGCCCGCGCAGGGTCTCGGTAAAGGCGGTGTAGGGCTGCCACTCGGCGAAGTGGCGCAGCCAGTCCGGCATCGAGTCGAGCGGCACGAACACGCTGCTGAGGAAGGGCAGCAGGAAGGAGAAGGGCAGGGCGACGCTGCTGGCCGCCTCCGGGGCCTTGACCAGCTGGCCGAGCGCGACCGCGAGCCAGGTGAGCGCGGTGCTCATGAGGGTCAGGAGCCCGGCCGCCGCGACCCACTCGATGGGCTCGGCACCGGAGCGGAAGCCCACGAGGAAGGCGACGCCGACGACGAGGACGAGGGTGAGCAGCGTCTGGATGACGGCGCCGACGGCGCGGCCCGTGAGGATCGAGGAGCCGTTGATCGGCATGGTCCTGAAGCGGGCCACGATGCCCTCGGTCATGTCGGTGCAGACGCCGACCGTGGTCGGCAGGACGCCCGAGCCGACCGCCATCAACAGGATGCCGGGGACGAGGTAGTTGATGTAGTCGCCGGAGTCCTGCGCCCCCATGCCTGCCGACATCGTGCCGCCGAAGACGTAGTTGAAGAGCAGCAGCATGGCGATGGGCATGCTCACCAGGCTGATCGTCATGGCCGGATAGCGGCGCGCGTGCCGGAGGTTGCGGCGCAGCATGGTCAGGGAGTTGCTCAGCGCCGAGGTCGGGACGGGCTGGTGCGAGCGGATGACGGCCGGGGCCGCTGCGGTCGTGGCGGTGGTGGCGGTGGCGCTCATCGGGTCGTCGCTTTCTCGTTGTCGGGGCGGCCGGTGACGGCGAAGAAGACGTCGTCCAGGTCGGGGGTGTCGATGGTGAGGCCTTCGACCTCGGCCTCCGTGGCCTCGACCCAGTCGAGCAGGGCCTTGACGGACTTGACGCTGCCGTCGCTGGGGACCTGCAGGGTGAGGGAGTCGTCGTCGCGGCTGCCGATGCCGAGGGTGCGGGAGGCGCGCTCCAGGGCGGGCATGTCACCGAACCGCAGCACGACATGGCCGCCGGGGACGAGGCGCTTGAGCTCGGCGGGGGTTCCCTCGGCGACGAGCTTGCCGCCGCTCAACACCGCGATGCGGTCGGCGAGTTGGTCCGCCTCCTCCAGGTACTGCGTGGTGAGCAGGACGGTGACGCCGTCGGACACGAGGTCTCGCACGATCTCCCACATGCCGTGGCGGCTGCGCGGGTCGAGGCCGGTCGTCGGCTCGTCCAGGAAGATGATGCTCGGGTTGCCCACCAGGGTCATCGCGATGTCGAGCCGGCGCCGCATACCGCCGGAGTACGTGGCAGCGGGCTTCCTCGCCGCCTCGACGAGGTCGAACCGGTCCAGGAGGTCGGCGGTGAGCCGCCGGGCCTGGCGGCGGCCGAAGCCGTAGAGGTCGGCCATGAGGAGCAGGTTCTCCTCGCCGGACAGGAGGTTGTCGACGGCGGAGAACTGTCCGGTGACGCCGATCGCGGCGCGCACCTTCTCGGGCTCGCGGTTCAGGTCGTGGCCCGCGATCCGCACCTCCCCCGCGTCGGCCCTGACGAGCGTCGACAGGATCTGTACGGCGGTGGTCTTGCCCGCGCCGTTGGGGCCGAGCAGGGAGAAGATCGTCCCCTCGGGGATGGTGAGGTCGATGCCGTCCAGGACGGTCTTCTCGCCGAAGGACTTGCGCAGTCCGGTGGCGGTGATCGCCGCCGGGCGCGCCTGGTGGGGCGTTGCCATGTCCGTTCCTTTTCGGGTGCGGGCAGCCTCGGTACCGGACACCAGTTCGAAACTGATTCCGGACGGCTGCCTGGGTGGCAGCAGGGGGAAGTGGGGTGGGGGTGAAGGTCTGGGTGGGGTGAAGGTCTGGGTGGGGTGAAGCTCTGGGCCAGGTGAAGCTCTGGGCGGGGCAGGGGCGAGGGGCGGGAGCAGCGGCCCGGAGGCCCGCGGATCAGGACCGGTGGATCACGATGTCGCCCATGCCCGTGCGGGCCCGCACCTTGAGGGTGTCCGTGGGCTCGCCCGGCACGTCCGAGGACTCCAGCGCCTGCTTCACGGAGCCGAACCGCGTGTGGACGTCGAGCCAGGTGGCCGTGCCCTCGCGGATGCCGATGTCGATGCTGCCCGCGGCCGTCTCCACGACGGCGGTGCCGCGCACCAGCTCGCCGATGCTGATGGTGCCGGTGGCGGTCTTGATGCCGACGTCGGCGGCCGCGCGGTCGACGGAGACGGCGCCGTTGGCCGCCTTCACCGTGATGTCGCCCTCGATGTCGCCGAGGTGGGTGGCGCCGTTGGAGTTCTTGACCCCGACGGAGCCCGTGACCTCGCCGAGGCGGACCTCGCCGGTGCCGGTACGGACCTCGGCCCCGCCGTTCGCGCGGCCGACGGTCACCTCTCCATAGCCGGTGGTGAGCTTGACCGAGGCGGCGCGCTCGACCTGCACGTCACCGGCGGACGTCTTGAACTCGCAGTCGCCGAGCCTGCCTTCGGCGGTGAAGTGCACCGCGGCGCTGGTGGCATGCACCTCCGAGCCGGCGGGCAGGGCGATCTCCACCTCGACCGACGGGTGGTGCCTGCTGAACGGGGAGCGGTCCTTGGGCCCCTTGACCACCAGCTTGCCGTTGGCGAACTCCACGCGGGTGCGCTCGGCCGCCTTGACGTCCAGGTCCCTGGTCTCACTGCTGGGACGCACGTCGACGACGGTGTCGGCGCGGTCACCGGCCACGACCCTGAGGGTCCCGATGTCGAACGCGATCGTGGCGGTGATGGGCTTCGGGGTGTCGAAAGAAGGCATGGCAGTCCCGTCCTACTGGCTCGGTGTGAAGTGAAGTCCCGTGTGTGGGCCGGGGGTTGCGGCGGCTACCGCACCCAGCCGGTGAAGCCGTTGCCCGGCCGCCCGAACTCCCGGCGGACCGCGGGCCGACCTGCGGGCTGGTCCAGGGCGCCCGAGACGGCACGCACGAGCCAGGCATTGACCGACAGACCGTCTCGGCTCGCCGCCTCCTCGACACGGGCCTTGACGTTGGCCGGCAGGCGGAGGTTGATCCGGGCGGTGGCACCGTCGTCCGCCGCGTCGGAGGCGGCCGCGGGCGGCGGGGGCGCGGGGGCCGGCTGTGCGGCCATGAGGGCTTCGTACTCCGCCTGGGCGTCGAACGCCTCGGCCGCGGGCGGCAGCGTCACCACGAACTCGGGGTCGAGTCCACGCAGTCGCAGGTCGACCGAGCCCGGCGCGAGATCGCTGGTGATCTCGTCCGCGGCGGCGGAGAGCGCGTTCAGCAGAGTGAGCCGGGCGGCCGACTCGAGCGGGGCGGTGAGGCGCTCGGCAAGGGCGCGGGCCTCGTCGCCACCGGCTTCGGCGGCTACCGCGAGCTCCTGCCGGAGCTGGTCGACGTACTGCGTGAGGTTCATGACGCCATAGTGGCATCACAATGGCGCCAAGGCAAGCGCAGGAGCGACCGAAAACCGGCAACGAGGGGTGACCGTTGAGCCTTTCCGCAGGTCAGACGGGTCGAAATTGACATGGGGCAATTTTGGCGCCGCGATGGCATCACATGGCGCCACCTGGTGCCGAAGTGGCATCGAAACCCTCACGTCGCGCGGAAATGGCGAGGGGAACAGAGACTGATCGTGACGAGTGGGACACGCACCGCCGTAGGTTGAACATTGAACTGAATCGCGCTACATTCAATCTCGTTGAACATTCAACAGAAACTCTCCTCATCGGAGCTCGTCCCCAAGGAGCACGCCATGGGTCTCTTCGGCCGCAAGAACGACACCGCCACCGCCACCGCCGCCCCGGCAGCCGCGCCCCCCGCGGTCGCCCCGGAGCTCGCCGCGCTGACCGGCGACTACACGATCGACCCGTCGCACACGACGATCGGCTTCGTCGCCCGGCACGCCATGGTCACGAACGTCAAGGGCTCGTTCCTCGACTTCGCGGGCACGCTGCACCTGGACGGCTCGGACCCGTCCCGCTCGACGGCCTCCATCGACGTGAAGATGGAGAGCATCGACACGGGCAACGCCGACCGCGACGGGCACCTGAAGAGCGCGGACTTCTTCAAGACCGAGGAGTTCCCCGAGATGACCTTCCGCTCCACCGAGGCGGAGGCCCTGGGCGGCGACGACTACCGCATCACCGGCGACCTGACGATCCTCGGCACCACGAAGCCGCTCTCCATCGACCTGGAGTTCAACGGCTCGGCCAAGGACCCGTTCGGCAACGAGCGCGTCGGCTTCGAGGGCAAGGCGGAGATCCTGCGCTCGGAGTGGGGCCTGACGTGGAACGCCGCGCTGGAGACCGGTGGCGTGCTCGTCTCCGACAAGATCAAGCTGAACTTCGACATCTCGGCCATCAAGAACGCCGCCTGACCGGCCACGGCGACACGGGGGCACGCTAACGTTTCGCCGTGCCCGAGTTCATACAGCAACTGCCCGCGCTCCTGGGCGTGATCATCGGCGCCCTCGGCTCGTATGTGGCGATCATGCGGGGCGACCGGATCCGGTTCCGACGGGAGCAGGCGGCGCGTTGGGAGGAGCGGCGGCTCGCGGTCTACACCGAGTACGCCCGGGTCCTGAAGCAGACTGTCACGCTGACCTACCGGATCGCCGCCCACCTCGGCAACGACCCCCATCCGCACCCCCTCTCCCCGCGCGACGCGGAGACGTACCTGACCGAGGCCGCCGACGCGCGGGATCCCGCGGGGGAGGCGCTGCTCATGCTGGGGGCGCCGGACGTGGTGGACAAGGCGCGGGTGTGGGTGGTGACGGTGATCGAGATGGAGCAGTTCCTGCGCGACGAGACGCGGGATCCGCAGGCGTGGAGCGGCATGCTGCAGCGGCAGCGGGCCGCGCGGCAGGAGTACTACGCGGCGGTGCGGCGGGACTTGGCGCTGCCGCCGGGGCATTCGGGCCAGTGGTCGGTGACGGCTCCGGCAGCCGTTCCCCGGGGCGACTGATCCAAGTACCGTGATCCCCATGGCAATCGAGGACTTCGAGGCGTTGGTGGCGCGGGCGGAGGCGGACCCCGCGGTCGTCGGTCTGATCCTCAGCGGATCACGGGCGCGGGAGGGCATGGCGACGGAGCACTCCGACCACGATGTGTACGTCGTCACGGCGGACGGCGCGAAGCCGAAGTCCCTGGCGGGGCGGCGATCAACGGCTCTGGACGTGGTGGTGCTGTCCCTCGGGGAGTTCCGTACGCGCGGGTTGCCGGGTGATGCGTACGCGTGGGACAGGTATGCCTTCGTGCACTGCGAGATCGTGCTCGACTGCCTGGACGGCGAAATCAAGGAACTGGTCGCCCGCAAGGCGACGTTGGATCCGGACGAGGCGCGTCGCCTCACCGACGAGAGCCTGGACGCGTACATCAACTCGCTCTACCGCTCGGTGAAGAGTCATCGCGACGGCCGCGCCGGGGCCGCGCATCTGGATGCCGCCGAGAGTGTGGGGTGGTTCCTGACGGCGCTGTTCGCTCTGCACGGCAGGGTGCGCCCGTACAACAAATACCTGGAGTGGGAGCTGGCCAAGTCCCCATTGGGCGCCCCGCATTGGTCCCTCCCCCAGCTGCTCCCCACGCTGCGCCGCATCCTCGCGGACGGCGACCTTCCCACGCAGCGTGAACTGTTCGCCCGGCTGGAAAGCTCGGCACGTGAGGCGGGCCACGGGGAGGTCATCGACTCCTGGGGCGATGACGTGCTGCTGTTGCGCCCCTGAACGCCGGGGTGAGCGCCTGGCCGATCGGTTGCCCGGCGGCTTCGGGCTGTGCTCCCCCCGCCCGCCTAGAACCCTCCCCCACCCCCGAAGTCCCCGCCGCCTCCGAAGTCGCCACCCCCGAAGTCGCCGCCGCCCCCGAAGTCGCCCGGGTCGAAGTCCGCGCCCGAGTAGTCGCCGCCCCCGTAACCGCCGCCGAAGTCGCCGTACCCCGAGCCGTAGTCCGCCGCGTACGCGGGGCTCGACATCATGCCGCCCAGCATCGTGCCGATCAGCAGTGCCGGCAGCACTCCCCCGCCGAAGTACCCGCCGGCCCACGGCCCGTACGCAGGACCGGCCTCCCAGTAGGGGCGGCGCTCACCCGACTCCGTGGCGACTGTCCGCACCATCGGGTCCTGGCCGTCCGCAAGGCGCGCCGCGTCCGCCGCGCACACCGGAACCGACCGCTCCTCGCCACGCGCCGGCGCCCACGGGACATCCTCCACCGACGGCCCGTGCCGCGGGTCGAAGAAGCAGGGGGCCCGCCGCTCCGGCAGCTCCCGCCCCTCCCGCCGCGCGGCGAGCAGGGCCAGGGAGAAGCGGCCGTCCTCCAGGGCCTGGGTGACGCCCCGGACGTCCTCGGGGCGCTCCGCGGAAGCCATGTACGACTTCGCCTTCTCGTAGGCGTCGAGCGCCCGCTCGTAGTCCGCGCGCATCGCGTCGTCCGCGCCCGCCTCCGCGGGGTGGAAGTCCAGCCGCTCCAGCTCCTCGCCGAACGCGGTGATGTCCTCGTCGACGACGACGGACAGCTTGCGCAGCGCCTCGCGCTGCTCCTCCTCGTGCCGCCGCTTCTTCCTGCGCACCACGGCGTACGCCCCACCCGCACCGGCCACGACCACCACACCGACCCCGACGAGCGCACCCACCGGAACCCCGCCGTCCGAGCCGTCGCCGCCCCAGGACTGCGGGGCCTTGCCGTTGGCCTGGACGAGAGCCTGGTCGACGAAGTGGTTGAGCTGCGCAGCGGCGCTCTCGCCCTGGACGAGCGAGACGAGGTTGTCGACGGCGTTGCCGGTCAGGACCGAACGGTCGGCCTTGGCGTCGAAGCCGCCGCCGAGCCGCACGGCGTAGACACCGGTCACGCCGGTCTCGGTGCGCAGCTTCCGGAAGAGGTCCTGCTGCGGGAAGCTGTCCGGCAGCACGGCCACGAAGACCGGCTTGCCCGCCTTCTCGATCTTCCGGGCGAGGTCGTCCGCCTGGGAGTCGGACAGCTGGTCGGACGCCGCGGGATCCACGTACACCGGACCCTTCTGCCAGGCCTCGGCGACCACCGACGTGCTGGACGCGTCCAGCGCACCGGGCACAGCCGGTGCGCCGGGCGCAGCCATCACCCCCGGCGCAGTCGTGACGGACACGACACCCAGGGCGAGCAGCAGCCCGGACAGTCCGACGGTGATCCGCTTCGTCCGATTCCTCATACTTCGAACGTAACCCAGCGCGGCCGCCGACGGGGGCCCGGGGAGGGGTACAGAAGACGGCCGGCCCCGGGGCCGACAGCCCGCCTACTCGACCGGCTCGACCCCGGCCCGCAGCAGCCCGTACGTGTAGGCGTCCTCCAGGGCTCCCCACGACGCCGCGATGACGTTGTCCGCGACGCCGACGGTCGACCACTCGCCGACCCCGTCGGAGGTGGAGATCAGGACGCGCGTGGTCGACGACGTGCCGTGCTTGCCCTCCAGGATGCGGACCTTGTAGTCGACGAGCTCCAACTTGGCGAGCTGCGGATAGATTCGCTCCAGGCCGACCCGCAGCGCCCGGTCGAGGGCGTTGACCGGGCCGTTGCCCTCGGCGGTGGCGACGATGCGCTCGCCCTTGGCCCACAGCTTCACGGTCGCCTCGTTGGCGTGCGTGCCGTCGGGGCGGTCCTCGACGATGGCCCGCCAGGACTCGACACGGAAGTACCTGCGCGCCCTGCCCTCGGCCTCCTCGCGGAGCAGCAGCTCGAAGGAGGCGTCGGCGGCCTCGTACGTGTACCCCTTGAGCTCGCGCTCCTTGACCCGGTCCACCACGCGGCCGACCAGCTCCCGGTCGTCGCCGAGGTCGATGCCGAGCTCCTTGCCCTTGAGCTCGATGGAGGCGCGGCCCGCCATGTCGGAGACCAGCATGCGCAGCCGGTTGCCGACGAGGTCCGGGTCGATGTGCTGGTACAGGTCCGGGTCGACCTTGATCGCGGAGGCGTGCAGGCCCGCCTTGTGCGCGAAGGCGGAGACGCCGACGTAGGGCTGGTGGGTCGACGGGGTCAGGTTCACGACCTCGGCGATGGCGTGCGAGACGCGGGTCATCTCGCGCAGCGAGCCCTCAGGAAGGACCTGCTTGCCGTACTTGAGTTCCAGGGCTGCGACGACGGGGAAGAGGTTGGCGTTGCCGACCCGCTCGCCGTAGCCGTTGGCGGTGCACTGCACGTGGGTGGCGCCCGCGTCGACGGCCGCGAGGGTGTTGGCGACGGCGCAGCCGGTGTCGTCCTGGGCGTGGATGCCGAGCCGCGCGCCGGTGTCGGCGGCGACGGTGGCGACGACGGCCTGGACCTGCGCGGGCAGCATGCCGCCGTTGGTGTCGCACAGGACGACGACGTCGGCGCCCGCCCCGGCGGCGGCCCGCACGACGGACTTGGCGTACTCGGGGTTGGCGCGGTAGCCGTCGAAGAAGTGCTCGCAGTCGACGAAGACCCTGCGGCCCTGCGAGACGAGGTAGGAGACGGTGTCGCGGACCATCTCCACGTTCTCGTCGAGGGTGGTGCGCAGGGCGAGTTCGACGTGCCGGTCGTGGGACTTGGCGACGAGCGTGATGACCGGGGCGCCGGACGCGAGAAGGGCGCCCACCTGCGGGTCGTCGGCGGCCTTGGCGCCCGCGCGGCGGGTGGCGCCGAAGGCGACGAGCTGGGCGTGCCGGAAGGTGATCTCCTGCTGTGCCCGCGCGAAGAACTCGGTGTCGCGCGGGTTGGCGCCGGGCCAGCCGCCCTCGATGAAGCCCACGCCGAAGTCGTCCAGATGGCGGGCGATGGTCAGCTTGTCCGCGACGGTGAGGTTGATGCCTTCGCGCTGCGCGCCGTCGCGCAGCGTCGTGTCGAAGACATGGAAGGAATCGTCGGGTGTGCTGGTTTCCGTCATGCTGTCTGGCTCCTGTGTCGGATCTCGGTCTACCGGAAGGACCGGCTCCACCGCCCCCAATGATCCCGCGCGCTCCGCGCCCGGCTGCAGTTGGGCCGGGAAACGAAAAAACCCCTCGCGGGTGCGAGAGGTCTGCGCGCGGGTCGAGGACGACGGTGTCCGCCCGTACATGGTGGTACGAGACGGTCACTGCGGACCGGCGCGCCTGCTGCCAATAATCATGGCGAACGAGAGCACAGAGGCAGCTTGCCACGGTTCGCGGCGGCGCGGGGCCCCCGTCTCACGATGCGGGCGGCGCGTGGACGCGCCGCCCGCACGGTGGTTGGGGCGTCAGCGCAAGTGGCGTACGAAGACGTCGTCCCCGTCGTTGGTGTCACCCGGAAGCAGGGCCTTGTCCGACGACTCGAAGGTGACGCGGGTGCCGTCGCGCGAGATGCCGCCGGGCAGGACGTTCGCCGTCGCGGCGCCGCCCGCGGTGTCCGGGGACACGAGCGTGGTGGTGCCCTTCTTCAGGTCCCGGAGGTAGGTCGGCCACTCCTTGCCGTACTGGCTGCCGGCCTCGGTGAGCTCCGACATGTATGTGAGGTGACGGCCGTCGGCGCTGATCGCGGGCGAGCGGGTGTAGGCCTCGCCGGGGCCGCCCTGGGTGCCGTGGATGCGCTGGTTCCTGCCGGTGGCGACGTCATGGACGAAGACGTTCCAGGCGCCGTCGTTGTCGTCGGGCGCCAGGTGCGTGTCGCGGGACTCGAAGACGACCGTGCGGCCGTCACCGCTGATGGAGGCGGACAGGGACTCCTTCTCGGTCTTGGCGCCGTCGTGGGAGCGGTCGACCTGGGAGAGCTTGCCGGTCCTGCGGTCGCGCAGCCACAGGTCGCTCCAGTCGTCGCCGCGCGGGCCGTTCACGAAGGAGTTGGCGTAGACGACGTAGCGGCCGTCGTCGCTGACGGTCGGCGAGTGGGCGTTGCGTTCGCCGTCGCCGCCCGTGTACGGATGGCTGATCCGCTCGGTGGTGCCGGTCTTCCGGTCGCGCAGGAAGACCGCCGTGCCGTCGAACTGCGGGCCGTCCGTGCTGAAGACGGCGTACCGCGCGTCGGCGCTCAGGGAGACGCTGCCCGCGCTGTCGCCGGGGAAGCCGTCGGGCAGCTCGACGTCGAGGCGCTCGAAGGTCTTGGTCCTGCGGTCGTAGAGGTGGACGTCGCGCACGGTCGGATGGCCCTCGACGGTCGCCGCGACGAAGGCGACGTACCGCCCGTCCGCGCTCAGCGAGGGGCTGCTCAACTCGCGCCCCTCCAGGGCGATCCGCTCGGTCGTGCCGGCGCGCAGGTCGCGTACGAAGATGTCGCGCTGCCCGTTCGTGTCCCCGGCCACCAGGTCGCTCGCCGCGGAGCCGAACGCCGCGTACCGGCCGTCGCGGCTGACGGATCCGTCCGAGGAGCGGTCGTTTCCCGCCTTGCCGTCGGCGGTGACGCTGACGCCCTCGGTGCGGGGCGCCCTGCCCTCGCCGGGCGCGGCGACGGCGACGGGCAGGGCGGTGACGGTGGTCGCGACGACGCCTGCCGCGAGGGCCAGGGCGAGTCGCTTGCGGTGGGTGCAGTACATGGTCGGATCCCCCGTGCTTTCTGTTCGTCGGTGGAACGGTGAGTGGTTGCCGCGGGAGCGCTCCGCGTGCGCCGGGAGCGCTCCCACTGTGCGGTTCAGCGTGTGTGGCGCACGAAGACGTCGGTGTCGCCGTTCGTGTCGCCGGGCACCAGGTCCGTGGCCCCGGAGGTGAACGCCACCTCACGGCCCTTGGCGGTGACGGCGCCCGGCACGGCCTGGCCGGGGCCCACGGGCACGCGTCGGCCCGTGCGCAGGTCGAGCAGCGTCAGGGTGTCCCCCTCGGCCGCGGCGAGGACCGCGTACCGCCCGTCGCGGCTCGCGGAGGTGGCGGGCGTGTCCGCGACGTGCCGGGTCCTGCCGGTGCGCAGGTCACGTACGTAGGTGCCGCCGTCGGCGCCGAAGACGACGTACCGTCCGTTGTCGCTGAGCTGGACGAGGCTGCCCTTGCCCAGGCCCTTGTCGACGTGGACGACATCTCCGGTGGCGCGGTTCCTGACCAGGACGTCGGCGGGGTCGTCGCCCGCGGTGCGGACCTGGTAGGCGACGCGGGTGCCGTCGGCGCTCAGCGAGGCGAACTCCTTGTCGCCGTCCGCTTCGCCGGAGATCAGGTCGTTGGCCCCGGTGGCCAGGTCGCGTACGTACAGGCGCTGGGTGGGCCGGGTGCGGCTGCCCGCGCCGTAGGCGACCTGGCCGCCCTCGCGGGTGACCGACCACAGCTCGCCCGTCCACGCCTGCGGGTCGGACTCCGGCAGGACCTCGTGCGTGGTGCCGGTCGTGCGGTCGTACAGGTACGGGACGGGGACCTTGGTGCCGGAGGTGTGGCCGACGTGGCGTCCGTCGCCGCTGATGACCGGCGGCGCCCAGGAGTGGCCGCCCGCGCCGGGCACCGCGGTCACCTCGCCGGTGTCCCTGTCCTTCAACCGGAGGCAGGTGTAGGTGTTCTGGCGGCAGCCGAACTCGGCCGCCTTCGTGAAGAAGGCGAGATACCGCCCGTCGTCGCTGAGGACGCCCTGGTGGGAGTAGCCGTCCAGCTGGGCACCCGCGCCGGTGGTGCTGACCCGCTCGGTGTGCGGCTCCTTCGGCCGCGCCTGCGCGTTCGCGCCGGTGAAGGACACGGCCACCGCCGCGCCCAGCAGGGCCGTCGCGGCCCGCGACCTCATCGCGCCGTCCACTTGAAGACGTCACGGAAGCCGTTCGTGTCGCCCGGCACCACATCCGTGTCCGCCGAGCTGTACACGATCCCCCTCCCCTTGGGGGCGATCGCGCCCGCGGTGGCCCCGCCGTGGCCGACGGTCGCCTCGTGGCCGCTGCGGAGATCGCGGAGCACGAGGGCCGACTCGGCGTCCCCGTAGAGCAGTTGGCTCCCGTCGCGGCTGACTGCCCGAGCGTTCTTGCCGGGGAAGTGCTGGACCTTTCCGGTGCGCAGATCGCGTATGTAGGCGCCGTCCGCGGAGTTCATCGCGACCGTGCGGCCGTCGACCTGCGCCAGGGTGGACGGCGTGCCGTCGTCGACGCGGGTGAGGGTGCCCGTGGTGCGGTCGCGGAGCCAGACCTCCTGGGTGCCCTTGTCCTCGTAGGCGACGTAGCGGCCGTCGGCGCTGAGGGACGGGTCCACCATGTCGCGGGCCGAGTCGGGCGGTCCGTCGCTGATGACCTCGCGGGAGTTCGTCTCACGGTCGTAGACCTCGACCCGCGCGGGGTCGCCGGGGTGGCGCGGCTGCAGGTCGTAGGCGACGTAGCGGCCGCTCGCGCTGATGGCGGGCGAGGACGCGCTGACCTTGAAGCCCTTGCCGTCGATCTGCTCGATCCGCCCCGTGCTCAGATCGGTGAGGAAGACGTTGATGCCGTGCACGCCCCAGCCGGTGTGCGCGGCGTACCGCCCGTCGTCGCTGAGGACGGGGGCGCCCATGGAGTTCTTGAGCCGGGTGACCTCGCCGGTCTTCAGGTCGCGTACGAATCCGTAGTCGTACGGGCCCTGGTGACCCTCCGTCAGATTCTCCGCGTCGCTGCGGAAGGCCACATGACGGCCGTCCCCGGACAGGGTCGCTCCGTCCGAGGCACCGTCGGCCTCGGTCCCGTCGGCCGCGACGCTCACGCGCTCGACGCGTGGCGCGGGCGGCGCCGCATGCGCCGAGGCGGCCGGCAAGGCGGTGGTGCCGAGTGCCGCAAGCAGCACAGCACTCAAGGACACACGTCTGGCAGTGGACATGGCTTCCCCCAAAGACCTGTCTCTCCCCCCGGCCCGACGTCAGGGCCCACGGGGATACAAGCGCACCACCAGGCAGCAGGCAATCCGCCGGATTGCGTACAACCTAGACAGGCCGCCGGGCGTCCCGGGCGCCCGGGGCGAGCGCTCCGTCCAGGAACTCCCGTACGTGTACGAGGACTTGGTCGCGCCCCGTGCCCCGCAGGCCGATCGCCACATGGATGGAGAACCCGTCGAGCAGCGCCCTGAGCCGGGCCGCGAAACGGTCGGGGTCGATTGCCCCGAACTCGCCGCGCGAGACGCCCTCGGCGAGCAGCGCCACCAGGTCGCGGTGCCAGGCCCCCTCGATCGCGGCCTGCCGGTCGCGACCCTCCTCGTCGGCGTTCAGGGAGCGGTTCCAGACCTCCAGCCAGAGCGTCCAGTGAGGGTCGCCCACGCGGTCGGGGACGTACAGCTCGACGTACGCGTCGAGGCGTTCGCGCGCCGTGCCGGAGCGGGCGAGGAGGCGGCCGCGCTCGGCGCCGAGGCGGCCCTCGCTCCACTCCAGGGTGCGCAGGAGCAGCTCGTCCTTGGTACGGAAGTAGTAGAGGAGATGGCCGGAGCTCATGCCGACCTCGCGGCCGAGCGCCGCCATGGTGAGCTTCTCCAGGCCGCGCCCCGCGATCATCTCCATGGCCGCCGCCAGGACGTCCTCACGCGGCGGGGCGTTCTTCCGCGCGCGGACCTGACCGGCCATGCCTACTCCTTGATCACACCTTCGGCTGCTGCTGGGTGATGCAGTGGATGCCACCGCCCCCGGCAAAGATCGTACGGGCGTCGACGAGCGTCACCGTCCGGTCCGGGAAGAGACCGCGGAAGATGTCCGCCGCGACCTCGTCGTTCGGGTCGTCGAAGGCGCACAGGACGACGCCGTCGTTGCAGAGGTAGTGGTTGATGTACGAGTAGTCGACCCAGCCGTCGTCGTCCTCGAGGACGGTCGGGGCGGGCACCTCGACGATGTTCAGGGTGCGGCCGCGCGCGTCGGTCTGCCCCTCCAGGGTCGCGATGATCTCCTTGCTGACCTCGAAGTCGGGGTGGGCGGGGTCCCGCTGGGAGTGGACGAGGACCACGCCGGGCGCGGCGAAGGCGGCGACGATGCCGACATGGCCGCGGGTGCCGAACTGCCCGTAATCGCCGGTGAGTCCGCGCGGCAGCCAGATCCCTTTCTCGGTGCCGATACGGGCGTGGATCTCCTCCTCGACCCGCTCGCGGGTCAGGCCGGGGTTGCGGTGCGGGTCGAGCTGGACGGTCTCGGTGAGCAGCACGGTGCCCTCGCCGTCCACGTGGATGCCGCCGCCCTCGTTGACGAGCGGCGAGGGGTGCACGGGGACGCCCGCGAGGTCCGCGACATGCCGGCCGATCTTCGCGTCGTGCTCCCAGCGGGCCCACTCCTGGGCGCCCCAGCCGTTGAACGTCCAGTCCACGGCGGCGAGCCCGGCGCCGTCGCGGACGAAGGTGGGGCCGATGTCCCGCATCCACGCGTCGTCGAGTTCGCGCTCGACGAGGTCCACGTCGGGCCCGAGGAGCGCGCGGGCCGACTCGCTCTGACCGATGCCGACGACCATCGTGACGGGCTCGAAGCGGCGCACGGCACGGGCCACGCCCGCCCAGGCCTCGCGCGCGTCGGCGAGCTCCCGCTCGGTGGTGAAGGTGGGGTTGGGGCCCGGCCAGGCCATCCAGGTGCGCTCGTGCGGGGCCCACTCGGGGGGCATGCGGAAGCCGTCGG
This sequence comes from Streptomyces sp. NPDC041068, assembly GCF_040647455.1. Taxonomy (NCBI): domain Bacteria; kingdom Bacillati; phylum Actinomycetota; class Actinomycetes; order Kitasatosporales; family Streptomycetaceae; genus Streptomyces; species Streptomyces sp. NPDC041068. The sequence continues at coordinate 178,825 of NZ_JBEZCG010000019.1, forward strand.
CGGCAGCGGTCATGGCGTACACCTTCAGGGGGGAGGAGGGCTTTGGCTTCGGAGGGCTTCAGAGAGTTTCAGAGAGCTTCAGAGAGATTTAGAGCAACACTCTAACTGCGAGGCCCGCATGCCGGAAGCATTGACGTGAGGGCACGCCACACATCACATAGAGTGCTGCTCAAACATGGGGCGGCCATCGGGACCGGCGGGCGCCAGGGGCACCCTCATGCCGATAGAGCCGATAGAGCCGATAGAGCCGATAGAGCCGCGTGGAGTCGACACCGTCCCGGACGAGGAACGCACGATGGGGTATCCCCTGCCCATTGAGAGCTCGGGGAAGGGCCTGCCCCCGCGTACGGCTCCGGTCGCGGACCTCGTAGCCTGAGAGGACCGCATTGACCAGCGGAAACAAACACGAACACGGGGAGCACGACGCATGGAAGAGCTGATCGAACTCGGCGTACGCGCGGCGAAGGGCGCCGGCTCGGCGGTCCTCGGTCTGGTCGACGTCTTCAGCCACTCGCCGGGCGGGGAATCGGTTGGCGGGGGCGAGAAGAAGGACGAGAAGAAGGGCGAGGGCGAGGACGGGGCCGGGGCCGGGGCCGGGGGCTAAGCGCCCGCGCAATAGCGCCACCGAGTAGCAGAAGCCATCAAGGGGCATTCGCTCCCGTGGCTACACTTCCCCCATGGACATCGACCAGCTGCCCCTTCGGGAGCGCAAGAAGCTGCGGACGCGGCAGGCGCTCGTCGACACCGCCCTGGACCTGTTCACGGAGCGCGGCTTCGACGGCGTCACGCTCGACGCGCTGTGCGATGCGGTGGATGTCTCCAAGCGGACGTTCTTCCGTACGTTCAGCAGCAAGGAAGACGTGGCGATGGCGCCGACGCAGGATCTGTGGGCGGCGTTCCTGGAGGAGCTGGAGGAAGCCGAACCGGCCGCCGGGCAGCCGTTGTTCGAGGTCCTGCGGGACGTGCTGCTGACGGCGCTGGACCGGATGCCCGCGGCGGGGTGGACGGACCGCGTGCTGCTCAGCCGCAGGCTCGCGGCGCAGACGCCGTCCATGGACGCGCATGGCCTCGCCTTCTGCGAGCGGACCAGCCGCGCGGCACTGACGACCGCGCGGCACCGCTTCGCCCTTCCGGGGGCGGAGGATCTACGGCCTCGGCTCGCGATCGACCTGCTGGTCGCGGCGTTCCACCGGGCGCTGGAGAACTGGGCGGACGCACCGAAGCCCACTCGCGAGAACCTCGCGAGTGGGCTTCGGAGTGCCTGTGCCGCGGTGCCGGGGAGCCTCACGCTCCCGGCGCGTTAAGCCCCTCCAGGGGCGCGGGGCCCTGGCATTCGCGGCTCCGCCGCGGGGCGCGACCGGCCCTCAGCCGAGATCGTGCATCCAGCCGTGCTGGTCCTTCGCCGTGCCCCGCTGGATGTCCAGGAGGGCCTCACGCAGCTTCATCGTGACCTCGCCCGGCTCGCCGGCGCTCTGCTGCCACTCGCCCGCGTTGCACTTGACCGTGCCGACCGGCGTGATGACCGCGGCGGTGCCGCAGGCGAAGACCTCGGTCAGGGTGCCGTTCTCGGAGTCGCGCTGCCACTGCTCGATGGAGACGCGGCCCTCCTCCGACTCGTACCCGAGGTCGCGCGCGACGGCCAGGAGCGAGTCACGGGTGACGCCCTCCAGGATGGAGCCGGTGAGCGTGGGGGTGACGATCTTGTTTCCGTACACGAAGTACAGGTTCATGCCGCCGAGTTCCTCGACCCACTTGTGCTCGACCGCGTCGAGGTAGGCGACCTGGTCGCAGCCCTTCGCGGCGGCCTCGGCCTGCGCGAGCAGCGACGCGGCGTAGTTGCCGCCGGTCTTGGCGTCGCCCATGCCGCCGGGGACGGCGCGCACCCGGTCCTCGGAGAGCCAGATCGAGACGGGCTTCACGCCACCGGGGAAGTACGCGCCGGCGGGCGAGGCGATGACGACGAAGAGGTATTCGTTGGCGGGCTTCACGCCCAGGCCGACCTCGGTCGCGATCATGAACGGGCGCAGGTACAGGGACTCCTCGCCGCCGTGCGCGGGGACCCAGTCCTTGTCCTGCTCGACCAGCAGGTCGCACGCCTCGATGAACGTCTCGACGGGCAGCTCCGGCATGGCAAGACGGCGCGCGGAGGCCTGGAAGCGGCGGGCGTTGGCGTCGGGGCGGAAGGTGGCCACCGTGCCGTCGGGCTGGCGGTAGGCCTTCAGGCCCTCGAAGATCTCCTGGGCGTAGTGCAGGACGTTCGTCGCCGGGTCGAGGGCGAGCGGGCCGTACGGCACGAGCTGACCGTCGTGCCAGCCGCGGCCTTCCGTCCACTTGATCGTCACCATGTGGTCGGTGAAGTGGCGGCCGAACCCGGGATTGGCCAGGATCGCCTCGCGCTCGGCGGTGGCCAGCGGCGTCGAGGAGGGCTTGAGCTCGATGGTCGGCGTCGTCGTCATGAGTACTTCGTCCTTCACGTGTGATGGTGACGGACCGCGCTCACGCCCGTTCGTCCGGCACCGGTCCGGTACTGGTCCGGTACTAGGACGTCCGAGCTTCCCTGTTTTTCACGGCCCCACGTTCGATTATCGCTCCTGGGGTCCCGAGGAAGAAACGGCATGAATGCGGCCCGGGAGTCGATGGTGGCACCCGGGGACCGCAAACGAGAAGCCGCCGGGTGTCTTGCGGGACCCGGCGGCTTGTGTCCGTACGTACGAGCGACCGGGTCAGCCCGCTACTCGTACGGCGAGCGCGTCGCCGATCTGCTCGGTGCTGCGCACGGTGTCGCCGCGCTCGGCCAGGTCCGCGGAGACGGCCTCCTCGATGCGGGCGGCCTCGGCCTCGTACCCGAGGTGGCGCAGCAGGAGGGCGACGGACAGGACGGTGGCCGACGGGTCGGCCTTGCCCTGGCCCGCGATGTCCGGCGCCGAGCCGTGCACCGGCTCGAACATGGACGGGAACTCGCGGCTCGGGTTGATGTTGCCGGAGGCCGCGACGCCGATGCCGCCGGAGACGGCCGCGGCGAGGTCGGTGATGATGTCGCCGAAGAGGTTGTCGGTGACGATCACGTCGAAGCGGCCGGGGTCGGTGACGAGGTAGATCGTCGCGGCGTCGACGTGGATGTAGTCGGTGGTGACCTCGGGGAACTCCTTGGACACCTTGTTGAAGACGTTCGTCCAGAGGTGACCCGCGTACGCGAGGACGTTGTTCTTGTGGACCAGCGTCAGCTTCTTGCGCGGGCGGGCCTGGGCGCGGGCGAACGCGTCGCGGACCACGCGCTCCACACCGAAGGCCGTGTTCACGGAGACCTCGGTGGCCACCTCGTGCGGGGTGCCGGTGCGGATCGAGCCGCCGTTGCCCGTGTAGGGGCCCTCGGTTCCTTCGCGTACGACGACGAAGTCGATCTCGGGCTGGCCCTTGAGAGGGGTCGCGACGCCCGGAAGCAGCTTCGAGGGCCGCAGGTTGACGTGGTGGTCGAAGAGGAAGCGGAGCTTCAGCAGGAAGCCGCGCTCCAGGACGCCGGACGGGACCGAGGGGTCGCCGATCGCGCCGAGGAGGATCGCGTCGTGCTGCTTGAGGACCTCGACGTCGGCGTCGGTGAGGGTCTCACCGGTGGCGTGGTACCGCTTCGCGCCGAAGTCGAACTCCTTCGTCTCCAGCTTCACGTCCTGCGGGAGCACGGCATTGAGGACCTTGAGCCCCTGGGCCACGACCTCTTGGCCGATGCCGTCTCCGGGGATGACTGCGAGATTGAGGATGCGAGAGCTTGCCGACATGGCTGCACCCTACTCTCCGTCCCACGGGATGACACGGGGTGTCCGACATGCGGACACCCCGGGTCGCCCCGTGCGCACACCATCGCGCACGCCATCACTTGGACACCCTCTCTTCACCTCGGGGCCTGGCGGGAGTTGGGATCCGCTGGGAAGTTCGGTGGACATGGACACTCCCGATGTCGGCATCCCGGAGCGGCTCGCGAACCGGATGAGCATGCCCGAGCAGCACGAGTACCTGCGCAGGAAGTTCTCCCGCCGCAAGGTGCTCGCCAGTTCGTTCGCGACGGCCGGGGCGGTGGGCGGGGTGAGCCTGCTCGCCGGCAGTTCGGGCACCGCGAGCGGCGAGGGCGCTTCGGCGGCGCACCCCCTGGCCGCGCCGCCCGCACCGGTCCGGGTCGACGGCAAGCTGGTCGCGCCCTTCGGGCGGCATCTCGCCTTCGGCGCCGACCCCAAGACGCAGATGCGGATCTCCTGGCAGGTGCCGTTCGCGGTCAAGTCCCCTTATGTACGGGTGGGGTTGAAGCCCTGGGAGCTGAGCCGGAAGATCGAGGCGGAGGTGCGCGACCTGCACACCCCCGCGCTGTCGAAGAAGCTCCCCGCGGTCGAGCAGTACTACCTGCACGCGGCCCTCGACGGCCTGGAGCCGGGCACGACGTACTACTACGGCGTCGGCCACGACGGCTTCGACCCTGCGTCCGCCGAGCGGATGGCGACGATCGGGTCGTTCAGGACCGCGCCCGCGAGGCCGGAGACGTTCGTCTTCACGGCCTTCGGCGACCAAGGCGTCAGCCATCACGCGCTCGCCAACGACCAGGTGATCCTGGGCCAGAACCCGTCCTTCCATCTGCACGCCGGTGACATCTGCTACGCGGACAGCACCGGGCACGGCAAGGAGTCGGACACCTACGACGCGCGCGTGTGGGACACCTTCCTCGCGCAGACGGAGTCGGTCGCGAAGTCGGTGCCGTGGATGGTGACGACCGGCAACCACGACATGGAGGCGTGGTACTCGCCGAACGGCTACGGCGGTCAGTCCGCACGCTGGTCGCTGCCCGAGAACGGCTTCGACCCGGCGAAGGCGCCGGGCGTCTACTCGTTCCGGTACGGGAACGTCGGTGTCGTCGCGCTCGACGCCAACGACGTCTCGTACGAGATACCCGCCAACAAGGGCTACACGGACGGGAAGCAGACCGCCTGGCTCGACCGGCGGCTGCGCGAACTGCGGGCGGACGAGGACATCGACTTCGTCGTCGTCTTCTTCCACCACTGCGTGTACTCGACGTCGACACACGCCTCCGACGGCGGGGTGCGCGACGCGTGGCTTGAGCTGTTCACCAGGCACCAGGTGGACCTGGTCGTCAACGGCCACAACCACGTGTACGAGCGGACGGACGCCGTCAAGGGCGGCGAGGTCGGCAAGCCCGTGCCGGTCGGCGCGTCGACCGATCCGACGCGCGACGGCATCGTGTACGTCACCGCGGGCGGCGCGGGCAAGGACCTCTACGGCTTCGGTCCGGGGGTCGAGGACAGTTACGAGGGCAACGTCCACGACCGCGACCACATCGTGAGCTTCCACTGGACGAAGTCGCGGGTGCCCGCCCCGGACACCGTCGAGTGGTCACGGGTGCGGTACACCGGCTTCTCGTTCCTCGCGGTGGAGGTGACGGTCGGCGCGCACCCGAAGATGACGGTCTCCGCGCTCGCCGAGAGCGGCGAGCGCATCGACCACTTCGAAGTCGTACGCGGGACTCGGTGACCTGTCGGGGCTCAGTGACCTGCTGGGGCTCAGTGCCCCGTTTCGCCGCCGTTGTCCCTGCGGTCGAGGGCTCGCTGGAGGGCCGCGGCGGCGTTCTTGCGCTCGGCGTCGCTCGTGCGGGAGATGTGACGGACTCGGCGGGCGGTCGTCTCGGCCATGGGAGATCCACTCCTTGAGGGAAGAGCGTGCATTCGAGACGCCGGAAAGGGCGGGGAGCGGCGGAGCCGCAGGGTTCGCCTGCGTGGGGCTCCGGCTCACGACCGCCATTCGCTTGATCGAGCGAGACGTTCGGCTCCTACAAAGCTAAGGGAGGACGGAGCGTCTGTCTCCACAATTACTCGGACTTCCTACTATCTGAGACGGGCTTCACCCGCGCACCGCTCTCAGCTCGCGGATCAGCGCCCGCACGACAAGGGAAGAGGCCAGCTCAGGGGTGGTGACATAGCCGACGGAGCGCTTCGGGCGCTCCGTTCCGAGATCAGTGATCTCCACGGTGTCCGGTGCTCCGGTCAGGGAGAGGGCGGGCATGATCGCCATCCCGTGACCATTGCCCACCATCGAGAGCACCGCTCCGTCGTCCTCGGTCAGGACGGTCGCCCTGGGGATCCAGTCCTGCCGGTGCCACCAGTCCCTGGTGTACGAGCCGCAGTTCTCGTGCCAGTCCACCAGGGGCAGCGACCGCGGGTCGGGGTGCCCCACCGGGTGCACCAGCGAGTAGGGCTCTTCGAGGAGTACGTCGCCGATGAGCCCGGCGGGCACCGGCGAGGTCCCGCCGATCGTCGCGATGCCCACGTCGGCGCGGCCCTCGGCGACCTCGCCCGCCGTGCCCGCGCCGATCTCGCGCACCACGCGGACCTCCGGCTCGATGCCGGGATGGCGCGCGGTGAGCCGGTCGAGGGCGGCAGGGAGCAGGTGCAGGGCCGCGCTGCGGAAGGCGGCGATGCACAGCGGGCCCGCGACCTCGCCGCTCTCGGCGCCGCGGGCCTCCGCCACGAGGGTGTCCAGGAGCCGCAGCACGCGCCGGGCGTGGGCGGCAGCGGCGGCGCCCGCGGGGGTCGGCGTCGCGCCCTTGCGGCCCCTCTCGAAGAGGACGGCGCCTATCTTGCGCTCGGTGCCGCGGATCGAGTGGGAGACGGCGGACTGGGTGAGCCCGAGCGCCCGCGCCGCCGCGGTGAAGCCGCGCTCGCCATCGACGGCGACGAGAATGCGGAGCTCGTGCGGGGCGAGGTCGGCGGGGAGCGAGGCCGTGGCGACGGACGTGGCGACGGACTCGCGCGGAGGGCTCACCTGTTTCACGGACGCGCTCAGGGGGCTCACCTGCTTCTATGAGAGGCCCTCATGGGTCGGGCCGTTCCATGAGCGCAACCCTCTCCCCCGGCCGCGCATTCCTTCCTACTGTCACCGCCATGAACAGCGACGCCACCGCACTCACCGTCCACCAGACCGCCCGCCCCCACGGCTTCCCGACCGCCGACCACTTCGCCTTCGTCGAGTCGGCGGTGCCCGAGCCCGCGCCGGGCACCGCCCTCGTCGAGAACCTCTACTGGTCCGTCGACCCCTACCACCGCGAAATGATGGACGGCGACTTCGCGCTGCACGCCCCCTTGGAGGGCCGCACGCTGGGCCGCGTCGTCGCGTCCCGCACCCCCGCCCTCGCCGAGGGCGAGATCGTCTTCCACCGCCAGGGCTGGCGCACGCACACAGTGGTCACCCCCGAAGAGGCCCGCCCCGTCCCCCGCTTCGAGGGCGTACCGCTCTCCGCGCACCTGAGCATCCTCGGCGGCACCGGCCTGACCGCGTACGTGGGCCTGACCCGCGTCGCCGAACTCCGCGAGGGGCAGGACCTGTTCGTCTCCGCCGCGGCCGGCGGCGTCGGCACGGCGACCGGGCGGCTCGCGCGCCTCATGGGCGCCGGACGGCTCGTCGGCAGCGCGGGCACGGCGGCGAAGGCGGCGTACCTGACCGAACACATCGGCTACGACGAGGTCTTCGACTACCACGCGGGCCCCACGGCCGACCTCCTCGCGAAGGCGGCGCCCGACGGGATCGACGTCTACATGGACAACGTCGGCGGCGAGCACCTGGAGGCGGCGATCTCCAGCTTGCGCGAGTACGGGCGGATCGTACGGATCGGCACCCTCGCCCAGTACAACGCCACGGGCGCGCCGTACGCGCTGCGCAACCTGCCCGACATCGTCGAGAAGAGCCTGCGGATGGAGGGCTTCCTCGTGAGCAACCACCGTGATGTGCAGGAGGAGTTGTACGAGTTCGTGGTGCCGCACCTGCAGAGCGGGCGGGTCGGGCTCGACGAGACGGTGGTGGAGGGGTTCGACCACATCGTGGACGCGTTCCTGGGGATGCTGCGGGGCGAGAACCGGGGCAAGATGATCGTCCGCGCGAGCGGCGCGGGGAGCTAGCGGGGTTCTGGCGGTCAACGGGTCCGCAGCGGCTCGTGCGCCTCCTCCAGGACCGAGGCGACCACGTCGTCCAGGCCGAGGCTCATGCCCCGCGCGAACGCCGCCTCGTACCCCCGGTCGCCGAGACCCTCGCGGGCGAGGCCGACGGCCGTGTCGTGCGGTGCGTTGAAGTAGGCGGAGCCGAAGAGGGGCAGACCCACCCGGTCCCAGATCCGCCGGGCCGCGCCCTGCAGCACGGCGGCCTGCTCGCAGTGGCCTCCCGACGCTCGCAGCAGGGCGATGACCTCGACGGGCAGCACGACCCCGACGAGGTCACGGAACTCGTAGTTGATCTCCAGGCACTCTCGGGCCAGCCGCGCCGCCTCCTCGCCCCGGCCCGCGGCCCAGGCGGCGAAGGCCAGGACATAGAGGGCGTAGGCCTTGGCCCAGCGCTCGCCGTGCGCCTCGCAGGTGGCCCGGGCCTCCCGGCAGATGCGGACGGCCGCTTCCAGGTCGCCCTGGAACGCGAGCGCCATGGCCAGCTCGATGCGGGCCATCATGACGTTGCTGTTGAGTTCGCCGAGGTCGGCGTAGCTGGTCAGGGAGGCCTTGAAGTACCGCTCCGCGCTGGTGTGTTCGTCACGCACCAGCGCGGCGCAGCCCAGGCGGTGGGTGGAGTACGCGTACGCCGTGTCGTCGTCGATGCGCAGGGCTCCGGACCGGCAGTCGGTGAGCATGGCCGCCGCGGCCCGCGTGTCTCCCTGGAGGATGGCGACGTAGCCGCCCACCCAGAGCGCCTTGAGCCGTTCGCGGCTGAGGTCGGGGGCCGCGGCGAGAGCGCGGTCGAGCCAGTAGCGGCCGTCGCCGAGGAGGCCGCAGCCGACCCAGTAGAACCAGAGCGTCCCGGCGAGGCGTGCTCCGGCCCGCTCCTGGCCCGGCATCGCGAGGGCGAAGTCGAGTGCGGCGAAGAGCTGTCCGTGCTCGCGCCGCGTGGCGTGGAAGACGTCGGCCTGGCCGGGCCCGAACCAGGACGCCTCGCCCCGCTCGGCGAAGTCCTGGCACCAGGCGAGGTGGCGGACGCGTCCGGGCAGCTCCTCGCCGAGCCGTCGCAGCCATTCGGCGCCGTAGTCGCGGACGGTGTCGAGTTGCCGGAGGCGTTCGCCGCCGACGCCGTGTTCCCGTACGAGCAGGGATTTGTCGGCGAGACCGGTGAGCAGGCGGTCGATCCCCGCGCGGTCGAGGACGTCGTCGGCGCACACCTCCTTCGCGGCCTCGCGGGTGAAACTCCCCGCGAAGACGGAGAGGCGGGCCCAGAGCAATCGCTCGGGCGGCGGGCAGAGTTCGTGGCTCCAACCGATGGTCGTCCGCAGCGTGCTGTGCCGGCTGGTGTGTCCCGGCTCGTCGAGGACGAGCCGGAAGCGGTCGTCGAGGACGGCCAGGAGCTCCTCGGGCGATTCGCTCCGCAGGCGCCCGGCGGCGAGTTCGATGGCGAGCGGGATGCCGTCGAGGCGGCCGCAGATTCGTTCCACCGTCGGCCTGTTGTGGGCGGTGAGCGCGAACCCGGGGCGGACCTCACGGGCCCGCTGCGCGAAGAGCTGCACCGCGTCGGCCGTGACGGGCATCGGCTCGACGGCGAGGAGTTGTTCGCCCGGAATGCCGAGGGGCTGCCGGCTGGTGGCGAGGAGGTGCAGCCGGGGTGCCGCCCCCAGCAGCAGCACGGCGAGTTCCTCGCAGGCCTCGACGAGGTGTTCGCAGGTGTCGAGAACGAGCAGCAGGTGTTTGTCGGCGAGGTGCTCGGCCAGCACCTCGCGCTGCGGCCGGGTCGTGTGATCGGTGGCGCGCAGAGCCGTGGCGACCGCGTGCACCAGCAGCTCGCCGTCCTGGAGTCCGGACAGCTCGACGAACCAGGCGCCGTCGGCGAATCCGTCCCCCACGTCGGTGGCGGCACGCAGGGCGATGCGGGTCTTCCCGATCCCGCCGAGCCCGGTCACGGTCACCGCCCGGGAGCGGGTGCACAGCTGTCGCAGCTCGGAGAGTTCATGGCGGCGGCCGATGAAGGGGGTGTTCTCCGGAGGCAGGTGATCGACCACGGTTCGCCTCGTCTCGCGCGGTGCGGAACACTTCTCAAACACTTCTGGAACACTTCTGACGCCGATCCGTTCGCATTCGGATCGAAAGATCCGAGAACGGATCAGAAAGGGTGAGCGGAGTGACGGCTATCGTATCCGCCGCGCACCGCTCGTCGACTTCCTGTCAGCGCGGTGGATCAAATTCCCGCCCTGCGACCGGACTTGACCGTCGCTTGCTCGAATATCTCCGTAATCGACCAGCAAGAGGGCGGCATCGTCTTTCAGATTCCCTTTCGCATGGCGCATCAGGTCGGCGGAGAGGGCGTCGAGGAACGCTCCGGGGTCCTCGGCATAGAGGGACACGGTCCGCTCCGCGAGGGGGTAGAACTCCCCCTTGCCGTCCCGTGCCTCGGTGACGCCGTCGGTGTAGAGCAACAGCCGGTCGCCCGCGCTCAGCGGCACCGCGCTCGACCGGCACCACTCGTCCTGGAGCCCGAACAGACCGAGCGGCGGGGACGGCGGCAGGGCGTCCGCGAAGGTGGCGCGGCGCCCACGGATCAGCAGGGGCGGCGGGTGGCCGCAGCAGACCAGTTCGGCACTGCTTTCGCCGTCCGCGAGACCGAAGAGCAGCGCGGTGACGAAGCCCTCGCCGCTCCCTCTGCGTGCCAGGGCCGCGTCCATGCGCTGAGCCACCATCGACAACCGGGCCTCGCACTGGACCAGTTCACGGAAAGCGCCGAGGGTGTCCATGGCGGTGCCGACCGCGGGCATGCCCTTGCCCATGACGTCCCCCACGAGCAGGCGCACCCCGAACGGTGTGCTGACGACGTCGTAGATGTCTCCGCCGACCTGGGCACCGGGCTGGGCGGCCAGATAGCGGACCTCCGTGCGCAGCCCGCCGACCCGACTGGGGAGCGGCCGCAGCATCCCTTCCTGCAGGGTCTGCGTCAGGGTCCGCAGGGAGTCGAGCGCGCCGGCCTGGCGCCGCAGCTTCACCGTGGCCACGCCGATCACGAGGGTCAGCAGTACGCAGCAGAGAACACTCACACCACCACCGGTGAGTTCCGAGGAGAACCTGAGGGGCATGTCCATGGAAGCCGCTCCCGCATGCGGCATGGGGCACCGAACGTTTTCCTGGGAAGTCATCATCACTGTGCCGACCCTGCCGTCTCTGCCGACCCTGTTCGCCAGAATTTCGACTCTGCATTCCGAGTATTCCGAGTATTCCGACTCTTTTCCGCCAGAGGCACCTTCGGGATTTTAGAGCACGACACAACGGCGTACAGGGGTCTTTGACATATCCGTCGCGCACGGGACCCTCAAAGGCGCTCCATCCGGCGGGACTTCCCTCACATGCCCATGCCGCCGTCGACCGGAAGCCCCGCGCCGGTGATGAACCGGGCGGCGTCGGAGGCGAGGAAGACCACCGCGTCGGCCATGTCGGCCACCTCGCCGAGCCGCCCGAGCGGGGTCAGGCCGATGACGTCCCCCACGGCGGCCTCCGCGCTCGGCCACAGGCCCAGGGTCGCCATGTCCTGGGCGACGCGGGCTCCCATCTCCGTGGGGACCAGGCCCGGATAGACGCAGTTGACCCGCACGCCGTAGCCCAGCTTGCCGGACTCCAGGGCGGCCACCCGGGTCAGCCGGTCGACCGCGGACTTCGTCGCGGAGTAGCCCGCGATCCCGGGGAAGGGGATCGTCGCGGCCACCGACGAGACGTTGACGACCGCGCCGCCCCGGCCGTCCGCGCCGCCGGGACGCATCACCCGGAAGGCGTGCTTGGTGCCGAGCGCGACGCCCAGCACATTGACGTCGAGCATCCTGCGGAGATCGCTCGGGTCGAGGTCGGCGACCAGGCCGGAGATCTCGACGCCGGCGTTGTTGACGACGACGTCCAGTCCGCCCAGCTCGTCCACGGCGCGGGCGCAGGCCGACTCCCAGCTCGCCTCGTCGGTCACGTCGAGCGGAACGAACCGGGCCGTACCGCCCGCCTTCTGCAACGCCTCGGCGACCGCGCGGCCCGCCTCCTCCTTGACGTCGCCGATGACGACGGCGGCGCCCGCGCGGACGAGCGCCTCGGCCATCCCCTCCCCGAGCCCTTGCGCTCCCCCCGTCACCAGCGCCTTGCGCCCCGTCAGGTCGTACACGTTCATGGGGACTCCTTCTGCGGTCGGCCACTGTGACGCGCTCCGCGCCCCCGCACGAGGTCGCCGGGTCGCGTGACGCGGGCCACACCCTAGAAGGCCCCGTCGACCACCGGCCGCAGTCGCCGGGACAACTCACCCCGGGCAAACAGGAGTTGCTAAGGTGCTGGTGTCTGCGGCCAGTCGTCACCGGGCGGCAGGACCGGCCTGGTGGGGCGCTCGCGTCGCGCTCCGGGAAGCCGCGGCGTCACAGGATGTCCCCGTCGCGCCAATCGAAGAGCAGCTCGTACGAGGGGTCGAGGTCCGCGCCCCACAGGAGCGGCGGGTCCTCCTCCGGCATGTGGATCACGCCGGTGGGACCGAGCGTGCCGACCGCACCCTTCCACTCCACCCAGCCGCGCCCCAGGTACATCCGCTCGCCCTCGGCCGACGCCGACAGCGCGCCGAGGTCGTACGCCCCGTCGACGACCCGCTCCAGCGCGCCCATCACGCGCCCGCCGATGCCCTGCCGTTGGCGGTCGGGACGGACGGCGACCGCTTCGACGTAACCGACGCGCAGGGAACGGCCGTTGTGCAGGACGCGGCGCTGCACCACGGAACCGTGCGCGAGCAGGGTGCCCGCGGTGTCGTGGACGAGGGCGTGGACGCCGCCGAGGCCGTGGTCCCAGTCCTTGTCGCTGAAGTCGCCGTCGAAGGCCTCGTCCAGGAGGGTGCGGGCGGCGCGCAGTTCGGCCGCCGTCAGAGCGCTGGTGTGGGCCGTACGCAGGGTGTTCACGGACCTACCGTACTCAGCCGCGATCTGAGTACGCACACCGATTTGCCCGCGGCCGCCCGGCGGCAGAGTCGGTCCCATGAACGGCCTCTACGCTCTCAAGCCCTGGTACGCGGACAAGTTGTCCGGCCTGCGTGCCGCGCTGGTCCGTCGCGAGGTGTCGCCCGACACCCTCACGGCGACCGGCGTGGTGTGCGCGGCGGGCGCTGCCGCCGCCCTCGGCCTGCTGCCCTTCGGGGTGTCCGCGCCGCTGGTCGCGGTGCTGCTCGCCGCGCGCCTGGCGTTCGCGAACCTCGACGGGGCGCTCGCCCGTGACACCGGCCGTACGACGCGCAGGGGCGCGCTCCTCAACGAACTGGGCGACCGCGCGGCCGACTTGATCGTCCTCGCGGGCTTCCTGCCGCTGGCCCCGCTGTGGCTGGTGGCAACGGCGGGGCTCGCGGCGACGCTGCCGTCCTGGGTGTCGCTCGCGGGCGCGGCGGCGGGCGCCGGGCGTCTGAACGGCGGGCCTGTCGGCAAGACGGAGCGCTGCGCGCTGGTCGTGGTGGCGGCCGCTTCCGGGTGGGTCGTGCCGGTGCTCGCGGTGATCGCGGCGGGTTCCGCGGTCACCGCGGGCCTGCGCCTCGCGCGTCTGTGGCGGGAACTGGGCACCGCGTCCGCCATCGGTGAAACGCGATGACCGCGGTGTTCGTCGCCGGGGAGGTCGCGGGGCGTGCCGTGCCCGTGGTCGCCGGGGTGCTCGGCGCGGGCGGGGTCGCGGTGGCGGCGCTGCCCTCCCGGGTACGGATGCGGGCCGAGCTGCGCAAGCGGTGGCGGACCTGGGCGCTGGCCGCGCCGCTGTTCCTCGGGGCGTTCTTCGTGGGGCGTGCGGGGGCGTTCGCGCTCGCGGCGGGGCTCGGTGTGGTCGCGGTCGGCGAGTACGCGCGGATGGCGGCGCTGCCCCGGGGCGAGCGCGCGGTGCTCGGCGGCGCGGCGGTGGCTGTGCCCGGCCTCGCGTGGGCGGCTCCGGGCGCCCTCGATCTGCGGGCGGCCGGGGCCCTGTTGATCGCCGCGGCGGCGGTGGCGCTGTTCTCCGGAGATGCCTCGCAGGGCTTCACGCGCGCGTGCCGCACGGTCTTCGGCCTCCTGTGGATACCCATCTCGCTGAGCGGCCTCGTCCTGCTCGGCGAGACGGCGGTGGCGGTCGGCGTCGCGGTGGCGTTCGGGGACGTGGGCGCGTGGTGCGGCGGCACGGCGCTCGGCCGCAAGGGGCCGCTGTCCCGCGCGCTGTCCCCGCTGTCGCCGAACAAGACATGGGCGGGTGTCGCGGGAGCCGCCGCGGCGACGGCCGCCGCGCTGGCCGCGGTCGGCGCGTTCTCCCTCGCCCTGTGGGGGACGGTGCTCGTCGGCTGTGTCCTCGGTGACCTCCTGGAGTCGATGGTCAAGCGTGAGGCGGGCGTGAAGGACGCGGGGAGCTGGCTGCCGGGGTTCGGCGGCCTGCTCGACCGGATCGATTCGTTGCTGGTGGCGCTGTTGCTGACGATGGTGGTGACGTGGTGAGAGCGGTGGGTCTTCGGTCAACAGATCCAGCCCGTCCGGCGTCCGAGGACCGGGGTCCCGGGCGGAGCCCCGTGTCAGCGGCCCTCCGTCGTGCTCTCTGGTGGACCCTGCTCACCCTCACCGGAGGTGTGACCCGGCGCGGCCGCCTGCCGCGAGGCGGCTGCGTGGTCGTGGCCAACCACTCCTCCCACGCGGACACCGCGGCCCTGCTCGCCGCCATCGACGCCCGGCACGCCCCCGCGATCGGCGCGGCCGCCGACTACTGGTTCGCCTCGCCGTGGCGCAGGCGGATCTGCAGCCGTCTGGCCGCGGGCTTCCCCGTGCGCCGCACCGGCGGCGGCATGGACGACCTGCTGTCCAGGGCGGACGGCCTGCGCGCGGGCCGTGCCGTGGTCCTGTTCCCCGAGGGCACCCGTGCGCGGGACGGCGAGCTGGGGTCCTTCCACCGCGGCGCCCTCGTGCTCGCCGAGCACGCGCGCGTGCCGGTGGTGCCGGTCGCCATCGCGGGCACGGACCGGCTGCTGCCCAAGCACGGACGGCTCCGCCCCGCCCTGGTGCGGGTCGCCATCGGCGAGCCGCTGCCCGCGTCGGTCACGCCGGACGAGGCCCGCGACGCGGTGGCGGCACTGCATCTGCGTACGACGTCCGAGCCGCTCGCCGACTCCGCCGTGCGCAAGCGTTTCGCCGCGGTCGCGGGCTCCCGGCTCGGCCTCGCGCTCGGCTTCGCGTGGGCGTGCGCGGAGGCGCTGAGCTGGCCGCTGATGCCGGAGCTGTTCCTCGCGATCGCGTGCGTCGCGGTGCCGCGGCAGGCCCTGAAGCTGTCGCTCGCGGCGCTCGCCGGCAGCCTGGCGGGAGGTCTGCTCGCCCTTCAACTGGCGGCTTCGGGCGTGCAGTTGCCGCAGCCGCTGACCACGGACCGAATGCGGGCGGAGGTGCGCCACGAGCTGTCGGTCGAGTCGGCGGCGGCCGTGCGCCACCAGCCGTGGAACGGCATCCCGTTCAAGGTGTACGCACGGGAGGCGGGCCGCGCCGACGTCGCCGCGCCCGACTGGCTGGCCCACTCGGCGCTCTCCCGCGGCTCACGCACCCTCACGGTGGGGCTCGCCTTCGGCGTCTTCGGCTTCCTCGCGCACCGGATGCGGCGGTTCTACGGGCCGTACCTGCTGCTGCTCGGCACCGGCTTCGCCGCCGGGCTCTCGCTCATCGTGGCGGGGTGGAGCTGACCGGGCCGTTCCGGCCGACGGGGGTCCGGAATTGGTCTGCACCATGGCGCGGGCACGGCATCGCGCCGCAGAATCTGACCATGCCTGAGAACCAGCAGCAGCAGCAGCGAGAGTGGACCCCCATCCACGGTGAGCCCTACCGCTCCGTCCCCTACCGCCCGGAGCGCATGCCCGAGGCCGAATCCCTCGCGCACGCAGCCGAGTTGAGGACGCGGATGGACGAGCGGCGCACGGTGCGGCAGTTCGCGCCGGACCCCGTGCCCACGCAGGTCGTGCGGGACGCCATCGCGTGCGCGGCGACCGCGCCGTCCGGAGCGCACCAGCAGCCGTGGACGTTCGTCCTCGTCCAGGACCCCGAGGTACGCCGCCGCATCCGCGAGGCCGCCGAGCACGAGGAGCGGATCTCCTACGACGGACGGCTCGGCGAGGAGTGGCTCGCCGCCCTGCGCCCGCTCGGCACGGACGAGGTGAAGACGCATCTGACGGACGCGCCCGCGCTGATCGTCGTCTTCCAGCAGCGCTACTGGCTGGGCGAGGACGGCACCAAGCACAAGCACTACTACGTGGACGAGTCGGTCGGCATCGCGGTGGGGATGCTGCTGTCCGCGCTGCACCTGTCGGGCCTGGCCGCGCTGATCCACACGCCGAGCCCCATGCGGTTCCTGTCCCAGGTGCTCGGCAGGCCGGAGAACGAGAAGGCGTTCGCGGTGATCCCCGTGGGCTATCCGGCCGCTGACTGCCAGGTCCCCGACCTCGTACGGAAATCGCTGGATCAGGTCCTCGTGGAGGTCTGAGCGGCCTGGGCGGACACCAGCAGACTGTCCAGGGACGGGTAGTCGGTGTATCCCCGCGCACCGTGGGTGTAGAGGTGCGCCGCATCGATGTCCTGGAGGGGCGCACCGGCCGCGAACCGCTCGGGCAGGTCGGGATTGGAGATGAACGCCCGCCCGTACGAGACGAGGTCGGCGCGGCCGGACGCGAGGACGGCCTCGCCGGCCTCGCGCGTCGTCGGGTCGCCGTTCTCGCCGACGTTGCCGATGAGCAGGCCGTGCCAGTGGGGGCGCAGGTCGGCGAGGGCGGGGTAGGCGTCGTTGTCGGTGAGGTGGAGGTAGGCGAGGCCGAGTCCGTCGATCTCGTCGAGCAGCGCGCGGTAGACGGGGCCGGGGTCGGCCTCGAACATGCCGAACTGCGGGTTGCCGGGCGACAGCCGAAGGCCGAGCCGCCGGGCGCCGATGGCGTCGGCGACGGCGCGCACGACCTCGACGGCGAAGCGGATGCGGTCGGCGACCGAGCCTCTGCCGTACGCGTCGTCGCGCAGGTTGGTGTTGTCGGCGAGGAACTGGTGGATCAAGTAGCTGTTGGCGCCGTGCAGTTCGACGCCGTCGAAGCCGGCCTCGATGGCGTTGCGGGCGGCGTCCACGAAGTCCTGGACCGCCGTGCGGATGTCGTCGAGGCTCATCTCGCGCGGGGCGACGTAATCGGGCTTGCTGCCGTCGGGGCCGTGCGCGTGCCCTGGCGGGGTCACGGCCGAGGGGGCGAGCGGCAGGTCGCCGTCGATGCGGGCCAGCGGGTGGCCGTTGCGGCCGCCGTGCATCAACTGCGCGTAGATACGGCCGCCTGCGGCGTGCACGGCGTCGGTCACGTGCCGCCAGCCCTCGATGTGCGCGGCGGTCTGCAGCCCGGGGAAGCGCCAGCCGCTCTGGCCCCGGCTGCTGGGCCAGATGCCCTCGGTGACGATGAGTCCGGCGCTCGCACGCTGGGCGTAGTGGTCGGCGACGACGGGCAGGGGGGTGCCGTCCTCGGCGGCGCGGGCACGGGTCATGGGGGCCATGACGATGCGGTTGGGGAGGCGGCCGAGGTGGCCTGCGGAATACGGGGCGAGAAGCGAGGTGTTCGTCATGCCGGAACGGTAGAAGCTGACACAGGTGTCAGATTCAAGTGCGAGTTCGAGCACAGGCACCACCACGAGGGAGCACGAGGCATGAGGATCGGCGAGCTGGCGAAGCGTACCGCTGTGAGCGAGCGGTCCCTGCGCTACTACGAGAAGCAGGGCCTGCTGCACGCGGAGCGCACCCCCGGCGGCCACCGCGACTACCCGGAGGCCGCGGTCGACCGGGTCGTCCACATCCAGGAGCTGTTCGCGGCGGGCCTGTGCAGCACGAAGATCTACCAGCTGCTGCCGTGCATGCGGGACAAGGACGGCGGCCCGTCCGAGACGGCGACGCCGTGGCTGGTGGACGAACTGGCCCGGGAGCGGGCCCGCATCGACCGCCAGGTGGAGGATCTGCTGCGGGCGCGGGAGGTCCTGGACGAAGTGATCACGGCGGCGTCCCGGAGCCCGCTGAGCCTCCCGTCCGCGTGATCGGTGCGGGTACGGTCGGGATCATGAACTCGACTCCCTCCCGCAGGACGCTCCTCGGCGCCGCTGCCGTGACGCCGTTACTCCTCTCGATGCCCGCCGCCGCGCACGCGGCGGAGGCCGCGCCCGGCATCCGGCGCCGGCTGCGCGAGCTCGAGGAGGACTACCCCGGGCGCATCGGGGTGCACGCCCTGCACACCGGCACCGGCGCCGCCGTCGGCTACCGCGCGCACGAACGCTTCGCCATCGCCTCCACGTTCAAGGTCCTGGCCGCCGGGGCGATCCTGCGCAGGGCGCGCGAGCAGGAGCCCGGACTGCTCGACGTACTCATCAGGTACGGGCGCGACGACCTCGTCGAGCACTCGCCGCGCACCGAGATGCACCTCGAAACCGGCATGACGGTACGGGAGTTGTGCGACGCGACCATCACGTACAGCGACAACGCGGCCGCGAATCTGCTGATGCGGCGCATCGGCGGCCCGTCCGGCATCACCGAGTTCGCGCGCTCGCTCGGCGACCCTCACACCCGCCTCGACCGGTGGGAGACCGACCTCAACACCAACATCCCCGGCGACCGGCGCGACACCACGACCCCCGCGGTCATGACCGAGAACCTGCGCAAGCTGATCGTCGGCGACGCCCTCCACCCGCTCGACCGCGGCCAGTTGACCCGGTGGCTCCTGGAGAACACCACCGGCGACAAGCGCATCAGGGCCGGTCTCCCCAAGGGCTGGCGGGTCGGTGACAAGACCGGATCGCCCGCCTACGGAGGGGTCAACGACGTCGCCGTGGCCTGGCCGCCGCAGCAGGCGCCGCTGGTCCTCTCCGTCTACACGACCCGCCTCGACCCGGATACGCCGGGCGAGGACCGGATCGCCGAGGACATCACCCGGATCGTCGTCGACGCCCTGACCTGAGGCAGGGAAGGACACGGCGGAAAAAGACACCGCCTCCGACCGGGGTGGGGCCCAGATCGGAGGCGGGGTTCAGGGAGGGCCGTGCGGCCCTGGGGTGGGCGTCAGCCCATGTGCGGGTAGCCGTACTCGGTCGGCGGGACCAGCGTCTCCTTGATGGCGCGGGTCAGCGTCCAGCGCTGCAGGTTCTGCGGGGCGCCCGCCTTGTCGTTGGTGCCGGAGGCACGGCCGCCGCCGAAGGGCTGCTGGCCGACGACGGCGCCGGTCGACTTGTCGTTGATGTAGAAGTTGCCCGCGGCGTAGCGGAGCTTCTCCATCGTGTACGCGGCCGCGGCGCGGTCGCCCGAGATGACCGAGCCCGTGAGCGCGTAGTCGGAGGCCGACTCCATCTGGGTCAGCATCTCCTCGTACTTGTCGTCCTCGTAGACGTGCACGGCAAGGAACGGGCCGAAGTACTCGGTCGTGAAGACCTCGTTCTCCGGGTCGGTGCACTCGACGACGGTCGGGCGCACGAAGTAGCCCTCGGAGTCGTCGTAGGTGCCACCGGCGACGATCGTGCAGGACGCGTCCGACTTCGCGCGGTCGATGGCCGCCTTGTTCTTGGCGAACGCGCGCTCGTCGATGACGGCGCCGATGAAGTTCGACAGGTCGGTGACGTCACCCATCTTGATGCCGTCGACCTCGGCCGCGAACTCCTCCTTGAAGCCGGAGTTCCAGATGGAGGCCGGGATGTACGCGCGCGAGGTGGCGGAGCACTTCTGGCCCTGGAACTCGAAGGCGCCGCGGGTCAGCGCGGTCTTCAGGACGGCGCGGTCGGCGCTGGGGTGCGCGACGACGAAGTCCTTGCCGCCCGTCTCGCCGACCAGACGCGGGTACGTGCGGTACGTGGAGATGTTCTCGCCGACCGTCTTCCACAGGTGCTGGAAGGTCGCGGTCGAGCCGGTGAAGTGGATGCCGGCCAGGTCGCGGTGGTTGAGGGCGACCTCGGAGACCGCGATGCCGTCGCCGGTGACGAGGTTGATGACGCCCTTGGGCAGACCCGCCTCCTCCAGGAGCTGCATGAGCAGCACGGCGGCGTGCGTCTGCGTCGGGGACGGCTTCCACACGACCACGTTGCCCATCAGGGCCGGGGCGGTGGGCAGGTTGCCCGCGATGGCCGTGAAGTTGAACGGCGTGATCGCGTAGACGAAGCCCTCGAGCGGGCGGTGGTCCAGGCGGTTCCAGACACCGGTGGAGTTCGCCGGGGGCTGCTCGGCGAGCAGGTCACGGGCGTACTTCACGTTGAAGCGCCAGAAGTCGACGAGCTCACAGGGGGTGTCGATCTCGGCCTGCTGGGCGGTCTTCGACTGGCCGAGCATCGTGGAGGCGGCCAGCGTCTCGCGCCACGTCGTGGAGAGCAGCTCGGCGGCGCGCAGGATGATCGCGGCGCGGTCGTCGAAGGACATCGCGCGCCACGCCGGGGCGGCGGCCAGGGCGGCGTCGATCGCGTCCTGGGCGTCCTGCTGCGTGGCGCCGCGGCCGGTGCCGATGACGGCCTTGTGGTTGTGCGGCTGCACGACCTGGAAGGGCTCGCCGCCACCGAGGCGCTTGACGCCACCGATGGTCATCGGCAGCTCGATGGGGTTCTCGGCGAGCTCCTTGAGCTTGGCCTCGAGGCGGGCGCGCTCCGGGGAGCCGGGGGCGTAACCGTGTACCGGCTCGTTGACCGGGGCGGGGACCTGGGTCACAGCGTCCATGAGTTCCGTATCTCCTTAAGAGGGTCGAGGGGGTTGGGAGCTCAGCCCTTGGTTCAGTCCTTGGTGAGGATGGAGCGGGCGAAGAAGAGCAGGTTGGCGGGCTTCTCGGCGAGACGGCGCATGAAATAGCCGTACCAGTCGGTGCCGTAGGCGGTGTAGACGCGCATCCGGTGGCCCTCGGCCGCGAGCCGCAGGTGCTCGTCGCTGCGGATGCCGTACAGCATCTGGAATTCGTACTCGTCCAGTTTGCGCCCCGCGCGCCGCGCGAGCTCCTGCGCGATGGAGATCAGGCGCGGGTCGTGGGACCCGATCATCGGGTACCCCTCGCCTTCCATGAGGATGCGCAGGATCCGGACGTACGCCTTGTCGATCTCGGCCTTGTCCTGGAAGGCGACCTCGGCGGGCTCCTTGTAGGCGCCCTTCACGATGCGCACGCGGCTGCCGTTCTCGGCCAGGCGCCGGGCGTCGGCCTCGGTGCGGAAGAGGTAGGCCTGGATGACGCAGCCGGTCTGCGGGAAGTCCTTCCGCAGCTCCTCGTGGATGGCGAACATCGAGTCGAGGGTGGTGTGGTCCTCGGCGTCCAGGGTGACCGTGGTGCCGATGGCGGCGGCGGCCTCGACGACGGGGCGCACGTTGGCGAGGGCGAGCTCGTGGCCGTTCTCCAGCGCCTGGCCGAACATCGACAGCTTCACGGACATCTCGGCCTTGGTGCCGAGGCCGAGGTCCTTCAGACGCTCGATGAGCTCCAGGTACGCGTCGCGGGCGGCGTGGGACTGCTCGACGGTGGTGATGTCCTCACCGACCACGTCGAGGGTGACCTCCAGGCCCTTGTCGGCGGCGTCGACGATGATCGGCACGACCTGGTCGACGGTCTCGCCGGCGATGAACCGGGCGACGACCTGCTTGGTGCCGGGGGCCGCCGAGACGAAACGGCGCATCTTGTCGCTGCGTGACGCGGCGAGGATCACGGGACCCAGCACGGGGCACCTCCACGGGAGAACGAAATCGGGTGCCCTACCGACATAGCCCTACATACGGGTAATGCGGCGGTACGGCACGGAGAACCACCGTGAAATTTAAGGATCCCTCCGATCCTGAGCCATCGACAGCTGTCACGCATCCGTGCCCTGGATCTCAGACAGATGTCTGAGGAAGGGGGCGAACTGCGCCACAATGGTCGTCGTGAAGGGCGACTACCAAGAACTGGTCGATGAGATCTCGGCGCTGCTCGGCGCCCCCGCGACCCTGGAGAACCGGGATTTCGAGCTCATCGCCTTCGGCGCGCACGACGGCGGGGGCGACAGCGGCTTCGACGCGACGGTCCTCGACCCGGTCAGGACCCGCTCGATCCTGACCCGCCGCTCCACGGCCGAGGTCCGCGCCTGGTTCGAGAGCTTCGGCATCACCCGCGCCACGGCCCCGGTCCGCATCCCGCCCACGCCGGAGGCCGGCGTCTACCGCGGACGGATCTGCCTTCCCGTACGCCATCGGGGTTTCGCCCTCGGATACGTATGGCTCCTGGACGACGAGCCGGGGCCGAGCGACCAGCAGCTGACCGCCGCCATGGAGGTGGCCACGAGGATCGGCGCGCTCCTCGCCGACGAGGCACAGGCGGGCGCCGACCTGACCCGGGAGTTCCGCGCGGTCCTCACCGCGGAGCGGGGCTGGCAGCGCGACATGGCGGTGGCCGCCCTGCGCACGGCGCTCGGCCCCCGCGGCGAGGGCCTGCACGCGGTGGTGTGCCTGGCCCCGTGGCGTTCCCCAAGCTCTCGGCTTCGCTCGAGCAGGGGAGACCCCATTGCGGACCCGGACGACGCCCCCGCGGCCCGTACGGTGCCGGGCGCGGCGGCGGTGTGCACGGTGCCGTGGGGCACGACCGCGCAGTCGCTCGCGGCGCTGGTGCGGCTGCGCTCGGCGGACGCTCTCTCGCCCGCGCACACGGCGGCCTCGCGCCTCCTGGACTCGGCGCCGGGCGCCGCCGCGGGGATCGCCGGGGCGCGGCACGGCCTGGAGGACCTGGGCGCCGCCTGGTGGGAGGCGTCGGGCGCGGCCCGCGCGGCCCTCGCCGAGCGGCGCTTCGGCCCGGTCGCCCTGTGGTCGGACGTGGGCCCCTACCGCCTCCTGACCGCCCTGCCCCCGGAGGCCGCGCACGACCCGGTGGGCCAACAGCTCCTGGGCCCCACCCACCGCGAACTGGCTCGCACCGCCGAGGTGTTCCTGGACTGCGCGGGCCAGGCGGGCCGCACGGCCGCGGAGCTCGGCATCCACCGCCAGACGCTGTACTACCGCCTCTCGCGCGTGGAGCAGCTGACCGGTCTCGACCTGGACGAGGGCGAGGACCGGCTGCTGCTGCACATGGTGCTGAAGTCGTCACGGCTGTGATGGTCCTGAAGCCGTCACGGCTGTAATGGACATGCAACGGACGGCAACGGACAGCAACGGACGGCCAATTCGGTGATCTTGGGCCGCTACGTTTTCCCCGACCTTTTCACCACTCCACAGGGGAGAACGAACACCCGATGAAACTCAGGCTGTTGGGTCCCGCCGTCGCCGCCGTCGCGCTGGTCGGCACCACTCTCACCGCCGGCGTCGCCGCCGCGGACGCCCCCTCCGCGGCACCGCTCGCCGCGGCCGCCGCGAAGAAGCCCGACTGCACCAGGGGCCTCACCAACGTTCCCGCCAAGGAAACGGTGAAGCTGCGTACCCACCCGAAGCTGAACGCCACCGCCGTGGGCCAGTGGAACAAGAAGAAGAAGGGCTTCGTCTGCCACGACGGCAAGTCCTTCAAGGGCCAGAAGTACACGCTGTGCGGCAAGACGAGCACCGAGTGGCTGTACGGCATCCCGTACGGCAGCAACCGCCAGGGCTACGTCCCCCGGGCCTGCATCGACTGGTGACCGTCGGATCGACCGGTGACCGTCAGGCGGTGACCACCACCGCCGCCTTGAGGTCGGCCCAGAACGCGGGCCCCACCTCGATCCGGTACCCGAGGCGATAGACCGTCGTCCTCGCCCGCCCGCGCACCCGGAGCCGTACCTCGGTCGGCCCCGGGTGTGCGCGCAGCACCTCCTTCAGGCGCCGCACCGCGTCCGCCGTGACCTGTGCCCGGGGCAGATCGAGCTGGACGGGCGCGTTCGCGCCCACGCCGCTCAGGTCGGGGACCCGCATCTCCATGGCGACGAGCCGCGGCACGTCCTCACGCTTGTCGAGGCGCCCCTTGACGAACACCACGGCGTCCTCGACGAGTCGGTCGGCGACGAGCTGATACGTCGCCGGGAAGAACATGCAGTCCACGGACCCGGCGAGATCCTCCACGGTGGCGATCGCCCAGGCGTTGCCCTGCTTGGTCACCTTGCGCTGGAGCCCGGAGACGATGCCGCCGAGCGTGAGCACCGCGCCGTCACCGAGCTCGGCCAGCTGGGAGATCGCGGCGTCGGCCCCGGCGTCGAGCACGTACTCGATCCCGAAGAGCGGATGGTCGGAGACGTACAGGCCGAGCATCTCCCGCTCCTGGGCGAGCAGATACGTCTTCTCCCACTCGTCCTCGCCGAACTCCACGTCGAGCCCGAAGCCCGGCTCGGCCGACCCGCCCCGCTCTCCCCCACCGCCGTCCCCGAAGAGGTCGAACTGTCCCTCGGCCTCCTTCCGCTTGACCGCGACGACGTTGTCGATCATCGGCTCGTACCGCGCGGCGAGGCCCTTGCGCGTATGCCCCATCGTGTCGAACGCACCCGCCTTGATCAGCGACTCCGTGGTCCGCTTGTTGCAGGCGGCGGCCTCGACCTTCGCCAGGTAGTCGGGGAAGGAGGAGTAACGCCCCTTCGCCTTCCGGGACCGGATGACGGCCTCGACCACGTTCGTCCCGACGTTCCGCACGGCCGAGAGCCCGAACAGGATCACGTCGTCGCCCTGCGCGGCGAAGTTCGCCTCGGACTCGTTCACATCCGGCGGCAGGACCTTGATGCCCATGCGGCGGCACTCGTTGAGATAGACCGCCGACTTGTCCTTGTCGTCCCGCACCGAAGTCAGCACGGCCGCCATGTATTCGGCGGGGTGGTTCGCCTTCAGATAGGCGGTCCAGTACGAGACGAGCGCGTACGCGGCGGCATGCGCCTTGTTGAACGCATAGCCCGCGAACGGGACCAGAACGTCCCACACGGCTTGGACGGCCTCGTCGGAATACCCGCGCTCCCGGCACCCCTCCCGGAACGGAATGAACTCCTTGTCGAGGACTTCCTTCTTCTTCTTTCCCATTGCCCGCCGCAACAGGTCGGCCTGGCCCAGGCTGTATCCCGCGAGGATCTGCGCGGCCTTCTGCACCTGCTCCTGATAGACGACCAGCCCATAGGTGAGCCCGAGGACCTCCCTCAGCGGCTCCTCCAACTCCGCGTGAATCGGCGTGATCTCCTGCTGTCCCGTCTTGCGAAGCGCGTAGTTGGTATGGGAGTTCATGGCCATGGGGCCGGGCCGGTAGAGCGCGGTGACGGCCGTGATGTCCTCGAACTGGTCGGGTTTCATCAGCCGGAAGAGCGAGCGCATGGCGTTGCCGTCGAACTGGAAGACACCGAGCGTGTCACCGCGCCCGAGCAGTTCGAAGGTCCTCGCGTCGTCGAGCGGAATCCCCAACAGGTCGAGTTCTTCGCCCTTGTTGGACCGCACCATTTTCACGGCGTCGTCCATGATGGTCAGATTCCTGAGTCCCAGGAAGTCCATCTTGAGCAGGCCGAGCGACTCGCACTGGGGGTAGTCCCACTGCGTGATGGTCACGCCGTCGGTGTGGCGCACCCAGATCGGCGCGTGGTCGACGATCGGCTCGCTGGACATGATCACGCCGGCCGCGTGCACACCCATCTGCCGGACCAGACCCTCCACACCCTTGGCGGTGTCGATGACCTTCTTCACGTCCGGCTCGTTCTCGTACATCCCCCGGATCTCGCCCGCCTCGCCGTAGCGCGGGTGCTCGGGGTCGGTGATCCCCGCCAACTCGATCCCGGCGCCGCCCACATCGGCGGGCATGGCCTTGGTGAGACGGTCCCCCGTCGCGTACGGATATCCGAGCACCCGAGCCGCGTCCTTGATGGCGTTCTTCGCCTTGATCTTTCCGTACGTGCCGATCATGGCGACCTTGTCGGCCCCGTACTTCTCCGTCACATAACGGATCACCTCGACGCGCCTGCGCTCGTCGAAGTCGATGTCGACGTCCGGCATCGAGACCCGCTCCGGATTCAGGAACCGCTCGAAGATGAGCCCGTGTTCGATGGGGTCGAGGTCGGTGACGCCCATGGCGTACGAGACGAGAGAACCGGCGGCCGAACCGCGCCCCGGGCCGACCGCGATGCCGTTGTTCTTGGCCCACATGATGAAGTCGGCGACCACGAGGAAGTACCCCGGGAACCCCATCTGGATGATGATGTCCAT
>NZ_JBEZCG010000020.1:0-189715 GCF_040647455.1 Streptomyces sp. NPDC041068
AGGGTGTGGGTCGGTTGTTGGTGGTGTTGCATCACCTGGTGGTGGACGGGGTGTCCTGGCGGGTTCTGGTGCCGGATCTGGCGGCGGCCTGGCAGCAGGTGCGGGCGGGCCGGCCGGTGGTGCTGGAGGGGGTGGGGACCTCGGTGCGCCGCTGGACCCATGCCCTGGCCGAGCAGGCCCGGAGCGCGGTGACGCAGGCCCAACTGCCGTTGTGGCGGGGGGTCCTGGAGGGGGGTGATCCGGTGCTCGGTGCCCGCGCGCTGGACCCGGTGGTGGATGTGGCGTCCACGGTGGGCAGTGTGCGGGTCGAGGTGGCGCCGGAGGTCACGCGGGCGTTGCTGACCACGGTCCCGGCCGCCTTCCACGGCGGGGTGGACGACGGGCTGCTGGCCGGGCTGGGCCTGGCGGTCGCGCACTGGCGGCGGGCCCGTGGAGGCACCGAGTCGTCGGTGCTGGTGCGTCTGGAGGGGCATGGGCGGGAGCAGGAGGTGGTGCCGGGGGCGGATCTGTCGCGCACGGTGGGCTGGTTCACCTCGATGTTCCCGGTGCGCCTGGATGTGTCCGGGGTGGACGTGGCCGAGGCGCTGGCGGGTGGTGCGGCGGCCGGGCGGGCGGTGAAGCAGGTCAAGGAGCAGCTGCGGGCCATCCCGGACAAGGGCCTGGGCTACGGCCTGCTGCGCTATCTCAACCCCGACACCGCCGGGGAACTGTCCGGTTTCCCGGTGCCGCAGATCGGCTTCAACTACCTGGGCCACCTCTCGGCCGCGGACATGCCCGAACACCTGCGCGGCCTGGGCTTCACCCCGGCCGACGGTGCGCGGGAGCTGGTCGCCGCTCCGGACGCGGACATGCCGGTGCTGTCGGCGCTGGAGATCAATGCCTTGGTCACCGACACCGAAGCGGGCCCCCAGCTGTCCGCGGTGCTGTCCTTCCCGGCCGGGGTGCTGACCGCCGGCGAGGTGCGGGCCCTGGCGGACGCCTGGATCACGGCCCTGGAGGGCATCGCCGCGCACACCGGGCAGCCGGGCGCGGGCGGGCTCACGCCCTCCGACCTGCCCCTGGTCACCGTCACACAGGCCGACCTGGACACCTGGGAGCAGCAGTATCCGGGTCTGGCGGACGTCTGGCCGTTGACCACCGTGCAGTCCGGGCTGCTCTTCCACGCGATGCTCGCCGACGCCGAGTTCGACGTGTACCACATGCAGATGGTGTTCCACCTGGCCGGACAGGTGGACCCGGAGCGGCTGCGCACCGCCGGGCAGGCCCTGCTGGACCGGCACGCCAACCTGCGGGTGGCGTTCGTCCCGGACACCACCGGCACCCTGAACCAACTGGTACCTGCCCAAGTGGAGTTGCCCTGGCAGCTCCTGGACCTGCGAAACCATGCGGACCAGGACCGGCATGAGGCACTGGAGGCGTTCCTGCTCCAGGACCGGGCCGCGCACTTCGACCCGGCCGCCCCGCCCCTGCTGCGCATGGCGCTGGTCCTGCTGGAGGAGGACCGCTGCGAGCTGGTCCTGACCGCGCACCACGTCCTGTTCGACGGCTGGTCGCTGCCCCACCTCATGCAGGACCTGCTCCGCCTCTACGCCACCCACGGCGACACGTCGGCCCTGCCCCGCGTGCGCTCCTACCGCGACTACCTCACCTGGCTGGCCGGGCGCGACCGGGAACAGACCGCCGCCGCCTGGACCGCCGAGCTCGAAGGCGTCGAGGAGCCCACGCTGCTCCTGCAGGCCGATGAGCACGCCGTTGCCACCGGCCTGGGCAACATCGACGTCCCGGTCCCCGATGCCCGAGCTCTCTCCCGGCGCGCCGCTGAACTCGGCGTCACGCTCAACACCCTGGTCCAGGGTGCCTGGGCGCTGCTCCTGTCCGGGCTGACCGGGCAGCAGGACGTCGTCTTCGGAGCCACCGTCTCCGGCCGTCCCGCCGACCTGACCGGCGTCGACGACATGGTCGGCATGTTCATCAACACCCTGCCCGTCCGTGTCCGCACCACCCCGACACAGACCCTCAGCGACCTGATCACCACGCTCCAACAACACCAGACCGCACTCCTGGACCACCACCACTACGCGTTGGCCGAGATCCAGCAGGACGCAGGCATGACCGCGTTCTTCGACACCCTTGTGCTGTTCGAGTCGTATCCGGTGGACCGGGCAGGCCTCTCGCAGGCCACCTCCACAGCGGAGATCCAGGTCACCGGCATCCGGCCGTACGCCGGTTCGCACTACCCGCTGACCCTGACCGCATCGGCAGAGCCACACCTGCGCCTGTCCCTCCAGTACCAGCAGGGCATCATCGACCGGGCCGCCGCGGAGGACATCGCCACCCGTTGCACACGCATCCTGCGGCAGCTCACCGAAGACCCCGACCAGCACATCGCCGCCATCGAGCTCCTCACACCGCAGGAGCGTGCGGAGCTGACCGTCGCGGTCAACGACACGGCCGAGCTCGTACCGGACGAGACGGTCACGGAACTGTTCGAGCGGTGGGTCGCCGAGACGCCGGACGCGGTGGCCGTCGCGGCAGGCGAAGAGACGTACACCTACGCGGAGTTGGACGTGCGGGCGAACCGCCTCGCGCACCATCTGGTCGAGCGCGGCGTGGGCCTGGAATCGAGGGTCGCCGTGACGCTGCCCCGCTCCGCGGACCTGCTCGTGGCGCTCCTCGCCGTGCTGAAGGCCGGAGGCACGTACATACCGATCGACCCGGACCACCCGGCGAGCCGTATCGAGTACGTCCTCGACGACGCCGAGCCGCTCCTGACCCTCGACCCGGACGCGCTCGCCGTGGACCTCGACCGCTACCCGGGCACCCGCCCGCGGGCGGCCCGAGTGGCGGCGGCGAACGCCGCGTACGCGATCTACACCTCGGGTTCCACCGGTCGGCCCAAGGGCGTGGTGGTCTCCCACGAGGCCCTCGGCAACCTGCTGGCGTCGATGGGCGGGAAGTTCCCGCTGCGGCCCGATGACCGGCTGCTCGCGGTGACCACGATCGCCTTCGACATCGCGGCTCTCGAGATGTTCCTGCCGCTGGTGTCCGGCGCCCGCGTGGTGATCGCGCCCAAGGAGATCGGCGCAGACCCGTCCGCCGTGGTGGAGTTGATGGAGCGTCATGGGATCACCGCCATGCAGGCGACCCCGACGCTCTGGCAGATGCTCGTCGCGCACAAGCCGGACGGGCTGAGCGCCCTGCGCATCCTGGTCGGTGGTGAGGCGCTCCCGGCCGCGCTCGCGGCCACCCTGAGCGAGCATGCCCGCGACGTCACCAACGTGTACGGGCCGACCGAGACCACCATCTGGTCCACCACGTCACCGGTGACCGCTGACAGCGGCAGCCCCTCCATCGGCCGACCGCTCGGCAACACGCAGGTGTTCGTGCTGGATGGGATGTTGCGTCCGGTGGCGCCGGGTGTGGTGGGTGAGTTGTATCTGGCGGGTGTGGGGCTGGCTCGCGGCTATATGGGGCGGCCGGGGTTGTCGGGGGAGAGGTTTGTGGCCTGTCCGTTCGGTGTGGGTGTGCGTATGTACCGGACGGGTGATCTGGTGAAGTGGCGGGTCGATGGCGTTCTGGAGTATGTGGGGCGGGTCGATTTCCAGGTGAAGGTGCGGGGTTTCCGCATTGAGCTGGGGGAGATCGAGTCGGTGCTGGCTGCGTATCCGGGTGTGGGGCAGGCGGTGGTGGTGGCGCGGGAGGACCGGCCCGGTGATCGGCGCCTGGTCGCGTACGTCGTCCCGGACACCGGCGACTCCGACGGCGGCGCCTCGGGGGCGCAGGTCGAGGAGTGGCGACAGGTCTACGAGCAGGCCTACGAGGAGTCGCGGGACGCCGCGTGGGGTGAGGACTTCGCCCTGTGGAAGTCGTCGTACACCGGTGAACCGATCCCGCTGCCCGAGATGCGCGAGTGGCGCGATGCCGCGGTGGCCCAGGTGCTGCGCGGCGCCCCTCGCAGGGTCCTCGAACTCGGCGTCGGCTCCGGCCTGTTGATGTCCCGGATCGCTGCCGAGGTCGACGAGTACTGGGGCACCGATCTGTCCGCCGCCGTCATCGAGCGGCTGCGTGCCCAGGCGGAGCGCGCGGGCGTCGCCGAGCGGACACGGCTGAGCTGCCGACCCGCCGACGACGTCACCGAGCTGCCGCAGGAGTACTTCGACGCGGTGGTCCTCAACTCGGTGGTGCAGTACTTCCCCGACACCGGCTACCTCGACCGGGTGCTGCGGCAGGCCATGGCGCTGCTCGCGCCCGGCGGCCGCCTGATCGTCGGCGACGTACGGCACTTCGGCTCGCTGCGCGCCCTGCAGGCCGCGGTGCAGAAGGCCGCGCACCCCGACGCGGAGCCGGCCCGGCTGCGCGATGCCGTCGAGCAGGCCGAGAGCCGGGAGCGCGAACTCGTCGTCGACCCCGAGTGGTTCACGGGCTGGGCGGGCGAGCACGGCGTGAGCGGTGTCGACATCCGCCTGAAGACCGGAGCCGCACACAACGAAATGACGCGGCACCGCTACGAAGTGGTGCTGCACAAGGCGCCCGGCGACACGCTCGACCTGGCCGACGCGGAGACCGTGGAGTGGGGCCGGGACGTCGACGACCTGGAGGGCCTGGCCGAGCTGTGCCAGGAGGCCGACGGGCCGCTGCGGGTCGAGGGAATCCCGAACGCACGGCTGGAACAGGACGTCGCGGCCGCCGTCACGCTTGCGCTGCTCGCCCCGTCCGGCGGCGCCGGGCCCGCGCTCGACCCGCACACCCTCGCCGACTGGGCGGAGCAGCGCGGCATCGGCCTGGTGACGACGCTGTCCGCGGGCGCGGTCGAGTGCTTCGACGCGGTGCTGCTGCCCGAAGGGCCGGTACGGGGGCGGGCGCTCTCCGGGGTGTTCGTGCCGTCGCACCGCTCCGGCCGGCCGCTGGCCAACGACCCGACGGGGACCCGCGACACCGGGGCCCTGGTGGCGGCGGTGCGCGGTCACGCACAGGAGCGGCTGCCGGAGTACATGGTGCCGAGCACGGTGCTCGCGGTGGCGGAGCTGCCGGTCACCCCCAACGGCAAGCTGGACCGGCGCGCCCTGCCCGCACCCGACTACGGTCCCCGGGCGGCGACCGGCCGGGGGCCGCGCGACCGGCGCGAAGAGGTCCTCTGTGCGCTGTTCGCCGAGGTGCTCGGGCTGTCCGAGGTCGGCATCGACGACGACTTCTTCGACCTGGGCGGGCACTCGCTGCTGGCCACCCGGCTGGTGGGGCGCATCCGCGCGGAACTCGGAATCGACGTGCCCATCCGCGTCCTCTTCGAGACCCCCACCGTGGCCGATCTGTCCGGTCTGACCGAAAAGATGGCCGCCACCAGTCGGCCCCGTCTGCGCAAGATGACCGAGGAGTAGAGCGAAATGATCCCGTTGTCGTTCGCACAGCGCCGGATGTGGTTCATCCACCGGCTCGAGGGCCCGTCCGCGACCTACAACATGCTGACCGTGCTGCGGCTCACCGGCGAGCTCGACGTCCCGGCCCTGACCGCGGCGGTCCGCGACGTCGTCGACCGGCACCGGACTCTGCGCACGGTCATGGCCGAGGACAAGGAGGGTGTGCCGCACCAGAGGATCGTGCCGATGGCCGAGGTCTCCCTCGACATCCCGGTCGTCGACGTGGCGCCCGAGGACGTGGAAAGCACCGTGCATCAGGCGATCACGTACAAGTTCGACCTGGGTGCGGAGATCCCGGTCCGTGGCCGACTGCTGCGCGTCGACCGGGACGAGCACGTCCTCGTCCTGGTCGCCCACCACATCGCCTGCGACGGCGAGTCCACCGCGCCGCTCTCCCGCGACCTGGTCGCCGCGTACACCGCGCGCCACGCGGGCCGGGCGCCGCAGTGGGAGCCGCTGCCCGTGCAGTACAGCGACTACACGCTGTGGCAGCGGGAGTTGCTCGGCGACGAGTCCGACCCGAACAGCCTGCTGTCCGGGCAGGTGCGGTACTGGGAGAACGAACTGGCGGGCGTGCCACAGCCGTTGAGGCTTCCGCTCGACCGGCCGCGGCCGGCGACAGCGAGTCACCGGGGCGACGTCGTCGAGTTCAGGCTCCCCGCGGAGCTCGTCGCCCGCCTCGAAAAGCTCGCGAGCGACCGCGGCGCGACCGTGTCGATGGTGCTGCAGGCCGGGCTCGCGGTGCTCTTCCACCAACTCGGCGGCGGTGACGACATCACGCTCGGCTCGCCGATCGCGGGCCGCACCGAGGAAGCGCTCACCGAGCTGGTCGGCTTCTTCGTCAACACCTGGGTGCTGCGCGTGGACCTGTCGGGCAACCCGCGCTTCGGCGAGCTGCTCGACCGGGTGCGCGCCAAGGCCCTCGGCGCCTACGAGAACCAGGACGTACCGTTCGAACGGCTCGTGGAGCTGCTCAATCCCGACCGCTCCACCGCCTACCAGCCGCTGTTCCAGGTGATGTTCGCCTGGCAGAACACCTCGCAGCCCGACTTCCGTCTCCCCGGGCTCGAGGTGAGCCTGCAGTCCGCCTTCACCGGGGCGGCGAAGTTCGACCTGTTCGTCAACATGGCGGGGTTCCCCGACCCGGCGGACGGCGCCTGGGGCAGCATCGAGTACGCGACGGACCTGTTCGACCGGGAGACCGTCGAGGTCTTCGCGGACCGTTTCACCCAGGTCCTGGAGCAGCTCGCCGCCGACCCGACGGTCCGTGTGGGCGCCGTCGGCGCGCTGCGCCCCGGCGAGCGGGAGCGTGTCGTCAGCGAGTGGAACACCACCGCGCACCCGGTGCCGGAGGGAACCCTCGGCGCGGCCTTCGAGGCCCAGGTGGAGCGCACCCCCGAGCAGACCGCCCTGGTCTTCGAGGGCGAGGAGCTCAGTTATGCCGCGTTCAACGAACGTGCCAACCGGCTCGCCCACTGGCTGATCGAGCGCGGCGCCGGCCCGGAGAAGATCGTCGCGATCCGGCTGCCCCGCTCCTTCGACCTGCTCGTCGCCCTCTACGCGGTCGTCAAGTCCGGTGCCGCGTACCTGCCGATCGAGATCGACGCGCCCGCGGAACGGGTCGAGCAGATCCGGCGCGACGCCGAACCGGTCGTCCTCCTCGACGAACTGCCCGACGCGGCCGGCCACCCGGCAGGGAACCCCCTGGTGCGCGTGCGGCCGGACCACGCCGCGTATGTGATCTACACGTCCGGTTCGACCGGCGGCCCCAAGGGCGTGGTCGTATCGCACCGTTCGATCATGAACCGTATTGCCTGGGGCCATGCCGAGTACGGGCTCCGCGACAGCGACCGCATGCTCCTGAACACGTCCGTCAGCTTCGACGTGTCCGTGCCGGAGCTGTTCTGGCCGCTCCAGGTCGGTTCGACCCTGGTGATCCCGCGTTCCGGCGCACAGCGGGACCCGGAGTACCTCGCTCGCCTCATCCAGGAGCAGCACGTCACCGAGGTCAACATGGTCCCGTCCCTGCTGGGGGCGTTCCTCGCGACGGCGTCCGTGGGCGGATGCACCGGCCTGCGGCGGGTGGAGGCCGCGGGCGAGGCGCTGCCCGTGGAGCTCGCGGACCGGTTCGCCACCGTGCTCCCCTCCACCGAGCTGCACAACCTGTACGGCCCCACCGAGGCGGCGGTCGAAGTCACCGCGTGGCAGCACCGGCCCGAGCGGGGAGCCACCGCCGTGCCGATCGGCGCGCCGATCTGGAACACGCAGGTGTTCGTGCTGGACGGGATGTTGCGTCCGGTGGCGCCGGGTGTGGTGGGTGAGTTGTATCTGGCGGGTGTGGGGCTGGCTCGCGGCTATATGGGGCGGCCGGGGTTGTCGGGGGAGAGGTTTGTGGCCTGTCCGTTCGGTGTGGGTGTGCGTATGTACCGGACGGGTGACTTGGTGAAGTGGCGGGTCGATGGCGTCCTGGAGTACGTGGGGCGGGTCGATTTCCAGGTGAAGGTGCGGGGTTTCCGCATCGAACTGGGGGAGATCGAGTCGGTGCTGGCCGCGTATCCGGGTGTGGGGCAGGCGGTGGTGGTGGCGCGGGAGGACCGGCCCGGTGATCGGCGCCTGGTCGCGTA
The DNA here is from genome assembly GCF_040647455.1 of Streptomyces sp. NPDC041068. NCBI lineage: Bacteria > Bacillati > Actinomycetota > Actinomycetes > Kitasatosporales > Streptomycetaceae > Streptomyces > Streptomyces sp. NPDC041068. The sequence continues at coordinate 8,039 of NZ_JBEZCG010000020.1, forward strand.
CGTCGTCCCGGATGCCGCCCATGGAGAGGCGGGCCCCGCCCTGGGGGACAGGGACGCGTTGGAGCCGGCCCTGAAGGCATACGTGGGCGAGCAGTTGCCGGAGTACATGGTGCCCGCCGCCGTCGTGCCCCTCGAAGCCATCCCCACCAATGCCAGCGGCAAGCTCGACCGGCGCGCTCTGCCCGCACCCGACTACGCCGACGCGTCCACCCGTCGCGCACCGCGCAACCGGCGCGAAGAGATCCTCTGCGCGCTGTTCGCCGAGGTGCTCGGGCTGTCCGAGGTCGGGATCGACGACGACTTCTTCGACCTGGGCGGGCACTCGCTGCTCACCGCGGGGCTCATCGGGCGCATCCGCGCGGAACTCGGCGTGGAACTGCCGATGCGTACGATCTTCCGGGCGCCGACCGTCGCTGAGCTGGCCCTGCGAGTCGACCCCGGTGCCGTGCCCGACGGCATCGAGGATCCGCTCGCGGTGGTCCTGCCGCTGCAGACCGAGGGAGACGAGGCGCCGCTCTGGTGCATCCACCCGGGCGGTGGTCTCTCCTGGGCGTATCTCGGCTTCGTCCAGCACTTCCCGGACCGGCCGGTCTACGCGATCCAGGCGCGTGGCTACACCGACGGGGACGAACTCTCCGCGTCCGTGGAGGAGATGGTCACCGACTACGTGGGGCAACTGCTCGCGGTCCAGGCCGAGGGGCCCTACTACCTGCTCGGTTGGTCCTACGGCGGCACCGTGGCACACGCCATGGCCGCCGAGTTGGAGCGGCTGGGGCACGAGGTGGAGCTCCTGGCTCTCCTGGACTGCGTGCCCAGCAGCCACTTCGCCGGCCAGGACGACGTGGTCGAGGAGGACACGCGGGCCGCACTCGAGGAATACGTCGGCCGCTTCGCGGACCCGGCCGAACACGCGCATCTGCTGGATTCCGCGAGCGCCGTGGTGGCGAACAACATGGCGATCATGAAGGAATTCGCATCGCCTGTCTACGGCGGCGATGTCCTGTTCTTCCATGCCGCGCTCGATGACAGGGAGTCGTATGCCGCCCTGTGGAAGCAGCATGTTCGCGGCGTTGTCGATGAATACTCGGTGCAGAGCGTTCACCTCAGTATGAGCTTGCCCGATCCGGTGGCCGAGATATGCGCTGTGATCAGCGATGAGATCGACAGCCTCTAAGTGCCTGATGTCAATTTTCCGGGGAGATTCCGATGGGGAACGGTGACGTGAGTACGTACGATCTCGTAGGCATAGGTTTCGGTCCTTCGAACCTGTCCTTGGCCATTGCGCTCGAAGAGCACGGGGGCCGGGCGCTGAACGCGGCCTTCTTTGAGCAGAAACCCGCGCTGGCCTGGCACAGGGGCATGCTGCTGCCGGACGCGAAAATGCAGATCTCCTTCCTCAAGGACCTGGTCTCGTTCCGCAATCCGCAGTCGCGCTTCAGCTTCGTCTCGTATCTTCATGAAATGGGGCGGCTACCGCAGTTCGTGAACAACCAGGACTTCTTTCCCACGCGGGAGGAGTTCCATGGATACCTGGAGTGGGCGGAGTCCAACCTGGCCGATCCGGTCGCCTACAACTCCGAGGTCGTGTCGGTCCGGCTGCCTCGGGAAGCCGGCGGGAAGGGACCCGCCGGGCAGGTGCAGGTCGAGGTGCGGGACACCGCGGGCGGCGGGTCCCGCCTCGTCAACGCCCGCAACATCGCGGTCTCGACGGGCCTGGTTCCCCGGATGCCGGTCGGCGTGCAGCGCGACGAACGGGTCTGGCACAGTTCGGAGTTCCTCGACCGGTTCCGCGCGTGGGACCCCAAGGACATGGGGCGGGTCGCCGTCGTCGGCGCGGGCCAGAGCGCCGCCGAGATCGTCAGGTTCCTCCACGACGCCCTTCCCGACGCGTCCGTCACGGCGGTGCTCTCGTCCTATGGGTACGCCATCGCGGACAACACCCCGTTCGCGAACCAGGTGTTCGACCCGATTGCCGTCGACGACTACTACCGCGGCTCCGAGGAGTCCAAGGAATCGATCTGGCAGCACCACAAGAACACCAACTATTCCGTCGTCGACGACGAAGTGATCAAGGACCTCTATCGGCGCGCCTACGACGACGAAGTGCGCAACAGGAAGCGGATCGACTTCATCAACCTCGCCCGGGTCGACGGGGTCAAACGCGTCGAGGACGAGACTCGTGTCGCGATACGCATGCTCGCGACCGATGAAATCATTGACCTGGACGTCGATGTCCTGATATGCGCCACCGGGTACAACCCGATGGAGCCGTCCCGGGTCCTGGGCGAGCTCGACAAATATTGCCTTCGGGATGAGCGGGGGCGTTATCGTGTGGAGCGCGACTACCGCTTGGTGACGAGCCCGGAGCTGCCCTGTGGCATCTATATCCAGGGCGGCACCGAACACACCCACGGATTGTCGTCGTCCCTGCTTTCCAATCTGGCCGTACGCAGCGGGGAGATCGTTGAGTCCCTTGCGGTGAGGTGTAATTAGTCGAGTTCCCGAAAAGGGAAAGCCCGAATCGCCCGGAAAGAATCCGGGCGCACTCTTGAGACGAGGGGAAGCCAACCATGAGCACCAACCCGTTCGACGACGCCGACGGCCGCTTCTATGTCCTGGTCAACGACGAGGAGCAGCACTCCCTGTGGCCCGCGTTCGCCGAAGTGCCCGCCGGCTGGCGCACGGTCTTCGGCGAGACCGACCGTGAGTCCGCGATGGAGTACATCGAGGGCAACTGGACGGACATCCGGCCGAAGAGCCTGCGCGATGCCATGAACGCCGAGCGGGCGGCCGCCGGCCAGGGGGCCTGACGATCCCATGCCGTCCATCCCGCTGATATGCATACCGTTCGCCGGCGCCGGGGCGTCGTTCTTCCACCCTTGGAGCGCGCTGGCCGGGGAGAGCCTGAAGATCGTGGCACTGCAGCCGCCCGGCCGGGAGTGGAAGCTGCTGGACGAGCCGTACCGCGACGCGGCGGAGGCTGCCGCCGGACTGCTGCCCGAAGCCCTCGAACAGATCGAGCGGTTCCGCGAGGCCGGCGAGATCGGTGACAGCGGTGAGGTGGCGCTCTTCGGCCACAGCCTCGGCGCGGTCCTCGCCTACGAACTGGGTCAACTCCTCGCGGCCCGTGACGACGTCGAGCTCGTCCGGATCTTCGTGAGCGGTTCTCCGGGGCCCTGGACCGGACGCAGTGACCGGGCCACCGGTCTGGACGACGAGGAATTCCTGCTGCGCGTCCAGGAGTTCGCGGGATACAGCCACGAGGCGCTGGCCAACGCGGAGATGCGGGAGCTGATCCTGCCGATCCTGCGGGCCGACGTCGAGCTGCACGAGAGCTATGTGCCGAGCACCGATGACCCGTTGCCCGTGCCGATCACCTCCCTGCGCGGCCGCACCGACGAGCTCGTCACCACCGAGCAGGCGGGGGAGTGGAGCAAGGCCACCAGCGGCGAGTTCTCGCTGATCGAGGTGGACGGCGGGCACATGTATCTCACCGAGGACACCGGGGGGCTGCTGCGGCTGTTGGAGGACCAGCTCAGCGGCCGGCCCGCCCGCCGCTGAACCGCCGCACCGCCCGCGGCCGAGCCGCGCCGAACTGTCACACGCTGTCGACGAGGGGGAGCCATGCGCCTTGCCGGAAGAACCGCTGTCATCACGGGTGCCGCACGAGGTATCGGACGGTCCTGCGCCCTCGTGTTCGCCGAGCAGGGAGCCGACCTCGTCCTCCTCGACATCGGGGACGACGTGCCCGGTGTGCCCTACCCGCTGGGCTCCGTCAGCCAGCTCGCGCACACGGCCGAACTGTGTGGTGCGCAGGGGGCCTCCGTGCTCACCCGGCAGGTCGACGTACGTGACCTCGGCGCACTGCAGGGCGCCGTCGACGAAGCGCATGAGCGGTTCGGCCGCATCGACGTTCTGGTGAACAACGCGGGGATCGCCGCTCCTTCCGGCAAGACCGCGCACGAGATCACCGAGGACGAATGGCAGCTCATGATCGACATCGATCTCTCCGGGGCATGGCGGGCCACCAAGGCGGTCGGCCGGATCATGACCGATCAGCGCACCGGGAGCATCATCAACATCGCCTCGACCGCCGGGCAGGTCGGTTATCGCCACTTCGCCGGTTACGTCGCGGCCAAGCACGGGGTCATCGGGCTCACCAAGGCGACCGCGCTCGACTACGCGCCGATGAAGGTCCGGGTCAACGCGCTCTGCCCGGGATCGGTCCGCGACGACGCACTGATGGAGGGGCGCATGCTGTCGGAGATAGCCAGGTCCCTGGACGTGCCGGTCGCCGAGCACGAGGAGACCTTCCTGCAGTCGCAGCCCATGAACGCGTTGATCGAGCCGGAGGACGTCGCATCGGCCGCCCTCTGGCTGGCTTCCGACGAATCCCGACACGTCACGGGATCCGTCGTCACCGTCGATGGCGGATTCACCGCACGCTGAGCGCGGGGTCCGCCTGACCGCAGGGAGAGATCGTGCTCACGCTCAGGACACATGACCAAGGGGAACAGGGGCGCGAGGGCGAGGCCCGGCACTGTCACGCGCTGCGTGTGCGCCTGGCCGCCGCCGACACCGTCGACGCCGGTTCGTTCGCGCCGGCCGCCGGTCGGCCGCGGCTCTGGCGGCAAAGGGTGCCGGCCGCATCCACCGAGCCGGAGGCGGTGCGCCGCCTGGAACTCGAAATGGCACGGCCGGTGACCGCCGCCCGCGGTGTGCGCGCGGTCCTGGTCGACTACGCCGACGGCGCGGCCGACCTCGTACTCGTCGCGCACCGCGGAGCGTACGGCCGCCGGGCTCTGCACGAGCTGGCGCAGGCCCTGCTCCGAGGCACGGGGCCGGGAAGCCTCCCCGAGCGGGGCGGCCGCACCGGCGAGAGCCGGAGCGCCGTGTTCGCACCCGCGCCCGCCTGGGGCCTCGGCGAGCCGGAGCGCGGCCCCCGCGCGCCGGGGAACTCGGGCCCCGCGGAGCAGTGGGCCCAGAACTGGATCGCACTGCCCGCGGGCGTGAACGGCGATTCGGCCGGTTGGCTCGCGGCTCTCGCGGTGGTGCTCGGGCGGTATGCCCCGGAGGAAGAACCGGTCGTCGCCGCGCTCGGGGCCGGCGACGACGAGGACGTCGCGCTGCTGCCCGTGGACCTCATGGGCTCGAAGACCCTCGGCGATGTCACCGACGCACTGCGGGACCTTCTCCGGACCGCGCCCACGTCCGCGACACCACCTGTCACGGCCGGCCTCGTCCTCGCCCTGGACGAAGCGGGGAGCCGGGCGGTCGAGGAACCACAGGGCGGCGGCCCGGGCGGAACCGAGGGCGAGTACGTCCCGTTCCTCGCGCCCCCCTTCCCGCTGACGCTCACCCTGGTCCGCGAGGCCGACGGCGGTTTCGCCCTGCGCTGTCACTACCGTCCGCGCGCCGTGTGCGCGACCGTCGCGTCCCAGTTCGTACGGCACCTGGTCGAGGTGCACCGTCAGGTCACGGCCACGCCCTGGCTGCCGGTCGCGGATGCCGAGCTCTACGACAAGCCCGAGCGCGACCGGATCGTCCAGCTCGGCCGCCCGGGGCAGTCCGCAGGGCAGCCCGCCGGGCAGCACGTCCGGCACGCGCCGCACCGCATCGACGAGGTCTTCCAGGAGCGTGTCGCTCAGCGGCCCGAGGCCCTCGCCCTGTCGGACGGGGACACCCGGTTCACGTACCGGGAGCTCGACCTGTGGTCCAACCGGCTCGCGCACGGCCTGCGAGAAGTCGGTGTGCGCGACGGCGACTTGGTCGGAGTCTGCCTGGAACGCTCGGCGGAGCTGGTGGCCCTGCTGCTCGCCGTCCTCAAGGCCGGCGCGGTCTACGTACCGCTGGATCCCGCCTACCCGGCCGAGCGGCTCGCGTACACCGTCGAGAACTCCGGCCTCGGCGTCCTGATCACTGCGCTCGCCGAGATACCGGGCCGGCAGGAGCTGCGCGTGGTCACGCCCGCTCGCCTCGCCGAACTCGGCGCGGACCGTGCGGACGTGCCGCCGAGCAAGGCCACCGCCATGGACCCGGCCTACGTGATCTACACCTCCGGCTCCACCGGCCGACCCAAAGGCGTGCTCGTGCCGCACGCCAACGTTCTGCGTCTTCTGGACGCCACCCGTGCCGACTTCGGGCTCGGTCCCGAGGACGTGTGGACGTTCTTCCACTCGGTCGCCTTCGACTTCTCCGTCTGGGAGATCTGGGGGTGCCTGCTGACCGGGGGGCACCTCGTGGTCGTGCCGTACTGGGCGTCCCGTTCCCCCGAGCAGTTCCGTGAGCTGCTCCGCGCCAGGGGCGTCACCGTCCTGAACCAGACCCCTTCGGGCTTCGCGCAACTGGTGGAGGCGGAGCGGACACAGGCGCCGGACCTCGCCGTACGCCTGGTCGTCTTCGGCGGCGAGCCGCTCGACGGCCGGCGTCTGCTGCCGTGGCTGGACCGGTACCCGGAATCCCGCTGCCGTCTGGTGAACATGTTCGGCATCACCGAGACCACGGTGCACGTCACCGCGGAGACCTTCACCAGAGCCATGGCCCTGGCCGGGTCCCGTTCCGTGGGGACCGCCCTGCCCGGCTGGTATCTGTACGTCCTCGACGGTGCCCGGCGGCCTCAGCCGCCCGGGGTCGCGGGGGAGATCTACGTCGGCGGGGCCGGGGTGGCACTGGGATACCTGCGGCGCCCGGAGCTGACCGCCGAACGCTTCGTGCCCGACCCGTTCACCGGCGGACGCATGTACCGCACCGGCGACCGCGGTCGGCTGCGGCCGGACGGCAGGCTCGAGCACCTCGGCCGCATCGACAACCAGGTCAAGCTGCGGGGGTTCCGTATCGAGCTGGGCGAGATCCGGTCCGTGCTCGCCGAATGCCCGGGAGTCGACACGGCTGTGGTGGTGCTGCACCAGGACGACCCCGAGGACTCGGCCACGGCCCGCCTCGACGCGTACGTCGTCCTCTCCGAGGGTTCTGTCACCGGGCTGCGGGAACGACTGGCCCGCAGGCTTCCCGAGTACATGCTGCCGGCCACGATCACGGCGCTCCCCGAGCTCCCCGTGACCGCGAACGGCAAGGTGGACCTCGCCGGCCTGCCCGCGCCCGTCCGGATCCCCGGCCCGCGGCGGGCGGAGAGCTCCGGGCAGGGACCGGACAGCTCCCAGGAGGGACCGGGACAGGACAGCTCCGAGGAGGGACCGGAGAGCGACATCCGCACGGAACTCATCGACGTATGGAGCGAGGTCTTCGGACTCCCGGTGAGCGCGTCCGACAACTTCTTCGAGCTGGGAGGGAACTCGCTGCTCGCGGTGCGGATGGCCGCGGTGATGCGGGAGCGGGGACTGCCCTCGCTGCACCCGCGCACCCTGTACCTCCACTCGACGGTGCAGGCGCTCGCCGCCGAGCTGCGGCCGTCGGGCTGAAAGGGGCCCTACGCAGATGGCCCGCGAACGCGTCGCGTTCGCGGGCCATCTGCGTCCTGCCGTCGGTCAGTTCCTCACAAGCGGACCGGCAGCGCGGAGAGCAGCTGAAGTCCGAGACTGACGTCGGTGTACGTCAGCTCGTCGCGGCTCACGGTGATCTCCAAGCTGTCGCGCCGGAGCAGCAGGTGATCGAGAGCCACCTCCCCTTCGAGGCGGGCGAGCGCCGCACCGATGCAGTAGTGCGGGCCCGCGCCGAAACTGAGGTGGCTCTCCCCGCGCTTCATCACCCGTTCCACATCGCACCGTTCGGGCTCGCGGAAGACCCGCGGATCGTAGTTGGCGGACTGGAAGGAGCCGGTCAGGGCCTCGCCCTTGCAGATCGGCACCCCGGCGAACTCCAAGTCCTCGGTCGCGTACCGCGGGGTGGCGGTCGGGACGGGGTTCGCGACCCGCATCAACTCGTCCATGGCGTGCGGCAGAGCATCCGGCCTGGCGCGCAACAGGGCCAGCTGCTCCGGGCTGTCGAAGAGCGTGAGGACCGCGTTCGGGATGAAGTGGGCGGTGGAGTGGTGCCCGGCGTTCACCAGCAGGAGCACCAGCGCGATCATCTCGGCTTCGCTGAGCCGGTCGCCGTCCTCGTCGCTCGTCTGCACCAAGGTGGAGATCATGTCGTCGGCGGGCTCGGCGCGGCGCCGCTCGATGAGCTTCTTGGTGTACTCGACCATGCCCCGGGCGCTCGTCGCGTGGTCGCCGCCCGCGTAGTCGTTCATCCACTTCCGCATCTGCGGCTGATCGGCCTCGTCGATGCCGATGAGTTCGCAGATGACGGTGCCGGTCAGCGGCGAGGAGTACTCCTCGATCAGGTCGCCCGATCCCTTCCGGGCCAGGGCGTCCAGGAGCTGCGCGGAAATCTCTTCCATGCGTGGCCGCAGGGCCTTGATGCGCCGCACGCTGAACGCGGGCGTCACCAGCCGACGCAGCCGGCTGTGGTCCTTGCCGTCCTGGAACATCATGTTGGCCGCGCCGTAGTCCCGGAACTCGTCCGGCAGGTCGAAGGCCTCGACCATCTGGTCCACCACGCTGAGCCCTTGATGGCCCGGCACGTTGCTGTAGTCCACCACGAGGCGCGGGTCGCTCAACGCCGCCTTGACGTCCTCGCATCGCGTGATCAGCCAGACCGGCGGCCCTCCGGGGTGCCCGATGCGGACGAGCGGGGCCTGTTCCCGCAGGCGCGCGTAGGCACCGACGGGGTCGTCCGCGAACTCGGGGTTCATCAGGCTGACGATCGGCTCAGCCATAGTCGTCTCCTTAACGTCCTTGTCAACGTCCTTGCCGAGCGGTTGGCGTGCTCAGCCGGATTCCTTGGTACGCAGCTCCAGAACGCAGCACTTCGAGGCCCCGCCGGCCTTGAGGAGCTCCGACATGTCGGCGCCGATGGGCTCGTATCCGCGCTCCCGCAGCTGCGCCATCAGCCCGACGGCCTCCTGCGGCAGAATCACGTTCCGGCCGTCGGAGACCGCGTTCAGACCGAAGACGGCCGCGTCGGCCTCCGCGGCGAGAATCGCGTCGGGGTAGCGCTCTTCGAGCACCTCGAGGCTTTCGGGCGAGAACGCCCGGGGGTTGTACATGATGTCGTCGTCACCGAGGACTGCGAGTGCCGTGTCGAGGTGGTAGAAGTGCGGGTCGACCAGGGTCAGGCCCACCACCGTCCGGCCGAAGAACTCGGCGGCCTCGGCGTGCGCCCGCACGTCGGTACGGAAGCCGCTGCCCGCGAGGATGACGTCGCCCACGAGCAGGAAGTCGCCTTCCCCCTCACCGGTGTACTCGGCCTGGCGTGCCTCCGGGTAGCCGTGCTCCTGGAGCCACTTGAGGTAGTACGTGGCCTCGTCGGCCCGCTGGCCGTACCGGAAACGGGCCACCAGCGCCCTGCCGTCCACGACCGTTGCCCCGTTGGCGGCGAACACCATGTCGGGAAGGCCGGGTTCGGGGTCGATGAGCTCGACCTCGTGGCCGAGGCCGACCAGGGTGTCGTGCAGCCTCTGCCACTGGGAAACCGCGAGACCGGCCGACGTGGGTTTGTCGGGATTCATCCAAGGGTTGATCGAGTAGTTCACGTCGTAATAGGTGGGCTTGCACATCAGGTAATTTCGGCGGTGTGCCGTGCGTGCGCTTCCTGATGCTTGACTTTTCGCCTCGGCCTGCACTCTGAAACTCCTTCGGTCATCGCTTTTCTCTGAAATCAATGGCGGGTGGCGTTGGCGCGATGACGTGTTTGTTCGGTGTGGACGCCGATGAACAGAATGGGTGGGGAGAAGCGCCGACCACAAGAAGGTCCGTGCCGCCCGTCCCGCCGGCGGGACGGGCGGCGTCCACCGTGGGAGCGCGCCGTCCCTGCGACCGGTCTTGCCCTACGTGTATGTATGCGTATACTCATACGCAGACGTTGACCGATGCGGCGGAGGTGAGACGCGAGTGCCGAGCAAGACGATCTACGTGTCCGAAGGTGATGCAGAGCTCTTCAAGCGAGCCCAGGCCTTGGCCGGAGACAACTTGTCGGCGGCGATCGCGACTGCCTTGCGTCGGTACGTGGAGCTGGAAGAGGCTCGTGAGGACGGCTACGAAGAGATCATCGTGAGCATCGGCCGTGCCACGCGCCGCAAGGTCCGCTTCATCGGTGCGCTCGTCGGTGAATGGGGGCAGCAGTCCGCCGCCGGCCGTGTCGAGGTGCTCCGGGTGTACCAGACCCGCGCCGGTCGCTACGCCGTGTACGCGGACCGCTCGTCGGAGGACACCTGGAAGGCGGGTCCGACGGGAGCGTCTTCCGGCGACGGTTCGTCCGGTGGCTGGCGGAACTATCTCGGCTATCTGGGCCTGGGTGAGCAGCATTGGAGCTTCGTTCAGGGTGAAGCGACCCTCGAAGTCTTCGATTCTCTTGAGGAGCTACGCGGCAAACTCCCCGCGGATTTCTACGAAAGCATCGCCAATGCCGACGGAGAGCCCGCCGTAGAAGATCTTGATATCTAGTCACGAGATGAGGAGTAATGATCGACGCGCAATTCGAACCGGCGATCTCGGCGGCCGGGCTGAAAAAGTCTTATGGCGAGAAGGTGGTGCTCGATGGAATAGATCTGAACGTTGCCGAGGGCACCATCTTCTCGCTGCTCGGACCCAATGGTGCCGGTAAGACCACCGCTGTTCAGATCCTGTCCACGCTCATCCCCGCCGACGCCGGAACCGCCCGGATCTCGGGCCACGACCTGGCTCGGGACGCCGAAGGCGTACGCCGCTCGATCGGCGTCACCGGCCAGTTCTCCGCCGTGGACAACCTGCTGACCGCCGAGGAGAACCTGATCCTCATGGCGGACCTGCAGCATCTGGGCCGAGACGAGGGCCGCAGGCGTGCCGCCGAACTCCTGGCGCGCTTCGACCTCACCGAGGCGTCCAAGAAGCCGGTCTCGACCTTCTCGGGCGGCATGAGGCGCAAGCTCGACCTGGCGATGACGCTGGTCAGCCGTCCCCGCGTCATCTTTCTCGACGAGCCGACCACCGGTCTCGACCCGCGCAGTCGCCGCACGATGTGGGACCTGATTCGTGATCTGGTCGCCGACGGCGTCACCATCTTCCTCACCACGCAGTACCTGGAAGAGGCGGATCAGCTCGCTGACCGGATCGCCGTTCTGGACCAGGGGAAGCTGGTCGCCGAGGGCACCGCGGAGGAGCTGAAGCGCCGCATCCCCGGCGGCCACATCCGGGTGCGGTTCAAGAGTGCCGAGGAACTGGAGGCGGCGGCCCACCTGTTCGGCTCCGTGGCGTCCAGCGACGAAGACCTCACGCTGCAGATCCCCAGCGACGGCAGCTTCCCGGCCCTGCGGGCCGTGATGGACACCTTGGAGTCCGCTTCCGTCGACGCGGAAGCCCTCACCGTGCACACCCCCGACCTTGACGACGTCTTCTTCGCCCTCACCGGCCGTCCCAAGGCAGAGGCCACCTCGGAGCTGGAAGGCGTGTCATGAGCAGTGCGTCCTATGCCCTGACCGATTCGATGACGATGCTGCGCCGCAATCTGCGGCACCTGTCGCGGTATCCCATCATGATCATCGCGTACGTGGGGCAGCCCGTCTTCATCCTGTTGGTGATGGTCGGCATCTTCGGCAACACGCTGGGGGACGGCCTCGCGGCATCCGCGGGTTCCGATCGGTACGTCGACTTCGTCGCCCCGGCGATGATCCTGATCACTGTGAACTACGGGTGCACCACAACGGCGATGAATGTCAGCAATGACATGACCGCCGGCATCATGGACCGCTTCCGCACCATGGCCATCGCCCGTTCCTCGATCCTGATCGGGCACGTTCTCGAAGCTGTCATGCGCACGATGATGAGCATCGCTCTCGTCCTCGGCGTGGCGTTGGCCCTCAAGTTCCGGCCCAATGCCAACTTCGCCGAGTGGGTCGCCACCGTCGGCATGATCGGGCTGATCACCCTTGCGTTCACCTGGCTGGTGATCGCGTTCGCCCTCGCCACGAAGAGCCTCGAAGGGGCCAACAGCCTCACGCTGCCCCTGCAGTTCCTGCCCTTCCTCAGCAGCGCGTTCGTGCCCGCCTCGTCCATGCCCGCCGGGGTCTCCTGGGTCGCCGACAACCAGCCCCTCACGCCCATGGTCAACACTCTGCGCGGGCTTCTGATGGGCACGGAGATCGGTAACGACGGCATCATCGCCGTCGCCTGGTGTGTCGGCATCGTCCTGGTCGGCTACTTCTGGTCGAAGCGCTCCTTCAGCCGCAACTCCACGGCCCCCGTCGCGGCCATCGCGACCAAGTAGCGCCCGCCGTCTCCCGAGTGGCGTGCCCCCCGCCGCCACTCGGGGCAAGGCGTCCCCCTTGTCTCTCCTCCCTTTCCTGCCCATCTCGACGGGAGCCCTTTCGCCGTGGCTACGTTCCTCTACAAACTCGGACGCTTCGCCTTCCGCAGGCGGGGCTTGACAACTCTCCTGTGGGTGCTGGTCCTGGGCGGAGTGGGCTTCGCCGCCACGTCGGCCCCGACTCCCCCCGCCGACACCTTCTCGATGCCGGGCACGGAATCGCAGAAGGCGTACGACCTGCTGGAGAAGAAGTTCCCGGGCGCGAGCGCCGACGGCGCCAGCGCGCGCGTGGTGATGCGCGCTCCGGACGGCCGGAAGATCACCGACCCGGCCGAGAAGAAGAAGGTCGACGCCCTCCTGGCCGATCTGCGGAAGGCCCCCCAAGTCGCGGCCGTCGCCGATCCGTTCAAGGTCAAGAGCGTCAGCAAGGACGGCACCACCGCCTACGCCATCGCGACGTACGAAGTCGCCGCCACCAAGGTGAGCGACAAGGCGCACGACGCGCTCACCGAAGCCACCGAGCAGGCGCGCGAGTCCGGCCTGACCGTCGAGGCCGGCGGTGACGCCGTCAAGGTGGAGGCCACGGCGAGTGGTTCCGCCGAGAGCATCGGCATCGTCGTCTCCGCCATCGTCCTGCTCATCACCTTCGGCTCGCTCGTCGCCGCGGGCATGCCCCTGCTCACCGCGATCATCGGCGTCGGTATCGGCGTCTCGGCCGTCATCGCCCTGGGCAGCACACTCGGACTGTCGACGACGACGTCGACCCTGGCCATGATGATCGGCCTGGCGGTGGGGATCGACTACGCCCTGTTTGTCGTCTCCCGCTACCGCGCCGAGATGGCCGAGGGCCGGGAGCGCCAGGAGGCCGCCGGACGCGCGGTCGGCACCGCGGGCTCCGCCGTCGTCTTCGCCGGACTCACCGTCATCGTGGCCCTCGCGGGCCTGGCCGTGGTGAACATTCCGATGCTCACCAAGATGGGCCTGGCCGCCGCCGGCACGGTGGCCATCGCCGTCCTCATCGCCGTCAGCCTCATTCCCGCACTGCTCGGCTTCGCCCCGGTCAAGGTGCTGCGCCGCAGGGACCGCAAGCAGCACTACGGCAAACCGCTCTCGGAACGCCAGCAGCGCAAGGCCGACAAGCTGGCCGCACGGCAGAAGCCGAATCTCGGCACCCGCTGGGCCGGACACGTGCTGCGTCACCCCATCGCCGTCCTGCTGGTCGGCGTGGTCGGTCTCGGTGCCGTCGCCGTCCCCGCCGCCAGCCTGGAACTCGGGCTGCCCGGTGAGGGCACCATGGCGAAGGACACCACGCAGCGCAAGGCGTACGACATGCTGACGGAGTCCTTCGGAGACGGCTTCAACGGGCCTTTGACCGTCACCATCGAGGACAAGGACGCCGCCAAGGCCGCGGAGGACGTGCGCGGTCGCATCACCAAGGAGCCCGGCGTCACCTCGGTGGGCCCTGCCACCGTCAACAAGGCGGGCGACACCGCCATCGTCAACGTCGTTCCCACCACGGGACCGAACGAGGAGAAGACCGAGAAGCTCGTCAAGTCGCTGCGGCACATGGCCGACGGCGTCCAGGCCAACGGTGGGCCGGAGATCCTGCTGACCGGCCAGACCGCCTTGTTCATCGACTTCTCCCAGACTCTGGACGACGCACTGCTGCCCTACCTCGGGCTGGTGGTCGGCCTCGCGTTCCTCCTGCTGATGCTCGTGTTCCGCTCGATCCTGGTCCCGCTCAAGGCGGCGCTCGGCTTCCTGCTCTCGGTGTCCGCCGCTCTCGGCGCTGTCGTCGCGGTCTTCCAGTGGGGCTGGCTGGCCGACGTCCTCGGCATCGACCAGCCGGGCCCGGTGATGAGCACGATGCCGATCTTCATGATCGGTGTGGTCTTCGGCCTCGCCATGGACTACGAGGTCTTTCTGGTGACGCGGATGCGGGAGGCGTACAGCCACGGAGCGGACACGCAGGAGGCGGTCGTGACCGGCTTCCGGCACGGTGGGCGCGTGGTCGCGGCCGCCGCGATCATCATGGCGAGCGTCTTCTCCGGCTTCATCATGGACCAGAACGACTTCGTGAAGATGATCGGCTTCGGTCTTGCCGTCGCCGTGCTCTTCGACGCGTTCATCGTGCGCATGATGATCGTCCCCGCCCTGTTCGCCCTGCTCGGCAAGGCGGCGTGGTGGTTGCCGCGATGGCTCGACCGGCTCCTCCCCGACATGGACGTCGAGGGCGCGAAGCTGTCCCGGTACCAGCAGTCCGCGTCCGTGACGGAGCCGCCGCACCAGCGCGAGCGTGATCCCTACTTCTCGAAGTAGGACATCGACCATTCCCCTACGGACGGGCCGACCTGGTTCCCCCGGCCAGGCGGCCCGGCCCCGGCGGGCCGGTCCGGCAGCTCTCCCGGCTGTCGGCCCGGCCCGTTCACCTTTGGAGCGGGCCGGTGTCGCCCCCCGCCCAGGCCCTACTCTGCGTACGTGTACACATTTGATGCCGGACGCAGGTGCGTGAGCCCGCGCCGTGCAGAGAACATGCAGGTCGGAGTGAGTGTGGAGCAGGTTGCATGCGGTTGACGGTCTTCTGGCAGCGGATGGCGGACCACTTCGGAGCGGGGTACGCCGACTCCTTCGCGCGCGACCACGTGATGGCGCAGCTGGGCGGGCGGACGGTCCACGAGGCGCTCGACGCGGGCTGGGAGGCCAAGGACGTCTGGCGCGCGGTGTGCGCGGCGATGGACGTACCGGCCGAAAAGCAATGACTGCGGACGGCTTGATGCCGCCGGAGGGCTCCACGCGCGCGTAGCAGGCAGGGCTCCACGCGCGCGTAGCAGGCAGGGCTCCACGCGCGCGTAGACCGTCCCAAGATGCGGGGGTGGCGGCCGAATGCCGGCGGCGTGGGCGAGACTGGCTCCGTGGCACCGACAGACGAGACCGCGCAGGTCACTCAGGACACCGCTCCACTCGGCACGACGCCGCCCGCACAGCCCCCCACCGGGGCCGAGGCGGGGCGTGGCGCCCGCATGCCGCGCTGGCTGCCGCGTGCCATGGTGCTCGCCCTGGCGCTCATCGCCTGTTTCCAGCTGGGCAGTTGGGCCTTCCACCAGCTGACCGGACTCTTGATCAACATCCTGATCGCGTTCTTCCTGGCGCTCGCGGTCGAGCCCGCGGTGAGCTGGATGGCGGCGCGCGGGCTGCGCAGGGGCTTCGCCACCTTCCTGGTCTTCATGAGCGTCGTGATCGTGGGCGCGGGCTTCGTGACACTGATGGGCTCGATGCTCGCCGGCCAGATCGTGGACATGGTCGAGGACTTCCCCGACACCCTCGACAAGGTCATCAGCTGGATCAACCAGACGTTCCACACGGACCTGTCCCGCGTCGAGGTGCAGGACAGCCTGGTCCACTCCGACTGGCTGCAGAAGTACGTGCAGAACAGCGCCAGCGGCGTCCTGGACGTCTCCGCGCAGGTCCTCGGCGGCCTCTTCCAGCTCCTGACCATCCTGCTGTTCTCGTTCTACTTCGCGGCCGACGGGCCGCGGCTGCGACGGGCCCTGTGCTCGGTGCTGCCGCCCGCCAAGCAGGCCGAGGTGCTGCGCGCCTGGGAGATCGCGGTCGACAAGACCGGCGGCTACCTCTACTCGCGCGGACTGATGGCGCTGATCTCCGGGATCGCGCACTACATCCTGCTCGAGGCCCTGGACGTCCCCTACGCACCCGTGCTCGCCGTGTGGGTGGGCCTCGTCTCCCAGTTCATCCCCACCATCGGCACGTATCTGGCGGGTGCCTTGCCGATGCTGATCGCCTTCACGGTCGATCCCTGGTACGCGCTCTGGGTGCTGATCTTCGTGGTCATCTACCAGCAGTTTGAGAACTACGTCCTGCAGCCCAAGCTCACCGCCAAGAGCGTCGACATCCACCCCGCGGTCGCCTTCGGTTCGGTCATCGCGGGCACGGCGCTCCTCGGCGCTGTCGGCGCACTGATCGCCATCCCCGCCGTCGCGACACTGCAGGCCTTCCTCGGGGCGTACGTGAAGAGGTACGACGTCACGGACGACCCCCGGGTGCACGGCCACCGGCGCCGCGGCGGAGCAACCCTCCTCGCGCGCGTGCGGGGCGCGCTGCGGGGGCCGAACGAGCCGGGGGCGGCGGCGCAGGCCGACGCCGACGCGGAGCCGAGGCGGGACGACCGCTCGTAGGAGACGGGCCCGGGTGCCCGGCCCGGGGCCCGGCTCGGGGGCGACCGACGGTGCCGCTGGCGCCCCTCCGCGTGACCCCGATCCACGGCGTGCCGCGCTTGACACCAAAATCGAACATCCATTCTTATGGGGTGGCTGGCGGCTCGAGTTATCCACAGGCTGGACGGGCGTCGGGGCGGATTGTCAGTGGCAGGCGTTAGCGTCTTTGACGTGAAGCGATCGACTCAAGCAAATCGGGTGGAACCCATGGCAGGAACCGACCGCGAGAAGGCGCTCGACGCCGCGCTCGCACAGATTGAACGGCAATTCGGCAAGGGCGCAGTGATGCGCATGGGCGAGCGGCCGAACGAGCCCATCGAGGTCATCCCCACCGGGTCGACCGCGCTCGACGTCGCGCTCGGCGTCGGCGGCATCCCGCGCGGCCGTGTGGTGGAGGTGTACGGCCCGGAGTCCTCCGGTAAGACGACCCTCACGCTGCACGCCGTGGCCAACGCCCAGCGCGCCGGCGGCGCGGTCGCCTTCGTGGACGCCGAGCACGCCCTCGACCCCGAGTACGCGAAGAAGCTCGGCGTCGACATCGACAACCTCATCCTGTCCCAGCCGGACAACGGCGAGCAGGCCCTCGAGATCGTCGACATGCTGGTCCGCTCCGGCGCCCTCGACCTGATCGTCATCGACTCCGTCGCCGCGCTCGTGCCGCGCGCGGAGATCGAGGGCGAGATGGGCGACTCGCACGTGGGTCTGCAGGCCCGCCTGATGAGCCAGGCGCTCCGGAAGATCACCAGTGCGCTCAACCAGTCCAAGACCACTGCGATCTTCATCAACCAGCTCCGCGAGAAGATCGGCGTCATGTTCGGCTCCCCGGAGACCACGACCGGTGGCCGGGCCCTGAAGTTCTACGCCTCGGTGCGCATGGACATCCGCCGCATCGAGACCCTCAAGGACGGCACGGACGCGGTCGGCAACCGCACCCGCGTCAAGGTCGTCAAGAACAAGGTCGCGCCGCCCTTCAAGCAGGCCGAGTTCGACATCCTCTACGGCCAGGGCATCAGCCGCGAGGGCGGCCTGATCGACATGGGCGTCGAGCACGGCTTCGTCCGCAAGGCCGGCGCCTGGTACACGTACGAGGGCGACCAGCTCGGCCAGGGCAAGGAGAACGCCCGCAACTTCCTGAAGGACAACCCCGACCTCGCCAACGAGATCGAGAAGAAGATCAAGGAGAAGCTGGGCGTCGGTGTGAAGCCCGAGGCTCCGGCCGAGCCGGGTGCGGAAGCGGCGGGCGCGACCCCGGCCGACGACGCCAAGACGGTGCCCGCGCCGGCGGCCAAGGCCACCAAGTCCAAGGCCGCGGCGGCCAAGAGCTAGTCCGTGACGCGACGAACGGACTGGGCGGAGTACACCGCCCCCGAGAGCCGCACCGGCCCTGCCGGGTGGGGCCATGGGGACGGTGCGGATCAGGACGGCACCGGCCGGGACGAGCACCGCGGCGGAAGCTTCGGGGACGGCGAAGGCAGCGGGTCCCGGGAGGGCGGATCCCGGGACGGCGGCCGCGGCCGTGGGCGCCGGCGGCGGCGCGGCGGCTTCGACGGCCACCAGGACAGCGACTCCCCCTCCTCGTCGAGGGCCGAGACGGGGGAGTCGCCGACGGGGGATCCGGCTGAGCGGGCGCGGGCGATCTGTCTGCGCCTGCTCACCGGTACCCCGCGCACGCGCAAACAGCTCGCGGACGCGCTGCGCAAGCGGGAGATCCCCGATGACGTGGCGGAGGAAGTGCTCTCCCGCTTCGAAGAGGTCGGCCTGATCAACGACAGCGCCTTCGCGGACGCCTGGGTGGAGTCGCGGCACCACGGCCGCGGTCTGGCCCGGCGCGCCCTCGCGCGGGAGCTGCGTACCAAGGGTGTGGAATCCACCCTGATCGACGAGGCCGTCGGGCAGCTCGACTCGGAGCAGGAGGAGGCGACCGCGCGCGAGCTCGTCGCCCGCAAGCTCCGCTCCACGCGCGGCCTCGACCGCGACAAGCGCCTGCGCCGTCTCGCGGGCATGCTCGCCCGCAAGGGCTACGGGGAAGGCATGGCGCTCCGAGTGGTCCGCCAGGCCCTCGAGGAAGAGGGCGAGGAGACCGACGACTTGGGGTACGAGGGTTTCTGAGCAGGCCGCTCCCACGGGGGTGGGGCGGCAGCCGGAGCGACTCACGTACCCCAACCAGCGCTCCGCGGGGTGGGGTTAACCCCCCTGCGGAGACGCCGGGCCGCCGCAGTGCACAGACATCTGTGCACAGGCGACTGTGTACGCATGGCACAGGAACCCGGCACCTCTGACACGAAGCGGCCCGAGAACCCGGCCCCGCGAGAGCTGACCGACCTCCGCGTTCTCAAAGCCCTCGCGCAGCCGCGGCGGCAGCAGATGCTGCAGCACCTCACTGTGCATGGTCCCGCCACCTCGGCGACGCTCGCCAGGGCCCTTGGGCTCAACACCGGGGCCACCAGCTACCACCTGCGTGAGCTCGCCCGCTACGGCTTCGTCGAGGAGACGCACGGCTCGGGGCACGGGCGCGAGCGGTGGTGGCGGGCTGTTCCCGGGGACCGGCGCTTTGTGCCGCGCAGCAGGCAGAGCCCCGAGATGCGGCTCGTCATGGACGAGCTCAACCACCTCTCGTACGCCGCCGATCTGGAGCTCTTCGAGCAGCTGCAGCGGCAGAGCGGCCCCGAACTCGGCGAATGGGCCGACGCGTTCCCCTTCTCGCGCGGCACGATCCGGCTGACCCTCCCCGAACTCCGTGAGTTCTTCGAGGAGTACATCGCGCTGCTCAACCGCTACAAGCGGCCCGACGTCGATACTCCCGCCGACGCCCGCACCGTCCTCACTCGGTTCCTGGCCTTCCCCGCGCCCGCATCATCCCGGGCCTCCGACAACAGAAGAGAGACCGAGCCCTCATGATGCTGCGCTACGCACTGCAGACGGTCAGGGACCGCAAGGGCGGATTTCTGGGCGCGTTCCTCGCGCTGATGTGCGCCGCGGCCCTCGTCACGGCCTGCGGCACGCTCCTGGAGACCGGCCTGCGCGGCACGATCAAGACCGAGCGCTACGCCGCCGCCCCCGTGATCGTCTCCGCCGACCAGAACGTCCACCGGACCACGGTCGAGCACAAGAAGGGCAAGACGAAGGTCAAGCACAAGGCGAAACCGATCGCCGAACGGGCCTGGCTGCCGGCCGAGGACATCGAGAACAGGCTCGAGAAAGTCCCCGGTGTCCGTGTGGTGGTTCCCGAACTCACCTTCCTCGCCGAGCCGTTGACGCCCGCTGTCGCGCGGGACGACGCCAAGCCCTCGTACGGCCATGCCTGGACGTCCGCCGCACTCACCCCCTTCCGCCTCGTCGACGGCAGGGCCCCGCGCGCGGCCGACGACCTCGTCATCGACCGTGACCTCGCCGACCGCGCGGGGCTGAAGCCCGGCGACCGCCTCA
Organism: Streptomyces sp. NPDC041068; assembly: GCF_040647455.1. NCBI lineage: Bacteria > Bacillati > Actinomycetota > Actinomycetes > Kitasatosporales > Streptomycetaceae > Streptomyces > Streptomyces sp. NPDC041068. Next base: position 27,976 of record NZ_JBEZCG010000020.1, read on the forward strand.
CCGTCCAGTCGACGCAGAGCCCGCGCGGCTACCGCATCTCCGGTGTCGCCGCCCCCGAGAACGGCTCCCTCGCCCACCAGACCTCGCTGTTCTTCTCCACCGAGGAGGCCGAGCGGCTCGCGGCGCATCCCGGAAAGGTCACCGCCTTCGGCGTCGTACCGGACGGGGGCACCGCCGTCACCGCCCTCGAGAAGGCGGTGGAGCACGCCGTCGACGGCACCCGGGCGCAGGTCAGTGCCGGAGAGGACCGCGGCCCCGTGGAGTTCCTCGACGCCGCGGGCGCGCGCGTCAAGCTCGTCAGCATGGGCGGAGCCATGGGCGGCACGTCCCTCCTCGTCGCCGTCCTCGTGGTCGTCGGCACCTTCGCGCTCTCCGTCCAGCAGCGCCACCGCGAACTCGCCCTGCTCCGCGCCGTCGCCGCGACCCCGAAGCAGATCCGCAGGCTTCTCGGCCGCGAGGCGCTGATCGTCGGCGCCGCGGCGGGCGTCGCCGGATCGCTCGCCGGCCTCCCGCTCGGGGGCCTGCTGCACGACCGGTTCGTGGCGACGGGAGCCGTGCCCGCCACCCTCGAACGTGCCGTCAGTGTCTTTCCGCCCCTGGCCGCCGTCGCCGCGACCCTGCTCGGCGCCTGGGCCGCCGCCCGCATCGCGGGGCGCCGCGTCGTCCGGATCCGCCCGGCACAGGCCCTCGCAGAGGCGCGGGTCGAACGGCCCCGCCCCGCCTGGAGCCGCATCGTCGCGGGCCTCGTGCTGCTCGCCGCGGCCGTCGTCCTGATCGCGGTCCTGAGCATGCTGCGCACCGAGGCGGCGTCGACTCCCGTCACGTTCCTGGCCGTTGTGGTCTTCGCCGGTGCTGTCGCGCTCCTCGGGCCGCTCGTCGTCCGCGCGGCCGCCGCACTGTTGCGCGGCCCTCTCCGGCTGACGGGGCCCGGTGGCAGGCTCGCCCACGCCAACCTGCGAGGCAACGCGGCCCGGATGGCCGCCGCCGTCACCCCGCTCGCCCTCCTCACCGGCATGACCTGCACCGTCCTCTTCGTCCAGCCCACCCTCGGCGACGCCGCCCGCGCCCAGGCCCGTGACGGCATCCGCGCGGACTGGGTGCTCGCCGCACAGGGGCCCGGCGTCCCGGCGGAGGCCGCGCGGAAGCTGCGTACGACCGAAGGCGTCGAGGCCGCCACCGAGGTCGTCCGCACCACCGTGCGCGTCGGGCTCGACAAGTACCCGGCGCAGGGCGTCACTCCGGAGGGCCTCACCCGGACCTGGGACCCGGATGTCACCGCCGGATCGCTCAAGGGCTTCGACGAGGACGACGTCGCCGTCAGCGAACTCGCCGCGGACCAGCTCGGCCTGAAGCCGGGCAGCACGCTGAAGTTCACCCTGGGGGACGGCACGAAGGCCGAACTCACCGTCCGCGCCGTGTACGCACGTGGACTCGGGTTCGGTGATCTGACCATGGCCCACGCGCTGGTCGCCCGCCACGTCGACAACCCGCTCGCCGCCACGGTCCTCGTCAAGAGCGACCGTACGCAGGAACAACTCGCGGCAGGCATCGAGAAGTTCCCGGGTGTACGCGTGCTCACCCCGGCCGCCGTCGATGGTCTCCAGGCCGAGCGGCAGCAGGCCAACGCCGAGGTGAACCTCCTCGCGATGGGCCTCGTCCTGGCGTTCACCGCCATCGCCGTCGTCAACACGCTCGCGATGTCCGTGTCCGAGCGCATCCGTGAGTTCGCGATGCTGCGCCTCGCGGGGGCCACGCGCCGCCAGGTCCTGCGGATGCTGCGCACCGAGGCGCTGTCGGTCCTGCTCATCGGCACCGCGCTCGGCAGCGGCGTGGCGCTGGCCGTCCTGACCGCGTTCAGCGTGGGGATGACGGGCAGCGCGGCACCGTCGGTCGTCCCCTTGGTGTACGTCTCCGTGGTCGCCGTCGCCGGACTGCTCGCCCTGGTGGCGACGGCGCTACCGGGCCGCGCTGCCCTGAGGCCGCTTCCCGTCACGGTGGCAACGGCCAAGGAGTAAGGGGCAGTACGCAATGGTGGGTGCCCCTTACCGAGTCGTGCCGCAGGCCGGTGAGGGGCACCACGCGCGCGTGCTCACCCCTCGGCGGCCACCACCGGAAGCCCCGCTGCCCGCCACGCCTGGAACCCGCCGACGAGATCGGTCGCGTGGCGCAGCCCCAACTGCCGCAGGGAGAGGGCCGCGAGACTGGACGCGTACCCCTCGTTGCAGACCACGACGACACGCAGGTCGTGGCCCGTGGCCTCCGCGGCGCGGTGGCTGCCTTGGGGGTCGAGGCGCCACTCCAGTTCGTTGCGCTCGACGACCAGGGCGCCGGGGATCAGCCCGTCGCGCTCCCGCAGCGCCGCGTACCGGATGTCGACCAATAGACCTCCGGTACGCGTGGCGTCGTACGCTTCCTGGGGAGTGAGCCGGTGAAGGTCGAGCCGTACGCGTTCGAGCAACTCATCGATGCCGACGGGCCGTTCACTCACTGCCAGTCCTCCGGGCGCTCCACGGACTCCAGGCGCAGCACCTCGCCGGTGCGGCTGTAGCGGCGGATCCGCGGCAGGGGCGGGTAGTAGGCGTGTACGGAGACGGCGTGCTCGGTGGTGGACTCGTTCAGCACCTCGTGCACGTGGTTGCGACCGAAGGCGCGGCCCTCGCCGACCGCCAACTCCCGTTCGCGGTCGACGTCTTCGGAGAGCTCCAGGGTCTTCCAGCCGTCGGTGGGCAGGCGTACCGCGAGCGAGTTCTCCTTGAGGGTGCCCTGCGCGGTGAGAAAGGCGCCGATCGACTCCGCGTGGTCGTGCCAGCCGGTGCCGGTGCCGGGCGGCCAGCCGATCAGCCAGGCCTCGCTGCCCCCGGGACCCTCCAGGCGCACCCAGGTGCGGCCCTCGGGGTCGAGCGGCAGGGAGGCGATGAGCCCGGGGTCGGCCGCGCTGCGGCGGACGAAGTCGAGGAGTTCGGCGGCGGTGGGCGCCGCAGTGCGCGCGGACGCGGGGGAGGAGGGGGCGGAAGCAGACACGGTGACCGTCCTGAGGGTTCGCGGAAGGGCGCGCGAGACGTCCGGGAACCGGTGCTCCGCGCGCGGGGTGAGAAGAGCGAATTCAGCAGGACGGGTGACACACGCAGCCCGCGTAGCGGACGAGGTCCATATGGACCCTCCGCCACAGGCGCACATCGGTGTCGGTCACGATCCGGAGTAGACCATGGAGGGGGAGGTCGGTCAACTCCGGCTCGATGTGCGGTTGGACGGTCCGGCCCCGCGGATGACCGCTCTCCGCCCTGCTTCGCCTCCGCTCTCCGCCCTGCTTCGCCTCCGGTCCCCGCCCTACTTCGCTTCCGCCGGGCTCTCCTGCGCGCCCGCCAGGTCCCGCTCCGCGCCGTCCTCGCGCTCCGTCCGCGCCGGGCCGCCCAGGGCCGCCTCGGCGGCCGCGTACAGCTCGGCGGGGCGCACTCCGGACAGCGCGGTCACCAGGTGGCCGTCGGGGCGTACGAGCAGGACGGAGTGGGCGGCTGCCCCGGGGTAGCTCTCCGCGACGAGCAGTTCGGCGGGGTGCGGCAGCGCGGTGACGGCGGCGGCGAGCCGCGGCATGATCCCGGCCGTCACCCAGTGCCGCCGCTCCCACACCACGGTGCCGGGCGCGACGAGGACGACGAGCAGCTGCCCGAGCCCGAGCCGGTCCCGCAGCTGGACGAAGGACCCGTCGGGCGCTGTCACCTGCACATCGGCGACCGGCGCACCGGGCTGCGTGCCGACCGCCACCTCGGACTCGGACGGAGCAGCCGCCAGCGGCGAGTCGGCGTACGACGAGGGAGCGCCGAGCGGCCCGCGCCCCACATGACCGTCCGTGAGGAGCGTGTCGTGGCCGCGCGCGGCCCCCGGCACGTACGAGCGCAGGCCTTTGCCGCCGCGCAGTACGGGCAGCGACTGGTCCGCGGCGCGCAGGCGCGCGGCCACGCTTGCGCGCCGCTCGGCCTGGTAGCTGTCGAGCAGCGATTCGCGCGCGCCGTGGTGCCAGGCGAGCGCCAGCTTCCACGCGAGGTTGTCGGCGTCCCGCAGCCCCTCGTCGAGCCCCTGTGTGCCGAGCGCGCCGAGCAGATGCGCGGAGTCCCCGGCGAGGAAGGCGCGGCCGACCCGCCACCGCCTGGCGAGACGGTGGTGGACGGTGTGCACGCCCGTGTCGAGCAGTTCGTACGGCGGCGTGGCACCCTCGCACCAGCCCGCGAGGGTCTCCCGGATGCGGACGACGAGCGCGTCGGGCGTGACCAGCTCGCCGCGCGGCGGAAGCAGCCAGTCGAGCCGCCACACCCCGCCGGCGAGCGGACGGCCCGTCACTTCGGCGCCTCCGCCGCGCCACGGAGGCATCCGATGCAACAACGCTTCGCCCTGCCACGGAAGTTCCGTGCGCAGCGCGGCCACGGCGTGTCGCTCGACGGCCGTGCGCCCGGGGAAGCGGACGTCGAGCAGTTTGCGCACGGTCGAGCGCGGCCCGTCGCAGCCGACCAGATAACTGCCTCGCCACCACGTGTCCTTGGGGCCGCGCGTGTGCGCCGTCAGGCCGGAGGCGTCCTGTTCCAGGGAGTCGAGTTTGCTCTCGACCGCGACCTTCACGAGGCGCTCGTCGGCGATGGCGTCGCGCAGCGCGCCGGTCAGCACGTGCTGGGGCAGATGGAGCGGGGCGGGGGCCCCGTCACCGAAGGTGAGCTCCCGCATCAGCTGCTTGCGGCGCAAGGAGCGCCAGCTGTTCCAGCGTGCGCCCGACTCCGAGTCCCCGAACGAGTGACCCGCGAGCCGCTCGACGAATGCCGCGGTGTCCTCACGGAGTACCACGGTCCGCGCGGGCCGCTGTTCGTCCTTGCCGGGTCCTTCGTCGAGGACCACGGTGGGCACCGAGTGGCGGGCGAGCGCGAGGGCGAGCGCGAGGCCGACGGGGCCCGCGCCGACGACGATCACCGGGTCCACGGCGCACACCCTCCGCCCTGGCGGGCTCCGGGGGTCCGGACTGCCCGGAAGCGCTGGACGTACGTACAGGAACTGGCAGTTGGAGCCCGGTGCACGATCACAGAACGTATGCAACCCATTGCCGGTGCTTGCGTCAAGTGACGATGGCAGTGGCGTTCACCGGAAAAGGCGTGTGGGGGACAGCGCCGCGGCCGTCCCCCACATCAGCTCAGGATGTCAATCAGTTGGACTTTCCAACCTGACCGTCGGAGTCTCCCTTGTCCCCCTTGGGGCCGTCGGAGTCGCCCGCGGGGCGGTCGGTGTCGCCGTCGGACGGGTCGGGGGCCTCGGCCGGAGTGCCGGGGGCGCCCCCGGTGGCCTCCGGGCCGGGCTCCGCGGCGACCGTCGGGCCGAGCGGTGTGCCCGCGTCGAGCACGCCAGGGGCCTCGGCGGGCTCGGCGGCCGCGGCCACCACGATGCCGGTCTTGGCGCGGCGGCCGCGCTTCTCGATCCAGGTGGCGAGCGAGGAGAGCGCGAGGCAGAGCCCGATGTAGATGACACCGAAGACGGTGACCGTCTGGACGAACGGGTACGTGCCGTTCACCGGGGTGTTGTTGGCGATCAGCCGTGCCGAGTACAGGAGCTCGGGGTAGAGGATCATGAAGCCGAGCGAGGTGTCCTTGAGGGTCACCACGAGCTGGCTGATGATCGTCGGCAGCATCGACCGGATGGCCTGCGGGAAGAGGATGCTGGTCATGACCTGGGTCTTGCTCAGACCCAGGGCGTAGGCCGCTTCCCGCTGCCCCTTGGGCACGGCATTGATGCCCGCGCGCAGCACCTCGGCCTGGACGCAGCCGTTGTAGATGGTCAGACCCAGGACCAGCGCCCACAGCGGGGTCATGTCACCGAGGATGCCGACCCACAGGGCGAAGATCGTGATCAGCAGCGGGATCGACCGGAAGAGGTCGATGAAGGCGACCGAGACCCAGCGGATGGGCCGGTGGTCGGAGAGCCTGCCGACGCACAGGACGACCGCGAAGATCAGCGAGAAGACACCGGCGAGGGCGAAGGCCTTCAGCGTCGCGATGAGCGCGTCGAAGATGTTCTGGCGGATGCCCGAGTAGTTGAAGATGTCCCACAGGGCGCCGTCGAACTCGCCCTTCTCGTTGAGCCGCAGCACGACCCAGACGAGCAGGCCGAGCAGCGCCGCGGAGCCGATGACCGAGTAGATGACATTGCGGACCTTGGCCTTGGGGCCGGGTGCGTCGAAGAGAACGCTGGCGCTCATCGGGCGACCTCCATGCGGTGCTCGAGCAGCCGGAAGAGGCCGTTGATGGCGTACGTGATGATCAGGTAGGCGACCGTGATCCACACGAAGATCATCACGATGTCGTAGCCCTCGTTGCTGAGCGTCTTGGTGATGTTGAACAGCTCGACGTTGTCGAAGCCGCCCGCGATCGCCGAGTTCTTGGTCAGCGCGATGAAGATCGAGCCCATCGGGGCGATGACCGCGCGGGTGGCCTGCGGGAGCACCACGATCCGCATGACCTGCGTGAAGCTCATGCCGATGGCGCGCGCCGCCTCGGCCTGGCCCATCGGCACGGTGTTGATGCCCGAGCGGAGGGCCTCGGCTATGAAGGACGACGTGTAGAAGCCCAGCGCCGTGACGGCGAGCACGAAGGAGTCCATGTCCGGGAACAGGATCTTCGGCAGGATGAAGAAGGCCACCAGGAACAGCAGGGTGAGCGGGGTGTTCCGGAGGATGTTCACCCACAGGGTGCCGAAGATGCGGAGCGGCGGCACCGGGGAGACCCGGAAGGCGGCGATGATCACGCCGAGCACCATGGCGATGATCCCGCTGACCACGGTCAGCTCCACGGTGCCGATGAACCCCTCGCGGAACAGCGACAGGTTGTCGGTCAGTACGTTCATGAATTCTCCGCGAGAGGGCGGTCGGGCGGCGATGTGCTCACAAGACGCCCCGCCCCGCACGGACGTTCAGGCCGTACGAAGCGGGGCGCGGGGTGTCACTTGGGGTCGGTGAAGGCCGGCGGCTCCTGGTAGTCCGAGCCGGACTTGCCGATGGTGGCGTCGAACGCCTTCTTGTAGTCGCCGTTCTCCTGGTGCGCCTTGATGGCGTCCGCGACGGCCTTCTGCAGTGCGGAGTCACCCTTCTTGAGGCCGACGCCGTAGGGCTCGTCCGAGAAGGGCTTGCCGACGACCTTGAGCTTCTTCGGGTTCTGCGCCGCGTAACCCATCAGGATGGCGTCGTCGGTGGTGACGGCGTCGACCTGGTTGTTGAGCATCTGGGCCACGCACTCCGAGTACTTGGAGAGCTCGGTCACCTTGGCGCCGTACTTCGGCTTCTTGATGTTCTGCAGCGGCGTCGAGCCGACGATGGAACAGACCTTCTTGCCGCGGACGGTCTCCGGGCCCTTGATGTCCTTCTCGTCCATGCGGACCAGGAGGGAGGCACCGGCGTGGTAGTACGGGCCGGCGAAGTCGATCTGCTTCTTGCGCTCGTCGTTGATCGTGTACGTGCCGATCATCAGGTCGACGTCGCCCTTGGAGACCGCGGTCTCGCGCGCGCCGGAGTCGACCGTCTTCCACTCGATCTGCTTCGCCGAGAAGCCGAGGTCCGCCGCGATCATCTTGGCGATCTCGATGTCGAAGCCGGAGTACTCCTTGGTCGACTGGTCCTGGAAGCCCAGGTACGGCTGGTCGGCCTTGGCGCCGATGACCAGCTTGCCGCGCTTCTTGGCGTCCTTGAAGACCGAGGAGTCGACCGAGACGTCCTTCTTGACCGTGTAGCTGAGGGCCTTGGTGTCCTTGTCGTCAGGACCCTCCGGCTTGTCACCGGCCGAGCCCTCCTTGCCGCCACAGGCGGTGGCGACCAGGGACAGCGCGGCGACGGCCGCTGCGGCGGCAACGGACTTGCGGAGCTTCATGGTGAACATCCTTTGTTTCGACTGGTGTTGAGACGGCGTGGGAGCCTCAGTGTTTAAGGATCTTCGACAGGAAGTCCTTGGCCCGGTCGCTGCGCGGGTTGTTGAAGAACTGGTCCGGCACGGCCTCTTCGACGATGCGGCCGTCGGCCATGAACACGACGCGGTTGGCCGCGGAGCGGGCGAAGCCCATCTCGTGCGTGACCACGACCATCGTCATGCCGTCCCGGGCGAGCTGCTGCATCACCTCGAGGACCTCGTTGATCATCTCCGGGTCGAGCGCCGACGTGGGCTCGTCGAAGAGCATCACCTTCGGGTCCATCGCCAACGCCCGTGCGATCGCGACGCGTTGCTGCTGACCGCCCGAGAGCTGTGCGGGGTACTTGTCGGCCTGCGAGGCGACGCCCACGCGGTCCAGCAGACCGCGTGCCTTCTGCTCGGCCTCGTCCTTGCCGATCTTGCGCACCTTGGTCTGGCCCAGCGTCACGTTCTCGAGCACGGTCTTGTGCGCGAAAAGGTTGAAGGACTGGAAGACCATGCCCACGTCCGCGCGGAGACGGGCGAGTTCCTTGCCCTCCTGGGGCAGCGGCTTGCCGTCGATCGAGATGTCTCCCGAATCGATCGTCTCCAGGCGGTTGATGGCGCGGCACAGGGTCGACTTACCGGACCCGGAGGGGCCGATCACGACGACGACCTCGCCACGGGCGATGGTCAGGTCGATGTCCTGGAGGACGTGCAGAGCGCCGAAGTGCTTGTTGACGTTCTTCAGCACGACCAGGTCGTCCGCCCCGGGCGGTATGGCGTCCTTGGTCACCGATACTTCGGTCACGGCTTGTTGCTCCATCCTCCTCGGTTGGGAGGACAGTAATAACCCAGTGCGACCAGCGTCATTACATCTGAGGGGAAATTGAGCATAACGATCCGGCCGCAACCGGACACTCCGTGTGAAGAGGGTCCAGGGAGCGCGTACCGGGTGGGTAACGGAACGTGCTTGCGCCCCGAACCCTCTTGACGCGGTCCTTATCCATCGGAGTGGATGCCTTGGTGCGCACGCGCGACTACCGGCCACAACGGAACGACGGATGAACTGGAGGGGGCCCGTATGAGACTGCTTCTCGTCGAGGACGACGATCATGTGGCCGCCGCCCTGTCCGCGGTCCTGGCCCGGCACGGCTTCGACGTCGTGCACGCACGCAGCGGCGAAGAGGCGCTGCAGGCCCTGCTGCCCGCGGAAACGCCCCCCTTCGGAGTGGTGCTCCTCGACCTGGGTCTGCCCGACCAGGACGGCTACGAGGTCTGCGGCAAGATCCGCAAGCGCGGCTCGATCCCGGTGATCATGGTGACGGCCCGCTCGGACGTGCGCTCCCGCATCCACGGCCTCAACCTCGGCGCCGATGACTACGTAGTGAAGCCGTACGACACCGGAGAACTCATCGCCCGTATCCACGCGGTCATCCGGCGCCCCACCCCCGGCGGGGCCGTCGCGCCCGGCGACAGCGAGCTGCGGCTCGGCCCCGTGCACATCGAACTGCCCACCCGGCAGGTCAGCGTGGACGGTTCGGTTGTCCAACTGACCCGCAAGGAGTTCGATTTGCTCGCGCTCCTCGCCCAGCGCCCCGGAGTGGTGTTCCGCAGGGAACAGATCATCAGCGAGGTGTGGCGCACCAGTTGGGAAGGCACCGGCCGCACCCTTGAAGTGCACGTGGCGTCCCTGCGCTCGAAGCTGCACATGCCGGCCCTGATCGAGACCGTGCGGGGCGTCGGCTACCGACTCGTCGCCCCGGCCGCATAGCCACAGCGAGGACAGGTGCGCTCTCGCCTCCTCCCGCTGCTGATCGTCCTCATGGCGGGCGTGCTGCTCGCGCTCGGCTTCCCGCTCGCCGTCAGCGTCGCGGCGGCACAGCAGCAGAAGGTGGTCGTCGACCGGATCGACGACACGGCACGCTTCGCGTCGCTCGCGCAGTTCGTCACGGAACGTCCCGCCGGAGCACGGGGGATGGGGGACACGGACGAACGCCGCGACACGCTCCAGAAGGAACTCGACGACTACTACGACGTCTACGGCATCAGGGCGGGCGTCTTCTACCGCGACGACGGTCCCATGGCCCACGCCCCGGCCAATTGGCTCCTGCCCAAGGCCGGGGACATGCGGGGCGCCTTCGAAGAGGCCCTCCGCTCCCGGGGCAGCCACGATCCCGAACAGGTATGGCCGTGGCAGCGGGGGCGGCTGGCCGTCGCCTCGCCGGTGATCAGGGACGGTGACGTCATCGCCGTCGTCGTCACCGACTCACCGACCGGGCGCATGCGTTCGAAGACGCTGCAGGGCTGGCTGCTCATCGTCGCGGGCGAATCGGCGGCCATGCTCCTGGCGGTCGGCGCGGCCCTGCGGCTCACCGGCTGGGTGCTGCGCCCCGTACGTGTCCTGGACGCGACCACGCACGACATAGCGACCGGACGCCTCAAGTCCCGTGTCGCGGCCGCCGGCGGACCGCCGGAACTGAGGCGCCTCGCCCGGTCGTTCAACGAGATGGCCGACCACGTCCAGGACGTCCTCGAACAGCAGCGCGCCTTCGTCGCGGACGCCTCGCACCAGCTGCGCAATCCCCTCTCCGCCCTGCTGCTGCGCATCGAGCTCCTCGCCCTCGAACTGCCCGAGGGCAACGAGGAGATCGCCTCGGTCCGCACCGAGGGCAAGCGCCTGGCCCAGGTCCTCGACGACCTGCTCGACCTGGCGCTCGCCGAGCACACGGCCGCGGACCTGAGCCTCACCGACATCGGCGAGCTGGCCGCGGAACGCGTCGCCGCCTGGCGCCCGCTCGCCGACGAGCGGGGCGTGCGGCTGACGGCCGAGTGCCCGGCGACCACCGGCTGGGCCGACCCGGTCGCCCTCTCCAGCGCGCTGGACGCGGTGATCGACAACGCCCTGAAGTTCACACCCGGGGGAGAGCGGGTCCAGGTGCGGGTCTCCTCCGTCGACGCGACGACGACCGTCGTGGTCACCGACGGCGGCCCCGGGCTCACCGAGGACGAGCTGGCCCGCGTCGGCGACCGCTTCTGGCGCAGCAACCGCCACCAGAACGTGAAGGGGTCGGGCCTCGGCCTGTCCATCTCGCGGGCCCTGCTCGCGGCGGGCGGCGCCTCCATCGCGTACGCCCCTCACGAACCGCACGGACTGAAGGTGACGGTCAGTGTGCCCCGCAGCGAGCCCGGCGCCGCGTCCTGACGGGAACGGCGGCAGGGATCAGGGCCCGAAGTGGTACGGATCAGGGCTTGAAGTGATACGGATCAGGGCCCGAAGTGGCACGGATCAGGGCTTGACCGAGCGGTAGTAACTGCGGGCGCCCGCGTGCAGCTGGAGCGGGTCGGTGTAGAGGGCGGTGCGCAGATCCACCAGCTGCGCCGCGTGCACCTGATCTCCTATGTGGTCGCGGCTGTCGATGACGGCGCGCGTCAACCCCGTGGTCAGCTCGGGGTCGGCCCGGTCGGTGGTCACCAGGAGATTGGCCACCGCGAGAGTCCGGACCGCGGAGCCTCGCTGGGCCGCGGGATAGGCGTCGGCGGGCATCGTCGCGGCCCGGTAGTAGCGCGAGGCGCCGCCCTGCTTGTGCAGCGGCTCGACGAGGTCGCCGAGATCCACGAGCTCGACGTCCATCCGCTCGGAGAGCTCGCGCACGGAGGTGGTCGGCAGCCCGCCCGACCAGAAGAAGGCGTCGATGTCACGCTTCTCCAGCAGGCTCGGCATGGTGTCGATCCCGGCGGACACCGGCTCGATGCTCGTGGCCGGGTCGAGGCCGGCGGCGTCGAGGACCCGGTCCGCTATCAGCCGCACGCCCGAGCGCTCCTGCCCCACCGCGACGCGCTTGCCCCGCAGGTCCTCGACGGAGTCGACGCCGGAGCCCCGGGGCACCACGAGCTGTACGTAGTCGTCGTACAGCCGCGCGCAGCCCTGCAGGTTCTCCCAGCCGGGCGCGCCGTCCAGGCGGTACTTCTCGACGGCGTCGGCGGCCGCGATGGTGAAGTCGGACTTGCCTGTGGCCACCCGCGCGACGTTCTGCTGCGACCCCTGGCTGTTCTGGAGCTCCACGTCCACCTGGGGCATGTCCTGCGAGATCGCCGTCCGCAGGAGCTTGCCGTACCGCTCGTACACACCGTTCTTCACGCCCGTGCTGAACCTCATCGAGCCGCTCGGACTGCTTTCGCCCACGGGAAGCAGCCACCACAGCAACAGCCCGAACACCACGAGCGCCGCGGCGGAGCCCTGCAGGGCATGGCGCCTGCTGATGCGGGGGAGAGCCTGGAGCATGCGCGCGATCCTGCCAGGCCACTCACCGTGCTGACCAGGGGTGAGGTCGCACTGTGCGGTTCCGGTGGCCGGGGTTCCGGTGCCCCGGTCCGAATCCGCGGGCACGCGCGCGTGGCGACCCCGTACCCTGGTGGGCGAGATGAGCGCGAAGACTTACGAGGTGCGCACCTACGGGTGCCAGATGAACGTCCATGACTCCGAGCGGCTCTCCGGGCTGCTGGAGGACGCCGGTTACGTGCGTGCGCCCGAAGGGGCGGACGGCGATGCCGACGTCGTCGTCTTCAATACGTGCGCCGTGCGCGAGAACGCCGACAACCGTCTGTACGGCAATCTCGGCCGCCTGGCGCCGATGAAGACCAAGCGTCCAGGGATGCAGATCGCCGTCGGCGGCTGCCTGGCCCAGAAGGACCGCGACACCATCGTCAAGAAGGCGCCCTGGGTGGACGTCGTCTTCGGCACGCACAACATCGGCAAGCTGCCGGTCCTCCTGGAGCGCGCCCGCGTCCAGGAAGAGGCGCAGGTCGAGATCGCCGAGTCGCTCGAGGCCTTCCCGTCGACGCTGCCGACCCGCCGCGAGAGCGCGTACGCCGCGTGGGTCTCGATCTCCGTCGGCTGCAACAACACCTGCACCTTCTGCATCGTGCCCGCGCTGCGCGGCAAGGAGAAGGACCGCAGGACCGGCGACATCCTCGCGGAGATCGAGGCGCTCGTCGGCGAGGGCGTCTCCGAGATCACCCTCCTCGGACAGAACGTCAACGCGTACGGCTCGGACATCGGCGACCGCGAGGCCTTCAGCAAGCTCCTGCGCGCCTGTGGGCAGATCGAGGGCCTGGAGCGCGTGCGCTTCACCTCCCCGCACCCGCGCGACTTCACCGACGACGTGATCGCCGCCATGGCCGAGACGCCGAACGTGATGCCGCAGCTCCACATGCCGCTGCAGTCCGGCTCCGACCCCGTCCTCAAGGCGATGCGCCGCTCGTACCGCCAGGAGCGCTTCCTGGGGATCATCGAGAAGGTCCGCGCCGCCATGCCGGACGCGGCGATCTCCACCGACATCATCGTGGGCTTCCCCGGCGAGACCGAGGAGGACTTCGAGCAGACGATGCACGTGGTCCGCGAGGCCCGCTTCGCCAACGCCTTCACCTTCCAGTACTCCAAGCGCCCCGGGACCCCGGCCGCGACCATGGAGGGGCAGATCCCCAAGGAGGTCGTCCAGTCGCGCTACGAGCGCCTGGTCGCCCTCCAGGAGGAGATCTCCTGGGAGGAGAACAAGAAGCAGGTCGGCCGCACCCTGGAGCTGATGGTCGCCGAGGGCGAGGGTCGCAAGGACGGTGCCACGCACCGCCTCTCCGGCCGTGCCCCCGACAATCGCCTGGTCCACTTCACCAAGCCGGACACCGAGGTGCGCCCCGGTGACGTCGTGACGGTCGAGATCACCTACGCCGCCCCGCACCACCTGCTCGCCGAGGGCGCCGTCCTGAACGTGCGTCCCACGCGCGCGGGCGACGCCTGGGAGAAGCGGAACGCCGAGGCGGCCGCCAAGCCCGCGGGCGTGATGCTGGGACTGCCGAAGATCGGCGCTCCCGAGCCGCTCCCGGTGGCGACGGGCAGCGGCTGCGGCTGCGACTGAGCGGGGCGGTAGGCACGGCCTTGGCAGGGCGGCACCCCACCGCTGTGGAGGGGTGCTCTGTGCTGCCCGCCGGTTGAACCGCCATGGAGGGGTGCTCCTCGCTGCCCGCCGGTTGAGCGGGGCGGTAGGCACGGCCTCGCCCGACGGCGCGCGTTACGCTGCGGATCATGCTTGTCGCCGCAGCCGTCTGCCCCTGCCCGCCGCTGCTCGTCCCCGAGGTCGCCGCGGGTGCCGCCCCTGAGCTGGACGCCGCCCGCGTGGCGTGCACGGACGCCATCGGGGTCCTCGCCGCCTCCCGGCCCGACCGGCTCGTGGTGGTCGGCCCGGCCGGGCAGAGCGGGCGCGGGCCGCACCTCCAGGGCGCACGTGGGTCCTTCCGGGGCTTCGGGGTGGACCTCGACGTGCGGCTGGGATCCGTTGACGGCTCCGGAGCGCCCGAGGGCGCGACCGTGGACGGCGCCTCGGACGAGACCGCGGAGCGTGAGCTTCCGGCATCGCTCGCCGTCGCCGGCTGGCTGCTCGGGTGCACGGAATGGTCGGCCGCCCCGCTGGAAGGTCTCGGCGTGGGGGAACCACTTGCCGCCGAGCGGTGTATCCAAGTCGGAGGGGAAATCGCGGCGCGGGTGGACCGTGTGGCACTGCTGGTGATGGGCGACGCCAGCGCGTGCCGCACGCTGAAGGCGCCGGGATACCTCGACGAGCGCGCCGCCGGCTTCGACGCGGAGGTCGGGCGCGCGCTGGGCGCGGCCGACGTGGCCGCGCTCAAGGGGCTGGACGCGGAGCTGGCGTACGAACTGAAGGCAGCGGGCCGCGCCCCGTGGCAAGTGCTCGCAGGGGCGGCGGACGGCGCCGCACTGAGCGGCGAGCTGCTCTACGAGGACGCGCCGTACGGCGTGGGGTACTTGGTGGCGGCCTGGTCTTAGCGGGCCTGGTGGCGGCTTGGTCCTGGTGGGCTTGGTGGCGGTCTGGGCTTGGCGGGCTTGGTGGCGGCCTGGTCCTGGGGGGCTTGAGCACGCCCCGGTCCTGGCGGGCTTGATCGCGGCCTGGTTCTGGCGAGCGCTCGGGTCTTGCTTCCGCGGGGCGCCCGCCGGATCTCCGGCACCCGACGGAGTCCCGGCACGCCCTGCGGCACCCTGGCGCGGGCACGCGGCGACGGCCGCGAAGCATTGCGCTTCACGGCCGTCCGCCGATGCGGTTCAGGAAGCCGGGGGCGGTGACGGAGGCGACGGCGGGGTGGCGCCGCCACCCGTGTCCTTGCCCTCGTCCTGCCCGGCGAGGCGGTCGACGGCGTCCTTCGCCTTGCCCGTACCCGCCTGGATCTTGTCGCTGTACTTGCCCTTGGTCTTCTCGTCGACGACCTTCGCGGCCTTGTCCAAGCCCTGGTCGATCTTGTCCCCGTGCTGCTGCGCGAGGTCAGAGACCTTGTCCTTGGCAGGGGCCAGCTTGGCTTTCAGTTGGTCCAGGAAGCCCATGGGTTCACCTTCCCTCGCAGGGGAGCTACTTGCGGGCGCTCTCACCGGCCCCGTTGTCGGCCGCCTCCTCCGCGGACTGCTGCTTCGGGATCTCCACGCCCTCAGCCGCGGCCGCCTCGGTGGTCTCCTCCGGCTTGTCCTCGGCAGCGGCCTCGGCGTCCTTGTCGTCCTCGGCGGCGGGCTTCGAGTCGTTGGAGGCCTCGGTGGATTCCTCGGCCTTCTCCGGCTCGGCCGTCAGTGTGGCGGCAGCCGCTTCGGTTGTTGACGCCTCTTCGCTGTCCTTGGCCTTCCGGCGGAACCGTGCAAAAACGCCCATATCTACTCCATACGTTACTCGTGTGGGCGAAATCCCGCCCCGCCCGGTGCGTCCCATTGCGTCGCCCGGGTCATCGGTCCTCGAAACCGGCGGCCGGAACCTCGCAACAGGCAACGACCTCGGAGCCGTGCCGTCACGTAGCTCGTTCGGGAAGAGTGCGCGGGGTTTGCGAGACTGGGGCGGTGAGTAGTGCAGCTCCCGCCCCGCGGGTCATCGCCGTTGTCGGTCCCACCGCGGCAGGAAAGTCCGATCTGGGCGTTTTCCTCGCCCGGCGTCTCGGCGGCGAAGTCGTCAACGCCGACTCCATGCAGCTCTACCGAGGGATGGACATCGGCACCGCCAAGCTGACGCCCGAGGAGCGCAGCGGAGTGCCCCACCACCTCCTCGACATCTGGGACGTCACGGAGGCGGCCAGCGTCGCCGAGTACCAGAAGCTGGCCCGCGCGGAGATCGACCGCCTCCTCGCCGAGGGGCGCTGGCCGATCCTGGTCGGCGGTTCGGGCCTCTACGTCAGGGGCGCCGTGGACCACCTGGAGTTCCCCGGTACCGACCCCGACGTGCGGGCCCGCCTGGAGGAGGAGCTCACGCTCCGCGGCTCCGGAGCGCTGCACGCCCGCCTCGCCGCCGCCGACCCGGCCGCGGCCCAGGCGATCCTGCCCAGCAACGGTCGCCGGATCGTCCGCGCCCTGGAGGTCATCGAGATCACGGGCAAGCCCTTCACCGCCAACCTCCCCGGCCACGAATCCGTGTACGACACCATCCAGATCGGCGTCGACGTGGCACGGCCCGAACTCGACGAACGCATCGCCACGCGCGTGGACCGCATGTGGGAGGCCGGCCTGGTCGACGAGGTGCGCACGCTGGAGGCGCAGGGCCTGCGTGAGGGGCGTACGGCATCGCGTGCGCTCGGCTACCAGCAGGTGCTCGCGGCGCTCGCGGGGGAGTGCACGGAGGACGAGGCGCGCGCCGAGACCGTGCGCGCCACCAAACGCTTCGCGCGCCGACAGGATTCGTGGTTCCGGCGAGATCCGCGGGTGCACTGGCTCAGTGGGGCCGTGGCCGATCGCGAGGAACTCCCTGCACACGCACTGGCGTTGGTCGAACGACCGGTCACAGCCTGATCACGTGATGGCATCGGGACGCTCCGGCGGTCATCCCGGCACCTGACGGCGTGCCATCATCGACCATCGATCGACCAGTGGAGTCCGAAGTGGGAGGGCGCGTGGCGATGGAGGCCGGCCCTCGTGACACCGCACATGACGGTGGAGAACAGCTGAGCCCCGACGGGCCCGACGAGGCCACGGGTGGGGTGACGGACGACGGTCCCGGCGCGGACGAAATGGCGCCGGAGGCCGAGGTCGAGGTCGAGCTGCGCCCGCAGCGCCGCCTGCGCATCTGGCAGCTCGCGCCCATCGTGGTCCTGGCCGCGGTCGGATCGCTGATGTTCGCGTTCCCGCTGGCCTTCGAGTTCGGCGGGGGTGCCGGTGACGGCGGCGGTGCCGTGGTGGCCATGCTCGGACTGCTGATCAGCTGCTGTGCGGCGGGCTGGGGCATGATGGCCGCCCGCCGTGTGGGACACACCTGGCCCGGGCTGCCCGAGCGGGGCTCCGGCAACCGTCCGGACTGGCGGGTCGTCTCCGCGTACACCCTGTTGCTCCTGGGGGCCGTGGCCCTCGCGGTGTGGCGGGTGGCCCGGCTCCGCTGAGGCCTCCGCGGGGCCGGAGGCACCGGGCCGACGGAGTGTCGTACCCACCCCGTACGATCGAGGAATGAGCACGCGGATCGCCTTCCTCAAGGGGCACGGGACCGAGAACGACTTCGTGATCATCCCCGACCCCGACAACGCCATCGAGCTGTCCCCGGCCGCCGTGGCCGCCCTGTGCGACCGCCGCGCGGGCATCGGTGGCGACGGCCTCCTGCATGTCGTACGCTCCGCCGCCCACCCCGAGGTGCGTCATCTCGCGGACCGGGCCGAGTGGTTCATGGACTACCGCAACGGCGACGGCTCGGTCGCCGAGATGTGCGGCAATGGAGTGCGCGTCTTCGCGCGCTACCTCCAGCGCGCGGGGCACGTCGGCGAGGGTGACGTGGCGGTGGCCACCCGCGGCGGCGTGAAGACCGTGCACATCGCCAAGGCGGAGTCCGGCGGCGACATCACCGTCGGGATGGGCAAGGCGCTGCTCCCCGAAGGGGACGTCACCGTCTCGGTGGACGACCACCAGTGGCCCGCGCGCAATGTGAACATGGGCAACCCGCACGCGGTCGCCTTCGTGGACGACCTCTCCGAAGCGGGCAACCTCTACGACCCGCCGCCCTTCAGCCCCGCCTCCGCCTACCCGGACGGGGTGAACGTCGAGTTCGTCGTCGACCGCGGCCCGCGCCACGTCGCCATGCGCGTGCACGAGCGCGGCTCGGGCGAGACCCGCTCCTGCGGCACGGGCGCGTGCGCCGTGGCCGTGGCGGCGGCACGCAGGGACGGCGCGGACCCGAGCGCGACGGGCGCCCCGGTCTCGTACACCGTCGACCTGCCCGGCGGACGCCTCGTGATCACCGAGCGGCCCGACGGCGAGATCGAGATGACGGGCCCCGCGGTGATCGTCGCCGAAGGCGAGATCGCGCCGGAATGGCTCGAAACGGCAATCCCGTGAACTGTCGCTCGAATGGGTGATCCGTTTCACGCTCGGCGAGAGGCGGTCAGCACCGCGTGATGGGCTCGGTAGCATCAAGCACCGGCCCGGACGGAGCACGCCACCGTCCGTTCACCGCCGGTCGACGCAGCCGGAGGTGCTCATGAGTGCGGAGGCCACGAACCCTGCCACGCCCGGCCCCGTGACGCCCGGGGCCCAGCGCAGGCGCGGCCGCGCCCGGATCGACCTGCGCAGGCTCGGCAGGGCGGCCCTGCTCGGCTCCGGCACCCGGGACCGTCTTCCCGACGCGATCGGCCATGTGGCGGAGGCCCATCGGGCCCACTACCCGGACGCGGACCTGGAGCCGCTGCGTCGCGCGTACGTCCTCGCGGAGTCCTCGCACCGCGGTCAGATGCGCAAGAGCGGTGAGCCGTACATCACGCACCCGCTCGCCGTGACCCTGATCCTCGCCCAACTCGGCGCGGAGATCACGACCTTGACCGCCTCCCTGCTCCACGACACCGTCGAGGACACGGACGTGACGCTCGACCAGGTGCGGGCCGAGTTCGGCGACGACGTCTGCTACCTGGTCGACGGCGTCACCAAACTGGAAAAGGTGGACTACGGAGCGGCGGCCGAGCCGGAGACCTTCCGCAAGATGCTGGTCGCCACCGGCAACGACGTACGCGTCATGTCGATCAAGCTCGCCGACCGCCTGCACAACATGCGCACCCTCGGTGTCATGCGCCCCGAGAAACAGGCCCGCATCGCCAAGGTGACCCGGGACGTACTGATTCCGCTCGCCGAGCGCCTCGGCGTGCAGGCACTCAAGACCGAGCTGGAGGATCTGGTCTTCGCTATCCTCCATCCCGAGGAGTGTGCCCAGGTCAAGGCGCTGATCGCGGCCGATGCCGGGTGCGAGGGGGATCCTCTCGGCGACATCGCGGGCGAGGTGCGCGGCGTGCTGCGCGATGCCGGTATCGCGGCCGAAGTCCTCATCAGGCCACGCCACTTCGTCTCCGTCCACCGGGTGCACCGCAAGCGGGGCGAGCTGCGCGCCTCGGACTACGGCCGCCTCCTGGTGCTCGTCAACGAGGACGCCGACTGCTACGGAGTCCTCGGCGAGCTGCACACCTGCTTCACCCCGGTTGTCTCGGAGTTCAAGGACTTCATCGCCGTACCGAAGTTCAACCTCTACCAATCGCTGCACACGGCCGTGGCCCGTCCCGACGGCGAGGTCGCCGAAGTCCTCATCCGTACGCACCAGATGCACCGGGTGGCAGAGGCGGGCGTCGTCGCGCTCCGCAATCCCTACGCTCCTCCTTCGGAGGAGCCGGTCGACGGCGCCGACGACGAGCGGGCGGACCCGACCCGGCCCGGTTGGCTCTCGCGGCTCCTGGACTGGCAGCAGGCCGCGCCCGACCCGGACACGTTCTGGTCGACGCTGCGGGAGGACCTCGCCCAGGACCGCGAGATCGCCGTGTTCCGGCCCGACGGCGGCACGCTTGGCCTGCCGGCGGGCGCCACCTGTGTCGACGCGGCCTACGCCCAGTACGGCGAGGACGCGCACGCCTGCATCGGCGCGCGCGTCAACGGCCGCCTGGCGACGCTCAGTACGGTCCTGCGGGACGGCGACACGGTGCAGCTGCTCATGGGCCAGGACGTCACGTCGGGGCCCTCACGCGAGTGGCTGGACCACGCGCGCACGCCCGGCGCGCGGATCGCCATCCGCCGCTGGCTCACCACGCACCCGGTACCGACGGCGCCCGCGCCGACACCGATGGGGCAGCGACCGCCCCAGCAGGCCCCGCTGGCCGCTCCTCGGCCGGAGACCGACGACGCACTGCGCCCCGCCGCCGCGAACGCCGTCGTGGACCGCGAGGGTGCCACCGTGCGCCTCGCCGGGTGTTGTACGCCGGTGCCGCCCGACGACGTCACCGCCTTCGCCGTCCGCGGGGGCGTCGTGACCGTCCACCGTGTCGGCTGCCCCGCCGTGGAGCGCATGAAGGAAGTGGGGCGCCCGGAGATCGGCGTGCGCTGGGGGGACACCGCGGAGTGCCGGGTCACTCTGATCGCCGAATCGTTCGGCCGTGCACATCTGCTCGCCGACCTCACCGAAGCGATCGCGCTCGAAGGCGTGGCGATCATCTCCGCGACCGTGGAGCCGCCCACCCAGCAGCGCGTGCGCCACACGTACACGCTCCAACTCCCGGACGCGGCGCACCTCCCGGGGCTGATGCGCGCAATGCGCGCGGTGCCGGGGGTGTACGACGTCAGCCGCGCCCAGCACTCGGCGGCAGCCGCCCACTGAAGGGCCGCCGCCTCAGGTCCTGGGCCCGGCAGCGACTCGTTCGGGTGGCCCGGCGCGCGCCATCGCCTCACGGAAGGCGCGCGCTGATAGCGGTAGTTCATGCTGCTCACCCCAGGGGCCACGGCCTCCCGGCCGAAGGCCGTCCGCACCCCCCGCATCGCCGCCGCCCTGATCGCGGCGACCGCCTCAGCCGCCCTCGTAGCGGCGAGCGCACCGTCACCGGCCACGCCGCTCGGCATCGGCGACCCGCTCTTCCCGCACCTGGGCAACCCCGGTTACGACGTTGCGTCGTACGACATCGCCTTCACCTATCGCGGCGACAACCGCAAACCGCTCGACGCCATCACCAAGATCGACGCCCGCGCGACCGCTCCCCTGGAGCACGTGAATCTCGACTTCGCGCACGGCACGGTCGGTTCCGTGGAGGTCAACGGCAAGCGCGCGCGTTTCGACACCACCGGCGAGGACCTCGTCGTCACGCCGTCCGCGTCGATCGGGCGCGGCGAGCGGATGCGGATCACCGTCCGGCACACCAGCGACCCCGTGCCTGCCGAGGGCACCGAGGGCGGCTGGGTGCGCACCGGCGACGGGCTCGCCATGGCGAACCAGGCCGACGCCGCTCACCTGGTCTTTCCGTGCAACGATCACCCTGCGGACAAGGCACTGTTCACGTTCCGGGTCACCGCCCCCAAGGGGCTCACCGCCGTCGCCAACGGCCTTCCGACCGCCAAGACCCGGAGCGGCACCGCCACCACCTGGGCCTATCGCACGCACCACCCCATGGCCACGGAGCTGGCCCAGGTGTCGATCGGCCGGTCCAGCGTGCTGCACCGCAAGGGCCCGCACGGCCTTCTCGTACGCGATGTGGTGCCCACCAAGGACCGCGAGGTCCTGGAGCGCTGGCTGAAGAAGACGCCCGGTCAGATCGGCTGGATGGAGAAGAAGGTCGGCCGCTACCCCTTCGAGGCCTACGGGGTCCTGGTCGCAGAGGCGCAGACCGGCTTCGAGCTGGAGACACAGACACTCTCTCTCTTCGAGAGAGAGCTCTTCACACGCCCCGAGTACCCGGAGTGGTACGTCGACTCGATCATGGTGCACGAGCTGGCGCACCAGTGGTTCGGCGACAGCGTGAGCCCGCGCTCCTGGTCGGACCTCTGGCTCAACGAAGGCCACGCCACCTGGTACGAGGCGCTCTACGCCGACGAGCAGGCGAAGCAGCCCCTGAAGGACCGCATGCGGGACGCCTACCGCCAGTCGGACAGCTGGCGTGCGACCGGCGGGCCGCCGGCCAGGCCGAAGCAGCCCGCGCCCGGCCAGAAGATCAGCATCTTCCGGCCCGTCGTCTACGACGGCAGCGCCCTGGTCCTCTACGCCCTGCGCCAGGAGATCGGCCACAGGGCCTTCGACCGCCTGCAGCGGGAGTGGGTCCGCACCCACCGCGACGGCAACGCGGCGACCGCCGACTTCGTGCGCCTCGCCTCCCGGACCGCGGGGCGTGACCTGAGCGGATTCTTCGACGCCTGGCTGTACGGGGAGAAGACGCCGCCGATGCCGGGGCATCCGGACTGGGATTCCGGGAAATAACCCGGATGACGAGACGGGCCGTGTCGTGCAACCATCGTCAGGTCGACGGCGCGGCCCGTCGGGGACATCCCCTCGGGGATTTCTCGGGGCCGGCCCGGCCCGGTTCCGGGAATCTCCGGACCGCATCGGGCGTTGTCGACAGTGACGGATCCCGCATCCGTCCCCATTCCCATCGACGAATCGACGTAAGGATCCAATGACCTCCTCTTCTTCCCCTTCCCAGGACGCACAGAGCTTCGCGCAGAACTACCCCGAAGGTCTTCGGGCCGATGCCCTGATGGAAGAGGACGTCGCCTGGAGCCACGAGATCGACGGAGACCGGGACGGCGACCAGTTCGACCGCTCCGAGCGAGCGGCCCTGCGCCGTGTCGCGGGACTCTCCACCGAGCTCGAGGACGTCACCGAAGTCGAGTACCGACAGCTCCGCCTGGAGCGCGTGGTCCTCGTCGGCGTATGGACTTCGGGAACGGTTCAGGATGCGGAGAACTCCCTCGCCGAGCTGGCCGCACTTGCCGAGACGGCGGGCGCGCTCGTGCTCGACGGCGTCGTCCAGCGCCGCGACAAGCCGGACCCCGCGACGTACATCGGCTCCGGCAAGGCCCTGGAGCTGCGTGACATCGTGCTCGAGACCGGCGCCGACACCGTCGTCTGCGACGGTGAGCTGAGCCCCGGCCAGCTGATCCACCTCGAAGACGTCGTCAAGGTCAAGGTGGTCGACAGGACCGCCCTGATCCTCGACATCTTCGCCCAGCACGCCAAGTCCCGAGAGGGCAAGGCGCAGGTGGCCCTCGCGCAGATGCAGTACATGCTGCCGAGGCTCCGTGGCTGGGGTCAGTCGCTCTCCCGTCAGATGGGTGGCGGCGGCGGTGGCGGCATGGCCACCCGTGGTCCCGGTGAGACCAAGATCGAGACGGACCGGCGACGGATCCGCGAGAAGATGGCGAAGATGCGCCGGGAGATCGCGGAGATGAAGACGGGCCGCGACATCAAGCGGCAGGAGCGCCGCCGCAACAAGGTGCCTTCGGTCGCCATCGCCGGCTACACGAACGCGGGCAAGTCCTCCCTGCTCAACCGCCTCACGGGCGCGGGCGTCCTGGTGGAGAACGCACTGTTCGCCACCCTCGACCCCACCGTCCGCCGGGCCGAGACGCCGAGCGGCCGGGTCTACACCCTGGCCGACACCGTCGGGTTCGTACGGCATCTGCCGCACCACCTCGTCGAGGCGTTCCGCTCCACCATGGAGGAGGTCGGCGACTCCGACCTGATCCTGCACGTGGTGGACGGTTCGCACCCGGTGCCGGAGGAGCAGCTTGCCGCCGTGCGCGAGGTGATCCGTGACGTGGGCGCCACCGATGTGCCCGAGATCGTGGTGATCAACAAGGCGGACGCCGCGGACCCGCTGGTCCTGCAGCGCCTCCTGCGCAACGAGAAGCACGCGATCGCGGTCTCCGCCCGCACCGGTGCCGGCGTCGACGAGCTGCTCGCGCTCATCGACTCCGAACTGCCGCGGCCCGAGGTCGAGATCGAGGCCCTCGTTCCGTACACGCACGGCCAGCTCGTCTCTCGCGCGCACGCCGAGGGCGAGGTGCTCTCCGAGGAGCACACCGCCGAGGGCACCCTGCTCAAGGCGCAGGTGCACGAGGAACTGGCCGCGGAGCTCGCTCCGTACACGCTGGTCAAGCGCTGAACAACGCACACATGGTGAAGGCCCGCCCCCTCTCGTAGGGGGCGGGCCTGCATCGCGTCAGGTGCGCCGTGCGGCTACTTCGAGCCGTACTTCTTGCTCATCATGTCGTAGACCTGCTCGGCGCCCCGGCCCAGCTGCGGTCCCGCCAGCCAGGTGTTGTCGGCCGGGCCGATCGAGGTGTTCGACACGAGCTTCGTCTTGTTGCCCGCGACCCGGAACCAGCCGCCGCCGGACGAACCGCCGGTCATCGTGCAGCCGATGCGGTACATCGTCGGCAGGGACGGCGCCATCGAGAGGCGACCCGGCTTGTCGACGCACTTGTGCATGATCAGGCCGTTGTACGGCGGGGCGGCCGGGTAGCCCCAGGCGCCCATCGAGCTCACGCTCTGCGCGGCCGGCGTCGAGAAGTCGACGTCGAGCGCGTTGCCGACCGTCTCCTCGAGGGACTTGCCGCCCTGCTCCGGCTGGACGTGCATGACGGCGTAGTCGTACGTCGCACCCGCGCCGCCCGTCGGACCGCCCTCGTTGATCCACTCGTTGGAGGTCGAGACCCAGTCCGCCCAGTACTGGCCGTAGGGGGCGATCTCCTGCGGAGCGGCGTTGCGCAGGTCGGCCTCGGACTTGCCCAGGTCGTTGTACGAGGGCACGAACGCGATGTTGCGGTACCAGCCGCCGTTCTGACCGGCGTGCACGCAGTGGCCCGCGGTCCACACGAGGTTGGACTTGCCCGGGTTGCGCGGGTCCTTCACGACGGTGCCGGAGCAGACCATCGAACCCTCGGGGGAGTCGAAGAAGATCTTGCCGACGGGGGCCGCGTTCTCGTGGTACGGCGTCTTCTCGCGCTTGGCCTGGACCGGCGTCGGCTCGGGGTCGGTCGCGCCCTGGTCGGCGTTCGCGTCCTTCGCGGCGATCGTCTTGTTCGGGTCCTTCGCCTTCTGCATGCGCTCGGGCTTCCAGAGCCCTTCGATGACCGGGTTGGCGAAGTCCTTGGCCTCGCGCAGCCAGTCGTCCTTGTCCCAGTTCTTCCAGGCGCCGCCCTTCCAGTCGTCCAGGTCGATGCCCTTCTCCTTGAGCTTGTCGGCGAGCCCGCCGGGCAGCTTGGAGTCGGAACCGGAATCGGAGCCGTCGGCTCCCTGGGACGTGGTGGCGTCCGGCTTGTCGCTCGCCTTGTCCTCGCTCGGGCCACAGGCCGTGGCGGTGAGCGCCAGGGTCGCTGCGAGCCCGGTGGCGGCGAGTACGGCGCGCCGCCCACGACTGCGCGCGAACGGCGCACGAGTGGAACGCATGGTGCTGTTACCCCCGATAGAACGTGTATTTGCCATGTACGTGTCATGTGTCACCGCGGGAGCCCCATGGGAGATCCGCTTCGACACAACACCCCACTATGCCTGTGAGGTTGGGGACGAACGGCGGCGGGGTCGTGAAGGTTTCCGGTGCCCCGCCGACGTACGTTTTGCCGTCGATCTGCTCGCTGCAGATCGGACCACTACTGGTCGGCGAACTTCTTGCTGACCGCGTTGTAGATGCCCTTGGCCTCCTTGCCGAGGCGCGGACCGGCCAGCCAGCCTGCCGTCACCGGGCCGATGGAGGTGTTCGACACCAGGGCGGGCTTGCCGTCCTGGCCTTCCGCGACCCAGCCGCCGCCGGACGAACCGCCGGTCATGGTGCAGCCGACGCGGTACATCGTCGGGTCGGGCTTGGTCAGCGAGAGACGGCCCGGCTTGTCGGCGCACTGGAACAGCTTCTGACCGTCGAAGGGCGGCGCGGCCGGGTAGCCGGTCGCCGTCATGGTGTCGATCTTGGGCACCGCGGGAGCGTTGAAGTCCACGGGGAGCGCGGAACCGACCGTCTCCTCCAGCGACTTGCCCTCACTGCCCTTCTCCGGCTTCACGTGAATGACCGCGAAGTCGTACGGCGCACCCGCGCCGCCCGTCGGGCCACCCTGCTCGATCCACTGGTCGGAGGTCTGCGCCCAGTCGCCCCACCAGACGCCGTACGGAGCGACCTCTTCCTTGGGGGCGTTCTGCAGCTCCTCGGCGGACTTGCCGCTGTTGTTGTACGAGGGGACGAAGACCATGTTGCGGTACCAGCCGCCCTTGGCGCCGGCGTGCACGCAGTGACCCGCGGTCCACACCATGTTGGACTTGCCCGGGTGGGCCGGGTCCTTGACGACGGTCGCGGAGCAGACCATCGAACCCTCGGGGGAGTCGAAGAAGAGCTTGCCCGACTCGGCGGCCTGGTCGTGGTACGGCGCCTTCACGGCGGCCGCCTCCACGGGCTTGGGGGTCGGGTCGGTGACACCCTGGTCACCGGAGATGTCGTTGTCGTCGACGCCCCGGTCGGGGTTCTTGTCGGCGTCCCGCATCCGGTCCGGGTCCCAGAGGTCCTCGATGATCGGGTTGACGAAGTCGCCGGCCTCGCGCAGCCAGTCGTCCTTGTTCCAGTTCTTCCAGGCGCCGTTCTTCCACTCGTCCAGATCGATCCCGTTCTCCTTGAGCTTGTCCTTCCAGGCGTCCGGGATCTGGATCTTGTCGTCGCCGCTGTCGCCATTGCTGCCGCCGGGCTGCGACGAGGACGAGTCGCCACCGGCGTTGTCCTCGCTGGGGCCACAGGCCGTGGCGGTCAGTACGAGCGCCGCGCCGAGCGCCACAGCGGCCGCCACGGGGGAGGTTCTGGTGCGCGCGCTCCTCCCATTGCGAACAGCGAAGAGCGGACGTATGGGTCGCATGGTGAGAATCCCCCTGGGCCTCGAAATCGTTCCAAAGTGCTGAACATCAGGGTGTGGAGCACCCGTTGCCGCTGGTGCGGCGCCCCCTTGCGCCCGTTTGCTCGGATTTGCACGGGGGAGCGGTGTGCCCGTTGCTGATGAACGGCACCCCACACTATGCCGGTGCCGTTGGGGACGGCCGACGGAAGGGCAACGGTTCCGTCACGGCAAGGATCTTCCGATTACCCGTGATCCCGCGGCGGCCTCGTCGTTGGTACGTACGGGGGACACGCGGCCTGCGTTCATCCCTCCATGCCAACTCGCCCGCGCGAACGGCCACATGGGGCTCTCCGGAGCCGTATCGGACGGACGCGCTCGTCCCAGCGGGAGGACCGAAAGTCGTGGCCGTGACCGAGCCTGCGCCCTCGGCGGTGTCCGCACCACATTCCGTTACACAGTCCGTACCGCAGCCTTCGCCTCAGTCCGAACCGCAGTCGTCGCCTCAGTCCGAGTCACAGTCCGAGCCGCAGTCGTCGCCTCGGTCCGATGCGCAGTCTTCGCCGCAGTCCGCCGCGCGTACGGCTGGGGGCGTGGCCGGTCGGAGCGGGGCACGGCCCGTGGCGCCCACCGTGGCCCAGGAAGGCATCCTGCGGCGCCAGTCGGCGCGCGAGTCAGCGGCACGCACCTATGCGAGAGCGCTGCCGATCGTGCCGGTCCGGGCGCGCGGCCTGACCATCGAGGGCGCCGACGGACGCCGCTACCTCGACTGCCTCTCCGGCGCCGGAACCCTCGCCCTCGGCCACAACCACCCCGTGGTCCTCGAAGCGATCAGGAAGGTCCTCGACTCGGGGGCGCCCCTGCACGTCCTCGACCTGGCGACGCCCGTCAAGGACGCCTTCACCACCGAGCTGTTCCGCACGCTGCCGCCCGGCCTCGCGGACAGCGCGCGGATCCAGTTCTGCGGCCCCGCCGGGACGGACGCGGTGGAGGCGGCGCTGAAGCTGGTCCGCGCCGCCACCGGGCGCGAGGGCATGTTCGCCTTCACCGGCGCGTACCACGGGATGACCGCCGGGGCGCTCGAAGCATCCGGGGGCGCGACGGACGTACGCGTCGCGCGCCTGCCCTATCCGCAGGACTACCGCTGCCCGTTCGGCCTCGGTGGCGCGCGCGGTGCCGAACTCTCCGCCCGGTGGACCGAGAGCCTCCTCGACGACACCAAGTCGGGTGTACCGGCACCCGCGGGCATGATCCTCGAACCCGTCCAGGGCGAGGGCGGAGTCCTCCCGGCCCCCGACGCCTGGCTCCGCCGGATGCGAGAGATCACCGCCGCGCGCGGCATCCCGCTCATCGCGGACGAGGTGCAGACGGGGGTCGGACGCACCGGAGCCTTCTGGGCCGTCGAGCACAGTGGCGTCGTCCCGGACGTCATGGTGCTCTCCAAGGCGATCGGCGGCAGCCTTCCTCTGGCCGTCGTGGTCTACCGCGACAACCTCGACGTCTGGCCGCCCGGCGCCCACGCGGGCACCTTCCGAGGCAACCAACTCGCCATGGCCGCGGGCGCGGCAACCCTCGCGTACGTCCGCGAGAACGGCCTCGCCGAACGCGCCGCCACCCTCGGCACCCGCATGCTCACCGAACTCCGCTCCCTGGCGGCGGAGTACCCGTGCATCGGAGAGGTGCGGGGGCGGGGGCTGATGATCGGGGTGGAGTTGGTGGATCCGGGGGTGGGGCCGGGTCCCGAGGCGGATTCGGGGGCGGGCACGGATTCGGCTTCGGGTTCGGGGGCGGGCATGGACTCCGGTTCCGGTTTCGGTTCCGGCTCGGGTACGGGGACGGATGCAGGGCCGGGTTCCGCAGGCGGCCCGGTCCGGCGGAGCAGCACCGCGGAGCCCTCCGGCGAAGCCGGGCCGACGGCGGACGGATGTGCCGCCCGGATGACCCCGTCGCCGACCGCACCCCCTCGGAGTGACACCTCCGACGGCCTCCCCTTCACCGCCCCGCCCCGCCCACCGGCACCCGAACTCGCTGCCGCCGTGCAGCGCGAGTGCCTGCGTCGCGGCCTCATCGTCGAGTTGGGCGGCCGCCACTCCAGCGTCGTACGACTCCTCCCTCCCCTGACCATCACCGACGAACAGGCGGCCGCGGTCCTCGACCGCCTCGCCGACGCGCTGGCCACCGCGGCGCGCACCCACCACGGATAGCCAAGACGGACCCGGGCAGCGCCCGGCGGTGACGACCCGCCGGGCATGTCCTGGCCCCGTCGTCATACGGAGCCCGAACAACCTCACAAGGAAGCCCTCTTGAACGCCACCCCCGCATCCGAAGGCCGCCCCCACCCCCACGCCTCAGGCGCGTGCGGCATGCAAACGTCACTGGTGGCGGAGTCCGGTACGGTCCCCCGGCAGAAGGGGAGCGGCCAGGAGGCCGAGCGCTTGCGCGGCCCGTCCACCGACCTGCTGGAGCACCCCGACCCGCACATCGCCGCGCAGGCGGCCGCCGTCGAGAACCTGCTGCGCTGCTGGGTCAGGGAGAACAACCTCCCCGCACCGGACCACGGCGCCCTGCGCATCCCGCTCGACGCCAGCGGAACGGCCCTGCTCGTCCCCGTGCACTACTGGTCGGCCACCGGCTGGCACCGCTTCGGCCTGCCCTACCTGGCGGACGGCCCGGCGAGCGCGCCTCCCGTCGACGCGGTCACCGTCGCCGCCCTCCTCGGCCGCGAGACCGCCCGCCGCAGCGCGGATCCCTCGACGGATGGTGAGGATGGTGAGGACGGTACGGAGACTGAATCCGGAGCGGAGGCCTCAGGCCGCGCAGGCGAAGCGCGCGGTGCAGATGAAGCGCGCGGTGCAGGTGGAGCGCGCGGCGCGGGCGGTGAGGAGGGCATGGCAGAGGCGGGCGGCTCGGGCGAGGCAGGCGACTTGGCCACGGCGGGCGGCTCGGGCGAGGGCGGCGGCTCGGGCGAACGAGGTGTGACCAACCCGGTGGCATCGACTGCTCCAGCCGATGCCACGGAGCGGGACGACGAACGCGACGCACACCCCTCACGCGATGCACGAGGCTCACGCGACGCACACCACTCACGGGAGTCACCCGACTCCCAGGGCTCACCCGCCCCCTACGGCTCCCACGACCTGTCTGCCCCAGCCAGCCCGTCCGCCCCGGCCAACCACACCGCCCCCGTCAGTCCGGTCGACGGCGCCGACCTGGTCGGCCGGGTCGCCGACTCGGTCCGGCGCACGGCCGAGTTCATCGCCGACCGTCGCAACAGGCCCGGCGACAGCCCCGACCTCTTTCTCGCCTCCGAACAGTCCCTGCTCCTCGGCCACCCCTTGCATCCGACCCCCAAGAGCCGCGAGGGCCTGTCCGACACCGAATCCCGCCTCTACTCACCGGAGTTGCGCGGCGCCTTCGCGCTGCACTGGCTGGCCGTCGACCGCTCCGTGCTCGCCGCGGACTCGGCCTGGACGGAGCGCGGGCGCACCGTCCCGGCCGAGCAACTCACCGCCCGCCTCGCCGGCCCGGAACTGGAACTGCCCGACGGCCGAGTCGCGCTGCCCGTGCACCCGTGGCAGATCCGTGAACTCAGGCACCGCCCCGCTGCCGCCGACCTCCTCAACGCCGGACTGCTCCAGGATCTCGGCCCTCACGGCACCCCCTGGCACCCCACCTCCTCCGTACGCACCCTCTACCGCTCCGGCGCGGCCGCCATGCTCAAGCTCTCCCTCGGCCTGCGCATCACCAACTCCCGCCGTGAGAACCTCCGCAAGGAACTGCACCGCGGCGTCGAGGTCCACCGGCTGCTGCGCAGTGGCCTCGCCGAGGAGTGGCAGTCGGCCCACCCCGGCTTCGACGTGGTCCGCGACCCCGCATGGCTCGCCGTCACCGGCCCCGACGGCGCACCCGTCCCCGGGCTCGACGTCATGATCCGGCACAACCCCTTCGGCCCCGGCGACGACGCCACCTGCATCGCCGGACTCGTCTCGCCCAGGCCTTCGGCACTGCCCGGCGGCCAGGACCGCCGCACGATGCGCTCCCGCCTCGGCGAGACCGTCACCCGACTCGCCGGACGAACGGGCCGTCCCCGAGGGGCCGTTGCCACCGAGTGGTTCCTGCGCTACCTCGAGACTGTCGTCCGCCCCGTGCTGTGGCTGGACAGCGAGGCGGGCGTCGCCCTGGAGGCGCACCAGCAGAACACGCTCCTCCTGCTCGACCCCGACGGCTGGCCCGCGGGCGGCCGCTACCGCGACAACCAGGGCTATTACTTCCGCGAGTCCCGACGCGCCGAACTCGAGCGACGGCTCCCCGGCATCGGGCAGGACAGCGACACCTTCGTCTCCGACGAGGTGACGGACGAGAGGTTCGCCTACTACCTCGGCATCAACAACGTCCTCGGTCTCATCGGAGCCCTCGGCGCCGAACGGCTCGCGGACGAGCGGTTGTTGCTCGCCGCCTTCCGCCGCTTCCTCGGCGACATCGCCTCCGGCTCCGACCGGCTGCGCACCTCACTGCCTGCGACGCTGCTCGACTCGCCCGTGCTGCGCTGCAAGGCCAACCTGCTGACCCGGCTGCACGGACTCGACGAGCTCGTCGGCCCGGTCGACACCCAATCCGTCTACGTCACCATCGCCAACCCCCTTCATTCCTGAGGAACATGCCCCACCTCTTCTGACTCTTCCGACAGGAGCGACGCCGTGCCTCCCACCGATGCGAGCACCGACGCCGGGACCGATTCCGTCACTGCCGGCGCCGACGGCACAGACACCCTCGACCTGCGCCTGCCCGACGAGCTCATCGCCCTGCTGGCCGAGGGTGACGGGCGAGGGGCCGCGGTGGACGACGATCTCTTGGACGGCGTCGGGGACTGGGGGCCGGTCACCACCGCGTCCGGTGTCTTCCAGCTCGTACCCGTGCGCCTCGAACGCGACCTCCCTCTGATCAGCCGATGGATGAACGACCCCGCTGTGGCGGCCTTCTGGGAATTGGCGGGACCCGAAGCCGTCACGGAGGACCACCTGCGCCCCCAGATCGACGGGGACGGGCGCAGCGTCCCTTGTCTGGGCGTGCTGGAAGGCATGCCGATGAGCTATTGGGAGATCTACCGCGCGGACCTCGACCCGCTGGCCCGCCACTACCCCTCACGTCCGCACGACACCGGAATCCACCTCCTCATCGGTGGTGTCGCCAACCGCGGCCGCGGCCTTGGCACTTCGCTGCTCAGAGCCGTCGCCGACCTGGTCCTCGACCACCGCCCCGCATGCGCACGCGTCGTAGCAGAACCCGACCTGCGCAACACCCCCTCCGTCTCCGCGTTCCTGAGCGCTGGCTTCCGCTTCTCGGCCGAAGTGGATCTGCCCGACAAACGGGCGGCGCTCATGGTCCGTGATCGGGCCCTGCGCGCCGTGCTCTGACCCGATCACTCTTGGTACACCGCTCGACCCGATCCGGTTCCCTCCCTGAGGAGTTCCCGTGCCGAATCCGTCCGCCAGCCAGATCTCCCGCCCCGCCGCCGAGCTGTACGACCCGCCCGAGCTGACCCAGGACAGATGGCAAGAGGCCGGACGCCGCCTTCTCGCCAAGATGATCGGCGAGTTCGCGTACGAGGAGATCATCCGGCCTGTGCCGGCAGCGGAAGGGGCGACGGACACCTACCGTCTCCACCTCGAACCGTCGGATCCTGAAACGCCCTCGCCCTCGCCGACCCTCACGCCCACCCCGACCCGCACGCCCTCGCCAGCCTCCACCTCCCTGTCTTCGCCCCCGCCCCCTTCCCCTTCCACGGCAGGAGACCAGGGCACCTACCTCACGTTTCGGGCACGTCGCGGCTCGTACGGCGGCTGGCAAGTGGACCCGACCGGCCTGTCGCTCGCCGAAGGCGGCGGACGGCCCTTCCCCTTCAGCGACCCGCTGCGCTTCCTCGTCCTCGCCCGCCGGACCCTTGGTCTGGACGGCGCCACGCTCGGTCACCTCATCCGCGAGCTGACCGTTACGCTCAGCGCCGACGCCCGCATCGACCACACGGCGCTCACCGCAGCCCAACTCGCCGATCTCGGCTACGCGGAGCTCGAAGGACACCAGACCGGCCACCCCTGGCTCGTCCTCAACAAGGGGCGCGTCGGGTTCTCCGCGAGCGACACCGACCAATGGGCTCCCGAAGCGCGCCGCTCCACGGCGCTTCCGTGGATCGCCGTACACATCGACCTCGCCGTGTACCGAGGCGTCTCGGGGCTGGACACCGCACAGCAGCTCTACGACCGCGAACTCTCCACCGACATGCAGCAGTCCTTCGCGGACTTACTGCGCGCACGTGGATGCGACCCGCAGAAGTACCTCTACCTCCCGGTGCACCCCTGGCAGTGGGATGACGTCGTGCTGCCGCTCTTCGCTCCGTCCGTCGCCGCGGATGCCATCGTTCCGCTCTGCAGCGACGGCGATCTGCGCCTGCCTCAGCAGTCCATCCGCACTTTCCTCAACATGTCCCACCCCGACCGGCACACCGTGAAGCTGCCGCTGTCGGTCCTCAACACGCTGGTGTGGCGCGGCCTTCCCACCGGGCGTACGGTCGCGGCGCCCGCCGTCACGGCCTGGATGCACGCCCTGCGCGACGCCGACCCCTTCCTCCGTGACGAGTGCGGGGTGATCCTCCTGGGTGAAGTGGCATCCGTGGCCGTGGAGCACCCGGAGTACGACGCCCTGCCCGAAGTCCCGTACCAGTACAGGGAACTGCTCGGAGCCATCTGGCGCGAGCCGATCACCCGGTATCTCGCTCCGGGGGAGCGCGCCCGCACTCTCGCCTCGCTGCTGCACACCGATCCCCACGGCAGGGCCTTCGTGACGGAGCTCGTGGAGCGTTCCGGGCTGGCTCCTGCCGTCTGGCTGCGTCGGCTCTTCGCCGCCCTTCTGCCCCCACTGCTGCAGTTCCTGTACCGCTACGGCACCGTGTTCTCCCCTCACGGGGAGAACGCCATCGTCGTCTTCGACGACAAGGACGTACCTGTCCGGCTCGCGGTGAAGGATTTCGTGGACGACGTCAATGTGAGTGCCGTGCCGCTGCCGGAGCACGACTCGATGCCGGCCGACGTCCGCGACGTACTGCTCACCGAGCCCCCGGGGTTCCTCACCCAGTTCATCCATTCCGGCCTCTTCGTGGGTGTCTTCCGCTACCTCGCGCCGCTGTGCCGGGATCAACTGGGCGTCCAAGAAGCGGACTTCTGGACCTTCCTGCGCGCCGAGATCCTCCGGTACCAGGCGCGCGCTCCGGAGCTGAAGGAGCGGTACGAGATGTTCGACCTGCTCACACCCCGTATCGAGCGGCTGTGCCTGAACCGGAACCGCCTCCATCTCGACGGGTACCGCGACCGCCCCCAGCGCCCGCACGCCGCCGTGCACGGAACCGTGCCCAACCCTCTCCATCAGCCTTGATCGGCGGATTGTCAGTGGGGCACCGTAGGGTGGTCGCGCTATGACGAAGCCCTCCCTCCCCGAGCTCCTGCACGCCGCCGTCACCGCTGTCGGCGGCACGGAACGCCCTGGCCAGGTGTCCATGGCCGAGTCCGTCGCCGAGGCGATCGACGACAACTCCCACCTGCTGGTCCAGGCCGGTACCGGCACGGGCAAATCCCTCGGCTACCTGGTCCCGGCCCTGGCACACGGGGAGCGTGTGGTGGTCGCGACGGCCACCCTCGCCCTGCAGCGCCAGCTCGTGGAGCGGGACCTGCCGCGCACGGTGGACGCGCTGCACCCGCTGCTCCGCCGCCGCCCCCAGTTCGCGATGCTCAAGGGCCGCTCGAACTATCTGTGCCTGCACCGCCTCCACGAGGGCGTGCCGCAGGACGAGGAGGAGGGCCTCTTCGACCAGTTCGAGGCGGCCGCCCCCACGAGCAAGCTGGGGCAGGACCTCCTGCGCATGAGGGACTGGGCGGACGAGACCGAGACGGGCGACCGCGACGACCTCACCCCGGGCGTCTCCGACCGTGCCTGGGCGCAGGTGTCCGTCTCCTCCAGGGAGTGCCTCGGCGCTTCGAAGTGTGCCTATGGGGCGGAGTGCTTCGCCGAGGCGGCCCGTGAGCGGGCCAAGCTCTCCGAGGTCGTCGTCACGAACCACGCGCTGCTCGCGATCGACGCCATCGAGGGCGCTCCGGTCCTGCCGCAGCACGAGGTACTGATCGTGGACGAGGCCCATGAGCTGGTCTCCCGTGTCACCGGCGTGGCCACAGGAGAGCTCACTCCTGGGCAGGTCAACCGTGCCGTGCGCCGCGCGGCCAAGCTGGTCAACGAAAAGGCGGCGGACCAGCTCCAGACGGCCTCCGAGGGCTTCGAGCGGCTGATGGAGCTGGCCCTGCCCGGCCGCCTGGAAGAGATCCCCGAAGACCTCGGGTACGCCTTGATGGCTCTTCGTGACGCCGCCCGCACGGTGATCACGGCGCTCGGCTCCACCCGGGACAAGTCGGTCCAGGACGAGGACGCGGTCCGCAAGCAGGCGCTCGCCTCCGTGGAGTCGATCCACGACGTGGCGGAGCGCATCACGAACGGCTCCGAGTACGACGTCGTCTGGTACGAACGCCACGAGCGCTTCGGTGCCTCCCTGCGTGTGGCCCCGATGTCCGTGTCCGGGCTCCTCCGGGAGAAGCTCTTCGCCGAGCGTTCGGTGATCCTCACCTCCGCGACGCTCAAGCTCGGCGGCGACTTCAACGGGGTCGGGGCGTCACTCGGCCTGGCCCCGGAGGGCACGGAATCCGAGGACGCCCCGGTCTGGAAGGGCCTCGACGTCGGCTCCCCGTTCGACTACGGCAAGCAGGGCATTCTCTACGTGGCCAAGCACCTGGCCCGTCCGGGCCGTGAGGGCACCCGCAGCGACATGCTCGATGAGCTGGCCGAGCTGATCGAGGCGGCCGGCGGTCGTACGCTCGGGCTGTTCTCCTCCATGCGCGCTGCTCAGAGCGCGGCTGAGGAACTGCGGGAGCGCCTTGACATGCCGATTCTCCTGCAGGGCGAGGAGACCCTGGGCGAGCTGATCAAGGGCTTCGCGGCGGACTCGAAGACCTGTCTCTTCGGGACCCTCTCGCTCTGGCAGGGCGTCGACGTGCCGGGTCCCAGCTGCCAGTTGGTGATCATGGACAAGATTCCGTTCCCGCGCCCCGACGACCCACTGATGAGCGCCCGCCAGAAGGCGGTCGACGACGCCGGTGGCAACGGCTTCATGGCCGTCGCGGCCACGCACGCGGCCCTTCTGATGGCACAGGGCGCGGGACGTCTCGTCCGGGCTTCCGGGGACCGCGGAGTGGTCGCTGTACTGGACCCCCGCCTGGCCACCGCGCGCTACGGCAGCTATCTGAAGGCTTCTCTGCCCGACTTCTGGTACACGACGGACCGCAACCAGGTCCGCCGCTCCCTGGCAGCGATCGACGCCGCGGCCAAGGCCGAAGAGGCGTAGCGCTCGGTGCTGTGGCAGTGCCTGAAGCGGCGGTGCCACAGTACTGAGCACCCCCGCTGCCACAGCCTGAGCGCTCCCAGACGCAGCAGGGCCCCGGAACCGGCGCAGTTGGTCCCGGGGCCCGGTCAGGGGCGGAGTCTCACACCCGCCGCAGCACCGCCACGACCTTGCCGAGGATCGTCGCCTCGTCGCCGGGGATCGGCTGGTACGCGGAGTTGTGCGGGAGCAGCCAGACGTGCCCGTCCTCACGCTTGAAGCGCTTCACCGTCGCCTCACCGTCCAGCATGGCGGCCACGATGTCGCCGTTCTCCGCGACGGGCTGGCGGCGCACCGTGACCCAGTCGCCGTCACAGATCGCGGCCTCGATCATCGAGTCGCCGACGACCTTCAGGACGAAGAGCTCACCGTCACCCACGAGCTGCCGGGGGAGGGGGAAGACGTCCTCCACCGACTCCTCGGCGAGGATCGGTCCACCGGCCGCGATGCGGCCCACGAGCGGAACGTACGAAGCGGCCGGCTTGCCGGTGGTGTCCGTGGGCTGGCTGCTCGGCTGGTCCGAGCCACGCACCTCGTACGCGCGCGGGCGGTGGGGGTCGCGGCGCAGGAAGCCCTTGCGCTCCAGAGCCATCAGCTGATGGGCGACCGAGGAGGTGCTGGAGAGTCCGACCGCCTGACCGATCTCCCGCATCGACGGCGGGTAGCCGCGCCGCTGCACGGAGTCCCTGATGACCTCGATCACCCGGCGCTGCCGGTCGGTGAGCCCCGAGCTGTCGGCGCGGATGCCTGGAGGTCGGCCCGGCAGGGAGCGAGTGGGCTTGGGCCCCTCCTGGTTCGTGGCTGCTTCATTCATGGCATGCACCGGCTCGAGTCGGCTCTGGGAGCGGTCCTGGGCAGTGATGGTGGCGCTGTCTGCGGTGGTGGTCACGTCGGTCGGCCCCTCTCGAGATGTTCTCTCCCTAGCTAGCCAACGGTAGTTGCTTTCGAAAGGTTGCGCCAAACACACGTTCGAGTGAAAAATCGCAGATTGCCTGACGTGATCATGTGTCCGGGTGTATGGCTCGCGCTGGGGCCGAATGGCAATTCGGTTCATTACGGTACGCTTCACCGCCGAGGCCGTGAGCCCCTCGGTGGAGCTCCCATAGTGCCACCCGGTGCCCTGTCAACCCGGCACCGGCCCCCGTTCCTGAGCGGTGCGAGTGACAGCTTCGTGCCTCCGGCGCGGTCCGGGCGGCGCGACACGCGCAGGGCGGGAAAAGCGGCCAAACCCCAGATCTAGTGGTTGGATTGCATCAGCGGCCCAGAAGTTGTGGTCCCTGGTCTTTCGGGGCCTCGGGGATCGCCTATGCTTGGGGCTGCTTCGAGGGCCCCAAGGGTCCGTTGAGGCTTATGAGTCGTGCCATGAAGGAGGGTTGGGAGTTCCATGCACTGCCCCTTCTGCAGGCACCCCGACAGCCGCGTAGTCGACAGCCGCACCACTGACGACGGCACGTCGATCCGCAGGCGCCGTCAGTGCCCCGACTGCTCCCGTCGTTTCACGACCGTGGAGACGTGCTCGCTGATGGTGGTCAAGCGCAGCGGCGTGACGGAGCCCTTCAGTCGTACGAAGGTCATCAATGGCGTCCGTAAGGCGTGCCAGGGGCGGCCGGTGACCGAGGACGCCCTCGCTCTGCTCGGCCAGCGGGTCGAAGAGGCGGTGCGCGCCACCGGAAGCGCCGAACTGACCACTCACGACGTGGGCCTTGCCATACTCGGTCCGCTGCAGGAGCTCGACCTCGTCGCCTACCTGCGCTTTGCGTCCGTGTACCGGGCCTTCGACTCGCTCGAGGACTTCGAGGCTGCCATCGGGGAGCTGAGGGAACAGCGGCTCGACGCGGAGCCGTGCGACGCGGACGGTGAGCGCGTCGTGAACGACTGCGGGCCTGGAGGGACTGTCGAAGTCCCGGTGCCCGCCACCGCCGCCGACTGACCGGCTGATCGACCGGCCGGCGGCGAACCAGACCTGTTGAGGGTGTCCTCCGTGATGCCCGCAACACCAGACACACATCCGTGCCACGGGAAGAACGTGGCACTTCAGGGCGTTTTAGCCTGATACAGGGAGGCGGCATGACCGAGACGACGAGCGGCCCGGCACGAGGTTCCCGCGCCAAGGGATCCAAGGCCAGCAAGGGTCTGCGTATCGAGCGCATCCACACCACCCCCGGCGTACATCCGTACGACGAGGTGGTCTGGGAGCGTCGTGACGTCGTCATGACCAACTGGCGCGACGGCTCGGTCAACTTCGAGCAGCGTGGCGTCGAGTTCCCCGACTTCTGGTCGGTGAACGCGGTCAACATCGTCACCAGCAAGTACTTCCGCGGGGCTGTCGGCACCCCGCAGCGCGAGACCGGCCTCAAGCAGCTGATCGACCGCATCGTGAAGACGTACCGCAAGGCCGGCGAGGACTACAACTACTTTGCCTCGCCCGCCGACGCGGAGATCTTCGAGCACGAGCTGGCGTACGCCCTCCTGCACCAGATCTTCAGCTTCAACTCGCCGGTCTGGTTCAACGTCGGAACGCCCCAGCCCCAGCAGGTGTCCGCCTGCTTCATCCTGGCCGTCGACGACTCCATGGAGTCGATCCTCGACTGGTACAAGGAAGAGGGCATGATCTTCAAGGGCGGCTCCGGCGCCGGCCTGAACCTCTCCCGTATCCGTTCCTCCAAGGAACTGCTGTCCTCCGGAGGCAACGCCTCGGGTCCGGTCTCCTTCATGCGCGGTGCCGACGCCTCCGCCGGAACCATCAAGTCTGGTGGCGCCACGCGCCGGGCGGCCAAGATGGTCATCCTCGACGTCGACCACCCCGACATCGAGGGCTTCATCGAGACCAAGGTGAAGGAAGAGGAGAAGATCCGCGCCCTGCGCGACGCGGGCTTCGACATGGACCTGGGCGGCGACGACATCACGTCCGTCCAGTACCAGAACGCCAACAACTCGGTGCGCGTGAACGACGAGTTCATGAAGGCCGTCGAGTCCGGCTCCAAGTTCGGTCTGCGCGCCCGCATGACCGGCGACGTCATCGAGGAGGTCGACGCCAAGTCGCTCTTCCGCAAGATGGCCGAGGCCGCCTGGGCGTGTGCCGACCCCGGCATCCAGTACGACGACACCATCAACGCCTGGCACACCTGCCCGGAGTCCGGCCGGATCAACGGCTCGAACCCGTGCAGCGAGTACATGCACCTGGACAACACGTCCTGCAACCTCGCCTCGCTGAACCTGATGAAGTTCCTGAAGGACGACGGCAAGGGCAACCAGTCCTTCGACTCCGAGCGCTTCGCCAAGGTCGTCGAGATGGTCATCACCGCGATGGACATCTCGATCTGCTTCGCGGACTTCCCGACGCAGAAGATCGGCGAGAACACCCGCGCCTTCCGTCAGCTGGGCATCGGTTACGCCAACCTCGGCGCTCTCCTGATGGCCACCGGTCACGCGTACGACTCCGACGGCGGCCGTGCCCTCGCCGGTGCCATCACGTCGCTGATGACGGGTACGTCGTACAAGCGTTCCGCCGAGCTGGCCGCGGTCGTCGGTGCCTACGACGGCTATGCCCGCAACGCCACGCCGCACAAGCGCGTCATGAAGCAGCACGCCGACGCCAACGCCGCGGCCGTCCGCATCGACGACCTGGACACGCCGATCTGGGCCGCCGCCACGGAGGCCTGGCAGGACGTGATCCGCCTCGGTGAGAAGAACGGTTTCCGTAACTCCCAGGCGTCCGTCATCGCCCCGACCGGCACCATCGGTCTCGCGATGTCCTGCGACACCACCGGCCTGGAGCCCGACCTCGCCCTGGTCAAGTTCAAGAAGCTCGTCGGCGGCGGCTCGATGCAGATCGTCAACGGCACCGTGCCGCAGGCCCTGCGTCGCCTGGGCTACCAGGAGGAGCAGATCGAGGCGATCGTCGCCCACATCGCCGAGAACGGCAATGTGATCGACGCCCCCGGCCTGAAGACCGAGCACTACGAGGTCTTTGACTGCGCCATGGGCGAGCGCTCCATCTCCGCGATGGGCCACGTCCGCATGATGGCCGCGATCCAGCCGTGGATCTCGGGCGCCCTCTCCAAGACGGTCAACCTTCCGGAGACCGCCACCGTCGAGGACGTCGAAGAGGTCTACTTCGAGGCCTGGAAGATGGGCGTCAAGGCGCTCGCCATCTACCGCGACAACTGCAAGGTCGGCCAGCCGCTCTCCGCCAAGAAGAAGGAGGACGAGAAGGCCGAGATCACCGAGAAGACCGAGGACACGATCCGTGCCGCGGTCGAGAAGGTGGTCGAGTACCGCCCGGTCCGCAAGCGCCTCCCGAAGGGCCGTCCCGGCATCACCACCTCCTTCACGGTGGGCGGCGCCGAGGGCTACATGACCGCCAACTCCTACCCGGACGACGGTCTCGGCGAGGTCTTCCTGAAGATGTCCAAGCAGGGCTCGACCCTCGCGGGCATGATGGACGCCTTCTCCATCGCGGTCTCGGTCGGTCTGCAGTACGGCGTGCCCCTGGAGACGTACGTCTCCAAGTTCACGAACATGCGCTTCGAGCCGGCCGGCATGACGGACGACCCGGACGTGCGGATGGCGCAGTCGATCGTCGACTACATCTTCCGTCGCCTGGCGCTGGACTTCCTGCCCTTCGAGACGCGCTCCGCGCTCGGCATCCACTCCGCCGAGGAGCGTCAGCGTCACCTGGAGACGGGTTCGTACGAGCCCGCCGAGGACGAGGTCGACGTCGAGGGCCTGGCCCAGTCCGCGCCGCGGCAGACCGAGTCCCTGAAGGCGGTCTCCACGCCGAAGGCGGAGGCCGAGACGGTCAAGCCCGCCCCGCAGCAGGCGCACACCAGTGCCGAGCTCGTCGAGATGCAGCTGGGCATCCAGGCCGATGCGCCGCTGTGCTTCTCCTGCGGTACGAAGATGCAGCGCGCCGGCTCCTGCTACATCTGCGAGGGCTGCGGCTCGACCAGCGGCTGCAGCTGACCCTGGTGAGGCCGTGCCGGAGGCGACTCCGGCACGGGCCGCGCGGGTAGCCGATTGACGGCACACGAAGGGGATCGACACATCGTCGGTCCCCTTCGGCGTGCTCGGCGTGCGAGAGCCCGCCTCCGGCGTACGGCGCGCTCTAGAGCTCGGCACCCATGAGCGAGGCGAACGTGGTCGGGTCGGCGTCGAAGCCGCGGATGGCCTCGCGGAACGACCACGCCCCGGATGCGTCCCGGGTGAATTCCGCGACGGTCGAGGCCGTGCATCCGGAGACACCGGCCAGGTCGGTGTGTGCCAGGTTCGTGTGGCCCTCGCGGATCCGGACCGCGGTGTTCGCGATGTCGCCGAACACCTTCTGCTGCTCCTGCTGCTGTATGGCGACTCCCACGACGACACGGGTGAACGAGGGGGCGAGGCGCTCCAGTTCCAGGGTCATGACCTCGTCGAAACCGAAGCCCTGGCCCGTCCTGCTGTCCCGGTTGAGCGTGATCGTGCCGTCGGGGGAGCGGCTGTCGAAGTGCACGAGGTACTCCGGGTTGCCGTACGGAGCGTCCCCCGTGTACGTCGCGGCGATGATGTCGAGGTCGTTGGGCGGTGCTCCGACCGGGCTCGGATCCCACCTGAGCCCGACTTCGACCTTCTTGATCCCCTTGCTGACACTGCTCACTGGGCTACCCCCTCCTTGTGGCCTGGCCGCTGCGGATTCACCAGGCCTGTCCCACATACACGCTACGGCGTACGACTGACAACGTCGTAGCGTCCCTGGTCAGGAGCGGGGCAACTGGGCAGAGGGGAAAGCGGGTTGGCACGCGGAGCGGCTCTGGAGATCATCGCTGCATGACATGGAACGGGGAAGAGCTCGATTTCGAGGCCTACTTGGCGAGACTCGGGCACACAGGCGGGACGAAGCCGGATCTGGACACGCTGCGCACACTCCACAGGGAGCATGTGGCGGCGATTCCCTTCGAGAACCTCGAGATGATGCTCGGCCGTCCGGTTCCGCTGGAGCTGACGGCATTGCAGGACAAGATGGTGCACAGGCGGCGGGGCGGCTACTGCTACGAACAGAACCTTCTCTTCGCCGCGGCGCTCGAACGCATCGGCTTCGAGGTCACCGGACTTGGAGCCCGTGTGCGGGCCGGAGCGTCCTCCACGCGCGCGGTGACGCACATGCTTCTGAAAGTCGAGGTGGACGGCGAACTGTGGCAGTGCGACGTCGGGTTCGGCGGCGACGGGCTGCTCGAACCGATCCCGATGCGCGCCGGTGCGGAGGCGCGGCAAGGGGAGTGGCGTTACGGGCTTCGGCAGGAGGACGACGGGGTCTTGGTGCTGCGGACATGTGGCCCCGAGGGGTGGTTCGACCTCTATGCGTACACCCAGGAACGGCGCCTTCCCGTCGACTACGTAGTGATGAACCACTACACATCGACCCACCCCAAGTCGTCGTTCATCCGGCGCCCGGTGATGCAGAAGGCCTCTCCGGAGACGCGACGTCGGCTCGTGGGGGATCAGCTGACGGTGACGCGCGCGGACGGTTCGACGGACGAACGAACCGTTCCTGTGGGCGAATTGACGGATGTTCTCGTCCGGGAGTTCGGTATTGAACTTGATGCCGATGATTCGTCCGAGCTGATCCGGGTGCACTACGCCGGAGCGTGACCCGGGCCACGCTCCGCGCCGTACGATGGCGCGGTGCTGGTCAAGTGGATTCGCTGCACCGTGGTCGATCGTCGGGGGTTCGAGCGAGGGCAGCGGAAGTGGGCGGGGCTTCTGGGGGAGCCGGGGTTCCGGGGGCAGGGCGGGGGGTGGAGCAGAGGCCGGCCGGGGGTCGCCCATGTCTTCGCCTTCTGGGAGAGCCGTGCTTTTTACGACTCCTTCATGGCTCGCTCGCACGACCGTCTCGCGGCTGCTCAGTCGGGCACTTACAAGGACCTCCAGGCCAAGCTCTTCGACCACCGATTCGATGTGAAGACGGGGTTCGAACCGCGCTTCACGGACGCGGACGTGGTGCGCGTCGCGCACTGCCGGGTCCGTGAGGCGCGGGTGGAGCACTTCGCGTTGATGCAGGAGAAGGTCTGGAACCCGGCGATGGCCGGTTCGCCGGGAATGCTGCGGGGTCTCTTCGGAGAGGCGCCCGGCCATGAATTCCTGGTGCTCTCCATGTGGCAGTCGGCCGCGGAGCACGGCAAGTACCGCGTGGAGCGGGTGGAGCGCCTCTCGCTGCGAGCGCAGACGGAGGCGGATGTCGCCGCGCTGGCGGGTGACGTCGTGAACTTGGAGCCGTCGTGGACGGTGTGAACGCGGCTCCGCTGTGGGTGCGGGTGCGGGCGTGAGCCCCGCACTTCACTGACGTACCGGCGCCGTCACCGCCTGGTGTACGCGCCCTCGCGGGTGGCGGCGACGGCTGCCGCCGCCGATTGCTCGGCGAGCGCCATGTCGATCGGCTCGCGCGTGATGAACACGCGGAGCAGCAGCGGGGCGGACACGGCTCGGACGAGGGCTGCCGCGTCGGTGTCCGGGGCTGCCTCACCTCGTGCCACGGCCCGTGCGACGACCGCCTCGCAGCGGCTGAACCGCTCGGCGTAGAAGGAGTGCAGGGCCTCGGCCGCCCGTGTCGACTGGAAGGCCGCCGCGACGAAGGCGGTGGGTGCCGCGGCCGCCGCTTCGTCGGAGAAGGAATCGACCACTTCTCGGGCGAGCTCGCGGAGGTCGCCTTCCAGGCTGCCGGTGTCCGGCGGGGTCCAAGTGTCCTCGCCGGCCATGTTCAGGGCGTCGGCGACCAGTCCTTCGAGGCCGCCCCAGCGGCGGTACAGCGTGGTCTTGTGGACTCCCGAGTGATCGGCGACGTACTCGACGGTGAGGCCGGGGTAGCCGTGGTCGGCGAGGCCGCTCAGCACGGCGTCGCGGACGGCCGCGCGGGTGCGGGCCGTGCGGCCGCCGGGGCGGCGGGTGCCGGGTGCGGGTGATGTCGCCTCGGCTCGTCCGCGCTGCTCGACTCCGTCGGATCCGTGCTGTTGCGGGCTCCGCGCGCCCGCGCTCCGGTCGGCCGCCATCGGCTTGTCCGCCATCGATTCGTTCCTTCTCCGTCGCCCTGCCTCGCACGCAATCGCAACCTGTGTTGCGTTAGTCCGAGCAGTGTGTCACACTCGCCGTAATGCAACTGAGGTTGCGTTTGTTCGGGTGGATCACAACCGGGGGTGCCTTTGCCTACTCAGATCTCTCTGCATCGCGTGACCAAGACGCGTGGCGAGCGGCTGCTGCTCGACGGGGTGTCGCTGGCGAT
Source organism: Streptomyces sp. NPDC041068 (assembly GCF_040647455.1). Classification (NCBI taxonomy): domain Bacteria; kingdom Bacillati; phylum Actinomycetota; class Actinomycetes; order Kitasatosporales; family Streptomycetaceae; genus Streptomyces; species Streptomyces sp. NPDC041068. Next base: position 72,219 of record NZ_JBEZCG010000020.1, read on the forward strand.
CAGGCCGGGGGAGCGCATAGGCGTCGTGGGGGAGAACGGCGCGGGGAAGTCCACGCTGCTGCACCTGATGGCAGGCGACGAGCGTCCCGACGAGGGCGAGGTCGTGACCGTCGCCGAGCGAGGAGCGGGACTTCTCGCACAGACTCCCCAACTGTCGGCCGACCGCAGTGTCGGCGACGCGATCGACGCGGCGCTGGCCGAACTGCGGTCGCTGGAGGGGAGGTTGCGTGCCCTCGAGGCGGGCCTCGGCTCCGCGACCGAGCAGGAGCTGGGTGCGTACGGAGACCTACTGACGGCGTTCGAACTGCGCGGCGGCTATGAGGCGGACGCGCGCGTGGACAAGGCGATGCACGGTCTTGGGCTCGGGCACATCGGCCGGGACCGGGCCCTGGGCAGCCTGTCCGGCGGCGAGCAGGCGCGGCTCGGCCTGGCCTGCCTCATCGCTGCCGCACCCGAGGTCATGCTCCTGGACGAGCCGACCAACCATCTGGACGAAGGTGCGCTGGACTGGTTGGAGAGCGCCCTGTCCGCGCATCGCGGGACCGTGGTCGCGGTCTCCCACGACCGCACCTTCCTGGAGCGTGTGGCCACCGCGATTCTCGAAGTCGACGCCGACCGCCGGACCGTGGTGCGACACGGCGGGGGCTATCAGGGGCTGGTCGCGGAGCGGGCGGCCGCTCGGCAGCGCTGGGAGCAGGAGTACGCGCAGTGGTGCGAGGAGACGAGCCGTCTCCAGGAGTTCATGGCCACCACGGCCCACGCCGTCGCCGGCGGACGTGGCATGAAGGACAACAACAAAATGGCGTACGACCGGGCGGGAGGCCGGGTACAGGCCTCCGTCGCGGGGCGTGTGCGCAACGCACAGGAACGGCTCCGCAGGCTGAGGGAGCAGCCGGTGCCCAAGCCCCCCGAGCCGCTCAGCTTCGCGGCACGCCCTGTGGTGGGCGCCACCGAGGGGGCCCTGGTCACCCTGCGGGACGTGCGCGTGGGCGAGCGGCTGGCCGTGGACGAGCTCACGGTGTCGGCCGGTGAGCGGCTGCTGATCCACGGGGGCAACGGCGCGGGGAAGTCCACGCTGCTGCGCACCATGGCGGGCGTACTCGAACCCGACGAGGGCACGGTGGTTCGCAGAGGCCGGATCGGCTATCTCGCCCAGGAGATACCGGTACGACGCCCCGCCGAGCCCGTCCTCGAGGTGTTCGGCAGGGGATTGGGACTCACCGAGGAGGAACAGGCGGAACTGCTCCTGTCGTACGGCCTGTTCCGCCCCCGTGACCTGCACGTGCCCGTAGGCGCGCTGTCCGCGGGACAGCGCAGGAGGCTGGCCCTCGCGCGGCTCCTTGCCCGGCCCGCCGACCTGCTGCTGCTCGACGAGCCTGCCAACCACCTGGCACTCGGCCTGGTCGAGGACCTGGAAGCGGCGCTCGACCAGTGGACGGGAGCCCTGGTCGTCGTCTCGCACGACCGGTTGCTGCGCCGGCGCTTCACGGGCCGGATACGCCGGATGGAGTCCGGACGGCTACCCGACTGAGCCGCCCGCCGGTGAGCCGATCTAGGGTTTCCGCATGGCACGCCCGCGGCGCATCATCCTGGTCCGGCACGGCGAGTCGGCTGGAAACGCCGACGACACCGTGTACGAGCGCGAGCCCGATCACGCGCTCGCGCTGACCGAAACGGGGTGGTCCCAAGCGGGGGAGACGGGCAAGCACCTGCGGGAACTGCTGGGCCGCGAGCGGGTGAGCGTGTACGTCTCGCCGTACCGTCGCACCCACGAGACCTTGCAGGCGTTCCGGCTCGACCCCGAGCTGATGCGCGTACGGGAGGAACCGAGGCTGCGCGAGCAGGACTGGGGGAACTGGCAGGACAGGGACGACGTACGGCTGCAGAAGGCGTACCGCGACGCGTACGGGCACTTCTTCTACCGCTTCGCGCAGGGGGAGTCGGGAGCCGACGTCTACGACAGGGTGGGCGCTTTCCTGGAGAGCCTGTACCGCAGCTTCGAGGCCCCGGACCATCCTCCGAACGTCCTGCTGGTCACGCACGGGCTGACCATGCGGCTGTTCTGCATGCGCTGGTTCCACTGGTCGGTGGCCGAGTTCGAGTCGCTGTCCAATCCGGGAAACGGGGAGATGAGGATGCTCGTGCTCGGTGAGGACGGCAAGTACACGCTGGACCGGCCATTCGAACGCTGGCGCGAGCCCGAGCCGTACGGCGTCACCGGTTGGAACGGCGTCACCGGATAGAGTGGCAGGGCGATGACCGCTGACTCCTCTCCCGACCGGCGCCTGGAGCGCGCTCTGGCCAGCCTGCGCGGACTGGCGGTGGGGGACGCGCTGGGCTCCCAGTTCTTCGTGCCCGCGCACTACCCGCTGCTCAAGCGCCGACAGCTGCCCGACGCCCCTTGGCAGTGGACCGACGACACCGAGATGGCCTGCTCCGTGCTGGCCGTCCTCATCAAGCACCGACGGATCGACCAGGATGCGCTCGCCCGGTCGTTCGCCGAGCACCACGACTTCGACCGCGGCTACGGGCCCGCCGTGAACCACCTGCTGAGGCAGGTGAGGGAAGGCGGGGACTGGCGCGAGCTGGCCTCCGCGCTCTTCAAGGGGCAGGGGTCCTGGGGCAACGGCGCCGCGATGCGGATCGCCCCGCTCGGCGCCTGGTACGCGGACGACCCGGAGCAGGCGACACACCAGGCGGAGATCTCGGCCTACCCCACGCACCAGCACCGCGAGGCCGTCGTCGGGGCCATGGCCGTGGCCGCAGCCGCCGCGTTGACGGCCGACCCCGCGGGACCGCCGACACCCAAGGCGCTCCTCGACGGCGTCATCGCTCTGGTGCCGCGCAGTGCCGTGGGCGCGGGGCTGCGCCGGGCGCGCGACATGCTCGACTACGGCGATGCCGGGACGGTCGCTGCGGTGCTCGGATGCGGGCGTCGCACGACGGCGCATGACACGGTGCCGTTCGCGCTGTGGTCGGCCGCCCGCGGCCTCGACTCGTACGAGAGGGCCATCTGGGACACCGCGCAGGTGGGCGGCGACATGGACACGACCTGCGCCATCGTGGGCGGCGTGGTCGCTTCCCGTGAGGCCGGGGCACCGCCCGCGGAGTGGCTGGAGCGGACCGAGACGCTGCCCGGCTGGGTCCCCCTCGGGGCGGTCTGACGCCGAGGGCGGCGGGCCTCGATCCCCGGGAGCCCGATCGCCATGAGCCCCACTGTCACGGTCGTGCCACAGGCATGACCGGGCAGGAGGGCCTTGGGCGAGAGCCCGGCTACGCTGGGGCGGGTCGCTAGTTGATCTTGGCTCGCGTGCGTTGAACGAGATGCCGGTTCCGGTAGCCCTGCGGCCCTGCGAGCGCCGTGCGCTGCGCGTGTGGACCGGCCGGGAGGGGGTCCCGTGTCCGAGGAACCGGTCAGACGCGATGCATCTGATGCACCAGACGCTGCAGCCGCACCCAACGCCTCTGAGGTGACCGATGCCTCTGAGGTGACCGACGTGTCTGAGCCACGCGACGCCGTTCCGGTGCCGGGCCGGCCGACAGGGCAGGCACAGGAGGCGGCCCCGGTGAGCGACGGGAGTCGCGGGAGCACGGGGTGGGGGACGCCGCGCCCCCACGCCACCTGGGACTACCCCGCGCCCCAGCGCACGCCGCTGCTCGACGACTTGAGGGCCGGGCCGCCTGGCCCTGTCCCGACAGCGACGCTGGGTTGCGTGCTCGTCACCGGACTTCTGAGCATGCTGTTGCTCGGCGACGGTCTGGCGCTGAACCTGCTGATCGTCGCTGTCCCGGCCACGCTCGCCGCGTACTTCGCGGCCCGGACCGCCGGCCGTCGTCCTCGTCCCTGGTCGCTGACCTGGGCCGTCGGCGGGCTTGCTCTGCTCGTTGTGCCCGCTCTGCGCGACGCCGGATGGCCGTCGTTCCTCGCGATCGTCTCTTCGGTCGCACTCGCCTCGCTTGCGCTGCACGGTTGCCGGACCTGGCCCGGCGTACTCCTGAGCCCCCTCGGCATCTTCGACTCGATCCTCAGAGGGCTCGGCTGGGGCTGGCGCGGAGTGCGCGAGCGCGCGGGAGGTGCGCGCGGTGCCGGGCCCGTGCTGCGTGCGGTGGCCGTGGCCGTCGTACTGCTCCTGGTCTTCGGAGCGCTGTTCGCCGGTGCCGACGCAGCCTTCGCCGACCTGCTCGGCGAGTTGATACCCGATGCCTCCCTCTCCGGAAGCCCCTGGCGCGTCCTGCTGCTGATCGTCGGGGTGGTCGGCGCCCTCGCCGCGGCGCACACCGCGGCCGCCCCCGTGCGCTGGGACCGGCTCGTGGTGAAGCGCGGCCGTGCACGCGGGCGGGTCGAGTGGGCGCTGCCGCTGATCGTGCTCAATGTGCTGTTCGCGGCGTTCAACGCGGTCCAACTCACCGTTCTCTTCGGCGGATACGACAGCGTCCTCGACAAGACCGGACTCTCGTACGCCGCCTATGCGCGGCAGGGATTCTGGCAGCTGCTCCTCGCCACCCTCCTCACGCTCCTCGTCATCGTGTTCGCATTGCGCTGGGCCCCTCGCGACGACCCTCGGGACCGCAGGCTGGTGCGTGCGGTGCTCGGCACGCTGTGCGCGCTGACGCTCGTCGTAGTGGCGTCGGCGGTGCGCCGCATGGACATGTACGTGGAGGCGTACGGCCTGACCAGGCTGCGGATCTCGGTTGTCGGCATTGAGCTCTGGCTCGGCGCGATCATCCTGTTGATCATGGCTGCGGGAGTCTGGGGCGCCCGGTGGCTGCCGCGCGCCGTCGCCGCCAGTGCGGCAGTCGGGGTGCTGGCCTTCGGTCTGCTGTCGCCCGACGGCCTGATCGCCGAGCGCAATGTGCAGCGCTACGAGGAGACCGGCAAGTTCGACTTCGACTACACACGGCAGCTGTCCGCCGATGCGGTCCCGGCCCTGGACAAGCTGCCGGAACCGCAGCGCTCCTGTGCGATCAAGCCCATAGCCGACGGTCTCGGGACCGAGCGCGGCCCTTGGTACGCGACGAGCCTCGGGGAGTCCAGGGCCCGGCGGATCATCGAGGCACGGCCGCCGTCGGTGGCTCCGGGGGTGTGCGGCACGGGGAGCGTGGACACCTCGTACTCCTCGTACCGCTGAGGCCCCTCTCTGCCCGGTCAGCCGCCCGCTGGCCCCGCAGCACTCGCAGTGCCGGAGAGGGCGTCCAGGTCGCTCTTGCGTACGCGGATCACGAGCACGGCGGTGGCCAGGGCGACGAGAGCCATGGCCACCGCCGGTATGAAGGCGGTCGAAATGCCCTCGGCCAGCACCTCGTGGCTCCACGGCGCGGGGAGCTCATGGGTCTTGGCGAACTCGGCCTTCTGCTCCGGTGTGGCATGGGCCATGAAGTCGGCCAGCTGTTCCTTGCCCTCGTCCCGGCTCGCCGTGCCGAAGACAGTGGTGAGGATGGAGAGGCCGAGCGAGCCGCCCACTTGTTGGGTGGCGTTGAGCAGTCCGGATGCCGCGCCCGCTTCGTGGGGGGCCACTCCGGAGACGGCGGTCAGCGTCAGCGTCACGAAGTTCAGGCCCATGCCGAAGCCGAACAGCAGCATGGGGCCGAGCACTCCACTTACGTACGAACTGTCCGGTCCGAGCAGGGACTGCCAGCCGAGGCCCAGGGCGACGATGGCCGAACCCGTCACCATGAACGGCTTGGGACCGAGCACCGGAAGGAACTTCTGCGACAGACCCGCGCCGATCGCGATCACGACGGTGACCGGCAGGAAGGCCAGGCCTGCTTCGATCGGGGTGTAGTTCAGGACGTTCTGAACGAAGAGCACGATGAAGAAGAACATCCCGAACATCGCGGCGGCCAGGCTGAGCATGATCACGTACGTGCCCGAGCGGTTGCGGTCGGCGAACATGCGGAGCGGAGTGATCGGTTCCTTCGCTCGGTTCTCGACCGTCACGAAGGTCAGGAGCAGGACGATCGCCGTACCGAACGACGCCAGGGTGAGGCTGTCGCGCCAGCCTTCCTCGGACGCGCGGATGAATCCGTAGACCAGGGCGGCCATGCCGGCCGTCGAGGTCAGCGCCCCCAGGAAGTCGAAGCGGCCGGGGTGGCGCTGGGATTCGCTGATGTAGAGCGGAGTGAGAACGGCGATCAGGATGCCGATGGGTACGTTCACGAACAGGACCCAGCGCCAGTCGAGCCACTCGGTGAGCATGCCGCCCGCCAGCAGACCTATTGCGCCACCGCCCGCCGAGACCGCGGCGAACACGCCGAACGCGCGGTTCCGCTCGGGACCTTCGGGGAAGGTCGTCGTGATGAGCGCCAGCGATGTGGGTGACGCGATGGCGCCGCCGACGCCCTGGAGGGCGCGCGCGGCCAGCAACTGCCAGGGCTCCTGGGCGAATCCGCCGAGGAGCGAGGCGAGTGTGAAGAGGAGGATGCCGGCCATGAAGACGCGGCGACGTCCCAGGATGTCCCCGGCCCGGCCACCGAGCAGCAGCATGCCGCCGAAGGTGAGGGTGTACGCGCTGACGACCCAAGTGAGGTCTGTCGTGGAGAAGTTGAGCGCTCCCTGGATGTGGGGCAGCGCGATGTTCACAATCGTCGCGTCCAGGACCACCATGAGTTGGCAGGCCGCGATGACGGTGAGGGCCATGCCGGGATGTCCCTCCCGGCGGGCGGCCCCGGGCTTTTGATCTTGCGTCAGTCGAGAGGTGCTCGTCATGATCCCCCGCAAGTGGCCTAGTGAACGCAACCGTTCACTGTTACCGACTACGGTAGTGACTCGGCTTCAGTGAACGCAAGCGTTCACTGAAGCTTCCTTGTCTTTGCTGCTTTCCTTGCTCGCTCAACGGAGAGAAAATGATGGTTACTTCGCGCTGGACGGCCGCTCCCGCTCGAGCGGCTTCCCCGCGGCGTCGAGGTCCTGTGCTGGAGCGGGCGATCCTCGATGCCGCGCTCGAGCAACTCAGCACGGTCGGCTGGAGCGGCCTGACCATGGAGGGCGTGGCCGCCGGCGCGCAGACCGGCAAGGCCGCCGTGTACCGCCGCTGGCCGTCCAAGGAGGACCTCGTCGTGGACGCGCTGCGGGTCGGGCTGCCGCAGCTCGTGAGCGCTCCCGACCTCGGCAGCGTCCGGGAGGACCTGCTCCAGTTGTGTGGACAGATGCGGGAGGCGATGTTCTCGCGTTCCGGATTCGCTCTGCGCTCGGTGCTTCACGAGTGCGACACGGCAACGGCCGAGCGCTTCCATGACGTGATCTTTGAAGGAGTCGTCGAGCCGAGCGTGAAGCTGATCAAAGAGGTCGTGCGCCGTGGAATCGAGCGCGGAGAGGTGCGTGCCGGAGGGACGGACGACTATGTGTGTGACGTCATTCCGGCCATGCTCATGTATCGCTCGAAGGTGTGCGGCAGCGAATGGCAGGACGTGGAATTCGAGGCCTTGATCGACCAGGTGATGGTTCCGCTGCTGCGTCGCTGAGGGCCGTGCGCCCACGTGCTCGGAAAGAGTCCGGGGGTGACTCGGCAAGCCTGGGTGTCGCGGGCGGCCTTCGGCGGCGTACGCTGTCTGGCGCCATGCCGTACGAAGCACCCACCCACACCGTCGAGCGCTCCTTGCGCGCCACCACCGGAGCGAAGATCGTCGCCGGTGTCGACGAAGTCGGGCGCGGCGCGTGGGCGGGCCCGGTCACCGTCTGTGCGGCGGTCACGGGACTGCGCCGGCCGCCCGAAGGGCTCACCGACTCCAAGCTGATCAGCCCCAAGCGGCGCGACGCGCTCGCGGAGGAGCTGGAGAGCTGGGTCACGGCACACGCCCTCGGCCACGCCTCGCACGAGGAGATCGACGAACTGGGGATGACGGCAGCGCTGCGGCTCGCCGCGGTGCGCGCCCTGGAGGGGCTGCCGGTCCGTCCGGACGCGGTCATCCTCGACGGGAAGCACGACTACCTCGGGGCCCCTTGGCGGGTTCGTACGGTGATCAAGGGGGACCGGTCCTGCGTGGCCGTCGCCGCGGCTTCGGTGATCGCCAAAGTCCGGCGCGACAAAATGATGGCCGAACTGGGCATCGAACATGCAGACTTCGGTTTTGCGGCCAACGCCGGTTATCCGTCGCCGGTTCACAAGGCCGCGCTGGAGGAGCGGGGGCCCACCCCGTACCACCGGCTTTCGTGGGCGTATCTTGATGCGTTGCCCCAGTGGCGGCACCTCAAGAAGGCCCGCAGCTGGGCGGACGGAAAAGTTCCGGAAATCGAGGGTCAGCTCGGCTTTGAGTTCTGACGCTTTTCCGGCCCTTCCGGTCGCACTCATGTGCCACCCGCCGACGCGAGTCGCATCGGCGTTTGATAGACAACACTTCATGCCTCTCATTCCCGAGGAGCCTCAGATTCACGAGAGTGCCCAGGGTCCCCGCGCCACGCCGGCCAGTGGCCGCACCGCGCCGACCCCCCGCCCCGTACCCGGCCCGCGCCCCGCGGCTCCGCCGCGTCCTGGCCGCCCTGGTCCCGCCCGGCCCATGCCGCCCGCGCAGCGCACGCCGCGCGACGCGGCCGCCAAGCCCGGGCCGTCCGCCCCGGCCGCTCCCGGTCCCTCCGCTTCCGGAGCGCCCGCCGGTGGTGCCTCCGCTGCTTCGGTTCCGCAGATCCAGTTGATCCCGGCCTCGGTCGAGGGTGCGCTGGACGCGGCCGAGGAGGCCGTCGACCTGCTTCTCGACTCCGGGCGTGCGCCCGGGGACGTCCTGGTGATCACCACCGGCGATCCGCACCCGTGGGCCACGCACGAGCTGTCCTTCGGCGAGGCCGCCTACTGGGCCCAGCACGATGCGGGCGACGACGTCTTCTATGCCGACGCCGCCGCTCTCACTCGTGCCGCGGCTCGGCCCGTGGTCGTCGTCGCCCTCAACGGCGGCAGCGAAGAGACCGCGGTGGCCGCGTTGCCGACGGCTCTGGCCCGCGCGGAGACCTTGCTGATCGTCTGCGGTGATCCGCAGCGGATCAACTCGATGCTGGGCGCCGGCGTCTGACGCCTGTGTCCGACAGCCGTCGCCCGGTGCCGGTCGTGCGGTAGCACCGCGCGGCCGTGGCCGTGTGGTGTCGCTGTTCGGCGTACGACGTGCGGTGTACGGCGTGTGTGCCGTGCGACGCACGGCCGGTTCGGCCGAGTGGCGATCCGTGCTGATTGCGTACGGGTGACGGTGAAGTGAGGGGGGCAGAGGACGTGCGGTTGTGCGTCCTCGTCCAGGCGACCAGCAGGGGGCGGCGTCGCAGGGGGCAACGTCAGCGTGCCGCCGCGCGGCGCAGCACGTCCGATGCGACGCCTCCGGTGCGAGGCATCGGCGGATCGGCCCCGGTGAAGGGCTCGGGCTGCGAACCGGCGCTCGGTCTGCGGCCTCCGCGTCCCTCACCGAGCACCTGCCAGCCGTCGCGCGTCAGCGTGATGTACGCACCGCACCGCAGCCCGTGCAGGGTGCAGGCGTCTCGCAGGCCCCACATCCAGGCTCCGTCCTCCTGGGTCCAACGGGCGTCTCCGTCACGGCAGTAGAGCAGCACGGCGGTGCGCACAGGGGTGCGGCGCCGCAGGTCGTGCGGGATGACCCGACGCAACTGCGTGAGCAGGGCGTTGCGGAACACCCAGCCGTCCGTCACGGTCGCGCGTCGGTTGAAGGAAGCGCTCGCCCGCAGCCGTTCGTCCGAATCCAGCACGGCCACGACGGCTGTCGCCGGGGTCGGCCGGTGGCGGGAGTACAGGCCGCTCACGACCTCGCGTGGATTGCGCAGCAGGGGGATCCCCGCGGCTGACCACTCCGCGGGTTCGAGCATCCGGGTCAGTCGGTGGGCGGAATCGGCGGACATCTCGGCCGACGTCGAGAACTCCGACGTCGATGCCGCGGCGGACGGAGCGAATCCGAAGGTCACGGTCCTCCCTTCGGCTACGCGCCCATGCTGAGGGCGGGGGCGGACTGGGGGAGCGCACCGCAACACAGCCCTACCGGACCACGGGGAGCCGCGCGGGAGCGGTTCCAATTCTTCCCGTCGTAGTCCCCTGCGGCAACGAGCAGTTGAGGCCGATTGCCGGTATCGATCGATGCGCCGTGTATATCCCTGCCCAACTCGCCGCCCTCGACGCCTCTGTCATCCCTGCACGGCCAGGACCAGTGGCAACACCCCTTCGGCTCCGGCACGACGGAGCATGCGCGCGGCCACGGCGAGGGTCCAGCCGCTGTCGGTCAGGTCGTCCACCAGGAACACCGGTCCGCCCGCTTCCTGGAGCGCGGCCGCCAGCGCGGGAGGCACCGTCAGCGCGCCGTCGAGGGCACGCAGACGCTGCGCGCTGTTGCTCCGCGGTACCCGTGCGGCATCGGCTCCGGCGGCGTACTCCAGGGACCCCAGGAGCGGAAGCCTGCCGATCTCCGCGATCCGCGCACCCAGTGACTGGATCAGCTGAGGCCGCGTCAGCGACGTCATGGTCACCACGCCGACGGGGCGCGGCCGCGCGTCGCCTGCGCCAGAGGCCCAGCCACCGGGGCCCTTCGCCCAGTCCGCGAGTACTTCCACCACGGCCTTGGCCACGTCGTCCGGAACCGGTCCGTCCGGGGCCTGGGGAGCGAGCATGGGGCGGAGCCGATTTCCCCAGCCGATATCGGAGAGACGCCCCAAGGCCCGTCCCGGAGCGGCCTGTTCGCCCGCGGGGATACGTCCCTTGAGGTTCACGCCGACTGCGGCCAGGCCCGTGGGCCACATCTTCCGGGGCTCCACATCGACGCCTGCGCGCCCGAGCTCACCTCGCGCCGAGTCCAGCGCCGCGGAGGACACCTCGTCGCCGAACCGCGAGCCCGCGCAGTTGTCGCAGCGTCCGCACGGAGCCGCGCCCTCGTCGTCCAACTGGCGCCGCAGGAACTCCATGCGGCAGCCGGGCGCCGATGCGTACTCGCGCATCGCCTGTTGCTCGGCCTGTCGCTGCTTGGCGACCCAGGCATAGCGCTCGGTGTCGTACGTCCACGCCTGGCCGGTGGAGATCCAGCCGCCCTTGACCCGCTTGACCGCACCGTCCACATCGAGGACCTTGAGCATCGTCTCGAGCCGCGAGCGGCGGAGCTCGACCAAGGGCTCGAGGGCCGGCAGTGACAGCGGCCTGTCGGCCTGGGCCAGTACGTCGAGCGTGCGCCGCACCTGCTCCTCGGGCGGGAAGGCGAGCGAGGCGAAGTAGTTCCAGATGGCCTCGTCCTCCTTGCCCGGCAGAAGCAGCACCTCGGCGTGGTCGACTCCGCGGCCGGCGCGCCCCACCTGCTGGTAGTAGGCGATCGGCGAGGACGGGGAGCCGAGGTGGACCACGAAGCCCAGGTCGGGCTTGTCGAAGCCCATTCCGAGGGCGGAGGTCGCGACGAGAGCCTTCACACGGTTGGCGAGGAGATCCTCCTCGGCCTGCTGGCGATCGGCGTTCTCGGTCTTTCCGGTGTACGAGGCGACGGTGTGCCCGCACTGCCGCAGATAGGCGGTCACTTCCTCGGCGGCGGCGACCGTGAGGGTGTAGATGATCCCGGATCCCGGAAGGTCGTTCAGGTGGTCGGCCAGCCACGCCAAGCGGTGTGCGGCGTTCGGGAGTTGGAGCACGCTCAGGCTCAGGCTCTCCCGGTCGAGCGGGCCGCGCAGGACGAGTGCGTCCGAGCCGCCTCCAGTGCCGAGCTGCTCGGCCACGTCGGCCGTCACTCGCGCGTTGGCCGTCGCGGTGGTGGCCAGGACGGGGACGTCGGGCGGGAGGTCGGCGAGCATCGTGCGCAGCCGGCGGTAATCGGGCCGGAAGTCGTGGCCCCAGTCGGAGATGCAGTGTGCCTCGTCGACCACGAGCAGGCCGGTGGCCGCGGCGAGCTTGGGCAGCACCTGGTCGCGGAAGTCCGGGTTGTTGAGCCGCTCCGGGCTGACCAGCAGCACGTCCACGTCACCCGCGGCCACCTCGGCCTGGACCGTCTCCCACTCCTCGGTGTTGGAGGAGTTGATCGTTCGGGCGCGGATCCCGGCCCGTGCGGCCGACTCGACCTGGTTGCGCATGAGCGCGAGCAGCGGGGAGACGATCACAGTCGGCCCGCTGCCCCGCTCACGCAGGAGCGCGGTCGCGACGAAGTACACGGCGGACTTGCCCCAGCCGGTTCTCTGCACGACGAGGGCTCGGCGCTTGTCCGCGACCAGCGCCTCGATCGCACGCCACTGGTCCTCGCGCAGCCGGGGGCCGTCCGACGAGGGCGCCTCACCGGACGCGGAGGAAGGTCCGCCGACGAGGCGGGCGAGTACGGCATCAGCCGCCGTGCGCAGGTCTTCGTTGCTCATGCCCCCATGCAACCCGATGGGTCGGACATTAGGCGAACGAGTCCGCGAGGCTGTGGATAACTCTTGGCGTGCCCCTGATCGAGGTTATCCACAGGGGTAACCGGAGTCTTGTGATCCGCGGCAGAGTCGGCGCATGACGAATCACAGCGAAGCAGCCGGCCCGATCGACCCCGACGACTCGACCCGTGCCGAGGGCGTCGCCCGCTCCGGCGCCTCGATCAGTCCGAGCGGCCGGATCGGTCCCGGTGTGTCGACCGACGAGCCCGTGGTCACACTGCGTACCCCGGCCGAACTGGCGGACGCCTTGCCGTACTTGCTCGGCTTCAAGCCCGAGGAGAGTGTCGTACTCATCGCCATGCACGGCGAACGGGGCCGATTCGGCGGCCGGGTGCGCCTCGGCATCCCCGACCGCACTGAGGACTGGCCGTGTGTGGCGGAGCAGCTGGCCCAGTGCCTCGTGGGTGGTTGCGAGAGGAGGGGGTCCCGCCCGGAGGGCGTCGTCGCCTTCCTCTGCCAGGAACCCGTCGGCATGGAGTCCGGGCAGCAGGTCGTGGAGCGTCTGCGGCCGCTGGCGCAGGTGCTGCGCACGGCGTGCGGCGGTCTCGACGTCCCGGTGTTCGAAGTCGTGTGCATCTCGGACGGCCGCTTCTGGACCTACTGCTGTCCGGACACCCGATGCTGCCCACCGGAGGGCATCCCCCTGCTCAGGCCCGGTACCTCGGTCCTGGCCGCGGCCGCGACCTACATGGGTGTCCACGCGGGCGCCACGCAGAGCGAGATCAGGGCGCGACTCACTCCGTGGAAGACCGCCGCGGCGACGGAGCAGGAGCGCGCGCTCGACGCCGCCGGTCTCGCACTCGTCCCCCGGATTCTGGATGACGAAGGGCATGGCGTCGCCGCCGAGACGCTTGACCTGGCCCGTCGGCTCATGGCGCGCATCGAGGCCGCACCTCCCGTCTCCGGCACCCTCGAGGCGGACAGCAGGGACGACGAACTGATCGCGCACGACGAGGCGGCCGCGCTGATTCTCGGGCTCCAGGTTCGGACGACACGTGATCGTGCGGCGGAGTGGATGGAAGGTGACGAGGCGCCTCCCGCGCTGCGCCTTTGGCGGGCCCTGGCCCGACGCTGCGTCGGTGCCTACACCGAGCACGCGGCGGCGCCCCTGTCCCTCGCAGGCTGGGTCGCCTGGTCTCTCGGCGATATCACGGAGGGCCAGGAAGCCCTGGACATGGCGCTCCAGGTCGACCCCGGATACACCTTCGCCCGCCTCCTGAACCACGCCTGCAACGAAGGCGTGGACCCGGAGTCGATTCGCCGCTGCCTGCGCACCGAGCGCGACGAACACCCGCAATCCGATGAGCAGTTGAGGGCGGCCCCGGGGGAGGCCTCGGGGGAGGCTCCGGAAGGTACTGCCCGGCGGCTCCGTCGCCGCCTGTCGCGCTCGGCGGGGGGAGGCTCCCGCGGGCCCGGAGGTACTCGTTCCTCCGGTGGCGCTCGGCCCTCCGGAGGTCCGGGCACGGGGCCGCAGAACCGCCCCCGCATCCTTCGGCGCAGCGCGAGGAACGGCCAATGAGCGCGTTGCTCCGGCGCTGGCCCGGATGGGCGGTACGGCTGCGGTCCGGCGTGGCGCACCTGGGGAGTTGGCTCCGCATGGTCGTCTTCCTGCCGTGGAGGCGTGACTTGGAGCCGGGCCGTTCCGTTCACCTGAGTGGCGGTACCCGTAACCGGGTCGCGCCGTTGCACCGCCTCCGACCTTCCGTAGCGCAGACAACGCAGAAGAAGCCGCCCCATGACCCTTCCTGCTCCGTCTCCCGTAACCGACAGAGAGGGGCCCCGGCGGACCGTGCCGGCCCCCGCGAGCCGGCCCGGTGGCCCGGCACCGAGCCCGGTGTCACGCCGCCCGGTGGAGCTCCCGCCCGCGCACACCGTGCTGATGTGCGTCGCCTTGCCCGCCCTCGCGATCTCCACGGACCAGGGGCAGTTGACCGGCCGAGGGCTGGAGGGCTTCTACCGCGCGGGGCGCAGGATCCTGTCCCGCTGCGAGGTGCGGGTGGCGGGGCGCGAGCCGGTCGCCGTGCAGGCCCGCATGCTGTCCGCGGACAGCGCCCGGTTCGTGGCGACGCTCCGATTGTCCACGGACGGCGGGCCCGACCCGGAGGTCGTCGTCGAGCGGATCCGGCACGCGGACGGCACGGAGCGGATCACCCTGCACAGCGCGGCCGTGCGTCCCCTGCGGCTGCCCGTCGAGGTCTCGCTCGGTACGGACCTGGCCGAGGTGGGCGTGGTCGCGTCCGGCAGGGCCGGGCCCGAGCTGCCCGCCAGCGTGCACGACTCGGGCATGCGCTGGTCCTCCGCCACCGCCCACTGCGTGGTCACCGCCGACCCCGCACCCGAGGACGCCCTGGCTTCCGCGGGTTTGCTGCGCTGGGAGGTGGACCTGCCGCCGGGGGCATCGCGCAGTGTGGAGCTGCGGGTGCGCCCCGAAGGCGGTGGGCCCGTCCGGGCGGCGGGGCACGGTGCGATGCGCTCCGTCGCCCAGGCACGGGCCGTCGGTGACGACCCCAGGGTCCAGCCGCTCCTGGACCGGTCCGTCGAGGATCTGCAGGCGTTGCTGCTGCGTGACTCCGAGCAGCCGACCGACATGTACCCGGCAGCGGGCGCCCCGTGGCGCTGCGGACTCGCACCGGCGGAGGCGCTGGCCGCCGCCCGCATGGCACTGCCGCTCGGCACTCGCCTCGCCGCAGGGACGCTGCGCACCCTCGCTCGCAGCCAACTCGCGGGTCCTGGAGCGAGGTCGGGCATGATTCCGGGTCCGTTGCGGGATGCGGGGCCGCACCTGCCGCCGGGATGCACGGGCACCGAGGCGACCCTGCTCTTCCCGGTGCTCCTTGCGGAGGCGTGGCGTTGGGGGCTCTCCGGACAGGAGGTGGAGGAACTGCTGCCCGTGGCGGAGCGGTGCCTGCGGTGGCTGCGCGCCGCGGCCGACGAGGGCGTGTTCCTGACGGACGCCCACCCGGGCGGACCGGCGCGCTGCGAGGTCCAGGCGTATGCGCACCGGGCCGCGCTGCTCGGCGCCGACCTGCTCGATGCCCACGGTCGCGCGGACTCGATCGGTCTGCGGCAGTGGGCGGAGAGGATGCGGTCCGCGTTCCGGGAGGCGTTCTGGGTGGAGGACCGGGCGGGTGGCAGGCCCGCAGCGGCCCTCCTGGCCGACGGTCGGCCCGTTCCGCACCTGACGGGGGGTGCGGCCCACCTGCTGGACACCGGCCTGCTCGGGGCGGGTGCGCTCGCCCCCGGCCTGCTCGACAAGGTGCAGACCGAGCAGCTCGCGCGGCTGCTCGGTGGGCCCGCCATGGACTCCGGCTGGGGGCTGCGCAGTCTGGGTGCGAAGGAGGTCGCGTACAACCCCTTCGGGCACCGGGGCGGTGCGGTCCGGGTGCATGAGACGGCGGTCGCCGTCGCCGGGCTGGCCGCGGCCGGGTACGAGAAGGAGGCGAGCTCGCTGCTGCGAGGCATGCTCTCGGCGGCCGAGTCCTTCGGCCACCGGCTCCCCGAGATGTACGCGGGGGAGCAGCGCACGGAGGGCGGGGCGCCCCTGCCTCACCCGGCGGCCTGCCGCCCGGCGGCCACCGCCGCTGCCGCAGGGGTGCACATCCTCACGGCGCTCGCCGGGATCAGGCCGGACGCGCCGACCGGCACAGTGACGCTGAGGCCGGTCCGCAGCGCTCCGCTCGGGGAGCTGGGGCTGACCGCGCTCAGCGTTGCGGGCGCCCCGTTCTCCGTACGCGTGAGCCGTCTGGGTCTCGCCATGGTCGAGGAGGCGGCCGACGGGCTGCAGTTGGGGGTGTGATTCCGCTGGACCTGGATCGGAGGCACGCCGTGGAGCGGCTCCGTGTGTCCGGTGAACCGGACCAGGGAGCAATGGGCGAAGGAGATGTTTATCGTCAGGCAGACGACTATGATCGCGGCATGTCGCCCTACGACCCGTCGGCCTTCCCGCCCTTCGCTGTCACTGTCGACCTGGTCGTGCTGACCGTACGACGTCACGCGCTCTGCGCGCTGGCCGTGCGGCGGGGTGAGCAGCCGTTCCAGGGGCGTTGGGCGCTGCCCGGGGGATTCGTACGGCCTGACGAGGACCTGTCGGCAGCGGCGGCGCGCGAACTGATCGAGGAGACGGGCCTGTGCGCCCATGACCCCGACGCTCCCGCCCAGGCCAATGGGGCGCACCTCGAACAGCTCGCGACCTACGGCGACCCCAAGCGTGATCCACGCATGCGCGTGGTCAGCGTCGCCCACCTCGCGCTGGCTCCGGACCTGCCCGCACCGCGGGCCGGCGGCGACGCGCACAGTGCGCGCTGGGCCCCGGTCGAGGCCCTGCTCAAGCAAGGGGGCTACGGCCGTGAGGGCGAACAGGCGGCGCCGCTGGCCTTCGACCACGCACAGATCCTCGCGGACGGCGTCGAACGCGCCCGGTCCAAGATCGAATACTCCTCCCTCGCCACGGCCTTCTGCCCGCCGGAGTTCACCGTCGGTGAGCTGCGACGGGTGTACGAGGCGGTCTGGGGCGTCGTTCTCG
Organism: Streptomyces sp. NPDC041068; assembly: GCF_040647455.1. Classification (NCBI taxonomy): domain Bacteria; kingdom Bacillati; phylum Actinomycetota; class Actinomycetes; order Kitasatosporales; family Streptomycetaceae; genus Streptomyces; species Streptomyces sp. NPDC041068. The sequence continues at coordinate 89,096 of NZ_JBEZCG010000020.1, forward strand.
ACCCGCGCAACTTCCATCGCAAGGTGACGGGCACGCCCGGCTTCCTCGTGCCCACCGGCGGGACCACCACCCGGCAGGGCGGACGCCCGGCCCAGCTCTTCCGTGCGGGCGGGGCGACCCTCCTCAACCCGCCGATGCTGCGCCCCGAGGTCTGACGCCCACGCTCGCTGTCACCTGCCTCTCCTGCCGGTCTGTGTCGCTCGGCGGACACCAGTGGCCCATGCCCTGCCCGAAAAGGCAGAAATGTCGCGTTATCTTGCTGCAGTACCCACGGGGTTCGTCCGTCCCCGATCCGGCGGACGGATCCCGGCCGCCGAGCGGTCGCACATCCTGCGAGAGAAGCGATGATCCAGGCCATCGGACTGACCAGCAATCCCCGCCAGGAGCTCCCGCCCGCCGTCGACGACGTGTCCTTCGAGGCACGCACCGGCCGTGTCACGGCGCTGCTCGGCGCCGAGGCCGCCGGCAAGACCACGGCGCTGCGGCTGATGCTCGAACTTCAACAGGGCCGTGGAATCGCGTACTTCAGAGGCCGTCCACTGCACCGCATCGCCCATCCGTCGCGTGAGGTGGGCGTCCTCCTGGGAGATGTCCCAGGGCATCCCGGGCGCTCGGTCCGCGGCCATATGCGCATGCTGTGCGCGGCCGCCGGAGTGCCCGTCCAGCGCGCCGACGACGTCCTTGAGGTCGTCGGCCTCGTCAGCCTCCGCGACCAGCGCCTCGGCACCCTCTCGCGCGGCATGGACCGTCGTCTGGGCCTTGCCTGCGCGCTGCTCGCCGACCCGCACACGCTCGTCCTGGACGGGCCGGCCGACGGACTCTCGGCCAGGGAGAGCGCGTGGCTGCACGGGATTCTGCGTGCCCACGCGAGTCAGGGGGGCACGGTCCTGTTCACCACGGACGACCCCAAGGAAGCCGCCCGAACCGCTGATCGCGTCGTCACACTGGCGGCCGGACGGCTCGTCGCCGACCAGGAGGCGGCGGACTTCGCGCGGACCAGGCTCCGTCCCCGCGTCGCTGTCCGGAGCCCGCACGCCGTCCGCCTCGGCACGTTCCTCACCAAAGAGGCACGCGCGGGACAGCGCTCCATCGAGGTGGTCAAGGAGGACGGCAACAGGCTCTCCGTGTACGGCAGCAACTGTGCCGACGTGGGGGAGACCGCGTATCGGCACGGCATCCTCGTGCATCAACTGGCCGATGAGATCGGCGATGCGGGGCCGTCGCGGCGGGAGAGGGAGGCCGAGGCGGCGGAGTCGGCCACATCCGAGGTCCCCGCCGAGCCTCGCCCGGCCGAAGTCCGGGCCGAAGTCCGGGCCGAAGTCCGAGCCCTGGCCGAGACGGACGGCGAAGCGGAAAACCAGGTCGAGGTCGCTCCGCCTCCGTTGGTTCCCCTGATCCCGTTGGAGGCCGACGACACCGTCCCGCTCGAAGGCGATGCCCAGTACCCCGGCGAGGCTCCTCCGGCCCCGTCCGCCCCGCAGGAATCGGCGTCCTCCCTGCCGCCTCCCATCACCGTCCGCCCCAGTCGCAGCCCTCTTCGCCCGCTGCGCTACGAGCTGCGCCGCCTGATGGGTGTCGGCACCGGCTATCTCATCCTGGCCGCTGTCCTCGCCACCTCCGCCGTGATCAGTCTCTTCCTGGCCCGAGCAGGGCACACCCCGCAGCCACGCGTCCTCGCGGCCTGGCCCCACGAACTGCCGCTGCCGCCCGCTGCTCTGGGCGCCGGGCTGCTCGGTGCCCTCGCGTTCGGGGACGAGTTCCGCCACCCCGCCCTCGCCGCGGATCGGGGCACCGTGCCGCGACGTCTCGGCCTGCTCGGCGCCAAGCTGCTCGTCGCCGCCGCCACGGCGCTGCTCCTGGGCGTCCTCGCGGTGGCCTCCGACGCCGCGCTGCTCCACCTTGTATACGGAGAAGAGCTCACGAGAGTTCCCGCCGACTGGCCCTCGCTGAGCGCGAGTTGGACGGCCCTGGGGGTGGGCTGCGCCTGGGCCGGGGTACTGGCCGCAGGCGTCTTCCGGTCCACGACCGCGGGGCTCGCCGCGGTTCTCGCGGTGCCGATTGTCGTCGTACCCCTCGTACAGAAAGCCGTCGAGGGGCCATCTGTGCGATCGGCGGCCGGGCTTCCTGCGCGGCTGCGGGATCTCGCGATGGTGCAGTGGCCGTTCGGGGCCGAGCGATATCTGGCCGCGGGAGTGCGCATGATCGCTCAACCTGTGGGCGGTGCACTGATGTTGTCGCTGACCGCTCTGCTCTGCGCATATCTGCTCACAGCCGTGCGTAGCAGAGTCCGTTGACGACCGTCCGGCGCCTTCCGGTGCAGGGCTGGGCACAACTCCCCGGACAACGCCCATTTCTTTCCGATAAGGCGTCAATTGCGGCGGGGTGAGCGATCACCCTTTCGTGTGCTTTTCACCAAAGACCTCAAGGGAGTTGGAGGCAACGCCGACAACTGATCCGTGAGTACCCTTGCGCACACCATGATGACCACCGCCCGCTCCGCCGACTCCGGTCTCGCAGGCCCGGGCGACCTCGACCGATACCCCTACGCCGAGTCCCCCGGTGGCGAGCGCGTCGTCGCTCCCGTATGGGACGGCGCCGACCAGGACCTGGGGCGTGTGGGCCGGCGCGCCGCCGGAAGTCGCGGCCGCGGGCTGCACGGCCAACTCGTCCAGCAGCTGGGCCAGATGATCGTCTCCGGCGACCTGGGCGCCGACCGCCCGCTGGTCCCCGAGGAGATCGGGCAGCGCTTCGAGGTCTCCCGCACCGTCGTCCGTGAGTCCCTGCGCGTGCTCGAGGCCAAGGGCCTCGTCAGCGCCCGGCCGAACGTCGGCACGCGCGTGCGTCCCGTCAGCGACTGGAACCTGCTCGACCCGGACATCATCGAGTGGCGGGCCTTCGGGCCGCAGCGCGACGACCAGCGGCGCGAACTCGGTGAGCTGCGCTGGATGATCGAGCCGCTCGCAGCCCGGCTCGCCGCGGGACACGGTCGCGAGGAGGTGCAGCAGCGCCTCGCCGACATGGTCGAGATCATGGGGCACGCGCTGGGGCAGGGCGACTCGATCACCTTCTCCCGTGCCGACGCGGAGTTCCACTCGCTGCTCATCCAGGTCGCGGGCAACCGCATGCTCGAGCACCTGTCCGGCATCGTCTCGGCCGCCCTGCAGGTCTCGGGCGGGCCGATCACCGGCTGCGACCGCCCCAGCGAGGCCTCCCTCGTCCACCACTCCCGCATCGTCGACGCCCTCGCGGCGGGCGACGGCGCCGGCGCCGAGGCCGCCATGCGGCAGCTGCTCACCGTCCACCCGGAGGTGGAGCGCGTCGTGCCCGCCCCGCGCGAGCACTGACCGCGGCCGCGCCGACGCCGTCGGTGTGCGCTCGGTCATCGCACCTCGTCACCCTGTGTCGCCGGCCGCCACGGGCTCCGCGGGAGTTCCGTGGGTCCGGCGACACAGGGTGAGGGTTGCTTCGTCGGGTATCGGGGGATCATTCGTGCATGCGTATAGGTCGCTTGTGACCGTATCTGGATGCTTTTGAGCACTTACGGGGTGTGACTCGGGCCACGTAGATTGGGCGTAACGCTCCAAGGAACAGCGCGATGACCTAAGAGGTGATAGCCGAGGAAGGAATACAGCCGTCGTTCGCGGCGCTGTACAGCTCCCCGGTCCCGCCCGCGCCGTCGGCCCAATCCCCAGCCGCCGGTCGTCGGCTCCGGTCCACAGTGGACGGGGCCGGAAGCCGTTTTCCAACGTTCCGAGAGGTTGTTCGTGTCGGCCAGCACATCCCGTACGCTCCCGCCGGAGATCGCCGAATCCGTCTCTGTCATGGCGCTCATCGAGCGGGGAAAGGCTGATGGGCAGATCGCCGGCGATGACGTGCGTCGTGCCTTCGAAGCTGACCAGATTCCGGCCACTCAGTGGAAGAACGTTCTGCGCAGCCTCAACCAGATCCTCGAGGAAGAGGGTGTGACGCTGATGGTCAGTGCCGCGGAGCCAAAGCGCCCCCGCAAGAGCGTCGCAGCGAAGAGCCCGGCCAAGCGCACCGCGACCAGGACGGTCGCGGCCAAGACCGTCACGGCGAAGCCCACCGCCACCGCCGCCACTGAGGCGCCGACCGCGGACGGCTCCGCCGAGGACGCGCCCGCGAAGAAGGTCGCTGCCAAGAAGACGACGGCCAAGAAGGCCGTCGCGAAGAAGACCGCCGCCAAGAAGACGGCGGCAAAGAAGGCCACTTCCAAGAAGGACGCCGACGAGCTCCTCGACGACGAGGCCACCGAGGAGGCACCCGCCACCGGCAAGCCCGGCGAGGGCGAGCCGGCCGAGGAGGGCGCCCAGGGCTTCGTACTCTCCGACGAGGACGAGGACGACGCGCCGGCCCAGCAGGTCGCCGCCGCCGGTGCCACCGCCGACCCGGTCAAGGACTACCTCAAGCAGATCGGCAAGGTCCCGCTGCTCAACGCCGAGCAGGAGGTCGAGCTCGCCAAGCGCATCGAGGCCGGTCTGTTCGCCGAGGACAAGCTGGCCAACGCCGACAAGCTCGCGCCGAAGCTCAAGCGCGAGCTGGAGATCATCGCCGAGGACGGCCGCCGCGCCAAGAACCACCTCCTGGAGGCCAACCTCCGTCTGGTGGTCTCCCTGGCCAAGCGCTACACCGGCCGCGGCATGCTCTTCCTGGACCTCATCCAGGAGGGCAACCTCGGTCTGATCCGCGCGGTCGAGAAGTTCGACTACACCAAGGGCTACAAGTTCTCCACGTACGCCACCTGGTGGATCCGTCAGGCGATCACCCGCGCCATGGCCGACCAGGCCCGCACCATCCGTATCCCGGTGCACATGGTCGAGGTCATCAACAAGCTGGCCCGTGTCCAGCGCCAGATGCTCCAGGACCTGGGCCGCGAGCCCACCCCGGAGGAGCTGGCCAAGGAACTCGACATGACCCCGGAGAAGGTCATCGAGGTCCAGAAGTACGGCCGTGAGCCGATCTCCCTCCACACCCCCCTGGGTGAGGACGGCGACAGCGAGTTCGGTGACCTCATCGAGGACTCCGAAGCAGTCGTGCCGGCCGACGCGGTCAGCTTCACGCTCCTGCAGGAGCAGCTGCACTCGGTCCTGGACACCCTGTCCGAGCGTGAGGCGGGCGTGGTCTCCATGCGCTTCGGTCTCACGGACGGCCAGCCCAAGACCCTCGACGAGATCGGCAAGGTCTACGGAGTGACGCGTGAGCGCATCCGTCAGATCGAGTCGAAGACGATGTCGAAGCTGCGTCACCCGTCGCGCTCGCAGGTCCTGCGCGACTACCTCGACTAGGCGTCGACAGCCGTCAGAGCACACCCTCGGAAGGCCCGGAGTTCGCAGTACGCGACTTCGGGCCTTCCGCGTGCGCGGGTGCGCGGTGTGCGGCACTGGATGACTCTGGGTATGCCATGGCAACCCAGAGTGAGGAGATCGCATGCGTCGTCCCTTCGCCCGAGCATGGACGGGGGCACTGGCTCTGGCGGCCGCTGCCGCCGCCCTGCCGCTGGCTTCCCCGGCACCCGCGGCGGCCGACAGCGTCGTCATCGGGGGCAGCCCGGCGCAGGCGTCCGACAGTCCATGGGCGGTGGCCCTCTCGAGTCGTGACCGGTTCGGGGGTACACGCGCGGGACAGTTCTGCGGCGGCGTGGTGGTCGGGCGCTCTACGGTCCTGACGGCGGCCCACTGCATGAGCGAGGACGTGCTCGGGGTGCCGCTGAGTGAGGTGTCGGACCTGAAGGTCATCGCCGGCCGCGGAGACCTGCGGGCGGCGGACGGCGGCGAGATCCCGGTCAGCGGGGTCTGGATCAATCCGGAGTACGACAGCTACACGAACTCCGGAGACGTGGCGGCCCTGACGCTGGCCGAGCCGCTCCCCGAGGGGTACGCGATCCCCATGGCGGGGCCGGGCGATCCCGCGTACGAAGCGGGTGCGGGCGCTGCCGTGTACGGCTGGGGGGACACCACGGGGGCGGGCGACTACGCACGCACACTGCGCTCGGCGCGCGTGCAGGTGCTGCCCGATGCCGTGTGCGAGGAGTCGTATCCGGGCAGTGCCGACGGGCGGTACACGGCCGAGACCATGGTCTGTGCCGGTGAGATGGACGGTCGGCGGGACGCCTGCCAGGGGGACAGCGGAGGGCCGCTGGTCGCGCGCGGGCGGCTCATCGGGCTCGTGTCCTGGGGGAGCGGCTGCGGACGCGCCGGGAGCCCGGGTGTCTACACGCGGATCTCGGATGTTGCCAGAGTGATGCGTGTCTACAACTGAGATGCGTGTCTGCCGCTGAGGCGCGCACTCGCCCGGGGGCGGCCGGGCGGCAGGCTCAGGACGGCTCAGAAGGGCCTCAGAGGCCCCTGTGACGAGAGCGGGCGGCGGCCCCTGCTGTTGGCAGGGGCCGCCGCCCGTTCACCGGCCTGGTGCGCCGGAGCTGGCTCGTCGTGGATGCGAGGTGTCAGCGTTCCTCATCGGTGGCGCTCTCGGGGACGGCCGTCAGCCGCTCCGTCTCGTCCTGTATCTCAGCGGCGATCTTCTTGAGTTCCGGCTCGAACTTGCGGCCGTGATGGGCGCAGAAGAGCAGTTCACCGCCGCTCAACAGGACGACGCGCAGGTATGCCTGGGCGCCGCAGCGGTCGCAGCGATCAGCGGCCGTCAGGGGGCTCGCGGGGGTCAGAACAGTAGTCACGTCGCCTCTTCTCTAGCTCGACGAGCTGTCGTACCAGGGTCAACATCCAACCAGGCCGAAAACGTTCCCGCTCGTGGCTTTTCCTCGAAGTTTCTTTTCGAGGAGGTTGTCCGTTGCCGGTTGGCGGCGAATGTGCCGTATTGCGTCTCTTACGTGTCTTACGGTTTCGCGCTGTCTGTCAGGTCAGGTCCTCCCCGGCTGGCTTGCCGGTTGTTCATGAGGACGTGCCCGGAGCCTAAATGGTTCATGCCTGGAAGGGAACGTGACGTGCGCTTCACTCCAACGAGGGATCGAACACGTATGCGAGCCTGGACTAGTCTGAGTTGAGACGAGGGTGGCGTTACAACGGCTCTACCAGGCCTCGGTACCCTCTGACGGGCAACCCAAGCCGCGTCCTTACCCCAAAGGACTCCCCTTGAAATTCAGCGAGGAGCGAACCGCGTGACCGCCGAGACGTCCGTGCCGTCCACAGCGTTGCTGACCGGAGCAGACCGGGACGGTTCCAACTACACCGCGCGGCACCTGCTCGTCCTGGAGGGGCTCGAGGCCGTCCGCAAGCGTCCGGGCATGTACATCGGGTCGACGGACAGTCGCGGCCTGATGCACTGCCTCTGGGAGATCATCGACAACTCCGTCGACGAAGCCCTGGGCGGGTACTGCGACCACATCGAGGTCATCCTCCACGACGACGCCTCCGTAGAGGTCCGGGACAACGGCCGTGGCATTCCGGTCGACGTCGAGCCCAAGACCGGCCTCTCCGGAGTCGAGGTCGTCATGACGAAGCTGCACGCGGGCGGCAAGTTCGGCGGCGGCTCGTATGCCGCCTCCGGCGGTCTGCACGGTGTGGGTGCCTCCGTGGTGAACGCGCTCTCCGCGCGCCTCGACGTAGAGGTGGACCGTGCCGGGCACACCCACGCGATCAGCTTCCGGCGTGGCGTCCCCGGTGCCTTCGCCAAGCAGGGGCCTGACGCGGCCTTCGACCCGTCGGCCAGGCTGAGCAAGGTCAAGAAGGTCCCCAAGACCCGCAGCGGCACGCGCGTGCGCTACTGGGCGGACCGCCAGATCTTCCTCAAGGACGCCAAGCTCTCGCTGGAGAACCTGCACCAGCGTGCCCGCCAGACCGCGTTCCTGGTGCCGGGCCTCACCATCGTCGTGCGCGACGAGTTCGGCCTCGGTGAGGGCGGCTCGAAGGGTGAGGAATCCTTCCGCTTCGACGGCGGTATCAGCGAGTTCTGCGAGTACCTGGCCCAGGACAAGGCGGTCTGCGACGTCCTCCGCTTCTCCGGCCAGGGCACCTTCAAGGAGACGGTGCCGGTGCTCGACGACCACGGTCAGATGACGCCGACCGAGGTCACCCGGGAGCTCGGCGTGGACGTGGCGCTGCGGTGGGGCACCGGGTACGACACGACGATCAAGTCCTTCGTCAACATCATCGCCACCCCCAAGGGCGGCACCCACGTCACCGGCTTCGAGCGCTCCCTCACCAAGACGATGAACGAGGCGCTGCGCACCCAGAAGGTGCTGCGCGTGGCCGAGGACGACATCGTCAAGGACGACGCCCTGGAAGGCCTCACCGCGGTCGTCACCGTGCGCCTGGCGGAACCGCAGTTCGAGGGGCAGACCAAGGAGGTGCTCGGCACCTCCGCGGCCAACCGCATCGTCGCCAATGTGATCGCCAAGGAACTGAAGGCGTTCCTGACGTCCACGAAGCGGGACGCGAAGGCGCAGGCCCGCGCGGTCATGGAGAAGGCCGTGGCTGCCGCCCGCACGCGTATCGCGGCGCGTCAGCACAAGGACGCCCAGCGTCGGAAGACGGCGCTGGAGTCCTCGTCGCTGCCGGCGAAGCTGGCCGACTGCCGCAGCGACGACGTGGAGCGCAGTGAGCTGTTCATCGTCGAGGGAGACTCCGCGCTCGGTACCGCCAAGCTCGCCCGGAACTCCGAGTTCCAGGCGCTCCTGCCGATCCGGGGCAAGATCCTCAACGTTCAGAAGGCGTCCGTGTCGGACATGCTGAAGAACGCCGAGTGCGGGGCGATCATCCAGGTCATAGGAGCCGGGTCGGGCCGGACCTTCGACATCGACGCGGCGCGCTACGGAAAGATCATCCTGCTCGTCGACGCCGACGTCGACGGCGCCCACATCCGGATCCTGCTGCTGACGCTGTTCCAGCGCTACATGCGGCCCATGGTCGAGGCCGGGCGGGTGTTCGCGGCGGTGCCGCCGCTGCACCGCATCGAACTCAGCCAGCCGAAGAAGGGCCAGGACAAGTACGTCTACACGTACTCGGACCGTGAGCTGCGCGAGACGCTCCTCGAACTGCAGCGCAAGAACGTGCGGTACAAGGACTCGATCCAGCGGTACAAGGGTCTGGGCGAGATGGACGCCGACCAACTGGCCGAGACGACGATGGACCCGCGGTACCGGACCCTTCGCCGGATCAACATCTCCGACCTGGACTCGGCCGAGCAGGTCTTCGATCTGCTGATGGGCAATGACGTCGCGCCGCGCAAGGAGTTCATCACGAGCTCCGCGGCGACGCTGGACCGCTCGCGCATCGACGCATAGCTCGACGCATAAGCCGTCGAGGGGGCTCGCAACGCGCCGCAGGAGCCGTGTGCTCCACCCACGGGTGGAGCACACGGCTCCACCCGCTTTCAACCCCTGCTCCGATCCCGTGATCAGGCGATTTCCGTAGCGTCGAATGCGTCGATCCTCCTCGGATCGGCCTCGTCCTCGCACGTCGTACGGAGGCTGACATGTCCGGGCTCACCAACGCACTGGTGATCTGCGCCGTCGTGGTGCTGGTGGTCGTCCGCCAGTTCAAGGCGCAGCAGATCGGCGCGGACCGGCGTTGGTGGCTGATACCGGCGGTGCTGGTCGTCATGGCCGTGCGCGAGCCCGATCTGATCGACTCCCGGCACCAGGCGGCGTCCGTGACTCTGCTCGCCGCCGAGCTGGTGGTGGGCCTGGCCATGGGGGCCGGCTGGGCGCGGACCTCGCATGTGTGGACCGAGCCGGACGGCACCGTGTGGAGCAAGGGCACCAAGGCCACCGCGGTGGTCTGGGCCGTCGGGATAGGCCTGCGGGCCGGTCTGTTCGGGATCGGCGCGCTGCTGCATGTGCGTCAGGGCAGCGCCGCGCTGATGCTGGCTCTGGCGGCCACGCTGCTGGTCCGCAGCGGCCTGCTCGTCCTGCGCACTGGCTCCGGCACTGGCTCCGGCACCGGCACTCGCACTGGACGCTCGACGTACGGTGTGGGCGACGCGGCGTACGGGTCGATGCGGAAGGACCCCGTGTGAGTTGGGACCGGTGGATGAGATGGCCCTCCCAGGAGGCGCTCGCGTGGGCCGGGCTCAGCCTGGCCCGGCTGTGGTTCGTCGGCGTCGTGCGTGCGGTGGTCCTCGGCGCGCTGCTGTGGAGCGCGTTCCACGAGGACCGCGGCTGGCGTCTGGTGGCAGGAGCGGCCATGGTCGCGGCCGCCACCTGGGCGGGGTGGGCGTTCTTCCGTGTTTCGTTCGCCCATCGGCTGTGGCCGTCGCTGGCGCTGATGGCCTTGCTGGTGGGGGCCGCGCTCGCCGCGCAGCTCGGTGACTGGCGGATGCTCGCGGCGGTGCTGTGGTGCGGCTCGGCCGTCTCCGCTCTGGAGCGGTTGCCGCTCGTCGCGTGTGTGCCGTGCGTGATCGTCGCGATGGCCGGGTACGTCGCGTATGCCGACGACAGCTGGCTCGTCACGACGCTCACCGTCGTCGGTCTCGTCCTTGCCGGGTACACCCTGCGACTGGACGCCGAGGCGCGGGGCAGCTCCATCCGGCTGCTCGCCCAGGAGCGGGCCGCGCGGGCAGCGGAGTCGGAGTCGGCCGCGCTCGCCGAGCGGGCCCGCATCGCCCGTGAGATCCACGACGTGCTCGCCCACAGCCTCTCCGCGCAGCTTGTCCACCTGGAGGCGGCCCGCCTGCTGATCGAGGGGGACGCGGCCAAGGAGCAGATCCTGGACCGCGTCGTGGCGGCGCGGTCCATGGCGAGGGAAGGGCTCGCCGAGACCAGACAGGCGTTGTCGGCACTGCGTGGGGAGATGACACCGGTCGAGGACTTCCTGCGTGAGCTGGTCACCGCGGACCGGGCGTCGGTCACCGTGACGGGAGAGCGGCGCGCTCTGCCCGCCGAGGCCTCCCAGGCGGTGCGCAGAGTGGCGCAGGAGGCCCTGACGAATGTGCGCAAGCACGCGCCGGGCGCGAAGGTCCAGGTGTGCCTGGAGTACAGGGAGGGTGAAGTGAGGCTGGACGTAAGGGATTCGGGAGGGAGATCGCCGGGGGAGCTCGCCTCCTCCGGAGCCGGGTACGGTCTGCTCGGGATGCGTGAGCGGGCGGAGCTGCTGGGCGGGTCCCTGGAGGCAGGACCGGGCGAGGAGGGCTTCGTGGTGACGCTGAGGGTGCCGGGATGACGACGGACGACGGCACCGCCAGGGCTGCGGGTGACAGGCCGGATGGAGCTGCAGGTGACAGGCCGGGCCGGACCGATGGCGATGTGCGGGACGGGCGGGACAGGCGGGAGGGGCAGGGCAAGCCTGTTGAAGGGGGAGGCAAGCCACCCGCGCGGGTGATTGTGGTCGACGACCAGACCGTGGTGCGCGAGGGGATCGTGATGCTGCTGGGGCTGTTGCCCGGGGTCGAGGTCGTGGGCTCCGGCGGTGACGGAGAGGAGGCCGTACGCCTCGTCGCCGAACTCTCCCCGGACGTAGTCCTGATGGACCTGCGCATGCCCCGCTGCGACGGCGCGGAGGCCACGCGGCGCATCCGTGCCCAGTATCCGCAGACGCAGGTCGTCGTGCTCACCACTTATGCCGACGACGATTCGCTGTTCCCGGCGCTCAGAGCGGGGGCGCGCGGCTATCTGACCAAGGACGCGGGCGGGGACGAGATCGTGCGGGCCGTCGAGGACGTGCTCTCGGGGGACGCGGGGCTTTCCCCGAGCATCCAACGACGGCTTCTCGAGCGGCTGTCGGAGCCGGAGGCCGTTCCCGCGGCGGAGCCTCCCGATGGGCTCACCGCACGGGAGACCGAGGTGGTCGTCCTGATCGCCGAGGGAATGAGCAACCACGAGATCGCCCGCGCGCTGCACGTCTCCACCGCGACGGTGAAGACCCATATCAACAATCTCTTCGCGAAGGCAGGCCTCAAGGACCGTGCGCAGGCCGTTCGTTACGCGTACCGGCACGGTCTCGCCAAGCCTCCGGGGGGTGCTCGTACCTGACGTGACTTCACCTGATGGGGTGAAGAGCGTGGGGAGAAGAGTTGGGGATCTTTCCGTTCTGTCCATCCTTGGGCACGCGGCCGAACAGGGCTGTGGACTAAGGAGAGTTCGGTGGAGAAGCGCGACGGCTCCCATGAGGCGCCGGGCCGGGCCGAGGCCGGTCGGGGCCGGTCCGGTGACCTGAGGGATCCCTGGTACGACGCCCTCGCCTCCGGCTGGGGAGAGCTGGACGGCACGGGTGCGCCTGCCTCCGTGGTGCCGCCCCGGGCAGACGCCCGGCCGCGGACCCCGAGCCCGGCGGACATCTACCTGGAGGTGCAGCGGAGTGATGCCTTCCAGGAAGTACGCGGCAGGTACCGGCGATTCGTGATCCCGGCCGTCGTCGTCTTCTTCTCCTGGTACGTGGCGTACGTCGTGACCGCGACGGCGGCGCCGGGACTGATGGCGCGCCCGGTGGCGGGGGCCGTGAACGTGGCGATGCTGGCTGGGCTCGGGCAGTTCTTCTCGACGTTCCTGCTGACCTGGGCGTACGCGCGGCATGCGCGGTTGCGGCGGGACAGGGCGGCGCTCGATCTGCGCTGGTCCGTGTTCGAGCAGAAGCGGGAGCAGGCGCAGCGGCACGGGTGGGACGTGGCGCGGGAGACGGGGGCGGAGCGATGACGGGAGATCACCAGACCCTCGCCCTTGTGCTGTTCGGCGGGTTCGTGGCCGTCACGCTCGCTATCACCTCGTGGGCGAGCCGCCACCGGCACGGTTCCGCGGAGGAGTTCTACGCGGGCGGACGGCTCTTCTCGCCCATGGAGAATGGTTTTGCCATCGCCGGTGACTACATGTCGGCGGCCTCCTTCCTCGGCATCTCCGGGCTGATCGCGCTCTTCGGGTACGACGGGCTGCTCTACTCGGTCGGCTTTCTCGTGGCCTGGCTCGTCGTGCTGTTCCTCGTGGCCGAACTGGTGCGCAACTGCGGCCGGTTCACGCTCGCGGACGTCGTCGCCGCGCGGATGAGGGAGCGGCCCGTGCGGATCGCGGCGGGAACTTCCTCGGTGACCGTGTCCGTTCTCTATCTGGTGGCGCAGATGGTGGGGGCGGGCTCGCTGGTTGCGCTGCTGCTGGGCGGGACGAGCGGGGCGGCGCAGACCTGGACGGTGATCGGCGTCGGCGCGCTCATGGTGATCTATGTGTCGATGGGAGGGATGCGGGCCACCACCTGGATCCAGATCGTCAAGGCGGTCCTGCTGATGGGCGGCGCGATCGCGCTGACCGTACTCGTCCTGGTGCGCTTCCACGGGGACTTCGACCAACTGCTGCGGACCGCGGCCGACCGCAGCGGTCACGGCGACAGGTTCCTGGCTCCAGGGCTGAAGTACGGCGGTGACTGGACCGCGCGGCTCGACTTCATCAGCCTCGGACTCGCGCTCGTGCTCGGCACCGCGGGGCTGCCGCACATCCTCTCCCGCTTCTACACCGTGCCGACCGCGCGGGCCGCCCGTCGCTCGGTCGTCTGGTCCATCGGTCTCATCGGCAGCTTCTATCTGATGACGATCGTGCTCGGCTTCGGCGCGGCCGCGATCGTGGGATCCGACGCGGTGCGCGGGTCGAATGCCGCAGGGAACACGGCAGTTCCGCTCCTGGCGCTCGATCTGGGCGGCGGCGCGGACTCCACAGGCGGAACGGTTCTCTTCGCGATCGTCGCCGCCGTCGCCTTCGCCACGATCCTCGCCGTCGTCGCCGGCATCACGCTCGCCTCCTCGGCGTCCGTGGCCCACGATCTCTACGCCTCCTTGAGGCGCCGGTCGGCGAAGCCGCGCAGTGAGGTGGCCGTGGCGCGCGTCGCGGCGGCCGGGGTCGGGGTGGTCGCGATCGGCCTCGGTCTGCTGGCCCGCGATCTCAACGTGGCGTTCCTGGTGGGCCTCGCCTTCGCGGTCGCCGCGTCAGCCAATCTGCCGGTGCTGCTGTACTCCCTGTTCTGGCGGAGCTTCACCACGCGGGGAGCGGTGTGGTCCGTGTACGGCGGACTGCTGCCCGCGCTCGCGCTGGTGATCCTGTCGCCCGTCGTCTCCGGAGGGCCCAACTCCCTTTTCCCCGGGGTGGACTTCCAGTACTTCCCGTTGGAGAACCCGGGCCTCGTCTCCATCCCGCTGGGCTTCCTCGCGGGATGGCTCGGCACGGTGACCTCGCGCGAGGAGGCGGACGAGGCCAAGCACGCGGAGACGGAGGTGCGTTCGCTCACCGGTGCCGGTGCGGCGTAACGATTCCCCGGGATCGTCCCGAGCCGGCCCCCGGCGGCCTGCCGTGCGAGGGGCGGCAAGTGCGGCAGGCGCGGCAGGCGCGGCAGGCGCGCGGAGGCTAGACGCTGGCCGCCCACTCGTAGCGGTGCTCGGGGCGGCCCGTGTCGCCGTACTTGAGGCTGAGCCTGACCCGGCCCGTACGCTCCAGGAGCTTCAGATAGCGCTGTGCCGTCTGCCGGCTCAGCCGTGTGCGGTCAGCCAACTCCTGGGCGGAGAGCGGCCCGTCAGCGGCCATCAGGGCCCGGCGTACCAGTTCCGCCGTCGTGGGGGAGTGCCCCTTGGGCAGTTCGGGTGCCGGAGTCGCCGAGAGGGCGCCGAAGATCCGGTCGACCTCGGCCTGCTCGGCCTCGCCCCCGCCGTCCAGTGTGCGGCGCAGCGTCGCGTACGCATCGAGCTTGGCGCGAAGGCCCGCGTACGAGAACGGCTTGACCAGGTACTGGAGCGCCCCGTGCCGCATCGCTGCCTGCACCGTGGCGACATCGCGCGCCGCGGTCACCATGATCACGTCGGTCTGATGGCCGCGCTCACGCAGCGCACGTACGACCGAAAGGCCGGTCTCGTCCGGCAGGTAGTGATCAAGCAGCACCAAGTCGACGGGGACGTCGTCGACGAGACGCAGCGCTTCGGCGGCGTTGTGGGCCTTGGCCGCCACCCGGAAGCCGGGGATCTTCGCCACGTAGGCGGCGTTGACGTCGGCGACCCGGACGTCGTCGTCCACGACCAGGACGTCGATCAACGTGTCCTCCAGGGTGCCGGTCATCGTGTGTCCTCCGTGGTGGCGAGCTCCGGCTCGCTGAGCGCCTCGGGCAGGACGACGGTGAACTCCGCGCCCCCGTCGGGCGCTTCGTCCACCGCGGCGCTGCCGCCCTGCCGCTCGGCGAGCCTGCGGACCAGAGCGAGACCGATGCCGCGCTTGCCGTGAGCCGGTGGCTCCTTGGTGGTCCACCCCTCGGTGAAGATCGTCTCGCGCTGTTCGGCGGGGACTCCGGGGCCGGTGTCGCGCACCCGTAGGACCACGGCACGTCCCTCGGTGCGCACGGCGACCTCCACGCGCGCGTAGTGGGTGCCCGCGGCGGCGTCGAGCGCGTTGTCGACGAGGTTGCCGACGATCGTGACGAGGCCGCCCGGGTCGACGAGCCGGTCGGGCAGTGCGGTGTCGCGCGGCACGGAGAGGGTGACACCGCGCTCCGTGGCCACCGTGGCCTTGCCGACAAGCAGGGCCGCGAGCAGCGGGTCGTGGATCTTCTCGGTGATCTGCTCGGCGGTCACCCGGTGTGCGCCCGCCACCTCGCCGACGAACTCCGCCGCCTCCTCGTACATCTCCAGCTCCAGCAGGCCGAGGAGCGTGTGCATGCGGTTGGCGTGTTCGTGGTCCTGGGCGCGCAGGGCGTCGATGAGGCCGCGCGTGGAGTCGAGTTCGCGGCCGAGCTGCTCCAGCTCCGTGCGGTCGCGCAGGGTGGCGACGGCGCCTCCGTCGTCGGTGGGCATGCGGTTGGCGACCAGGACGCGCTGGCCGCGGACGGTCAGCAGATCGGTGCCGGTGACCCGGCCCGCAAGGACATCGGTCGTACGCCCCGGGCCGAGTGCGTCGTCGAGCGGCTGTCCGATGACCTCCGTGCCGAGGCCGAGGAGGCGCTGCGCCTCGTCGTTGAGCAGCCGGATCCGGCCGCCGCGGTCCAGGGCGACGACTCCCTCACGGATGCCGTGCAACATTGCCTCGCGCTCCGCGAGCAGGGCGGAAATATCGGAGAAGGCCAGGTCACGGGTCTGTCGCTGCACCCTGCGTGAGATCAGATACGCGGCGAGCGCACCGACCGCGAGCGCGCCGCCCGCGTAGGCGAGCAGCCCCGGGATCGAGTGCACCAGGCGGGCCCGCACACTGTCGTACTCGATGCCTACGGAGACGGCGCCCACGATGTCCCCCTCCGCGTCCCTCAGCGGCACCTTGCCGCGCGCCGAGCGGCCCAGTGTGCCGTTGTCGATCTCCATGACCTCACGGCCCGCGAGGGCGTCGCTGGGGTCCGTCGAGACGACCTTGCCGATCTGGTCACGGTCGGTGTGGGACCAGCGCACGCCTTCCTTGTTCATGATCACGACGTACTCGGCGCCGCTGGCCCGCCGGATCCGCTCGGCCGCGGCCTGCACGGGCCCTTCGGCCGTGGGCTGCGAAGCCGCCAGGTCCTCGGCGACCCGCGGCTGGGCTGCCGTCGTCTGCGCGATGGCGAGCGCGCGGCGCATGGCCTGGTCGTCGAGTTGATCGCTCAACGGCGCCAGGAAGAGGCCGGTGGCGAGCACCGCGACCCCGGCGGCGATGGCCAGCTGCATCAGCAACACCTGCGAGAACACGCGCCGGGGCAGACCGAGGCGGAGGCGTCGCGCAGGGGAGGTCGGGCTCATGTGTACGAACGGTACGGGCGTGAGCGGGCTACTCCGAAGTCAGTGTGGCGTGGATCTCGTACGAGGAGCCCTCGCGAGCCGGCCGGTGGGCGGGCCTCCCGGCCTCGTCGGGAACCGCGCGCACCGCCACCACGTCCATCCGCGCCGGGGAACCGAGGGCCGCGCCGCAGCTCTCCGGGCGGGGCGGCAGCGAGGCTCCCTGTGCGACGGTGACCCGCCACCGGCGGCCGTCGGAGTGCGCGACGGTCACCTCCCAGCGCGGGGCCGCACCGTCCGTGCGGACGACGCTCAGGGCCCCCGCGGCGTCCACGCCCGTCGACCTGCGCACCGCGAGCTCGGCGGCCTGCCCGGGGCGCTCCCAGGCGGAGTTGCCCCGGCAGCCCTCGGTGACGACACGACCCTTGCGTACGGCGTCGAGGATCCCCTTGACGGCGTGGGCGTCCGTCCGGCCGTACGCATATCCGTACGGCAGCACGAGCAGCGTGGGCGAGAAGCGATGACCACCCAGATGTGTGATTTCCCAGGCGCCCTCCTCGCCCGCGTCGGCGAGCTCGGCGGCAAGGGGCCTGCCGAGCAGGGCGCAGCAGCGGTCGCGCTTGCCGTTGGTGCAGACGAGGGCGAGCGGGGCGCCCGTGTGGGGGGTGCCGAAGCCGCCGTGGTCGCCCGCGCCCAGGGCCGCGAAGTCGAGGCTCAGCAGCTCGCTGGGGTCGGCGGTCGCCGCGCCGCGCAGCCAGGTGCGGCCGGGCGATGTGTGCCCCACGTACACCTGGTGCCGGGTCGGGGTGTGGCAGTCCGCGTGGCGTCCTGGGCGGCGGATGAGCGCGACGCGTACGCCGGTGCCCTCGGCGGCCGCCTCCAGGGCCCCGCCGACCTCCGGATCGAAGTGGCTGGACGTCAGCGCCTTGGCGCCCCAAGGGCCCGACTGTTCCAGCAGAAGCCATGTCCTGGCGGTGGCCGCGGTCCCCGCGAGAGGCTCGTTCATGTCCCGCGAGGCGGTCGCGCACGTACTCACGCAGGTGAGCCTAACCCGCGCTCCCACGCGGGTCGTTCACGCCTCACGGGGTGAGCTCTCCGGGGATCTCCGGGGAGGGCAGCGGCTGGGGCGGGCGCACTCCGACGTACTGACCGCTGGGGCGCATGCGCAGCGGCCGTTCCCCGTACTCCTCAAGGGCGTGCGCGATCCAGCCCGCCGTGCGGGCCACGGCGAAGATGGTCTCGCCCGCTTCCGCCGGCATCCCGCAGGAGGCGGTGAGGACGGCGAGGGCGAGGTCGACGTTCGCCCTCAGGTCCGTGTGGCGGGCGGTGGTGGCGACCACGTCGCGGGCCGCGGCGAGGGCGGGGCCGGCCTTCGGCATCACCTCCAGGAGGGCGAACAGGGCCTGCGCGCGCGGGTCTTCACCGGGGTAGAGGCGGTGTCCGAGCCCGGGGACGCGGCGGCCGGCGCGGAGTTCGTCGGCCACTACAGGGGTGGCGCTGCCCCGGTCGAGCACGTCCAGGAGCATGCGGTGGGCGAGACCGCTGGCAGCCCCGTGCAGCGGGCCCTCCAGGACGCCGAGGCCCGCCGACACCGCGGCGTAGGGGTGGGCGCGCGCCGACGCGGCGACCCGGACGGCGAGCGTCGACGCGGCGAGGTCGTGGTCGACGAGCAGCGCGAGGGCGGTGTCCAGCGCGTGCAGCGAGGCCTCGTCGGGCTTCGCGCCGGTGAGCCGGGCCCACAGGCGGCGGGCCAGCGGGCCTTCGTCCCGGTGGTCGTGCCTGACCGGCGGGAGCGCGGTGACGAGCGTGGGGATCAGCGTGCGCGCGGTGCCGATGACCGCCTCTTCGGAGAGGTCGAAGCGGAGCGGGTCGGCCGCCGCGGCGGAGATGGCCGCGACGCGCAGCCGGTCGGTCGGTCCGCTGTGCTCGGGCAGCGCTCCGACGGCACGACGGGCCGCGGCGACGGTCTCCTTGGGGGCGGTGAAGCCGATGCCGGGGCGCAGGACTCCGGTCCAGAGCCACTCGGCGACTTCTTCGTAGGAGTACGCCAGGGCGAGTTCGGCGGCGTCGACACCGCGGAAGTAGTAGCGGTCCTTGTCGATGAGTGTGATGCGGGTGCGTACGGAGAGTTCGTTGGCCGTGGTCTGCGTCGCGGGTTCGCGCCTGTTCTTGCGGGCCAGCGCCTCGACCTCCTTGGCGTCGAACGTGCTGCCCCGTGCTCCCGGTCCGCGCCGGCTGCTGAGCTGGCCGCGACTCACGTACGCGTACACGGTCTCGGGCTTCACGCCGAGCAACTCGGCGGCTTCCTTGGTGCTCAGCCGCCGCCGACCGTCGTGCGCGGTTCCTTGATCCGTCATGGTCGTCACCGTATCCGCATCTCGATGTCTGCATCTTGATATTGATTGGATCAATATTGACAGAGCTTTAGTCAAGCATGGACAGTCGAATCAAGTCCAGGGAGGAAGTCGAGGAAGAACATGCCGATCAATGGCTCCACCACCCCCGCCGAGCCCGTCGAGGTCCCACGAGGACTCGCGGGTGTCGTCGTCACCGAGACCGAACTCGGTGACGTCAGGGGATACGAGGGCTTCTACCACTACCGCCAGTACTCGGCCGTCGAGCTCGCGCAGAGCCGCAGCTTCGAGGACGTCTGGCACCTGATGTTCCACGGCGAACTGCCGGACGCCGGGCGGAGCGCCGCCTTCGCCGCGCAGACCGCGGTGCTGCGCCACCTTCCCGACGAGGTGCGCGACGCGCTGCCCGCCATCGCCCGCGCCAGTGTGCTGTCGGGGCCGCTCTCCGGGCTGCGCACGGCGCTGTCGCTCTTCGGGGCGTCGAAGGGCTTCCGCCCGGTGTACGACATCGACGACGACCGGCGCCGCGCGGACGCCCTGGCCGCGTCCGCCGTGGTGCCCACACTGCTCACCGCGCTGTACCGGCTCGGCCAGGGCCTCGATCCCGTCGAGCCCCGCGATGACCTCTCGTACGCCGCCAACTACCTGTACATGCTGACGGGTTCGGAGCCGGACGCCGCACGTGCCCGGGCGATCGAGCAGTACTTGATCTCAACCATTGATCACGGATTCAACGCATCAACGTTCACCGCGCGGGTCATCACCTCGACCGGTGCGGATGTGGCGGCCTGTCTGGTGGGTGCGGTCGGTGCGCTGTCGGGGCCGCTGCACGGTGGGGCGCCGAGCCGGGCCCTGGACACCCTTGACGCGATCGGCACGCCCGAGCGCATCGACGGCTGGATCCGTGAGCGCGTCCTCGCGGGGGACCGCATCATGGGCTTCGGGCACCCCGTCTACCGCACCGAGGACCCGCGCTCGCGGATGCTGCGGGGCATCGCGGAGCAATTCGGCGGAGGCATGGTGGAGTTCGCGGTCGAGGTCGAGCGGCACGTCGAGGCGATCCTGGCGGAGCTGAAGCCGGGGCGGGAACTGCACACGAACGTGGAGTTCTACGCCGGAGTGGTGATGGAGCTCTGCGGCCTGCCGCGCGAGATGTTCACGCCGACGTTCGCGTCCGCGCGGGTGGTGGGCTGGAGCGCCAACATCCTGGAACAGGCACGGGATTCGAAGATCATTCGACCGGCGGCTCGGTATGTGGGGGCGGTGCCGCCGGTTCCGGTGCCGGTGCCGGTTCAGGGCGAGCGCTGACATGGCGCGGGGCCTGCGCCGCTGAGCTGCGCAGGCCCCGGGGTGGATTGGGCGGGTTCAGTTGTCGGGGATGTCGGCCTTGGCGCGCACGAGGGTTTCTCTGGTGACCACCACGATGCGTTCGTAGTCCGCCCGGGATGCGTCAGAGGGGAGCTCGGCGTCGAGTGTCGCGGTCGCATCCGTGCCGATGACCGCGAAGTTGCCGTCGGACAACTCGAAGATATCTGGGCAGTTCTGCCCGGATACGCTGCCCCGAGCGCGCGGAGAAGCACCAATCCGACGGATGATCTGGCTCACTATCGTTTCCCTCTGGTCTCAAGGCTGGAGCGCCTGCGCACTGTGGCTGCGCGGTGCGATGCATTCCTTGTGGGGATGGGCTCGACCGGGCGGCGTGGAGTGGCGGTTGAGGATGGGCAACTCCTTGCACGGTCTGCGCAACAGTCGACCCGAGTTGGCATCAGGAAAAACGCCCCACTGTGCGGCCAGTTACTGAGCTGACGCGGTGATGCTGAGGCGCACAGGACCACAGCAGGCTCACAGCGCACGCACAGCTCGCGCAAAGTTGGCGCAATGATGACGCAAGGGTGACGGCGGCGCTCAGGACTCCGCGCTCGGGGGCTCTCCCACCACCCACCATTCATCGATGTCGGTCTCCTCCAGCTGGCGTAGGAGATCGTCCACCATGCGTCCGAGCTCTGCCTCGTCCGAGGAATCCGCGATGGTCGCTCGCTGGTACCGGCCGGCAGTCCAGTACTCCCGCACGATCGGGTTCTGGAAGATTCCTCGCACGAACCCGAAGAACTCGTCGCGGTCGATGTTGCCGATCCGGTGGTAGAACAGCAGGTTCGTGTAGAGCGCGTTGGCGAAGAGGTACTGGCGGTGGCGCTGCGGGCTGACGTCCTCCGCGTAGTTGTTCAACACCTCGGCCAGATCTTGATTGTCGATGGCCTTGCTCAACAGCTCCCAGTGCAGTCGTTGTTGGATGGCCAGGTTGGCGTCGTGCTGCGCATGCGTGGACTGTTCCAGGTGCTCGAGCCGTACGCGGAGCGCCTCGATGGTGTGCCGCTGTGCGGCCAGGGTGCCGATGGCTCCTGCCATGAGGCCGACCCCCACGGCGACAGCGGGTCGAAGCCCTACGGTGGCGAACCTCTTGTTGACCATGTCATCCCCCGATTTGGGCGACCGTCCGCCGGTCGTCGTGTGCGGGTCGACAGGGAGCGGACCGGCGAGCGGTGGGCAGCGCTTGCCGTCTCCCAGGGTGCCGAGCGGCTCTGACCGGCAGGGAGGCGGAGAGGAGGCGCACAGAGGGACAGTCCTGTCACCCTGACCGGCGCCGTGCCCAATGTGTGCCCCGCGAGCGCCGCTAACAATCGTTCACTTCGCGGCTCGACTACGCGCACATATCCTGGGGCCGTCTTCATTCGTCGTACGGGATCCGCCGGGGTCCGTACGAGCGTCGACACGAGAGGCCCACGTGAACAAGCAGCAGATCCCGGTCGTCGTTCTCGCCGGATTCCTGGGATCAGGCAAGACGACCCTGCTCAACCATCTGCTGCACCGCAGCGGCGGCAGTCGGATCGGGGCGATCGTCAACGACTTCGGGTCGATCGAGATCGACGCCATGTCGGTCGCGGGGCAGCTCGGCGACTCGACCGTCTCGCTCGGCAACGGGTGTCTGTGCTGCGCCGTGGACGCGAGTGAACTCGACGAGTACCTGGAGCGGCTCGCCCGCCCCTCCGCGCGGATCGACGTCATCGTCATCGAGGCGAGCGGCCTCGCCGAGCCGCAGGAGCTCGTGAAGATGCTCCTGGCCAGCGAGAACCCGCACATCGTCTACGGAGGGCTCGTCGAGGTCGTCGACGCGGCCGAGTTCGACGCGACCAGGGAGCGGCACCCCGAGGTGGACCGGCATCTGGGCATCGCCGATCTCGTGGTGGTCAACAAGTCCGACCGGGTGCCCGCAGCGGAGCGTGAGCGTGTCCTCGGTGTCGTGCGCGGGCTCGCCGGGCGCGCGGCCGTCGTCGCGTCCTCGTACGGACGCGTCGACGTGGAGCTGTTCTTCGACCGCGCGCCCGTGGGGGAGCGGGTCGGGCAGCTCTCCTTCGACGATCTGAGGGACCAAGATCTGAAGGACGGTGCCGCCGCTTCGGAGGGCGAGGACGACGGGCCTTGTGCCGACCGTCGCTGCGGTCATCACGACCACCTGCACTCCGCTTACGAAAGCCTCTCCTTCACCTCCGAAGTGCCCATGGGGCCGCGGCCCTTGATGGCCCTGCTCGACAGCAGGCCCGAAGGGCTCTACCGGATCAAGGGGTACGTCGACTTCGGCGCCGCAGACCCCCGCAACCGCTACGAGGTGCACGCCGTGGGGCGGTTCCTGCGCTTCTACCCCGAGCCGTGGGCTCCGGGCGAGCCGCGCCTCACCCAGCTCGTGCTCATCGGGTCGGGCATCGACGTACCCGCCCTGGAGAAGGAGCTCGAGGCCTGTCGTGAGTACGCCCCACAGGCCGATGAGCACGGCATGTGGGGCGTACTGCGGTACGTCCAGGAGCCGGACGCCGAGTCCGTCGACTGAGGGCCGCTACACCGGACCCGCCACCGCCGCCACCGGCTTGGCCAGTGAGACGCCCGAGCCGTCACGGCGCGGGTCGATCTCCGGCAGCTCGGCCGGGGTGCCGTTGCGCTGGGCCGCGAGCGGCGGTGTGGCGCCCGCCCAGGCGAAGCTCAGGCAATCCTCCCCCTTCAGGAAACGCTGTACTCGAACACCGCCCGTGGCGCGGCCCTTGCGCGGGTACTGGTCGAACGGCGTGAGCTTGGCCGTCGTCTGCACCGAGTCGTCGAGCGTGCCGCGCGAGCCCGCCACCGTGAAGACGACGCCGTCCGCCGCCGGGTCCACCGCCGTGAAGGAGATGACCTTCGCGCCGTCGGTGAGCTTGACGCCCGCCATGCCGCCCGCCGGACGGCCCTGGGGGCGCACCTGCGAGGCCTGGTAGCGCAGGAGCTGGGCGTCGTCCGTGATGAAGACCAGGTCCTCCTCGCCCGTGCGCAGCTCGGCCGCGCCGACGATCCGGTCGCCGTCCTTGAGCGTGATGACCTCCAACTCGTCCTTGTTGGACGGATAGTCGGGGACCACGCGCTTGACGACGCCCTGCTCGGTGCCGAGTGCGAGACCCGGCGAGGACTCGTCGAGCGTCATCAGGCAGATCAGCTTCTCGTCCTTCTCCAGGGAGAGCAGCTCCGAGACGGGCGCCCCTCCGGAGAGGTTGGGTGAGCCCGCCGTCTCCGGAAGCTGGGGAAGGTCCACCACGGAGAGGCGCAACAACCGTCCCTCGGAGGTGACGGCGCCCACCTCGCCGCGCGCCGTCGCCGGCACCGCGGAGACGATCACGTCGTGCTTGACGCGCTTGGTGTCGCCCTCGCCGAACGGCTCGCCGTTCGCCGTGCGGGCCAGGAGGCCCGTCGAGGACAGGAGCACCCGGCACGGGTCGTCCGCCACCTGCAGCGAGACCGCGGGGGCGGGGGAGCCGGAGGACTCCAGGAGCACCGTGCGCCGGTCGGTGCCGAACTTCTTGGACACGGCGGCCAGTTCGGAGGAGACCAGCTTGCGAAGCTCCGCGTCCGAATCCAGGATGCCGGTCAGCTCGTCGATCTCGCCGTTGAGCTTGTCGCGCTCCGACTCCAGCTCGATGCGGTCGTACTTGGTCAGGCGGCGCAGCGGGGTGTCCAGGATGTACTGCGTCTGGATGTCGCTCAGCGAGAAGCGCTCCATCAGGCGCTCCTTGGCCTGCGCGGAGTTCTCGCTGGAGCGGATGAGGCGGATGACCTCGTCGATGTCCAGGAGGGCGACGAGCAGACCCTCGACCAGGTGCAGGCGGTCGCGCTTCTTGCCGCGGCGGAACTCGCTGCGGCGGCGCACCACGTTGAACCGGTGGTCGAGGTAGACCTCCAGGAGCTCCTTGAGGCCGAGCGTGAGGGGCTGGCCGTCCACCAGCGCCACGTTGTTGATGCCGAAGGACTCCTCCATCGGCGTCAGTTTGTAGAGCTGCTCCAGGACGGCCTCGGGGACGAAGCCGTTCTTGATCTCGATGACCAGGCGCAGGCCGTGCGCACGGTCGGTGAGGTCCTTGACGTCGGCGATGCCCTGCAGCTTCTTCGAGCCGACCAGGTCCTTGATCTTGGAGATGACCTTCTCGGGGCCGACGGTGAAGGGCAGTTCGGTGACGACGAGGCCCTTGCGGCGCGCCGTCACGTTCTCCACGGAGACCGTGGCGCGGGTCTTGAAGGTGCCGCGGCCCGTCTCGTACGCATCCTTGATGCCGTTCAGACCGACGATCCGGCCGCCCGTGGGCAGGTCGGGGCCCGGCACGAACTTCATCAGCGTCTCGAGGTCGGCGCCCGGGTGCTTGATCAGGTGGCGGGCGGCGGCGATGACCTCGCTGAGGTTGTGCGGCGGCATGTTCGTCGCCATGCCGACCGCGATGCCCGACGAGCCGTTGACCAGGAGGTTCGGGTAGGCCGCCGGGAGGGCGGACGGTTCCATCTCCTGGCCGTCGTAGTTCGGCGTGAAGTCGACTGTGTCCTCGTCGATCGACTCCGTCATCAGGGAGGTGGCGTCGGCCATGCGGCATTCGGTGTACCGCATGGCGGCCGGCGGGTCGTCGTTGCCCAGGGAGCCGAAGTTGCCGTGGCCGTCGACCATCGGCAGGCGCATCGAGAAGGGCTGGGCCATGCGGACCAGCGCGTCGTAGATCGACGCGTCGCCGTGGGGGTGCAACTTACCCATGACCTCGCCGACGACGCGGGCACACTTCACATAGCCGCGGTCGGGGCGCAGGCCCATCTCGTTCATCTGGTACACGATGCGGCGCTGGACGGGCTTCATGCCGTCGCGGGCGTCCGGCAGCGCGCGGGAGTAGATGACCGAATACGCGTACTCGAGGAAGGAGCCCTGCATCTCGTCGACGACGTCGATGTCGAGGATCTTCTCCTCGAACGAATCGTCGGGCGGCGGGGTCTTCGTGCTGCGGCGGGCCATCGCTGCTGCGGCTCCTTCACCAAGCAAGTGCGGGATCTGACGCCGACCATTGTGGACTGTCCCACTGACAACGCCGACCACGACCCGTGCCGTGGCGGCGTCGGCCGCGACTACGCCGAGGGCGGACCGGGAACTTCGTCAGGTGTCAGCACGCTTGCATACAGTGGCAGGACTGACAGCAATTGTTCTGATCCAGTGTTCTGATCCAGCGATGATCCAGCGATCGAAGGGACGTACATGCCCATGGGTCACACGGCCACGGCCGAGGCCGGCTCCGGCGGCCTGACAGCGACCGAGCACCGGCTGGCCAACGGCCTGCGCGTGGTGCTCTCCGAGGACCACCTGACCCCGGTCGCCGCGGTCTGCCTCTGGTACGACGTCGGCTCGCGCCACGA
Organism: Streptomyces sp. NPDC041068; assembly: GCF_040647455.1. Taxonomy (NCBI): domain Bacteria; kingdom Bacillati; phylum Actinomycetota; class Actinomycetes; order Kitasatosporales; family Streptomycetaceae; genus Streptomyces; species Streptomyces sp. NPDC041068. The sequence goes on from NZ_JBEZCG010000020.1 coordinate 114,790, forward strand.
GGTCAAGGGGCGAACCGGCCTCGCGCACCTCTTCGAGCACCTCATGTTCCAGGGCTCGAAGCAGGTGCACGGCAATGGCCACTTCGAGCTGGTCCAGGGAGCGGGCGGTTCGCTCAACGGCACGACGAGCTTCGAGCGCACCAACTACTTCGAGACCATGCCCGCCCACCAGTTGGAGCTGGCCCTGTGGCTCGAGGCCGACCGGATGGGCTCGCTGCTCTCCGCGCTCGACGAGGAGTCCATGGAGAACCAGCGCGACGTCGTCAAGAACGAGCGCCGCCAGCGCTACGACAACGTCCCGTACGGCACGGCCTTCGAGAAGCTCACCGCCCTCTCGTACCCCGAGGGCCACCCCTACCACCACACGCCGATCGGCTCCATGGCCGACCTGGACGCGGCCACCCTGGAAGACGCGCGCAACTTCTTCCGTACGTACTACGCGCCCAACAACGCCGTCCTCTCCGTGGTCGGTGACATCGACCCGGAGCAGACGCTCGCCTGGGTCGAGAAGTACTTCGGGTCGATCCCCTCGCACGACGGCAAGCAGCCGCCGCGCGACGGCTCCCTGCCCGAGCGCATCGGCGAGGAGCTGCGCGAGGTCGTCGAGGAGGAGGTCCCGGCCCGCGCCCTGATGGCCGCCTACCGCCTTCCGGAGGACGGCACGCGCGCGTGCGATGCGGCCGACCTCGCCCTCACCGTCCTCGGCAGCGGCGAGTCCTCGCGGCTCTACAACCGGCTCGTGCGCCGTGACCGCACCGCCGTCGCCGCCGGGTTCGGCCTGCTGCGCCTCGCCGGAGCGCCCTCGCTCGGCTGGCTGGACGTGAAGACCTCCGGCGACGTCGAGGTGCCCGTCATCGAGGCCGCCGTCGACGAGGAGCTCGCCCGCTTCGCCGCGGAGGGCCCCACTCCGGAGGAGATGGAGCGCGCCCAGGCGCAGTTGGAGCGCGAGTGGCTCGACCGGCTCGGCACGGTCGCGGGCCGCGCCGACGAACTGTGCCGGTACGCCGTCCTGTTCGGCGACCCGCAGCTCGCCCTCACCGCTGTCCAGCGCGTCCTCGCCGTCACCGCGGAAGAGGTCCAGGAGGTCGCCGAGGCCCGGCTGCGCCCGGACAACCGCGCGGTGCTCGTGTACGAGCCCGTGTCCGCCGCCGACGAGACCGCCGACGAGAACACCGGTGACGCCGAGGAAGAGGAGGCGGCGAAGTGACCGAGGCCGCGACGATGCAGTTCCATCCCCAGCCCCAGGCGGGCACGGCCAAGCCGTGGGCCTTCCCCGCGCCCGAGCGCGGCGCGCTCCCCAACGGCCTCACCGTGCTGCGCTGCCACCGCCCCGGCCAGCAGGTCGTCGCCGTCGAGATCCACCTCGAAGCGCCCCTGGACGCCGAGCCCGAGGGCCTCGACGGCGTCGCCACGATCATGGCGAGGGCCTTCAACGAGGGCACGGACAAGCACTCCGCCGAGGAGTTCGCCGCCGAGCTCGACCGCTGCGGTGCGACGCTCGACGCGCACGCCGACCACCCCGGTGTCCGCGTCTCCCTCGAAGTGCCGGTCTCCCGCCTCCCGAAGGCGCTCGGCCTGCTCGCCGACGCCCTGCGCGCCCCCGCCTTCGCGGACAGCGAGATCGAGCGTCTCGTACGCAACCGCCTGGACGAGATCCCGCACGAGGCCGCCAACCCGGCGCGCCGCGCCGCCAAGGAGCTCTCCAAGCAGCTCTTCCCGGCCACCTCGCGCATGTCGCGCCCGCGCCAGGGCACCGAGGAGACGGTCACCGCCATCGACTCGGCGGCGGTCCGGGCCTTCTACGAGAAGCACGTCCGGCCCGCCACGGCCACCCTCGTCGTGGTCGGCGACCTGGCGGGCACCGACCTGGACGCCGTCCTCGCGGACACCGTCGGCACCTGGACGGGCGGCACGGCCGAGCCGCTCCCGGTGCCTCCGGTGACCGCCGACGACACCGGCCGCGTCGTCATCGTGGACCGCCCGGGAGCCGTCCAGACGCAGCTCCTGATCGGCCGCATCGGCGCGGACCGCCACGACCGGGTCTGGCCGGCCCAGGTGCTCGGCACGTACTGCCTGGGCGGCACCCTCACCTCGCGCCTGGACCGCGTCCTGCGCGAGGAGAAGGGATACACCTACGGCGTACGGGCGTTCAGCCAGGTCCTGCGCTCCGCCCCGGACGGCACGGGCGCGGCCATGCTCGCCATCAGCGGCTCGGTCGACACCGCGTCCACGGGGCCCGCGCTCGACGACCTCTGGAAGGTCCTGCGCACCCTCGCCGCCGAGGGCCTCACGGACGCCGAGCGCGACGTGGCCGTGCAGAACCTGGTGGGCGTCGCCCCGCTCAAGTACGAGATGGCGGCCTCCGTGGCGGCCACGCTCGCCGACCAGGTCGAGCAGAACCTCCCGGACGACTTCCAGGCGCAGCTGTACCGGCAGTTGGCCGCCACCGGCACCGTGGAGGCCACCGCCGCGGTCGTGAGCGCCTTCCCGGAGGACCACCTGGTGACGATCCTCGTCGGGGACGCCGCGCAGATCGAGGAGCCCGTCAGGGCCCTCGGGATCGGCGACGTGAGCGTGGTCACGGGCTGAGTGGCAGTCAGGACATATCGGGACCCCGGCGACTGTTTCGGCCGCCGGGGTCCTCATATGTCCGAATTCATATGGAGGTTGCCTGTCTGGCGTGTGGCGTGCGCTACAAAAGCCGAGTTCTGTTTGTCGATTGACAGATGTCCCGCTTAGCGTCGGTCCGGCTGTCCGTCACGCAGTACGCCGCGTCCGCGGCACCGGACAGTCATCGCCGAGTCCCCGTACGGCGCGAGCCAGGGGAGCCGGGGACCCACATGTCCCCTGGGGTGAATCGGGCACCTTGCCGCGAGGCGAGGGATCCGTAGGAGACCTTCCTGCTCCGAACCCGTCAGCTAACCCGGTAGGCGAGAAGGAAGGAAAGGATCAGCCGCTTCATGGCGTTCACCCGTGCCACCGGGAAGCACCGTCGTCCGAGCCGCCTGACGCGCACGACCGCGAACGCCGCGGGCGTCGCCGCGCTCACCACCACCGGCGTCATCGGAGGCCTCGCGGGTCCGGCGTTCGCCGCGGCCGACGACGCGGCCATCGAGCACACCGGCCTCACCCAGGCGATCTCCGTGGGCGACTCGCTCGCCGCGAGCATCGACGCGCAGGCCGCCGCGCAGCAGCAGGCCGCCGACGACGCCGCTGCCGCCCAGAAGGCCGAAGAGGCCGCCAAGAAGAAGGCGGCCGAGGAGAAGCGCAAGGCCGAGGCCGAGGCCAAGGCGAAGGCCAAGAAGGAGCGCGAGGCCAAGGAGCGCGCCGCCCGCGAGGCCGAGCGCAAGCGCCTGAACACCTACGTCTCGCCGATCAGCGGCTCGTACGTCTCCACGGGCTACAAGACCGGCGGTGCCATGTGGTCCTCCGGCAGCCACACCGGCGTCGACTTCCACGCCGCGTCCGGCACCACGGTCCACGCGGTCGGCTCCGGCACCGTCGTCGAGGCCGGCTGGGGCGGTGCCTACGGCAACAACGTGGTCATCAAGATGAACGACGGCACGTACACCCAGTACGGCCACATGTCGTCCCTCAGCGTCACCGTCGGCCAGACGGTGACCCCGGGCCAGCAGATAGGCCTCTCGGGCTCCACCGGCAACTCCAGTGGCCCCCACCTCCACTTCGAGGCCCGCACCGGCGAGGACTACGGCTCGGACATCGACCCGGTCTCGTACCTGCGCTCGCACGGCGTCAACGTCTGACGGCTCCCGTACGGCTCCGAAAGCCCCGGCTCGCACAGAGCCGGGGCTTTCTCCGTTCTTGGCCAAAAGATATCCATGGATTCCGGTCCGCCGTCGGAAATTCCGGCGCCCTGCAATAGAGTCACGGAACGAGCGAGAACGAGCGTCGGTCGACCGCGTTTCGCGGGGATTAAGGCGGAGGTCCGGTCATGCGCATTCCCGCGCAGTCGGTATGCACGGCGATCCGGGACGACATTGTCTCCGGTGTCCACGAAAGGGGCGGCCGGCTCACCGAGGAACTCCTCGCGCGCCGCTACGGCGTCTCCCGTGTCCCCGTGCGCGAGGCCCTGCGCACCCTGGAGGCCGAGGGGTTCGTCGTCACGCGCAGGCACGCGGGCGCGTGCGTCGCCGAGCCGACGGAGCAGGAGGCCGCCGACTTCCTGGAGATACGGATGCTGCTCGAACCGCTCGCCGCGGCCCGTGCGGCGCAGCGCCGCACCGACGCGCACCTCAAGGTCCTGCGCGGCCTCGTCAGGCTGGGCCAGGAGCGGTGCAGGAGCGGGCGCGGGGAGGATCTGCGCGCGCTGGGCGGCTGGTTCCACGAGACGCTCGTCCAGGCGTCCGGCAGCCCGGGGCTCAGCGCGCTGCTCACCCAGCTCCGGCACAAGATCGCCTGGCTGTACGTCGTGCAGCAGCCGGCGGCGCCGACCGAGTCCTGGTCCGAGTACGCCGCGATCGTCGACGCGGTGGCCCGCGGGGACGCGGAGCGGGCCAGGGCGCTCACCGCCGCGCACGCCGAGCGGGCGACGGGCGTGCACCGATGGCGCCATGCGCAGGCGCCTGCGCCTGCGCGGCCTGACGGTCGGGCGTATGTGAGGGATTCGCAACATCCCGTAAACACGGCGGGCCTCCGGAATTAACGGAGGCGCCGTATACAAAGAGAGGGAATTTCGCACGGCCTGCTCTGCCGTGCGCGCGTTTCTTTTTTGATCCCGAAAACGTCTTGCGCATACGTCGATGGGGTCACCCGGAATTCCGGGTGACCCCATCGACGTATTGCTGAAGAACGTGTCCCAGAAGGAACGTGTCCTAGACCGTCTCCGGAAGCTCCTCGAGCCCCTCGGCGACCAGCTTCGCCAGACGGTCGAGGGCGGCGTCCGCACCCTCGGCGTCGGAGGCGAGCACGATCTCCTCGCCGCCCTGGGCGCCCAGGCCGAGCACCGCGAGCATCGAGGCGGCGTTGACCGGGTTGCCGTCGGCCTTGGCGATCGTCACGGGGACGCCGGCGGCCGTGGCCGCGCGGACGAAGATGGAGGCGGGTCGGGCGTGAAGGCCCTCGGCCCAGCCGACGTTGACGCGGCGCTCAGCCATGTGTTGCTGCCCTTCCAGGTGTCTCACACTTGTCTAGACCAGTGTCTCATGCCGTCGCGGGTGCTCTGCCGGACGTACGTCCCGCTCCCGGTCGCCTTTCGACCTCTCCTAGCCTGCCCCGGGCCCGGCGGCCGCGCGACCCGTACCCTGGGCCCCATGCAGCCCCCGTCGGATCAGCAGGATCGGCACGACCACCCCTCCCACTGGGAAGCCGATGTGGTGCTGCGCGACGGGGGGACCGCCCGGATCAGGCCCATCACGGCCGAGGACGCGGACCGCCTCGTCAGCTTCTACGAGCAGGTCTCGGACGAGTCGAAGTACTACCGCTTCTTTGCGCCCTATCCGCGCCTGTCCGCCAAGGACGTGCACCGCTTCACCCACCACGACCAGGTGGACCGGGTGGGGCTCGCGGCCACCGTGGGCGGCGAGTTCATCGCCACCGTGCGCTACGACCGCATCGACGAGCGCGGCATGGCCGCCAGCGCGCCCGCCGACGAGGCCGAGGTCGCCTTCCTCGTGCAGGACGCCCACCAGGGCAGGGGAGTGGCCTCCACGCTCCTCGAACACATCGCGGCCGTCGCCAGGGAGCGCGGCATCCGCCGTTTCGCGGCCGAGGTGCTGCCCGCCAACACCAAGATGATCAAGGTCTTCACGGACGCCGGCTATCAGCAGAAGCGCAGCTTCGAGGACGGTGTCGTCCGCCTGGAGTTCGACCTGGAGCCGACCGACCGCTCGCTCGCCGTGCAGCGCGCCCGCGAACATCGGGCCGAGGCCAGGTCGGTGCAGCGGCTGCTCACCCCGGGGTCGGTGGCCGTGATCGGCGTCGGCCGGATCGCCGGCGGCGTGGGCCGCAGCGTGCTGCGCAACCTCCGGGACTCCGGCTTCACCGGGAGCCTGTACGCGGTCAACGCCGCGTTCGACGAGGGGACCGAGATCGACGGCGTGCCCGCGCACCGCTCGGTGGCGGCCATCGAGGAGCCCGTGGACCTCGCGGTGGTCGCCGTGCCCGCCGACCGGGTGCCGCAGGTCGTCGCCGAGTGCGGCGAGCGGGGCGTGCGGGGCCTGGTGGTGCTCTCCGCCGGGTACGCGGAGAGCGGCGCCGAGGGGCGCGAGCGGCAGCGCGAACTGGTGCGCCAGGCACGGTCGTACGGCATGCGGCTCATCGGCCCCAACGCCTTCGGTGTCATCAACACCTCTCCGCAGACACGGCTCAACGCCTCGCTCGCGCCGCAGTCCCCCGCGCGCGGGCGGATCGGTCTGTTCACCCAGTCCGGCGCGATCGGCATCGCGCTCCTGTCCGGCCTGCACCGCAGGGGCGCGGGGCTCTCCACGTTCGTCGGCTCGGGCAACCGCGCGGACGTGTCCGGCAACGACGTACTCCAGTACTGGTACGAGGACCCGGACACCGACGTCACGCTGATGTACCTGGAGACCATCGGCAACCCGCGCAAGTTCACCCGCCTCGCGCGGCGTTCGGCGACCGCCAAGCCGCTCGTCGTGGTGCAGGGCGCCCGGCACAGCGGCATCGCGCCCACCGGGCACGCGGTGCAGGCGACCCGCCTCCCGCACGCCACGGTGTCCGCGCTGCTGCGCCAGGCGGGAGTCATCCGCGTCGACACGGTCACCGAGATGGTCGACGCGGGGCTGCTGCTCGCGGGACAGCCGCTGCCGTCCGGGCCCCGCGTCGGCATCCTCGGGAACTCCGAGTCCCTCGGGCTCCTCACGTACGACGCGTGCGTCGCCGACGGGCTGCGGCCGCTGCCGCCGCGCGATCTGACGACCGGGGCCACACCGGCCGACTTCCGGGTCGCGCTCGCCGAGGCGCTGTCGGACGACGCGTGCGACGCGGTGATCGTCAACGCGATTCCCTGGGTGGGCGATGACGGGACCACCGCGGATCCGGAGACGCTGGCCACGGAGCTGCGCCTCGCGGCCGCGGGGTGGCCCGCGAAGCCGGTGGCCGTGGTTCATGTGGAGCTCGGAGGGCTCGCCGAAGCTTTGTCGGCTGCTGCCAGCACACGGCCTGATGCTCCTGTTTCGGTACCCGGCGGTGAGAGTTGTGCCCACCCGTTCCGCCGTGCGGAACGCCTGCCCACAACGGGAACGGACACGGCAGTGGAGCCGCCTGCGGAGGAGTACAGGATCCCCGCCTACCCCGCCGCCGAGCGTGCCGTCCGGGCCCTCGCCGAAGCCGTCAGGTACGCCCAGTGGCGGCGCGAGGCCGCCGAGCCGGGGAGAGTGCACGAGTACGACGACATCGACGAGAGCGGCGCCGCGGACCGCATCGCGGAGCTGCTCGCCAAGGACGGCGGGGACCCCCGCGGCGCCACCCTCGCCCCGGACGACGCCCACGAGCTCCTCGGGCGGTACGGCATCCACGTACGACAGGCCCTGCCCGCGCCCGATCCCGACGCGGCGGTGGCAGCCGCCGGCAGGCTCGGCTACCCCGTGGCCCTGAAGACCACCGCTCCGCACCTGCGGCACCGCGCCGACCTCGGCGGAGTGCGCCTCGACCTCGCCGACGAGGACCAACTGCGCCGAGCCTACCAGGAGTTGACGGACGTCTTCGGCAGCCCCGCCGAGCTGCGCCCCGTCGTGCAGGGCATGGTGCCGCGCGGCGTCGACACCGTCGTGCGCGCGGTCATCGACCCCGCGGCCGGAGCGGTGCTCTCCTTCGGGCTCGCCGGTGCCGCGTCCGAGCTACTCGGCGACACCGCGCACCGCCTCGTCCCGGTCACCGACCGTGAGGCGTCCTCCCTGGTCAGGTCCATCCGGACCGCACCGCTCCTGTTCGGCTGGCGCGGCTCGGCCCCCGTGGACACCCCCGCGCTCGAAGAGCTGCTCCAGCGGGTCTCCCGGCTCGTCGACGACCACCCCGAGGTGGTCGCCGTCTCCCTGGAGCCGGTGGTCGTCGCCCAGCGCGGCCTCTCCGTGCTCGGTGCCTCCGTGCGGCTCGCGCCCCCGCCGGCCCGCGACGACCTCGGCCCGCGCACGCTTCCCGGCTATTGACCGGCTGCTGACAGGGGGCAGAGGCGGCCACGGGGCCCGTGCGCCCCGCACCGGGCCGTAGGATGGACGGCATGGCAAAGACCGGTACGACGACCCAAGGGCTGCGCGCGGCGATCGAGCGCAGCGGCTACTACCCGGCCCTCGTGGCCGAGGCGGTGGAGGCCGCGATCGGCGGCGAGGCCATCGGGTCGTACCTGGTCCACCAGGAGACCACGTTCGACGCGAACGAAGTGCGTCGGCACGTCACGGTTCTCGTCCTGACCGGCACGCGCTTCATCGTCAGCCACACCGACGAGCAGGCGGCGGACAGCACCTCCCCGACGCCGTACGCGACGACCTCCACCGAGTCGGTCGAGATCGGCCGCATCTCCTCGGTCGTGGTCAGCCGCGTCGTCGCCAACCCCGAGAAGTACGTTCCCGGGACGCTGCCCCGCGAGGTCGTCCTGACGATCGGCTGGGGCGCCGTGTCGCGCATCGACCTGGAGCCCGCGGCCTGCGGTGACCCCAACTGCGAGGCCGACCACGGCTACACCGGCAGCTCGACCGCCGACGACCTGAGCCTGCGCGTCAGCGAGGCGGGCGACGGACCCGACGCCGTGCGGCAGACCCTCGCCTTCGCCCAGGCGCTGTCCGAGGCGACCGCGGACACCGCCCGCTGATGGCGCTGCCTTCCTGGGACGACGTACAACCGCTCGCCCTCGACACCGCACCCGTGCCCGAGTACGGCGCGGGATCGCTCGCCGACCTGCTGCCCACGCTCGTGTCCCACCAGGGCGTGCCCGGCTACGAGACGCCCGCCATCGCCGAACTCGCCCCCGCCGACCGGAACTGCGTGTTCCTGATCGACGGCCTGGGCTGGGAGCAGCTCAAGGCCCACCCGGCCGAGGCGCCCTTCCTGACGTCGCTGCTGCAGAGCTCACGGGGCGGCACGGGACGGCCCATCACCGCGGGCTTCCCCGCGACCACCGCGAGCTCCCTCGCTTCGGTGGGCACCGGCCTGCCGCCCGGCGCGCACGGCCTGCCCGGCTACACCGTCCGCAATCCGGCCACCGACGAGCTGATGAACCAGCTCCGCTGGAACCCGTGGACCGACCCGCACAAGTGGCAGCCGTACCCCACGGTCTTCCAGCGGGCGCACGAGGCGGGTGTGCACACCGCGCAGGTGTCCTCGCCGACCTTCGAGCACACCCCGCTCACCAAGATCGCCCTCAGCGGCGGTTCCTTCAGGGGCAGGCTCTCCGGAGAGGACCGCATGGACCTCGCCGCCGAGCAACTGGCCGCGGGGGACCGCTCGTTGGTCTATACGTACTACGCGGAAGTGGACGGCAAGGGCCACCGCTTCGGCGTCGACTCCGACGCCTGGCGCGGCCAGCTCATGTACGTCGACCGGCTCGTCCAGCGCCTCGCGGAGCAGTTGCCCCCGCGCAGCGCCCTGTACGTCACCGCCGACCACGGCATGCTCGACATCCCCTTCGACGACAACGCCCGCATCGACTTCGACGAGGACTGGGAGCTGCGCGCGGGCGTCGCCCTCCTCGGCGGCGAGGGCCGGGCCCGTCACGTGTACGCGGTGCCGGGCGCCGCGAACGACGTCCTGACGGTGTGGCGCGAGGTCCTCGGCGAGCAGTTCTGGGTTGCGGGACGTGACGAGGCGATCGCCGCGGGCTGGTTCGGTCCACACATTGATCAACGTGTGTACGAGCGTATCGGCGACGTCGTCGCGGCCGCCCACGACGATGTGGCGATCATCGCCACGGAGCGCGAGCCCAAGGAGTCCGCGCTCGTCGGCATGCACGGTTCGATGACCCCCGTCGAACAGCTCGTCCCTCTGCTCGAAGTACGCTCCTAGCCCTACGCCCCACGCGGCGGCGCCCCCATGCAGTGCCCCCCTCGACGTACGTACCGAAAGGTCCTCAACTCCCCATGCCCGAGCTGGTGTTCTTCTCCGGGACGATGAACTGTGGGAAGTCGACTCTCGCGTTGCAGTTCGAGCACAACCGGTCGGCGCGAGGGCTGCAGGGCCTGATCTTCACGCGCGACGACCGGGCGGGGGAGGGGAAGCTGTCCTCGCGGCTGGGCCTGGTGACCGATGCGGTGGAGGCCGGTCCGGACCTCGATCTGTACGCGTATGTGGTGGAGCAGCTCTCACGGGGCGGCAAGGTCGACTACGTCATCGTGGACGAGTCCCAGTTCCTGGACTCCGGTCAGATCGATCAGCTCGCCCGGATCGTGGACGACCTGGAGCTGGATGTCTTCGCGTTCGGCATCACCACGGACTTCCGCACCAAGCTGTTCCCCGGCTCGCAGCGGCTGATCGAGCTCGCCGACCGGGTGGAGGCCCTCCAGGTCGAGACGTTGTGCTGGTGCGGGGCACGGGCCACGCACAACGCGCGCACCGTGGACGGCGAGATGGTGGTCGAGGGCGAGCAGGTCGTGGTGGGGGACGTGGACCGTTCGCCACTGGAGGTCGGCTACGAAGTGCTGTGCCGACGCCACCACAGACGCCGGATGACGAGTGCGGTGGCGCACGCCGGGGCGCTGTCCCCGGACGTGCTGCCTGTCACGTCCGGATGAGCGCGGCGGGCCGGCCCGGCGGCGGCTGGGCCGCGGGCCGGCCAGGCGACTGGGCCACGAGCCGGCCCAACGGCTAGGCGGAGGCAGGCACTTCGGTTTTCCGGCCGCGGCGGGACCAGGCCACGAGCGGAGGCATGGCCGCGCCCAGCACGGCGAACCCGGCGGCCATGACGATCCAGCCGACGGTTCCGTGGCCGATCGCCAGCCAGGTGAGGAGCGCGGGCGCGATCATCTTGCCGATGTCGGCGCCCATGGCGTGGGTGCCCTGGTACTGACCCTGGGCGTCGTCGGGCGCGAGTCCGAAGGCGATTCCCCAACTGCCCGCTGCCTGCCGCACCTCGCCGAGGACATGGGCGATGGCGCCGAGAAGAAGCAGGGCGCTGGCGGTGACCGCCGAGGCGCCGTCGCTCAGTGCGAAGACGAGACAGGCGGCGGTGATGCACAGGGCCCCGGTCCGGGAGGCCCGAGCGGCGGACGTGGGCTCGTCCGTGCCGCGCGATGCCCGCACCTGCAGCAGGACCACCAGCACCGTGTTGAGCAACAGGATCGCCGCGATCGTCCAGCGCGGGGCGCCGGTGTGCTGCAGGACCCAGAGGGGCAGCACCACTTCCAGCAGCATGTTGTGCATCGAGAGCAGGCCGTCCAGCGCCACGAAGGCGAGGAACGGACGGTCGCGCAGGACGACCAGCGCGGGCCCCGGACGAGGCGGCTGCCCCGGCACCGTCGGCAGCAGCAGTGTCAGCAGCCCGCTGGCCAGGTAGGCGAGGGCGACCGCCACGACGGCCCCCCGGTAGTAGGCCGTGCTGCCGATCGCCAGCAGGACGCCCGCGACGCTGGCTCCGGCGGTCGCGCCGACGTTGCTCATGGTCCGCATGTAGGCACGGACCGGGACGCGCTTCTCCGGCGGGACAAGACCGGCGATCATGGCGAGGCGGGCGCCGCGGCTCGCGCTGTAGGCCACGGCCTGAACGCTGATCACCAGCAGGTAGGACGGGTAGTCCGACACGAGCAGCAGTGCGGCCGACAGAGGACCCATCGCCACGAGGGACCAGATCTGCACGCGCCGCGCGCCGACGCGGTCCGCCAGATGACCGGTGGGGGTGCTCAGGGCCAGAGCGACACCCGCGGCGATTCCCACGCCGATGCCGAACTGCTCCGCGGACAGGTGGAGAACGGAGGTCGCGTACACGGCGTTGAGGGCCATCCACAGGCCCTGTCCCACGGTGAGGACCAGGACGATTCCCAGGAACGTCCGGACCTCTCGGCCTTCCGGAAGGGTGCGTATCAGCATGGCGGCGTCGTCACTCAGCCTTACTCAGCCCTCGAAGCCGGACTCGGCGAGGATCTTGTCGATGCGGGTCCGGTGAGCCGCCTCCCAGTCGTCGAGGGATTCCGCGGCCTCCTTGGCCAGCTTCGTCCGGGCCGCGAGGAGAACCTCCTCCTGGCGGGTGGCGGGGACCACCACGACGCCTTCCTCGTCGGCCACCACGACATCGCCGGCCTCCACCCGCACGCCGCCGCAGTGCACCGGGGCGTTGAGCGGCAGGACGGCCTTCTTGGTGCCGGGGAACGGAATGACCCCTCGGGCGAAGACGGGGAAGCCCGCCTCCCGTACTTCGGCGAGGTCGCGGATGAGGCCGTCCGCCACGAACGCCCTGACTCCGCGGCGCTGGGCCACGGCACAGACGTTGCCACCGGCCAGCGCGTAGTCCAGGTCGCCGGACTGCACCACGATGATCGAGCCCGGCTCCGCGCGATGGATGGCCGCGTGCAGCATGAGGTTGTCACCGGGAGGGCACTGCACGGTGAACGCCGGACCGGCGACGCGCGGCGTCGAGGGCCACAGCGGGCGGATGGTGATGTCCATGACCTGCCCACGGCCCAGGATGTCGGCGACGGTGGTGGTGGGGACATCCTGGAATTCGGTCGTCGTGCTCATGTCTCTTCCTCTGCTCTTCCTCTGCTCTTCCTCTGCCCGAGGCGTGGTGCCGGTGAATGGACGGGTGCTACCAGCGAATGATCGAGTCCGGCTCCGGGCCGTAGGGGTGGGTCTCCCAGGTGGCTCCGCCGTCGGAGGTCGACAGGACGCTGCCCTCGTCGCCGACGACCCAGGCATGCCGTGCCGAGACCGGCCGCGCCGCCCACAGCGACATGCCGGTACCCGTGGAACCGGCCTGCCAGGTGGCTCCGCCGTCCTCGGAGAGCAGGACGATGTCGCTGCGTCCCACGGCGAGACCGACCCGCCGGTCGGAGGTGAAGGCGACGGCGTTGAGGTTCTGTGTCGTGCCGGTCTCCGCGCGCTGCCAGGTGCTGCCGCCGTCCCGGGTGCTCAGCACGGTTCCCCGGTCACCGGCGACCCAGCACGTCAGGGGGTCGACGGCGTACACACCGAACAGGTCGTCCCGGGTGCCGCAGTCCTGGGACTCCCAGGTGGTCCCGCCGTCACGGGTAGCGAGGACGGTACCGCCAAGGCCCACGGCCCAGCCGGTCCGCCCGTCCGCGAAGTCCAGGCCCCACAGCACATCGGCCCGGGGGGTGGGCTGGGGCAGCCAGGTGACACCGCCGTCCCGGGTGCCGATGATCGTTCCGTGATCGCCGGCCGCCCATCCGGTGAGCGCGTCCGGGCGGACGTGGACCGACAGCAGGTCCTTGGCGATGCCGCTGTCCTGCTGGTGCCAGGTCGCTCCGGCGTCCTGTGTCATCAGGACGACGCCGCCGCGGCCCACCGCCCAGGCGCTGTCGGGGGTGGCCGCGCTGAGGGTGTAGAGGTTGGCCGTGGTGCCGCTCGGCTGCCGGGACCACGTGCCCCGGCCACGCGTGGCCAGGATGGTTCCGCCGTCGCCGACCACCCAGCCCCGTTCCGCGTCCGGCAGAAGAACGACCCCGTAGAGATTCTTGCCCGTGGCGGCGATCTGCGGCCGCCAGGAGGCGCCGCCGTCCGGGGAGGCCAGGACCACGCTGCCGTCGCCGACCGCGTGGACGTCCCTGCCGTCGGGGGACGCCCATACGCCCTTGAGGCAGGCGGCGACCGTGGTGTCCTGGGCCTTCCACACCTCGCCGCCGTCCTGGGTGGCGAGCACCGTGCCGCGGTCGCCGACGGCCCACCCCTGTTCTCCCGACGGGGTGAAGGCGATGCCCCAGAGCGCGACGTCCGTGCCGCTCTCCCGGAGCGACCAGGTCGTGCCGCCGTCCTGGGTGACGATCAGGGCCCCGTCCCGTCCGACGGCCCAAGCGGTACCCGTGTCCACGGCGTGTACGTGTGTCAGGGCCCCGTCGACCGGTGTGCTGTGGGGGTGCCAGGTGGTGCCGCCGTCGTGGGTGGCGAGGAGTGTGCCGTGGGCGCCGACCGCCCAGCCGTGGTGTCCGGTGGGTTCGAAGTGGACGCCGAACAAATCGGTGTCGACCGGTGTGGTGCAAGGGTGCCAGGTGGTGCCGCCGTTGTCGGTGGCGAGGAGTGTGCCGTGGGCGCCGACCGCCCAGCCGTGGTGTCCGGTGGGTTCGAAGTGGATGCCGAACAGGTCCGTGTCGACGGGCGTGGTGCGGGGGTGCCAGGTGGTGCCGCTGTCGTGGGTGGCGAGGATCGTGCCCTCGGCGCCGACCGCCCAGCCGCGCTGTTGGTCGTGGCTGCCGTGCACGGCCCACAGCAGCGCGTCGGTTCCGGTGTCCGCCGGCCGCCAGACGGTGCCGCCGTCGACGGTGAACAGAAGGGTGCCGTCCTGTCCCACGGCCCAGCGGGAGGACCCCGCGCCGTGGACACCGACGAGATCCTTGTGGGCGCCGTTCAACTGCAAGGCCCAGGTCCGGCCGCCGTCCGAGGTGTCCAGGATCAGGCCGTCGTCGCCGACGGCCCAGCCGTGCCGGGCATCGGCCGTGAACGCGAGGGACACGACGTCCTTGGGGGTGCCGCTGGTCAGTCGTGACCAGGTGCGGCCCCCGTCGTCGGAACCGAGCACCAGCCCGTCGTCCCCCGACGCCCTGACCGTCCGCCCGTCCGCGGACGCCCACACACCATAGACATCGGATGAAGTCACGCCGTCGGCCACGGTCCAGGTGAGGCCCCCGTCGACCGTGTGCAGCAGGGTGCCCGAACGCCCCACGGCCCAGCACCGTGCGGCGGATATCGCGAAGACGCCCTTCAGGTCGGACCGGGTGGCGCCGGAGCGGTCCACCCAGGTCGCGCCGCCGTCGGTCGTCACCAGGACGCGTCCGTGCTTCCCGACGGCCCAGGCCACCTGGTCGTCCACCGCGGAGCAGCGGGTGAAGTGGGTGTCGGTGGACGGGCCTTGCGGCTGCCAGGTCGCGCCGCCGTCGGACGACGCGAGGACGGTGCCGCCGTCGCCCACGGCCCATCCCGTACGCCCGGACGGCGCGAACGAGATCCCGTAGAGGTTCCGTGTGGTGCCCGAAGGAAGCTCCTGCCAGTTCAGGCCCCCGTCCACGGTCCCCAGGATCGTCCCGTCACGGCCGGCGGCCCAGCCCCGTTCCAGGTCGGCGAAGCAGACCGCGCGCAGGTCCTTCTCGGTGTCCCCCTGAACGCTCCAGCGGGATCCGCCGTCCTGGGTCGCCAGCATCATGCCGCCGTCGCCCACGACCCATGCGTGCAGGCGGTCGACCGGCCAGACTCCCTGCAGATTCACGCTCCGCGGAGCCACACTCCATTGCGCCATCGGGCACCTATCCTCTGGTCAGCCTGTTGTGGTGATCTGCTGGGACTCGGTGGAGCCCGCGCCACGGCGCAGACTCCACGCGACGACGGGCGGCATCGCGGCGCCGAGCGCCGCGAATCCGACGGCCAGCACGATCCAGCCGACCGCTCCCTGTTCGAGAACCAGCCATGTGAAGATCGCCGGAGCGATCATCTTGCCGAGGTCGATCCCCATGGCGTGGGTGCCCTGGTACTGACCCTGAGCGTCGTCGGGGGCGAGGTTGAACGCGACGCCCCAGCTGCCCGCGGCCTGGCGTATCTCCCCCAGGGCGTGCAGCACGGCGCCGGCGAAGAGAAGAAGACAGGCGGCCACCGTCCCGGTTCCGCCGCTCATCGCGAACACGACGCACGCGGCCGCCACACAGCCCGCGCCCTGCAGGCCGGAGCGCGCCGCGGCCGGCGGAGTGTCCGTACCCCGGGCGACCCGGGTCTGCAGGAACACCACCAGGATCGTGTTGAGGAGCAGGATGGCGGCGCTCACCCAGCGCGGGGCGTCCGTGTGGTGCAGGACCCACAGCGGCAGGATCACTTCGAGCAGCAGCGTGTGGGTGGTCAACAGCCCGTCCACGGCGGTGAACAGGAGGAACGGCCAGTCCCGCAGAATCCCGAAGGCGTCTTTCCCCTTGGCCGGGGTCGGGGGCACGCTCTCTTCCTTCAGCGTGAGCAGGCCCGTGATCAGGAAACAGAGGGCCGTGAAGGCCACCGCGCCCCGGTAGGCCGGTGTAGTACCGACCGCGAGAACGAGGCCCGCGATACACGCGCCGACGGAGACGCTGACGTTGCTGGCCGCCCGTACGTAGGCGAGCACGGACACCCGGTCCTCGCGAGGGATGAGACCCGCGATCATGGCCTTGCGCGCGCTCCGGCCCGCCCGGTAGGCGACGGCCTGCAGGGACGTCACCACGAGGTAGGCCACGAAACCGTTCACGAAGAGCAGGGCGAGCGTCAGGGGCGTCAACAGCACGTACGACCACAGCTGCACCGTGCGGGGCCCTGCCCGGTCGGCGAGATGCCCGAGCGGCGTGCTGCACACGAGAACGATGGCGGCCGCCGAGCTCACGCTGATGCCCATCTGGCCCGGAGACAGGTGGAGCACGGTCACCGCGTAGATCGCGTTGATCGCCATCCACAGCCCCTGCCCCAGCGTCATCACCATCGTGACGATGGTGATGAGTCGGGCGGGGCCCGGCTGGGGAAGGAAACGTGACAGCATTCCTTGCTCCTTCTCGCTTCGGCCTGGCGATGAGGCTAAGTCACCGGATCCGAGCGGCCGCCCTTTCGAGCACAACGCGCGATGACCGCGAAAAGCCAATTCTGCTTCCCGGCTGCCGGAGCTTTTCCGGTTAAAAGGGAATGCGCGCACAAGGGCCCTGACGGTCCAGCACGCAACTAACGTCTCGCCGTGCGCAGTTGTCCCGCAGCCAGAGCGCAAGAGCCGCTAGTGAAGGTCGTACCGACATGACCACAATCCTCCATCGCCGACTGGGCGACGGCTTCCTCCAGCACGCGGATGTCCGCCCCGACCACCTCGCCCTGACCGTCGGGAAGCGCGACATCACGTACGCGGAGGCCGCTGACACCGCCCGGCGCTGGGCCGCTTCGCTGGTCGAGGCGGCGGGGGGCCGGCCGCGTCGTGTCGCGGTGTTCGCGCACCGCACCGCGCCCTCCTATCTCGGGGTGCTCGCCGCGCTTTTCGCAGGGGCCGCCTTCGTCCCGCTCAACCGGAAGTTTCCGGTGTCGCGCACGCGGACCATGCTGGAGCGGGCCGACGTGGACGCGGTGATAGCCGACGCGGCATCGCTCTCCCAACTCCCCGAACTGCTCAAGGGGTTGCCGCGGCGGCCGGTCGTCCTGCTGCCCGAGACCCTGCGGGCGGACGCTGCGCACCTGGACGGAGTCCGTGTGCTGGACGCGGCGGACCTGGCGGCCGCGCCGCCGCTGCGCGACCTCCCCGAAGTCGCGCACGAGGACCCGGCGTATCTGCTGTTCACCTCCGGGAGCACCGGCACCCCCAAAGGCGTGCCGGTCACCCACGCCAACGTAGGGGCGTTCCTGGCCGCCAATCAGGACCGCTACCGGCTGACGCCCGACGACCGGCTGTCCCAGGTCTTCGACCAGACCTTCGACCTGTCGGTCTTCGACCTGTTCATGGCCTGGGAGCACGGTGCGAGAGTCTGCTCGATGGACCCCATCGAGCTCCTCGCACCCTTCAAGTACCTTGAGCGCAACGGGATCACCGTCTGGTTCTCGGTGCCGTCGGTGGCGGCCGTGCTGCGCAAGCGCGGAGCGCTGAACCCCGGGACGATGCCCTCGCTTCGCTGGAGCCTGTTCTGCGGCGAGGCGCTGCCCCGGAGCACCGCCGAGGCGTGGCAGGCCGCGGCCCCCGGGTCGGTGGTGGAGAACCTGTACGGGCCGACCGAACTCACCATCGCCTGCACCGCCTACCGGTGGGATCCCCGGACCAGCCCCGACGAGTGCGTCCACGACAACGTGCCCATCGGGCAGCCGTACCCCGGACTGCACCCCCTGGTCGTCGACGACGGCCTGCGGCCCGTCCCGGACGGCGAGATCGGCGAACTGTGCATGGCCGGCCCGCAGACCACACCCGGCTACTGGCAGGCCCCCGAGCTCACCGCGGAGCGGTACTTCGCTCACGACGGCAGGACGTACTACCGCACCGGGGACCTGGTCCGGATGCGGGGCGGGCAGTACGTGTGCCTCGGACGCAACGACCAGCAGGTCCAGATCGGTGGGCACCGCGTCGAACTGGGCGAGGCCGAGGCGGTCCTGCGCCGGGCCGGGGCCGTGGAAGCCGTCTGCCTGTACCTGCCCGAGACCGGGACGGTCACCGCGGTGGTGTCGGGCACGGTCGACCCGGAGACGCTGACCGCCGCCTGCAAGGCGGGGCTGCCCGCCTACATGGTGCCGAAGTCCGTCCAGGTCATCGACGACATGCCGTTGAACGGCAACGGCAAGGTGGACCGGCCGGCGCTGCGGCGATGGCTCGACAGGCAACCCGCCCACCTCTGACCCACACCCCTGGAAGGGACCTGCACCCCTGGAAGGGACCTGCACCCCTGGAAGGGACCTGCACCCCTGGAAGGGCTGTGCCCGACCTACCGCATCGACCGCAGAAGAGGAGCCATGAGCGGAGTTGAGCAGCTCGTCGCCCGCACCCTGGGCATCCCGGAGAGCCACGTCACGGACACCCTCGAGTACCAGTCCATCTCCGAGTGGGACTCCCTCGGCCACGTCTCCTTGATGGTGGCGATCGAGAAGGCCTACGGAGTGTCCGTCGACGACGAACTCACTCTCGCGCTGCGCACGGTCGCGGCGATCCGCGAGTTCGCCGCCGGGACAGCCCCGGAGCCGATCACCGCGGAGCAGACCACCGCCCCGGAGCCGATCACCGCCGCCGAGCAGACCACCGCCATACCGGAGCGGCCCGTGGTCCACCGCGGCCTGGAGGGCGTCAGTTTCGACCAGACGACCATCTCGCACATCGACGGGGCGGCCGGCGTCCTGGAGTACCGGGGCTACAGCATCCACGACCTCGCCGCCCACTCCTCGTTCGAGGCGGTGGCGTACCTGCTGGTGCACGGCGAACTCCCGAACACGGCCGAGCTGGAGGCGTTCGGCAAGGAGCTGAGCGCGGCCCGCTCCCTTCCCGAGCCCGTGCTGGAGCTGGCCCGCTCACTGGCCCACGCCCACCCCGTCGACGCCCTGCGCACCTGCGTCTCCGCGCTCGCCGCCTTCGAGCCGAACGGCGGGCACGGCACCGACGAGACGTACGAGCAGGCACGCACGGCGGGGATCACCCTGCTGGCCCGGATCCCGATGCTGGTCGCGGCGCACCACGCCTTCCGGGGCGGTCGCGAGCCGCTGATCCCGAACGAGGACGTCCCGTACGCGGAGGCGCTGCTGACGGCACTTCTCGGCGAGCGGCCCACGCCCATGGCCGTGCGGTTCATCAACAAGGGCCTGATCGTGCACGCCGACCACAGCGCGAACGCCTCGGCCTTCGTCGCGCGGGTCACCACCGGCTGCCGGTCCGGCATGACGGCCTCCCTCACCGCCGCCATCGCGGCCTTCGGAGGCTCCGTCCACGGCGGGGCGGCCGAGCGCGTGATGTCCCTCCTGGACGAGGTCGGCTCTCCCGAGCGGGCCGCGGCCTATGTGGCGGAGCTGCAGAGCCGCGGCGAGCCGGTCATGGGATTCGGCCACCGCGTGTACCGCACGGAGGATCCGCGGGTGCGCCATCTGCGCGCCACCGTCGCCGAGTTGAGCGAGGAACGCGGGGACACCCGGGGCCTCGCGACCCTGGACGCCGTGGCCGCCGCCATGGCTCCCTACAGCCGGCACGGCGTCGCCCCCAACGTCGATCTCTACGCGGGTCTCGCCTACCGCCTGCTCGGCCTGCCGGACGACCTCGCGGTTCCCCTCTTCGTGATCGGCCGCACCGCGGGCTGGGTGGCGCAGGTCCTCGAGCAGCAGTCCAACAACGTGCTGATCCGCCCCCTGCTCAGCTATGTGGGGCCGCACGCACGCGCCTACCCCGAGGGGGAACGATGACGGGTACCGCCCTGACACCCCTGCCCGACTTCGCAGCGGAGCACGGCTTCGACCTGGAAGCCGTGCCGTACAGCGGCAGGGTGCTGCTGGAGTCGCTGATCCGGGACGGGCAGCGGGAGAGCGCCGCGACGCTCGGCGAGCGACTCGCCCGCGGCGCCGACCCCGAGCTGGAGATGCGGTTCAGCCCGGCCCGGATCCTCGTCCAGGACTACACCGGAATTCCGCTCCTGGTGGACCTGGCGGCGCTCCGCGACCGGGTCGAGGAGCCCCGGCAGGTCAGGCCTGCGCTGCCGGTCGACGTGGTGGTCGACCACTCGGTGCAGGCCGTCTGGGCGGGCCGTCCGGACGCGCTGGCCAGGAACGAGGCTCTGGAGATGAGCCGGAACCGGGAACGCTATGCGTTTCTGAAGTGGGCGGAACGCGCCTTTCCGGGGGTGCGGGTGACGGCCCCCGGCACCGGCATCGTCCACCAGGTGAACCTGGAGCGCCTCGCGACGGTGGTGGCGCAGGGGCCGGACGGCACGCTCTTCCCGGACTCGGTCATCGGCACGGACAGCCACACCACCATGGTGAACGGGCTCGGCGTGCTGGGCTGGGGAGTGGGCGGCCTGGAGGCGGAGGCGCTGATGCTGGGCCTCGCCCAGCCGATCCGCATCCCGCCGATCGTCGGGGTCCGCCTCACCGGAACCGTCCGTCCCGGCAGCTCCGCCACCGATGTGGTCCTCGCCCTGACCCGTACGCTGCGGGAGCAGAACGTACGAGGCCTGATGGTCGAGTTCACCGGTCCGGGGGTGGCCGCACTGTCGGCCGCCGACCGCTGCACCGTGGCCAACATGGCACCCGAGTACGGAGCGATGTCCGCGTTCTTCCCCGTGGACGACGGCACGCTGAGCTATCTGCGGCAGACCGGACGCCGCGAGGCGGACGTGCTGCGCGTCGAGGAGTACTGCCGACGCCAGCGCCTGCTGCGCGACGCGGGCGAGGGCAGCGAGCCCCGGTTCGGGCGAGTGATCGAATTCGATCTCGGTGCCGTCGGGCCGACCCTGGCAGGACCCTCCCGACCGGACCAGAGGATGACCCTGGGCGAACTCCCGGGCTCCTTCGCCGCTCTGCACGACGCCGCACCGCGGACCGCGGACGGCGTCACCGACGGCGACATCGTGATCGCGTCCATCACCTCCTGCACCAGCACGTCGAATCCGCGGGCCATGCTGGCGGCCGGGCTGCTCGCCCGGCGCGCCGTCGAGCGCGGCCTCGCCGTGCCGGATCACGTCAAGACGAGCCTGTCGCCGGGTTCCCAGGCCGTGACCCGCTATCTGCAGGACGCGGGGCTCATGCCCCACCTGGAGAAGCTCGGCTTCCACGTGGCCGGCTACGGCTGCATGACCTGCAACGGAGGCAGCGGGCCGCTGAACGAGGGCGTCGGCGACACGGTGGCCCGTGAGGGCCTGACCGTGGCCGCGGTGCTCAGCGGCAACCGCAACTTCGAGTCCAGGGTGCACACCCAGGTCCGGGCCGGCTACCTGGCCTCGCCCGCCCTGGTCGTGGCCCTCGCCCTGGTGGGGCACGTCCGGGTGGACCTGGAGACCGAACCGCTCGGCACCGACCACGACGGCCGGCCCGTGATGCTGCGGGACCTGTGGCCCGAGGCCTCTGAACTGCAGGCGCTGGAGGCGGAGTTCGTCCACTCCGGTCTGTTCACCGACACCCCGGCGCCCCCGGCGGAGTGGGACGCCATCACCGTCGCCGACTCCGACGTGTTCCCCTGGGACGAGGAGTCCACCTACATCCGCCTGCCCGCCTACGTCGACGCGCGGCCGCACACACGGCCGCTGACCGGCGCCCGCGCCCTGCTGGCGCTCGGCGACGACGTCAGCACCGATCACATCTCCCCGGTCGGCGAGATATCCGAGGATTCCCCCGCCGGGATCCATCTGCGCGAGCGCGGCGTACGCGACTTCAACTCCTACGGTTCCCGGCGCGGCAACCACGAGGTGATGGCCCGGGGGACGTTCGGCAACCCGCGGTTGCGCAACCGCCTCGTCGGCGACGGCGAGAGCGGCGGCACCACCCTGCACCTGCTCAGCGGGGACCGGCTCGCGGTCTTCGACGCCGCCGAGCGCTACGCCGCCTCGCACACCCCCCTCGTCGTACTCGCCGGACGCAACTACGGAATGGGCTCGTCCCGCGACTGGGCCGCGAAGGGCCCGTGGCTGCTGGGCGTGCGGGCGGTGCTCGCGGAGAGCTTCGAGCGCATCCACCGGGCGAACCTGTGCGCCATGGGCATCCTTCCCCTCCTGCTGCCCGAGGGACGGTCCTGGTCCGCGCTGGGACTCACCGGCCACGAGGAGTTCGACCTGCCGCTGGACGACGTACGCGATTGCGGCCTGGTCCAGGTGACCGCGGGGGAGGTCTCCTTCACCGCGCGGGCCGACGTCAGCTCCGCCGGCGAGTGGGACGTGCTGCTGGCCGGCGGCACCCTGCCGCGTCTGCTCGGCCTGCTCAGCTCCGAGGAGGCGGGATGAGAGGCAACGTCCTCGACCGGATGAGCGGCAACGTCCTCGACCGGCTCGGCCTGGCCGGGTCCGTGACCGGGACCGATGCCCTCGCCTCCGGCCAGAAGCCCTACATGACCCTGCACTTCGGCACGCTCGACATCCCCGTCGGCGACGTCCTCGATCTGATCCGGAACACCGAGGGACTCGTTCCCCCGCGGACCGGGCACCTGGGGAACTGGGAGGACATCGCCCTCTGCCGTTCGGGCCCCATGGACTTCAACACCGCCATCTGCACGAACGACTACGGCTACCCCCTCGTCTACGGCTTCACCCGGACCGAGGCCGAGAGCGAGGGCGGCGACGACGTCTACCTGCCCGGCTCGCTGGTCGAGGGAGGCGGGCGTACCGCGCTGCCCCTGTACACCTGGAACGGGCGCGACTTCACGAGGCGGGACCGCAGCCGTCCGTTGTTCTGCGCCCTGACGCAGACGGAGGTGGACGGCGAGCTCGTACCGCTCGCCGAACTCCACTGGGAGCGCATGAAGTCCCATCCCGCTCTCCGGTTCAAGCAGTGGGCGTCGGTGGTCTCCGACCACGCCGACCTCGTGACCGACATGCTCTGCCTGCTCATCGAGGAGGCCGGCGCCCGGCAGAACCCGCGGGCGGCCTTCGCGGAACTCATCAGCCACGCCGTGCTCCTGGACGGCTCCGTGGGACGGTGCGAGATCCGGCGGGACGGCGATGCCTATCTGCTCGACGGCCACCGCTACCCCTCCGCCCGCGCGCTCGCCGAAGCGGCCCTGCTGACGGTCGGGGCGCTGAGCGAACCCCGCCGCTTCTTCTCCCGGATGCGGGACGTCCCTCCGGTCCTCCCCGTGATCTCGATCCAGCTGAGCAGCGTGCTGTTCGGGCTGCTCGGCACCCATCTGCCCGGCAGTGCGGGCCTGCCCTCGGAGGACCCCTTCCTCACCCATCTGCATTGGGGCGCGCGGGCCATGGCCGGCTGTCCGCCGAGGCGTGGCGGCTATCTGGCGCGCAAGTCCACGGTCCGTTCGCTGCGCGCCATCACCGGGCCGCTGGTACGCGACTTCGAGCAGGTGAACCCGCTGTGCTTCGGGCTGCTGCCCGCCCAGATCTTCATGCTCTGCCCGCCCGACACCGAGCAGAGGGACGAGGACCTGATCGCGGACCTGTTCACCGCGGTCCTCGCGGCGGCGCCGGACGCCGCGCACGACACGGCCCGCGGCTGGCTCTCCACCCACCAGGACCGGCTCTCCCCGTACCTGCGGGGCCGCTTCGAGGAAGGCCGCGGGGTGCCCACCGGCACCGCCCTGCGCGGGCCCGCGGCGCCGGTGGAGCCGGCGGGGTTCCGCAAGCTGACCTTTCGTCAGGCCTGCGCGGTGGTCGGGGCGTTCGAGGAGGCGCTGGCATGAGACGAGGAGGTGCCGGCATGAGACGAGGAGGCGCCGGCATGGGACGAGGAGGTGCCGCATGGGACGAGGAGGCGCCAGCATGAGACTCACCCGACGCCCGGTCTCGATCAGCCTGAAGGAGCCGTTCGCCAGCAACACGGGCGTGGTGACCGAAGTGCGCCAGTGCGTCCTGGAACTCGCCTGGGAGGGACTGGTCGGACACGGCACCGCGCGCGGAGCCGATCCCGCGGAGATCGACGCCTGCGCGCCCCTGCTCGAAGGCGCCTCGCCCTACGAACTGCGGCAGATCATCGGCCGGTTGGCCGCGACCGGCATCGGCCCCCCGGCCCTGTCCGCCGTGGACATGGCCCTGCACGACCTGCTGGCCAAGGCCTGCGGGCAGCCGCTCCACCACCTGCTCGGCCTTGCCGGCCTGCCGAAGCCGCCCACCGCGGTGTCCATCGGCGCCGGTCCGCCGGAGGAGCTGCTGGCCCGTGGCCGCGCCCTGTCCGCCTGGCCCGTGGTCAAGCTCAAGCTCACCGGGGAGGACGACGGCAGCAGGGCCGGACTGCTGCGCTCGGTGTACGCGGGGCGCATCCAGGCGGACGGCAACGGCTCCTGGGAACCCGACCAGGCACTGCGGGTCGCGCGGGAGCTCCATCGGCACGGAGTGGAAGTCCTCGAACAGCCGGTGCCGCCAGGACACCTCGACGACCTGCGCCACGTACACGAGCGGTCGCCGGTACCGGTCTTCGCGGACGAGGACTGCGCCCGCCCCGAGGACGTCCTGCGACTGCGGGGCCGGGTGAGCGGCGTCAACATCAAACTGCTCACCTGCGGCGGACTCCTCGCCGCCCGCGAGGCGATCACGCTCGCCCGCCACTGCGGCCTCGACGTCATGCTCGGCTGCAAGGTGGAGAGCTCCCTCGGGGTGACGGCCATGGCGCAACTGGCCGGGCTCGCCGACCGCTTGGACCTCGACGGTCACCTCGGCCTGCTCGATGATCCCTTCTCGGGGGTCCGGATCGACGACGGGGTGATCTCCCTGCCCGCGGCCCCCGGCCTCGGCGCCGTACCGGACCCCGCCCTGTGCCCCACCCGATCCGGAACCAACGGAGACCACTGACATGAACCTGCGCTGTGCCGTTCTCGACGACTTCCAGGGCGTCGCCACGACGTCCGCCGACTGGAGCCCGGTCCTGGACCGTGTGGAGGTCGTCAGTTTCCCCGAGCACTTCGCCTCGGAGGACCAACTCGCCGACGCCCTCGCGGACTTCGACATCGTCGTCACCCTGCGCGAGCGGGTCCCGTTCCCGGCCTCGCTCCTCGACCGCCTCGACCGGCTCAAGCTGCTCGTCGCCTCGGGCATGCGCAATTCCGTGATCGACTTTGCCGCCGCCGAACGCAACGGAGTGACCGTGTGCGGCACCAAGAGCTCCTCCACTCCGCCGGTGGAGCTCACCTGGGCGCTGCTGCTCGGTCTCGCCCGCGGCCTGGTCACCGAGACCAACGCCCTGCGCACCGACGGGCCCTGGCAGTCCACGGTCGGTGCCGACCTGCACGGTCGCCGCCTCGGTCTGCTCGGCCTCGGCAAGATCGGCAGCCGGGTGGCCCAGGTCGGCCTCGCCTTCGGCATGGACGTGGTGGCGTGGAGCCAGAACCTCACCGAGGCACGGGCGAAGGAGTGCGGCGTCACACTGGCCTCCACCAAGGAGGAACTGCTCTCCACCAGCGACTTCGTCTCGGTGCATCTGGCCCTCAGCGAGCGGACCCGAGGCCTGCTCGGGCCCGCCGAACTCGCTCTGCTCAAGCCGACCGCGTATCTGGTGAACACCTCCCGGGCAGCCATCGTCGACCAGGACGCGCTGCTCGCCGCCCTGTGCGAGGCCCGGATCGCCGGCGCCGGAGTCGATGTGTTCGACATCGAGCCGCTGCCCTCCGGACACCCCATGCGCTCCGCGCCCCGCCTCCTGGCCACCCCGCATCTCGGCTATGTGTCCGAGAGCAACTACCGCACCTACTACGGCCACGCCGTGGAGGACATCGAGGCATTCCTCGCGGGCTCCCCGGTACGCCGTCTCGGCTGACCGGATCCCCGCTCAGCACCGCCCCCGGTTCCGCAGCACGCCCCCGGTCCCGCGCCCGAAGCTCTTTGGAGAACAGTTGTGAGCAGTCCGCATCGCCGTCAGATGAAACTCGGCGCCTTCCTGCCGGCGCCGGGGCACCACGTCGCCGCCTGGCGGCATCCCGACACCCGCGCCGACGGGGGGCACAGCTTCGAGCACTACCGCGGCCTGGTCCAGACGGCCGAGCGCGGCAAGTTCGACATGGTCTTCCTCTCCGACAGCGCCGGAGTGCGCACCAAGTACCGGGACGCCGACGAACTGAGCCGCCAGGGCCGGATGGTCCACTTCGAGCCCTTGACCCTGCTGTCGGCGCTCGCCGTGCACACCAGCCGGATCGGTCTGGCGGCCACCTCGTCGACCACGTACAACGAACCGTTCTCCGTGGCCCGTCAGTTCGCCTCGCTCGATCACCTCAGCGGGGGCCGGGCCGGCTGGAACGTGGTCACGTCGGCCACCGACGCCGAGGCCCGCAACTACAACCTCGACCAGCAGCCGGAGCACTCGGCCCGCTACCGCAGGGCCAGGGAGTTCATGGAGGTGGTCACCGGGCTGTGGGACAGCTGGGAGGACGACGCCTTCCGCTACGACAAGGAGTCGGGCCGCTTCTTCGACCCCGACAAGCTGCACATCCTCGGGCACCGGGGTGAACACTTCTCGGTCCGCGGACCGCTCAACGTGGCCCGTCCGCCCCAGGGGCACCCGGTGATCGTGCAGGCCGGTTCCTCGCCCGACGGCCAGGACTTCGCGGCCCGCTGGGCCGAGGTCGTCTTCACGGTGCAGCAGACGCTGGACCAGGCGCAGGACTACTACCGCGGACTGAAGAAGCAGGTGGCCGACCACGGTCGCAATCCCGACGACGTGAAGGTGCTGCCCGGCGCCTTCATCGTGATCGGCCGCACGCAGGCGGAGGCCGAGGACAAGTACGCCGCACTCCAGGAACTGGTCGACCCGGTCGTCGGCCTCGGCATGCTGTCGTACCAGCTCGGCATGGTCGACCTGTCCGGGTATCCGCTGGACGGCCCGCTGCCCGAACTCCCGGCCACCGAAGGCAGCGCGGGCAAGCAGCGAACGATCTACGAGCAGGCCCGACGGGAAGGGCTGACCATCCGTCAGCTGTACTTGTCCGTGGCGGCGGGGCGCGGCCACCGCTTCCTGCTCGGTACCCCTGAGTCGATAGCGGACGAGCTGGAGGACTGGTTCGTGAACGAGGCGGCCGACGGCTTCAACATCATGCCCGACTGCCTGCCGAGCGGCCTGGACGCCATCGTCGACCTGCTGGTCCCCGAGCTGCAGAGGCGTGGGCTGATGCGTACCGAGTACGAGGGTTCCACGCTCCGGGACCACCTGGGACTGCCCCGGCCCTCCTTCCGCGCCGCCGGGAGCGCCTCGTGACGGTCACGGCGGCCTCGCTGCGGTCTGCCCTGCGGCCCCATGCCTCCGGTGTGGCGGTGCTCACCGCCGCCGGAGCGGCAGGCCCGGCCGGGGTGACCATCACCTCGTTCACCTCGATCAGCGCCCAACCGGCCCTGATCTCCTTCGCGTTGGCCGACACCTCGAGCACCTGGGCCCTGATCGAGGACTGCGCATGGTTCGCGGTGCAGCTCCTCGGCGCGGACCAGGCCGATGTGGCGCGGCGGTTCGCGACCAGCGGCGCCGACCGGTTCGCCGCGCCGACGCGCTGGCACGAAGGTCCGCACGGTGTGCCGCTGCTGGACGACTGCCTGAGCTGGCTGGTCTGTTCCCGGCAACAGCAGATCACGTTGGGCGACCACCACCTGGTGGTGTGCTCCGTCGAGGAGGTGCGGGAAGGGGAGCCGGGCGACAGCCTGGTTCACCTCCATGGTGCTCTGCGGCCTGCCTCTTCCCCCGATCCCGTGAGGATGTGACCCCATGCCCACTGTTCTGTTGTTCTCCCGCCAGCCGTTGACGACGCGTCCGCTCCAGGAGTGGCTGGACGACACCGAGAACAGCATCGTCCTGGTCACCACCCCGAAGGCCGTCGCCGATGCGCAGTCCGTCCTGGACCGGCACTTCCCGCGGCACCGCCTGGTCGCCGACTACCACTCCTGGGCCACCGAGCAGGCCGCCGAGGAAGCGGCCCGCGAGCACGGCGTCGACCTGGTGGCGAGCACCAGCGAGAGCGACGTCCTGCGGGCGGCGCGGCTCAGGGCCCGCCTGGGCGTGCCCGGCCAGAGCACCGCGTCCGCCACCGCCTACCGCGACAAGCTGGTCATGAAGCGGCTGGCCCGCGAAGCCGGCATCGGCGTACCGGCCTTCACTGCGGTCGAAGGACCGATGGACCTGCTCGACTTCATCGACGCCGAAGGCTTCCCCGTGGTGGTGAAGCCGCGCACGGGGGCGGCCGCGGAGGGCGTCGCCATCCTCCGCGAGGCGGCGGACGTGACCGCCTTCCTCGAGCGCGGCCGCGCGTCGGACGTGCCCCATGTGCCGGGCCAGTGGATGGCCGAGAGTTTCGTGCACGGCGAGTTCTTCCATGTCGACGGCATCATGCGGGACGGGCAGATCGTCCACTGCTGGCCGTCCGAGTACACCGGAGGCCTGGCGGAGCGCGTCTTCGACCACGTCCATCTGGGCAGCGTGCTGCTTGAAGCGGACGACGACCGTACGGATGTGCTGCGCGGGTTCGCGGCGGACGTGGTCGAGGCACTGCCGCCCGCGCCCGCGCCGCTCGCCTTCCACCTGGAGGTGTGGCTCACCGCGGACGGCGAGCCGGTGCTGTGCGAGATCGCCAGCCGGGCGGGCGGAGCGCTGATCGCCGAGACCTACGAGCGTGCCTTCGGCGTCCACTTGGCGAAGGAGGGGCTGCGCGCGCAGTGCGGCTCGGCCCTCGTCCCCGTACCGCAGCCACAGGTTCCGGCCGCGATCGCCGGATGGGTGCTGCTGCCGCCGGGGCACGGCGACTTCGTGCCGCCCGCCGAGCCCTGCCCCGTCCCGGGAGTGGAGCTCACGGTGAAGCTGGCCGCGGGGACGCGGAGGCAGGGTGTGGAGCACGCGACCGACGCGGCCGCCGAGGCCCTGATCGTCGCCGGAACCGCCGAAGAGGTCCGCAAGCGGATGGGTGAGGTCACCCGGTGGTGGCACAACAACGTCGCATGGCGTTAGATGCGGCCACCCGCTCCATCCGAACGGTCATCACAGAGAGACGAACCGCCCCATGAACGAGCACGTACTGGTCGTCGGCACCGGCCGCGATCACCCGGCCCTGCTCCGCGACACCCGGCCGGGTACCCGGACTTCCGTCATCTGCCAGGTGGAGTACATCGGCAACCTCCGCAAGACCTCCGAGCACCAGAGGATCATCGGTGTGCGCGGGGACGCGGACGACCGGGAATGGGTCGCCATGGCGGTGGCCGCCCACGGCCTCGACCCCTTCACGCGGGTCGCCACGTTCGGGGAACGCGACCAGGACCGCTACGCCGCCATCGGCGAGGCGCTCGGTCTGGCCGCCCACAGCGTGGACACGGTGACGGCGGTGCACGACAAGGAGGTCATGCGGACCCGGCTGCACGAGGCCGGGGTCGACTCCACCGCCCACGCACGGGTCGAGAACGTGGCGGAGTTGCGGGCCTTCGTGGGGGAGCACGGACTGCCGTGCATCGTGAAGCCGGTCCACAGCATGGGCAGCGCCGGCGTCACGAAGGTCACCGAACAGGGCGAACTGGAGACGGCCTTCGAGCGGGCCGACGGCAGCTACCTCGGCCTCGTCAACACCGGTGTGCTGGTGGAGGAGTTCCACGAGGGCCCGCAGTTCAGCGTGGAGGCGTTCTCCGAGCTCGGCGAACACCAGGTGGTGGGCATCACGCGGAAGTACTCGGACCCGGTGAGCCTGGTCGAGCTCGGGCACGTGTCCCCCGCGGACCTGCCCGCCGAGGAGCAGAAGGAGATCAGCGACTACGTCGGGAGCCTGCTCACGGCCCTGAACGTGGAGTTCGGACCGACCCACACCGAGGTCGTCCTCACCTCGACAGGACCCCGTGTGATCGAGACCCACGTACGCGCGGGCGGGGACGAGATACCGGGCCTGACCCTCGACGCGACCGGGGTGGACATCGCCGAGTACAACGTGCGTCAGATACTCGGTGAAGACGTCCTGGCGGACATCCGGGCCACGCTCGCCGCTCCCCGCCCCGCGCGGAGCTCCGCGATCTGGTTCGCGGCCGTCGGCGCCGAGGGGGAGCTCGAGGAGATCACCGGGATCGAAGAGGCCCGTGAACTCCCGGGAGTGACCGAGGTGTCCGCGCTGGTCAAGCCCGGGACTGTGGTCGACGGGCTCAGCTCGTCGTTCGCCCGGGTCGCCCAGGCCCGCGCGCTCGGCGAGACCCCGGAGGAAGCGGTGGCGGCGGCCAGGGCCGCGGTGTCCGGGCTCGGCATCCGGCTGGGGGTCCGCCCGTTGGACGGCTCCATGGTCTGACGTCCGGCCTTCGCGCCGATCGGCGGGGCGCGTCCGGTGCCGCCCCGCCGGTCGAGGTCACCGGCTCTGTCGAGGTCACTGGCTCTGGTACAGATGCTCCGGCCGACCGGCGTCTCCGTACCGCAGGGTCAGCTGCAACTTCCCGCCCTCCTCCAGGTACTTGAGGTAGCGCTGGGCCGTGGAGCGGCTGATCCCGATCCTGTCCGCCACCTCGTGGGCGGACAGGGGGCCGAACGTCTCGGCGAAGAGGTCCAGGACCAGTTCGGCGGTCCGGCCGTTGTAGCCCTTGGGCACCGGTACGGCGGCATGGAGGGCGCAGTCGTTGCCCAGCACGCGGTCGATCCCGGCCTGGTCCAGCCGGCCGTGGCGCAGGGCACTGCGCAGCCGTTTGTACGAGCCGAGTCTGCGACGCAACTCGTCGAAGGTGAAGGGCTTCACGATGTACTGGAGGACCCCGGCCCGCATGGCTCCCCGGACCAGGGCGGAGCTCTGTTCCGCGGTCACCATGATGACGTCGATGTCGTGGTCGAGCGCGCGTATCCGACGGGTCAGCGCCAGTCCGGTCTCGTCCGGCAGGTAGTGATCGAGCAGGACGAGATCGATCCCTCCCGCGTGGACAGCGGCAAGGGCGGCGCCGGCGGTGTGCCCCTGGCCCACCACCCGGAATCCGGGGATCGCGTCCACATAGCGCGAGTGGATCCTGGCGACGTAGAAGTCGTCGTCCACGACAAAGACGTTGATCATCGCCGTCCCCGCGGCTCAACGGGGTCGTACGCAAAAGGTCTGGCCATTGATACCCATCGCATTTTTGAAAGGAGCGTCCCACGGCAGGCGAAGTGCTTCGACGAAGTGCCTCCCGCCACTAACGCAGAAGCGAGTCGCCCCTTCAACAAAACTTTCCAAAAGACTCCATGAGTTCTGACCGTTTGTCGAATCTTTCTCAACTTAAGCCGTACTCAATGGAGTTCAGGGCGTATTCGGGCGAAACGGCCGGAAGAAAGAACTCCGTTTTCCTGTACGGCCCATGGGGGCCTGAGCTGCACATCGCCCGGTGGCAGAAGGGGCAGAACGAGCCTTCCGCTGCAAAGTCGCGTTGTGCTCAGAAGCCCTGCCCTGCGATTGCTCTCGGCTAACTTCCAGAACGTCGGCACCCTTTGCACCGCCTTGCTCATCTGGAGGAGAAACTATGCGGCTGTCGCCGATAGGAACCCGAATGGCCGGCCTCTCCGGCCTGCGCAGCATCATGGAGGACGTCGCATCGAGCATCGCGGGCACCGCGGAGGAGGACTGGCTCAACCTCAGCATCGGCAACCCCGCCCGCATACCGCAGGCCGAGGTGATGTGGCGGGAGGCGCTGGCGCAGACCGTCGCCGAGGACTTCGAGCGGGCCGGCGGCCGCTACGGCCCCTCCCGCGGCAGCACCGTGCTCGTCGAGGCCGTTGTCGCCTACTTCAACCGTACCTACGGCTGGGACCTGACTCCTGAGCATGTCGTCGTCGGCCCCGGCAGCCAGATGGTGTGCTTCGCGGCGGCCGCCCTGTTCTGCGGACCGGAGCCGGACGGCATGCGTCGGCTCGTGCTCCCCATGGTTCCCGACTACACCGGATACCAGGGCCTGTGCATGCACGAGGACGGCATCGCCGGCGTCGCACCGCGGATCGCCCTGGAGGGGGAGCACCGATTCAGCTACTCCCTCGACCTCGACGCGCTGCGGCAACGGGACGACATCGGCATGCTGTTGATCTCCAGCCCCGGCAACCCGACCGGCCGGGCCCTCACCCAGGACGACCTGGACGGCCTCATCCAGGTCGCGGAGGACCGCGACGTGCCGTTGGTCATCGACCACGCCTACGGCGCCCCCTTCCCGCGGATCGGCGAGGTGCACGTCGACCCGGTGCGGCACCGCAACGTCGTCAACTGTTTCTCGGCGTCCAAGGCGGGCCTGCCCGGAGAGCGCATCGGGTTCGCGATCGGCGATCCCGAGTACGTCGGCGCGCTGGCCGCCTTCCTGTCCAACTCGGTGCTGCACGCCCCGCAGTTGCCGCAGGCGGCGGTGGCCGCGGTGCTGCGCGACGGGCGCATGGACGAGGTCGCCCGGGACGCGATCACCCCGTACTACCGCGGCAAGAAGGAGTTCATGGACGAACTCCTGGCCGAGCGGCTGCCGTCCGATCTGAACTGGCGGGTCCAGTCCGTGGTCGGGGGGATGTTCTCCTGGGTGTGGATCGACCACCCGTGGTTCGACGACACCGAGTTGTACCGACGGCTGAAGGAGCAGCGGGTCTTCATCGTGCCCGGCCGCCACTTCTTCGTCGACGCCCCTTCTGTCCCCCTCCCGAACGGCCATGCCACACGCTGCTTCCGGATGAGCCTCAGCGCACCCGAGAAGACGATGATCGACGGGGTGAGCCGGGTCGCGGCCGTCCTGCGCGAGATGCGCGCCGAGGCGGACGAAGCGCTCCGCCACGGTGCCAACGGCCCCGGCCCGGACCGGGCGGCCGCCCGCCGCTGAATCAGGCGTCGACGTGCGAGCGTACGACGGTGAAGACCGCGCCCTCGGGGTCGGCGACCGTCGCCAGCCGGCCATGGGTGCCGGCCCTGGCCGGCTTGACGACATGGCCGCCCAGCTCGACCACCCGGTCCACCGTCTCGTCCACGTCGGTGACTTCGAAGTACGTCATCCAGTGCGCGCCCCTGTCACGCGGCAGCGCCTGGCCCACGCCGTGCATGGACGCCACCGGGCGGCCGTCGACGTACAGCGTCAGATAGTCGAAGTCGGCCGAGACGACGGCTTCTTCGCTGTATCCGAAGACGGCTCGGTAGAACTTGACGACGCTCGCGGTCTCCCGCGTCACCAGCTCGTTCCAGGTCGGGGTGCCGGGCCTGCCGACCACCGCGGCGCCCAGATGGGCCGCGGCCTGCCAGATGCCGAACACGGCGCCCGCCGGGTCGGAGGCGATGGCCATCCGCCCCGCCCGGCCGGCGTCGATCGGGCCGACACCGACCGTGCCGCCGCAGTGCCGCACCGCCTCGGCCGTCGCGTCCGCGTCGTCCGTCGCCAGATAGGGCGTCCACGCGATGGGCAGATGCCGGTCGGGCGGCAGCTGCCCGATGCCCGCCACCTCGTGGCCCTCCAGCAGCGCCCGCACATAGGGGCCGAGCTGCTCGGGGCCAGGCCGGAACTCCCAGCCGAAGAGCGCGCCGTAGAACTCCTGCGTCGCGGTCAGGTCATGCGCCATCAGGCTCACCCAGCAGGGCGTGCCGGGCGTGTGCCTGCCGTCAGGCAGACCCTCGCCCAAGGACTCCGACGAGCTCCGTCCAGGGGAGACCCCATCCGCCCGCGCCTCGGTCATCGTCACCCTCTCCTCGGCCTGTGTGCCGGCCGCTCAGCTTCCGCTTCGCACGCACGTACCCTTGCCGCGCGAACGCGCGCCCGTGCAGATGCTCGCACCACCTGTGGCGCCGCGCGTCCCGGCCGCGCCGCACTGTCCGGCTTCCCGCGGAAGATGCCCGATTTCCGGCTTCTCACCCGTGAACGCGCCATTGCGGGGTGGTGTCCGTCTGACGTACAGGGCGTGCATGATTCCGTACGCCCTGTGTTCGGGCGTCGTCCGGCGGAGCAGGCTAGCCGGACCTTGGCGGCGCGGCCACCCCGTACGCAAGGATGGGCTCCATGAATGCCATCATCTCCGCATCCGATCTCGCGAGCGACCTGGCGGGCACGAACCCGCCCACCGTGCTCGACGTCCGCTGGCAGCACGAGGGCTCGATGCGCTCCGCGTACGAGGAAGGGCACATTCCGTCGGCCGTCTTCGTCGATCTGGACGCCGACCTGGCAGGTCCCGCGGGCGCCGGCGGCCGGCATCCGCTGCCCGATCTCGACCGTTTCGGTGCGGTGATGCGCGCGGCGGGCGTCTCGCAGGACCGGGACGTCGTCGTGTACGACGGTGGCCAGAACTGGGCGGCGGCCCGCC
The DNA here is from genome assembly GCF_040647455.1 of Streptomyces sp. NPDC041068. NCBI lineage: Bacteria > Bacillati > Actinomycetota > Actinomycetes > Kitasatosporales > Streptomycetaceae > Streptomyces > Streptomyces sp. NPDC041068. The sequence goes on from NZ_JBEZCG010000020.1 coordinate 149,206, forward strand.
TGTGGTGGATGCTGCGCTGGACGGGACACACCTCCGTACGCGTCCTCGACGGCGGCATCGGCCTGTGGACGGGGCCGCTGGAACAGGGCGCGGGCACGGCCCCGGCCGAGGGCTCCTTCGAGCCGACCCCGAACAGCACGGACCTCCTGGACGCGGACTCCGCGGCGGCCCTGGCCCGCTCCGGCCTGCTCCTGGACGCCCGCGCCGCCGAGCGCTACCGCGGGGAGGTGGAGCCGATCGACCGCGTGGCCGGGCACATCCCGGGCGCGGTCTCGGCGCCGACCACGGAGAACGTCGCGGCGGACGGCCGCTTCAAGCCCGCGGCCGAGCTGGCGGACCGCTTCAAGGCGCTGGGCACGTCGGGCACTTCGGAGGTCGGCGTGTACTGCGGCTCGGGCGTCTCGGCCGCCCATGAGGTGCTCGCCCTGGCGGTGGCGGGCATCCCTGCCGCGCTGTACGTCGGCTCGTGGTCGGAGTGGTCGTCGGACCCGTCGCGTCCGGTGGCCACGGGGCCCGACCCGCAGTAGGGCCCCGGAATCCCGCAGCGGCACGCGGACGGGCCCCGCACCCAGGGGTGCGGGGCCCGTTCACGTACGACCGGACTACTCCTGATCACTCCTGCTTCTTGCGGCGGGTGCCGAAGACGATCTCGTCCCAGCTGGGCACCGCCGCGCGACGCCCGGGGCGCACGCCGTCGGCCTCGGCCTGGCGGTCCGTGGAGCCGACGAGGCGGTCGCGGTGGCTGGCCACCGAGCGCGGCATGAGCACGTCCGCGTACGCCGCGCCGGCGCCTGCCGACGCCGCCGGGGGCTCCTCGGCCTCCGGCTCCTGCTCGGGCTCCTCGGCCACGGGCGGCAGCTCGGTGGTCGGGGCGGCCGAGGGACGCTCGGGCACGACCATGTCGCCACGGAAGCTGGGCACCGCCTCCAGGAGGCTGGTCAGCGAGTCGCGCTCCTGCTCGGCGACCGCGGCGGCCGCGCCGGTGCCCTCCTCCGGAGGGTCGGCGGGCGGCGCGGGGATGCTCGGGCGGTCCAGCTGACGGTCCAGGGCGCGGTCGAGCGGCCGGTCCAGCGGACGGTCACGGGGCAGCCGGGCGATGCGCGGCACGAACGGGAAGCTGGGTTCGGGCGCGGCGATGTCGTCCGTCTCGCCGATCAGCGAACGCGCCTCGTCGTCCACGGCCTGGACGAGCCGACGGGGCGGGTCGTACGTCCAGCTCGCGGAGTGCGGCTCGGTCGCGACGCGGTAGACGAGCAGGACCTCCCAGGTGCCGTCGTCACGGCGCCAGGAGTCCCACTGGACGGTGTCCTTGTCGGCGCCGCGCAGCAGCAGTCGCTCCTGGACGGCCTCGCCGAGCTGGGGTCCGGTGTTCTCGCCGGGACGGCGCACGGGGGTCTTCCTGGCCCGCTCCGCCATGAAGGCGCGCTCGGCGAGCACGGGGCCTTCGAAGCGGCGGACGCGATCGACGGGGATGCCCGCGAGCTGGGCTACTTCTTCCGCGCTGGCACCGGCACGTATCCGTGCCTGGATGTCGCGTGGTCGGAGGTGGCTCTCCACCTCGATCTCGATCTGTCCGAGTCGGGGCCGGTCGCCGCGGACGGCCGCACGCAGCCGTTCGTCGATCGGAAGCGTGTACTCCGTGCTGTCCGCAGCCTTCAGCACCAGCCGTGTGCCGTCGTTGCTGACGGCCACGACACGCAGTTCGGGCATGGGGACCTCCCGGGTGGTGCCTGCCGACGTCACGTGCGTCGCTGCTTCCGCTAGTCGAGTGTGGCCTGCCCGGGTGCAGCCTGCCACAACCTTGCCGAGTTGCCCGGCGTGTCGGGCATGGGCCCTGGAGCGCCGTTATGGCACGGTTACCTTTTCGCAACTCTAAGTGACGACGTTCGTCACCCTGTGCAGCGAGCCCCCCACCCGGCGGTCCTGGAAGGCCCCGGGCACCCTGGCGGGAGACCGGACCCAGGGCTCGCAACAGTACTCCATTCGGGCCACGCGGGTGGACCGCCGCGCCGCCGAACTTCTCGCGGGGGAAGGGAGTTGGCACCCCTCCGCGCACCGTCCGCCCCGCGCGCGGGTGGCGCACTTCACGGAATCACCAGAAACGGAACTAATAACTTCGCCCGTACGTCCCTTTCTCGTGTAGTCGGTCGAGAAAGGTAGGCAAGGGTCGGAGATGCGTGAAAAGCCGGATTCCGGCAAGGAGTCGAAGGACCAGGAGGAGCCGGGGGAGAAGCGGCGCCTCGATCTCAGCGTGCCGCAGGTGGCGGGGAGCGCCATCGCCGCGGTCATCGCGGCGAAGCTCGCGTCGAACCTCGGTGTCTACGGGACGATCCTCGGCGCCGGAGTCGTCAGCGCGATCGCGACCTGCGGCGGCACGATCTTCCAGCACTTCTTCAAGCGCACGGGCGAGCAGATACGTGACGTCACGGTCCAGGCCAAGCCGAAGGCGCGCCAAGTTCCGGTGACCGCCGCGACGCAGGTGCCCGAGACGTTCAGGACCGCCTCCTACACGGGAGCCGCCTCCTACACGGGGGCGGTGTCCACCACCGGGCCCGTGACCACGACGTGGGGGAGGCCACAGGCCGCCGACGCCGACGAGACCACGGTGCTGCCCGCGGCCGGAGCCGCGGATGCCACCACCGTGCTGCCCGCCGCGGACCCCGACGCCGAGAGGACCCAGCTCCTCGGGTCGGTGGACGCCACGCAGTTGGTGCCGCGCGACGATGCCACGCGGGTGCTGCGTGCCACGGGTCCGGCCGCGGTGCCACCGGTCGAACCCCCGCTTCCGTCGGAGGAGTTCACCGAGGGCACGACGCACCGTACGCAGATCCGCAGCTGGAAGCGGCCGTTGATCGCGGCGGCCGTGGTGTTCGGAGTCACCATGGCCGGGATCACCACGTACGAACTCGTTGCCGACAAGAGCTTCAGCGGCGGCAAGGGCACGACGATCGGCAACGGCCTGTCGGGGAAGAACACCTCTCCGAAGGAGCAGTCCACGCCCTCCGACGAGCCGTCCGGCCAGCCCTCGGACCACGGCACTTCGGGGACCGGCGACGGTTCGGGGACGGGCGGCGGCGCCACCCGGGATCCGAACGGGACCGGCGGGCAGACCCCCGACAAGGGCACCGGAACCGACTCCGGTTCCAAGGAGGACCCCGACAAGGGCACCGGCACGGACCCCGACAAGGACAAGGACACCGGCTCCGGAGACGAGGGTTCCAAGACGGACCCGACGCCCACGCCGACCCCGCCGACGCCCACTCCGTCGACCGGCAGTGGCAGTGGCAGTGGCAGTGGCAGCGGGTCCGGCTCGGGCGGCGACGGCCAGCAGGGCGAGACGCCCGCTCCGTAGAGCGAGGTCACGCCGGGGCGAGGTCAGTCGCCGAGGACGCGCCGCAGGTAGTCGTTGCCGAACAGGCGGTCCGGGTCGAGGCGGTCGCGCAGGGCCGCGAACTCGCCGAAGCGGGGGTACGCCTTGGAGAAGTACTCCGCGTCGCGCGTGTGCACCTTGCCCCAGTGCGGCCGCCCTTCGTGCGCGGTGAAGATCCGCTCGGCGGCCGTGAAGTACGCCTGGTAGGGCGTGCCCCTGTACATGTGGACGGCGATGTACGCGCTCTCCCGGCCCGATGCCGTGGAGAGCGCGATGTCGTCCGCGGGCGCCGTGCGGACCTCCACGGGGAAGCTGATCCGCAGCCGCGAGCGCTCCACCATCGCCTTGAGCTCGCGCAGGGTCTCCACGAGGGCCTCGCGCGGAACGGCGTACTCCATCTCCATGAACCGCACACGGCGCGGGCTGGTGAAGACCTTGTACGGGATGTCCGTGTACGTACGGGCCGAGAGCGCCTTGCTGGAGATCTTGGCGATGCCGGGGATCGTCGCGGGAACGGCGCGGCCCAGGGAATTGACCACCTGGAAGAGGCCGTTGGAGAGCAGTTCGTCCTCGACGAAGGCGGAGATCCTGGAGGGCGGGGCCGCGGGACCGGGGCTGCGGTTGTTGCGCTTGGTGTTGCAGTTGCCGGTGTGCGGGAACCAGTAGAACTCGAAGTGCTCGTTCTCGGTGAAGAGAGCGTCGAACTCGTCGGTGACCTGGTCGAAGGTCATGGGTTCCTCGCGGGCCGTGAGGTAGAAGATCGGCTCCACGGCGAAGGTGATCGCGGTGATGACGCCGAGCGCGCCGAGCCCGATGCGGGCGGCGGCGAAGACCTCGGGGTTCTCGTCGGCGGAGCAGGTCAGGACGGTGCCGTCCGCGGTGACCAGCTCAAGTCCCTTGATCTGGGCGGCGATCGAGGCCGAGTCGCGGCCCGTGCCGTGCGTGCCGGTGCTGACGGCTCCGGAGACGGTCTGTTCCATGATGTCGCCCATGTTCGTGAGCGACAGGCCCTCACGGGCGAGCGCCGCGTTCAGGCGCTTGAGCGGAGTGCCGGCCTCCACGGTGACCGTGCCCGCGGCCCGGTCGATCCTGCGGATGCCGGTGAGGAGATCGGGGCGTATGAGGACGCCGTCGGTCGCGGCGGTCGCCGTGAAGGAGTGGCCCGTGCCGACGGGCTTCACCCTGAGGCCGTCCTCCTTGGCGCGGCGCAGGGCGATGGACAGCTCGTCGACGGACGCGGGAGTGGCCTCCCTGACCGGCCGCGCCGTGACGTTGCCCGCCCAGTTACGCCACGCCGCTGTGCTCTTCCCGCTGCCCGTGCCCGTTCCCGTGCTCATGGGTCCCTCCCCGTTGCGGAACCGGCCGCTTCAGCCGGCGATACCCCAGGAACCCGACCGCGACCGCGACGGCCCCGGAGATTCCCGGGACCGCGTACCCGGCGTCGGAGCCCGCTGCGTCGATGACCCAGCCGGCCGCGGAGGAGCCGAGCGCGACGCCGACCGCGAGCCCGGTGCTCACCCAGGTCATGCCCTCGGTCAGTTTCGCGCGTGGTACGTGCTGCTCGACGAGGGCCATCGTCGTGATCATTGTCGGTGCGATGGAGAGGCCCGCGACGAACAACGCCACGGCCAGAAACGGAAGGTTCCCGACCAGTTGAAGCGGGATCATACTCACGGCCATCGCGCAGACACCCAGCAGCCACCGGGGTGCCGGTGCTCCCTTGAAGTGCAGCAGGCCGAAGACCGCGCCCGCCAGGCAGGACCCGAGCGCGTAGACCGCGAGGACCAGGCTCGCCGCCGACTTGTGGCCCTGGTCCTCCGCGTACGCCACGGTCACCACGTCGATCGACCCGAAGATCGCGCCGGTCGCGACGAAGGTGGCGACGAGCACCTGCAGGCCGCCGGAGCGCAACGCCGAGCCCCCGGTGTGGTGTTCGCGCGGGTGCGGCACCGGCTCCGTGGCCCGCTGGGCCGTCAGCCAGAAGACGCCCACGGCGAGGAAGGCCCCGGCGAGCAGCGGTCCCGCCTCGGGGAACCACACGGTGGAGAGGCCGATCGAGATGATCGGCCCGAAGATGAAACAGACCTCGTCCACCACGGACTCGAAGGAGTACGCGGTGTGGAGCTGCGGGGTGTCGCGGTACAGGACGGCCCAGCGCGCCCGGATCATCGAGCCCACGCTCGGCACGCAGCCGACCAGCGCGGCGAAGAGGAACAGCGTCCAGTCGGGCGCCTCGAACTTCGCGCACAGCAGCAGTCCGGTGACTGCGAGGAGCGACACCAGCGTCGCGGGCCGCAGGACGCGGCGCTGGCCGTGCCGGTCCACGAGGCGGGAGATCTGCGGGCCGATCGCGGCGGCGGACAGCGCGACGGTCGCCGACAGGGCGCCCGCGAGGCCGTACCTCCCGGTCAGCTGGGACACCATCGTCACGATGCCGATGCCCATCATCGACAGCGGCATACGGCCGAGGAACCCGGCGGTGGAGAAGGCCTTGGTGCCGGGGGCGGCGAATATGGCGCGGTAGGGGCTGGGCACGTGGGACTCCGCTGAGGCGCCGGGGCGGCTCCGCGCAGGAGGGGCTCCGGTAAGGCGTAAAGGTGGCCGATACAGCTTACGGCTCGGCAGGTCCGTGCCGCACCGTATTTTTCCGGACGGCGGAGGCCGTTTTCCGGCTGTCAGTGGCGGGTGGCAGGATCGGAGACATGTCCGATGCGCTCGATCCCACTCCGTACGACGCTCTGCTGCTGCTCTCCTTCGGCGGCCCCGAAGGCCCGGACGACGTCGTCCCGTTCCTGGAGAACGTGACGCGCGGGCGCGGCATCCCCAAGGAGCGGCTCAAGGAGGTGGGGCAGCATTACTTCCTGTTCGGCGGGGTCAGCCCGATCAACGACCAGAACCGCGCCCTGCTCGACGCCCTGCGCAAGGACTTCGCGGAGCACGGCCTCGCCCTGCCGGTCTACTGGGGCAACCGCAACTGGTCGCCGTACCTGACCGACACCCTGCGCGAGATGGTCGCCGACGGGCACCGCCGCATCCTGGTCCTCGCCACGAGTGCGTACGCCTCGTACTCGGGCTGCCGCCAGTACCGCGAGAACCTCGCGGACTCCCTCGCCGCCCTGGAGGCCGAGGGCCTGGAGCTGCCCAGGGCCGACAAGCTCCGGCACTACTTCAACCACCCCGGCTTCGTGCGCCCCATGATCGACGGTGTCCTGGAGTCCCTCGCCGACCTCCCCGAGGACGTTCGCGCGGGCGCGCACCTGGCCTTCACGACGCACTCCATCCCGAACTCCGCGGCGGACACCTCGGGCCCGGTGGAGGCCCACGGGGACGGCGGTGCGTACGTCGAGGAGCATCTGGACGTGGCCCGGCTCATCGCCGAAGCGGTGCGCGAGGAGACCGGCGTCGCGCACCCCTGGCAGCTCGTCTACCAGTCGCGCAGCGGCGCCCCGCACATCCCGTGGCTGGAGCCCGACATCTGCGACCACCTGGAGGAGCGGCACGGCGCGGGCGCGCCCGCGGTGGTCATGGTCCCCATCGGCTTCGTCTCGGACCACATGGAGGTCCTGTACGACCTCGACACCGAGGCCGAGGCCAAGGCGAAGGAGCTGGGCCTTCCGGTGCGCCGCTCGGCGACCGTCGGAGCCGACCCGCGGTTCGCCGCGGCGATCAGGGAACTGGTCCTGGAGCGGGCCGCCGCCGAGAGCGGCACGGCCGTCACCCCCTGCGCCCTGGGCTCCCTCGGCGCGAGCCACGACCTGTGCCCGGTGGGCTGCTGCCCCGCCCGCGCCCCCAAGCCCGCGGCCGCGGGCGTCGACAGCCCGTACGCGTAAGGACCGCCACGTGACTGACCCGACCGACCCGACCGACCCGACCGATTCGACCGACCTGGCCGACCTCAAGGCGGAACTCCTCGACGTCGCCCTGGAGGCCGCCCACCGCGCCGGAACCTTCCTGAGCGAAGGGCGCCCCGACGACCTGGGCGTGGCCGCCACCAAGTCCAGCGCGGTCGACGTGGTCACCGAGATGGACATCGCGTCCGAGAAGCTGATCACCGGCTTCCTCGCCGAGCGCAGGCCGGACGACGGCGTGCTCGGCGAGGAGGGCGCGAGCTCCGAGGGCAGCAGCGGTGTGCAGTGGGTGATCGACCCGATCGACGGCACCGTCAACTACCTCTACGGGCGCCCCGATTGGTCCGTCTCCATCGCCGCCCGCAAGGACGGCGAGACGCTCGTCGGCGTCGTGCACGCCCCGATGCGCGGCGAGACGTACCGCGCGGTCCTCGGCGAGGGCGCCCACGTCAACGACAGGCCCGCGCGCGTCCGCCCGGCCCCGCCGTTCGACCAGGCCCTGATCGGCACCGGTTTCGGGTACGTGGCCGAGCGTCGCGCCCAGCAGGCCGAGGTCGCCCGCCATCTGATCCCGAAGGTGCGGGACATCCGGCGCGGCGGGTCGGCCGCGATCGACCTGTGCGACGTCGCGGTGGGCCGGCTCGACGCGTACTACGAGCGCGGGCTCAACCCCTGGGACTTCGCGGCGGGCGACCTCGTCGCGCGGGAAGCGGGCGCCCTGACCGGTGGCCGCCCCGCAGAGGCCCTGTCGGGCGAGCTGGCCATCGCCGCCCCGCCCGGCCTCTTCGAGACGCTCCAGGGCCTCCTGGAGGACCTCGGCGCCTGGCACGACTGACCCGGGCGAGCCCCGCGCGTCCTGGCGCCCACAGAGCACACGAAGCGCACACAGAGGACGCAGAGGACGCAGAGGACGCAGAGCACACAGAAGGGCCCCGGCACCTCGTCCAACAGGTGCCGGGGCCCTTCCGCGTCAGTGCTCAGGCGCCGCTCAGGCGTGCAGCGCGCCTACCTCGACTCCGTGCTCGGCGGCCAGACGGTGGAGATCTTCCAGCTCCGCCTGCTCGACCTCGGCAAGGAAGTCGTCTCCCGTCTCACGGGCCTTCGTGAGGTCGGACTCCGTGGCCTTTATGCGCTGCAGGAGACCTGCGGTGAATGCGTCCATGGTTGCGCCCCCTCGGCTGGGTCGTGGGTCGATGGCACGGGGGTGTGCCCTCAAGAAGGGGCGATCACGTCCAAGCCGCTCCATCCGACTCCGTGGAGCGGAGCGCCCCACCGGGACGGTGGCCGGGCGACGGGTGGGCGGTTCGTGGCGTGCCACATACATAGCGTGATCGCGGGTGTAAGGCCGTCCTCCCCTCGCTCCCTTACGGAGAAACCTCAACGGCCGGAGAAAATCCCGCATTCCCGCGGCTCGGAGCCGGTCGCAGGCCGCCTTACAGCCGGTTTATGGCCGAAAGGGGCAGGATGGAGGTCTACCCCAAGACAAACCTGCCCGCTGGGCACAGAGGAAGGACAGCGACGTGCGCGTACTCGTCGTCGAGGACGAGCAGCTGCTCGCCGATGCGGTGGCCACCGGACTGCGCCGGGAGGCCATGGCCGTCGACGTCGTGTACGACGGAGCGGCCGCCCTGGAGCGCATCGGCGTCAACGACTACGACGTCGTGGTGCTCGACCGTGACCTCCCGCTCGTCCACGGCGACGACGTCTGCCGCAAGATCGTCGAACTCGGCATGCCGACCCGCGTCCTGATGCTCACCGCGTCGGGCGACGTCAGCGACCGAGTCGAGGGCCTGGAGATCGGTGCCGACGACTATCTCCCCAAGCCCTTCGCGTTCAGCGAGCTCACGGCACGCGTGCGTGCCCTCGGACGGCGCACCAGCGTGCCGCTGCCGCCCGTCCTGGAGCGCGCGGGCATCAAGCTCGACCCCAACCGCCGCGAGGTCTTCCGCGACGGCAAGGAGATCCAGCTCGCCCCCAAGGAGTTCGCCGTCCTGGAGGTGCTGCTGCGCAGCGAGGGTGCGGTCGTCTCCGCGGAGCAGCTCCTGGAGAAGGCCTGGGACGAGAACACGGACCCGTTCACGAACGTCGTCCGGGTGACCGTCATGACCCTGCGCCGCAAGCTCGGCGAGCCCGCCGTCATCGTGACGGTGCCGGGCTCCGGTTACCGGATCTGATCCCCGGTGGCCGCGACCCCGGCGCCCCCAGCAGCGCCTCCGAAGCCGACGTGGGACCCGAGGAAGGCCGAGCCGCCGTTCCCGTGGCTGCGTCCGACCATCCGCATACGGCTCACTTTGCTGTACGGCGGCATGTTCCTGATCGCGGGCATCCTCTTGCTCTCGATCATCTACCTGCTCGCCGCGCAGGCCCTGAACGTGGGCAGTGACCTGCCGTTCAGGGTCACGGGCAAGTCCACGGTCAGCAGCAGTACCTGCACCAACTTCCGCGGGCTCCCCGACGGCCCCTCGGAGGCACAGCTCAACGCCGCGCTGAACGAGTGCGTCAACCAGGTGCGCCAGAACGCCCTCGACAACCTCCTCAGCCGCTCGCTGCTCGCCCTGCTCGGCCTCGCCGTGATCGCCTTCGCCTTCGGGTACGCGATGGCGGGCCGCGTGCTCTCGCCGCTCGGCAGGATCACGCGCACCGCCCGCCGGGTGGCCGGCACGGACCTGACACGGCGGATCGAACTGGACGGCCCGGACGACGAGTTGAAGGAGCTCTCGGACACCTTCGACGAGATGCTGGACCGCCTGGAACGGGCCTTCACGGCCCAGCAGAGGTTCGTCGGCAACGCCTCGCACGAGCTGCGCACGCCGTTGGCGATCAACCGCACGCTCCTGGAGGTGCAGCTCTCCGACCCCGGGGCGCCGCCCGAGCTCCATCAGCTCGGCAAGACGCTCCTGGCCACCAACGAGCGCAGCGAGCAGCTCGTGGAGGGCCTGCTGCTGCTCGCCCGCAGCGACAACCAGATCGTGGAGCGCAAACCGGTCGACCTCGCCGAGGTCGCCAACCGCGCCGTCGACCAGGTGCACGCCGAGGCGGAGGCCAAGGGCGTGGAGATCCGCGGGGAGCGCGGGCTGGCCGTCGTGCAGGGCAACGGCGTCCTCCTGGAGCGCATCGCCCTGAACCTCGTCCAGAACGCCGTCAGGTACAACGTGCCGAATCAAGAGGGGCAGGGCGAAGCCCTTCAGGACAAGGGTGGGGGTGGGCGACGGGAGGGCGGCTGGGTCGAGGTCACCACGGAGGCCCAGCACGGCCAGGCGGTCCTGGTGGTGTCGAACACGGGCCCGGTGGTGCCCGCGTACGAGATCGACAACCTCTTCGAGCCCTTCCGGAGGCTGCGGACCGAGCGGACCGGCAGCGACAAGGGCGTCGGGCTCGGTCTGTCGATCGCCCGGTCGGTGGCGCGGGCCCACGGGGGCCGTATCATCGCGGAGCCGCGCGAGGGGGGTGGGCTCGTGATGCGAGTCACCCTGCCCATCTGAGATGCTGCCGCGGACGCGCCGACGTGTTCGCTTTGCGCGGAATTTCCGGGTCCCATCCCCGGGGAGGTCGTGTGCGATCGATCACAGATGCGATTTTTCGGCCATCTACTCTCCGTGATCGCGAAAGTCGTCGGAAAGCCGGGAAAATCCGGGTTTTCGGGGGTCTTGATCACGGGAAGTACACGGGGTGGCGCCCGTGAAGTGCGACATTCGGACCGTGTACGGTCCCGATCGCCATCCAACCCGATCACCTCTTCAGGGGTGCGGTTGGGTGTCGATTGAGTAACAGACCTTGATGTGAGGCAAAATCTCCGCCTCGGGTCGGGCACAAGTCCGGCCTCTCACGCGTTACGTGCGCTGGAGACACCGCAGACACCCAGAGGGGGAGAGCGACATGGCAACGGACTACGACACCCCACGCAAGACCGACGATGACGTCAACGAGGACAGCATCGAGGAACTCAAGGCCAGGCGGAACGACAAGTCGACCTCGTCGGTCGACGTCGACGAGTTCGAGGCCGCCGAGGGCCTGGAGCTGCCCGGCGCCGACCTGTCGAACGAGGAGCTCGCCGTGCGCGTGCTCCCCAAGCAGCAGGACGAGTTCACCTGCATGAGCTGCTTCCTGGTCCACCACCGCAGCCAGCTGGCCCGCGAGAAGAACGGCCAGCCGATCTGCCGCGACTGCGACTGAGGCGGGGTCGGCCGTGACTGGCTCGACCCCGTTCAGGAAGCGCCGCTTCCGCATGCGCGGAGCGGACGAAGCCGGCGCCCCGGGCGCCGGTGCACGCGACGACGAGCGGGGCTCTTCCCGTCAAGGAGCAGCCTCGCTCGAACCGGCGCGCACCCTTGAGGTGGTGCCGGACGGGGCGGCGGTCGACAAGGCCCCCAGGACCTCTCGGACAGCCGGGAAGGCCGGGTCCAGGGGAAGCCGTGTTGCCGCCGTCGCGGACGGTCTGAAGGAAGGCGTGCGCAAGGGCGGGCGCGGCGCCAAGGCCGGCATCGGCTATCTCGCCGACCGGCTCATCGAGAACGCCCCGCGGATCCCGGTCCGCGATCTCGCGACCCTCCGCAAGCAGTTCCCGGGCCTCGGCCCCGAGCAGCTCGCGGACAAACTCATCGCGGGCGCCGCCAACGCCACGTCCACCGTGGGCGCGGGCGTGGGAGCCGCCGCGATGCTGCCGGTGCCGCCAGCGATGCCCGCCGAGCTCGCGGCGGAGATCACCGGCGTCGCCGCCATCGAGCTCAAGCTGATCGCCGAGCTCCATGAGGTCTACGGCCTGCGTCCCGGCGGCAATCTCAAGCAGCGCAGCACCGCGTATCTGACCTCCTGGTCGGAGGAGCGGGGCATCGAGGTCACCAGGCCCTCGACGTTCAACGCGGCGCTGGGCGGCCAGATGAAGCGGGAGCTGCGGCAGCAGATCATGAAGCGGATGGTCCGGAACCTGCCGAACCTGATGCCGTTCATGGTGGGTGCGGCGGTCGGGGCGGTCATGAACCGCCGGGACACGAAGAAGCTGGCCGCGAAGATCCGGGCGGACCTTCGGGCCCATCAAGTGCCGTGGGATGCGCTGGTTGCGCTGCCGCCTCTTGAGGAACCTGTGGATCCTCTGAGGGTGGGAGAGATTCCCAAAGAGCTCGGTCGGTGAGCTCAGTGGGACCTGCGGGTCGTCCGTGGTTGCTCGCGCAGTTCCCCGCGCCCCTTCGGGGTGCTCCTCAGGCGGCGCTCTTGCGTGCCGCGTCCAACGCCGTTGCCAAGGCCTCGGGGTTCCTCGTCGAGATGTACGCGTACGGCGTCGGGTCCGTCGGGTCCGTGATCGGGACGCGCAGGGCCGTGGGGATGTAGGCGCGCAGCAGCATGTACGCGCGCGGGTCGGCCTTGTACGAGCGCCAGGCGCGGACCTCCTCGCCCGTCAGGATCTCCGCCTCGCCCAGGGCGGACACCGGGATCCTCGCGTCGCCCGCGACCAGCGAGTCGGCCACCACGCGGATCCGCACGGAGCCGTACGCGCTGGTGACGACCGCCGCCACGGCCGTGCCGCCGACCAGGCCGCCGAGGAGCGGGAGCGTGCCGAACGGCAACATGGTCAGGGCCATCGCCACACCCACCAGGACCGAGGTGAGCCACCACGAACGGGGCGCGGTCAGGCGTTCTTCGTAAGGCTGCATGGAACCAAGCTTGGCACGGTGCGGTTGCCGCGCTGACGCGGAGGTAAGGTCTGCGCCTGTGAGTGGTACATCTGCAGCTCTGACGCCCCCGGCCGACGCGATAGCGCCCGTCCGCCACCCCGACGCGCCCGCCCCCGGCGAGCTCATCGGAGCCCACTACGAGCACTGTTTCGGCTGTGGAGAGGGCCAGGCACACGGACTGCACCTCGCGGCGCGTGCCGGAGACGGCGTCTGCATCACCGCCGAGTTCACCGTGCGGGAGGCGCACCAGGGTGCGCCGGGGCTCGCGCACGGCGGGGTGCTCGCCACCGCGCTCGACGAGACGCTCGGCTCGCTGAACTGGCTGCTGCGGGTGATCGCCGTGACCGGCCGCCTGGAGACCGACTTCGTGCGGCCCGTGCCGCTGGGGACCGTGCTGTTCCTGGAAGCCGAGGTCACCGCCGTCGCAGGACGGAAGATCTACTCGACCGCCACCGGGCGGATCGGCGGCCCCGACGGGCCCGTCGCGGTCCGCGCCGACGCCCTCTTCATCGAGGTCAAGGTCGACCACTTCATCGACAACGGCCGCCAGGAGGAGATCCAGGCGGCCATGAACGACCCGGACCAGATCCGGCGTGCCCGAGCCTTCGAGGTGAACCCGTGACGTCCCGCACCCCTCTGAACGTACTGATCAGGCGCGTCGACCCCGAAGTGCCGCTGCCCGCATACGCGCAGCCCGGTGACGCGGGTGCCGATCTGCGGACCACCGAATCCTGCGAACTCGCGCCCGGCGAGCGGGTGGTGCTGCCCACCGGGGTGTCCATCGCGCTCCCCGAGGGGTACGCGGCCTTCGTGCACCCCCGTTCGGGGCTCGCGGCCCGGTGTGGTGTCGCTCTGGTGAATGCCCCGGGGACGGTGGATGCCGGGTACCGTGGGGAGATCAAGGTGATCGTGGTGAATCTCGACCCGCGCGAGGCCGTGCGGTTCGAGCGCTTCGACCGGATTGCCCAACTGGTCGTCCAGCAGGTCGAGAAGGTCCGCTTCCAGGAGGTGGCGGAGCTTCCCGCATCGGCGCGGGCCGAGGGGGGCTTCGGGTCCACCGGCGGCCATGCCGCCGTGGGCGTCGGCTCGGGCGTGAGCTCGGGCGAACAAACGGGTGGGAATCGATACGCATCGGTCGTATCCGACCGGGAAGGACAGTGACGTGTTCGGACGTCGCAAGAAGGACAGTGCCGCCGAGGACGCGGCAGGCGCGGACGAGCAGGTCGTCGACGACGTGGACGGCGATGACTCCGCCGACGACGTCGCGCGCTCGCGCGTGAGGCTCGAGCCCGAGCCCCGCCCCGACGGCCCCTGGGACGTCTCCGAGGTCCGTGAGCCCGGCGAGGGCCGCGTGGACCTCGGCGGACTCTTCGTGCCCGGGGTCGAGGGCATGGAGCTGCGGGTGGAGGTCGCGGGCGACGCGATCGTCGCGGCCACCGTCGTGCTCCAGGACAGCGCCATCCAGCTGCAGGGCTTCGCCGCCCCCAAGAAGGAGGGCATCTGGGGCGAGGTCCGCGAGGAGATCGCCTCGGGCATCACCCAGCAGGGCGGCGTCATCGACGAGGTCGAGGGCCCCCTCGGCTGGGAGCTGCGCGCCCAGGTCCCGGTGCAGCTGCCGGACGGCACCGGCGGTGTGCAGGTCGTGCGCTTCATCGGCGTCGACGGCCCCCGCTGGTTCCTGCGCGGTGTGATCTCCGGGCAGGGCGCCGTGCAGCCGCAGGCCGCGGGCCTGCTCGAGCAGATCTTCCGGGACACCGTCGTCGTGCGCGGCGAGGGCCCGATGGCGCCGCGCGACCCGATCGTCCTGAAGCTGCCGGACGACGCGCAGATGGTCGCCGAGGGCGTCAAGGAGGAGCAGCAGGAGGGCTCGCGCTTCTCCGGTGGCATGGGACAGCTCCAGCGCGGTCCCGAGATCACCGAGGTCCGCTGACCCCTGCGACCCCGCAGACGCCTCGCTCCCGCGTGAGCTGACGGTTTCTCAACTGCCTTGTGGCCCGTGGTGGTTCCGGTTCGTCCGGACCATTGCGGGCCACAATTGCGTACGCCCATACTGTGCCGGTCACTCGGGGGGAGACCGGTGCGGTGAGGGGACGTGTGCCCGCTGCGGTGCGGGGGAGTCGGCATCACGGGCTTGTCCTGGGGGCCGCGGGGCTCGCCGTGCTGCTCGCCGCGACCGTGCTCGCCGCGCTCGCGGCGCTGTCCGAGAAGGCCGTCGAGGGCGGGGTGCAGCGGCGGCTCGCCGCGGACCGAGAGGCCGTCGTCGAGGTCGCGGGGCCCCACCGCGCCGAGGGCGCACGGGAGTTGGACCGCGACGTCCGGGCCGCGCTCGGCCGTGCCTACGGCCGCGTGCCCCATCACACCTGGTCGGCGCTGCGCGCGCCCGGGGCCCGCAACGGCGAACTCGCCGTCACCGAAGCCGCGGGACACTCGCGCCAGGACGCCACCGTCTCCGTCGTCGCCCTGGAGGGCGCGGAACGGCACGCCGCACTGATGTCCGGACGGTGGCCGCGCGCCGGTGAAGGGCCCGCCGTCGAGGTCGCGCTGACCGAGGCCGTCGCCTCGCGGCTCGCCGTGCGGCCCGGGGACGGGATCGAGGTGCGGGGCGCGGGCGAGCGGCTCGTACCGATGAAGGTCGTCGGGCTGTACACGGCCGAGGAGCGCGCGCCGGCCGTGTGGGCGTCGCTGAGCAGCACGTTCGGGACGGCCGAGACCATCGCGGTCGTGCCGCGCCGGGACTTCGCGCGGAGCCCGGCGCTCGCCGGGGACGCCAGGGCGCTGTGGCTCGGGGTGCCGGACGCGGACGGGCTGCGGCTCGGGGACATCGGGGCGCTCCAGGACCGGGCCGCGCGGTTCGCGGGCAGTGACGCCTCGCTCTCCGTGCTGCGGGGCACGTACGGCGGGGTCGACGCGGACGACCTGACCCTCTCGGCCGGGCTGCGCAGGGCGCTCGACCGGCTCACCACGCCGATCGCCGTGGCCCGCGCCGGGCTCTACGTCCCCGCGACGCTCCTGGCCGCGCTCGCCGTGGCCGCCCTCGTGCTCACCGCGCGCCAGCTGGCCGAACACCGGCGCCCGGAGCTGGCGTTGCTGGCCGCGCGAGGGGCGGGCACCCGGCGGATCGCCCTGTCGACGGCCGCGCAGTGGGCCTGCGTCGCCGTGCCCGCGGGGCTCGCCGCGCCGTTCCTCGCGGGGCCGCTGCTGCGCGGGCTCGAAGAGGCCGGGCTCATCGAGGGCGACATGCCCGCGTCGGCGGTGACCGCCGTGGGGTGGACGGCCGCCCTGCTCGCCCTCGTCGCGCACGGCCTGGCGGTGCTGTTGCCGACGGTGCGGGCCGTGCGGGACCGGCGGGCGGTGGCCCGGCTCCGGCTGCGCGTCGCGAGGTTCGCGGGTGCCCAGCGCGTCGGGGCGGACCTGGCGCTCGCCGCGGTCGCCGTCCTCGGCTGGCTGCAGCTGCGGCAGTACCGCTCGCCGGTGACGGGCGGCAGCGGCGTCGACCCCGTCCTGGTGCTCGCGCCCGTCGCGATGACCGTGGCGGCGGCGCTGCTCGTCCTGCGGTTCCTGCCGCTGCTCGCCCGCGGTGTCGACCCGCTCGCGCGGCGCGGCAGCGGCCTCGTCCTGCCTCTCGGCGGCTGGCAGATCGGCCGGCGCGCGGCGCGGCACGCGGGGCCCGCCCTGGTCGTGACCCTCGCCTTGGCGGTCGCCGCGCTCAGCAGTACGGCGCTGGCCGTGCTCGACCGGGGCGACCGGGACCAGGCGGTGTTCCAGGTCGGCTCGGACCTGCGGATCGAGCCGGGGGACGGGGTGCCGCCGGGGGAGCGCCGTGCCGCGTACGAGGCGCTGCCGGGGGCCGAGGCCGTCACGCCGGTGATCACTTCGGAGGGGTACGTCGGGCAGGACGCGGTGGCCGTCACCGCGGTCGACACGGAGCGAGGGCCCGTGCCCTCGCTGCGGGGCGACCTCGCGGACCGGCCCCTGCGCGAGCTCGTGGCGCCGCTCGGCAGGGGGATTCCGGAGCACGGGCTTCCGTTGGCGCGGGAAGGGCGCGGCCCGGGGGGCGAACTGCCGCTGCGGGTGCGGCTGTCCGCGAGCGGGAGCGGGACCGTCGTGCCGGTGCGGCTCACCGTCTACTTCGAGGACGGCGACGGGCTGAGCCACTCCAGCTCCGTGGTGATCGATGAGGGCGGCACCCGGACCGTGCCGCTCCGGCTGGGGGTGCGCGGTGGTGACGTACGCATCCTGCAGATCGACCTGAGCATGGTCGGCGAGCGGACGCGGCGGACGTACCGCCTGACCGTCGATCAGGTGCCGGGGCTCACGCGGGAGGCGCGGTGGCGCGATCTGCGGGTGGACCGGCCGGACCTGCGCGCGGCCGGATGCCCGGAGGACGAGCGGGAACCGGAGCTGCCGCAGGGGCGGCCGCCCTCCGGCAAGGCGCCGGGGCCCGTGCTGTGCTCCGACCGGCCCGCGCGCGGCACGCTCGTCGACGCGGTGCTGCGCGGTCCTGACGGAGGGCTCAAGTACCCCACGTGGGGCGTGCGGCTCGGCACCGACCGGGCGAAGGGGCGGCCCGCCGCGCCCGCGCTCGCCGCCGACGCGCTGCTCGCGTCCGGTGCGGTGCGGGTCGGGGACACCGTGACGGTGCGGGGGAGCACGGGCGGGAGCGCACGGGTCGAGATCGTCGGGCGGATCGCCGCGGTGCCGGGAGTGCCGCGCGACCGGCCGCGGCTGCTCGCCGACTCCCGTGCCATGGCGGCCCAGTGGGCGCTGAGCGGGGCGCTGCCGGGGGCGGAGAGCGCGTGGTGGGTGGATGCCGGGGAGGAAGGCGCGGGGGCCGCGCTGGACGCGGTGCGCAAGGATCCGCGGCTGGGCACGGCGGTGGACGTGCCGCACGTGAGGGCTCAGTTGGCGGCCGATCCGCTGCGGCGTGGGGCGCGGGGGGCCCTCGTGCTGTGCCTGGTGCTCGCGCCCGCCTTCGCCGTGATCGCGTTCGCCCTGCATACGGTGCTGTCCGCGCGGGCCAGGGAACGGGAGTTCGCGTTGCTGCGGGCGCTCGGGGTGCGCAAGGGGCAGCTGGCCGCGTACCTGTGGACGGAGCAGTTGGCGCTGGCCGGGGTGGCGGCGGTGCTCGGCACGGTCCTCGGGACCGCGCTCGCCCTGCTGATCATGCCGGTGGTGACGGTCGACGCCGAGGGCGACCCGGTCTTTCCCGGGCTCGTCGCGCAGGTGCCGTGGGTGCGGGTGCTGGTGACCGCCGGGGCGACCGCGGGGGTGATCTGCGCGGTCGTGACGGTGGCCGCGAGGGTTTTGGGGCGGGTTGATCTGGCGCGGGTGCTGCGGGCGGGGGAGGACCGGTGAGGGGGCGTCCGGCGGTTGGTGTCGGTCGGGGGTGCGGTGTCGGTTCGGTTGGGCGTGGGCGTTCGTTGTGGTGGGTGCGTTCCTTCGGGTGGCTGGTCGTGCGTGGGCGCCTGCTGCCGTCGGGCGGAGCGGGGCCGCGTCGGTATGTCCGTCCTCGCCATCTTGGTGTGGGCGCCTCGGGCTTCGGAGCGCTCAGGTGCACCACTGTGCTCCGGGCGGACATACCGACACGTCCCCTCCCGTCGTCCCGCGTCTGCGGGTCCTCGTCGGCTGGGCGTGGAGGTTGTCGTGTGGCGTGAACTGTGGCGGCGTGCGCCTCTCGTCGGTGGGCTCGGGTTGTTGGCCGCCGTGCTCGTGGCCATCGCCGGGGCCGGGCCCTCGGTGCTCGAGCGGCTCGAAGGGGCCGCGCTCGCCGATCGGTTCGAGCAGGTGCAGCGAGCCGTTCCCGGGCTCGTGCACAGCGCGCGGATCGACCCGGAGGAGCCCCGGCCCGGGGAGGAGAGCGACCTCGGGGCCGACCTCGACCGGTATGCGGACATGATGGTGGACGCTGCTCCGAAGGCGCTGCGGGGCGGGCTCGTGCATGACTCCACGCGCATCCGGCTGCCCACGGTGGAGGGGCGGGGCGCCTCGCTGTCGCTCGTGTACGCCTCCGATGCGCCGGGGGCGGACGCGTACGTGGCCGGGCGGGCGCCCCGCGCGCGGGAGCGGGTCGTCGAGCTCGCCGTGTCGGTGCGGACGCGTGACGCGCTCGGCCTGCGGGTCGGACAGCGGATACGGCTCGGGAAGGGCGCCCTGGGGTACGTCGACGCACAGGCGCGTGTCGTCGGTGTCTTCCGGGCCGAGGGCGGGCGGCGGCTGTGGAGTGAACAGCCGCTCCTGGCCCGGCCGTTGCCCGGACTGCGCGGGGCGGCCCCGGAGGCCGGTGCCCTGATCGCGCCGCGCGGTGTCGAGGCGCTGCAGACCCAGGCGGGCGCCGAGCTCACCGTCGACTGGAACATGCGCTTCGTCCCCGGGGACGCCGTCGCTGGACGGTTCGTGGGCGAGCGGGGGGAGCGGGAGTTCCGGCGGGCCATGGCCCGCTACCCGACCTCTGTGGGGGAGTCCTTCTGCACCGTTGGGGGGTACGGCGGGAAGTGGTGCACGATCGGCACCCATCCCTCGACGGAGGTGGAGACCGCCACCGAACTGCCCGACGCCTTCGCGGAGTTCCTGGGGCAGTGGAGGCAGGCGGGCGTCGTGATCTCCTTCGCCCTGGCCTCGCTGCTCGGCGTGGGGCTCGCGGCCGTCGTCGTGGCCTCGCTGCTCGTGGTGCGCCGGGGGCTCGACGCGGACCGGCTGCTGCGGGCGCGCGGCGCCTCGGCCTCGGGGATCGCGCTGGGGCGCGCCCTGTGGAGTGCGCCCGCCCTGGTGCTCGGGTTCGCCGGCGGCTGCGCGGTCGCCGCGGCGGTGCCGGGGAGTTCACCCGCGTACGGAAAAGGGCTCGCCGTCGCGGTGCTCGCCTGGCTGCTGCTGCCCGTGCTGACCTGGTTCGCCGTACGGGACCGGGCCGTGCTGCGGGACCGGGAGCCGCGGGGCGCCGGGCGCCGCCTCGTCGTCGAGGCGCTGGTGCTGCTGCTCGCCGCGGGTGGGGTGTTCGCGCTGCGGGCGCGCGGGACGGAGGGGGCGGCGGGGCCCGATCCGCTGCTGGCCGCCGTGCCCGTGCTGCTCGGCCTTGCGACGGTCGCCGTCCTGGTGCGGTGCTATCCCTGGCCGGTGCGTGCCGTGGCGCGGTGGTCGGCACGCGGGCGCGGAGCCGTCGCCCTCGTCGCGCTGTCCCGCGCCGCCAAGGAGGCCCCGGCGCGCGGTCTCGCGCTGCTCGTCCTCGTCGTGACGCTCGCGGGCGCCGTCTTCGGAGGCCTCGTCTCCGGGACGCTGGTGGAGGGGCGGCGCACCGCGGCCGCCTGGCAGGTGGGCGCCGACGCCTCCTTCCTGGGGGCGGCGCGCGACCCCGACATGGCGGAGCGTCTCGCACGCGTGCGTGGCGTGCGGGACGCGGTGACGGTGCGGCAGATGCGGGTCGATCCGGTGAGCGGGACGGACGGGGGACGGTACGGGATCTCCAGCCTGATCGGG
Source organism: Streptomyces sp. NPDC041068 (assembly GCF_040647455.1). Classification (NCBI taxonomy): domain Bacteria; kingdom Bacillati; phylum Actinomycetota; class Actinomycetes; order Kitasatosporales; family Streptomycetaceae; genus Streptomyces; species Streptomyces sp. NPDC041068. The sequence goes on from NZ_JBEZCG010000020.1 coordinate 169,563, forward strand.
GTGGACGGGGCGAAGCTGCGGAAGGCGGCGGGCGGTTCGGCCGCGGCGCGTGCGCTGGAGGACGCCGGGCTCACCGGGGGCGGCGGTGGCGGGGACATCCGGGTGCTCGCCTCCGAGGGGCACGCCGGAGATCTGCTCACCTTCACCCTGCACGGCAAGAAGACGCGCCTGAAGGTGGTGGGGCCGCTGCCCGACGCCGTGGAGCGCGATCCCGCGCTCGGCCCTCTGCGCGGCGCCACCGAGGACCGCGAGCGGCTGCTCCTCGCCGACGCCCGGGACCTCGGGGCCGTGGCCGCCACGGACTTCGAGGCGTCCGCCCTCATGCTGTACGGCGACCACCTGGACGCCGAGGCCCTGCGCTCCCTCGTGCCGCGCACCGCCCCCGGAGCCACCACCGGCGACCTCCGCATCCGTACCGAGGAGCAGGACCGGGCCGAGGACGACGGCATGATCGCCGCCGTGACCACCGCGCACACCGCCTGCACCGCGCTCGCCGTGCTCCTCGCGCTGCTCGCCCTCGTCCTCGAACTGCTCCTGTCCGCGCCCGCGCGCGGGCGCACCACCGCCTGTCTGCGCACCCTCGGCCTCGGCGGACGCGCCACGTCCGCGCTGCAGCTGCTGCAGCTCCTGCCCATGGTGCTCGCGGCCGTCGCGGGCGGCGTCGCGCTCGGCCTCGCGCTGCCCGCGCTGCTCGGCCCCGCCCTGGAGCTGCGGGAGTTCACCGGCGGGCCCACCGCGCCCGCCCCGCACGTCGACGCGCTGTTCACCGCGGCCCTCGGCGCGGGACTCTGTGTCCTGGTCGCCGCGGCGGTGGGCGTGGAGACCTGGCTCGGGCGCCGCCGAGGGCTCGGCGCCGTCCTGCGACTCGGGAGAAGCGATGACTGAAGTGGCCGAAGCCGATGACTGAACTGGCCGAACTGGAGGCGCGGGCCCGCGCCGAGGGGCGCCCCGCGGCCGACGAGGGCCTGGTCGTCTGCGACAACCTCGTCCGCGTCTACCGCACCGAGGAGGTCGAGGTGCAGGCGCTCCAGGGCCTCGACCTGGTCGTCGCGGAGGGCGAGTGCGTGGCCCTGGTCGGCGCGTCGGGGTCGGGCAAGTCCACGCTCCTGTCGATCCTCTCCGGGCTCGACCTGCCCACCGCGGGGCGCGCGAAGGTCGCGGGCCACGACCTGCTCTCCATGGGGCGCCGCGAGCGCCTCGGCTACCGCAGGTCCACCGTCGGCTTCGTCTGGCAGCAGACCGGACGCAATCTGCTGCCCTATCTGACGGCCCTGGAGAACGTGGCGCTGCCGATGAAGTACACGCGCGTGCCCCGCCGTTCGCGCCAGGAGAAGGCCGCCGAACTGCTCGACGTGCTCGGGGTCGCGCATTGCCGCGACCGGCGGCCCGACGAGCTCTCCGGAGGCGAGCAGCAGCGCGTGGCCGTCGCGGTCGCCACCGCCAACTCCCCGCGCGTGCTGCTCGCCGACGAGCCCACGGGGGAGCTGGACACGGCGAGCGGCGAGGACGTCTTCGCGGCCCTGCGCCGCGCCAACGAGGAGCTCGGAGCGACGGTCCTGGTCGTCACGCACGACCCGCTCGTCTCGGAGCAGGTCCGGCGCACGGTGCGCATCCGTGACGGACGTACCTCTACGGAGACACTCCGCGAACAGGGCGGTAGAGGCGAGGAGTTCACGGTTCTGGACAGGGCGGGGCGGCTGCAGCTGCCGGGGGAGTACGTCGAGCGGTACGGGCTCCGGGGGCGCGTGCGGCTGACGGCGGAGGCGGACCATGTGGGGGTGTGGCCCGATGTGCCAGGGTCCACGGCCGGGTCGCCCGAGCAGGGGCTCTAGCGGGAGCTCCCACGTCATGCCTTGACGGAAGGGAGGTCCGTACCTATGGTCACGGGCCAACGCGCGTGTTCAGAAAGGCACTTGACGTTCACATACAGGAACGGATGGTCCCCCCCCATGCCGTACGCCCCCACCCTCGCACGCTCCCCGCGCCGCCGCAGACCACGTCGCTCCGCAGGCATGGCCGCCGTCTCCGTAGTGGCCGCCCTGGTCGCCGGATTCGTGGCCTGGCCCGGCGCGGAGAAGGCCGACGCCACCCCCTCGGCCGCCGCGGCCCCCTCGGCCTTCGTCCACCCCGGAGTCGCCGTCTCCCGCGGCCAGTTGGACTTCACCCGCGAGAAGGTCACCGCAGGCGCCCAGCCCTGGAAGTCCGCCTACGACCGGATGATGGGCAGCGCGTACGCCTCGCTCTCCCGCACCCCCAAGCCCCGCGCGGTCGTGGAGTGCGGCTCCTACTCCGACCCGAACCACGGCTGCACCGACGAGCGCGAGGACGCGATAGCCGCGTACACCACGGCCCTCGCCTGGTACGTCACCCGCGACGAGCGCTACGCGAAGAAGTCCATCGAGCTGATGGACGCCTGGTCGGCCACCCTCAAGGACCACACCAACAGCAACGCCCCGCTGCAGACCGGCTGGGCGGGCTCCAGCTGGCCGCGTGCCGCCGAGATCATCAAGTACACGTACACCGGGAACTGGGCGAACTCGGGCCGCTTCGCCACGATGCTGCGCACCGTCTACCTCCCCGAGATCATCAACGGCTCCAACTCCAACGGCAACTGGGAACTGTCGATGATGGAGGCCGCCATCGGCATCTCCGTCTTCCTGGAGGACAAGGCGTCGTACGACAAGGCGATGGCGAAGTTCCGCACACGCACGGCCGCGTACGTCTATCTCGCGTCCGACGGCCCGCTGCCCAGGACCGTCCCCAGCCAGAACCTCGACACCCGCGAGAAGATCGTCAAGTACTGGCAGGGACAGGACACCTTCACCACCGGCCTCACCCAGGAGACGTGCCGCGACTTCACCCACACCGGGTACGGGCTCTCCGCGATCTCCCACGTCGCCGAGACCAGCCGCATCCAGGGCGAGGACCTCTACACGACGGACGTCGGGGAGAGGCTGCGGCAAGGGCTCGGCTTCCAGGCCAGGTACGAACTGGGCGAGGCGCCCCCGGCCTCCCTCTGCAAGGGCACCGTCCACCGCGGCCTCGGGCCCGTCACCGAGGTCGGCTACAACGCCCTCGCGGGACGCCTCGGCCACGCCATGACCAACACCCAGAAGCTGACCGAGCGGAATCGCCCCGCTGGCTCCAACAACCTCTTCGTCGCCTGGGAGACCCTCACACACGCGGGCAATCCACGCTGATCCACACCTTGTCGGGCCGGGCGCCCGTTGACGATACTGGCGCCCGGCCCCTGCGGACCCAGGGGCGTACGGGGGGAGTGTCCGGTGGCAGAAGGCATGGTCGTCGTCGAGGACGTGCACCGCACGTACGGCACCGGGGCCGCCGCCGTGCACGCCCTGCGCGGTGTCTCCTTCAGCGTCCCGCGCGGCGAACTCGTCGCGCTGAAGGGCCGCTCCGGATCCGGCAAGACGACCCTGCTCAACCTCGTCGGCGGCCTCGACACCCCCGACAACGGAAAGATCGCCGTGGACGGCGTGGAGCTCGCGGGCCTCGGCGAGAGCGGCCTCCTGGAGCTGCGCCGCGACCACCTCGGCTTCATCTTCCAGTCCTTCGGCCTCATCCCGATCCTCACCGCCGCGGAGAACGTCGGCGTCCCCCTGCGGCTCAAGAAGACCGACCCCCGCGCGCGGGAGGAGCGCGTCGCCCTCCTCCTGGCCCTCGTCGGCCTCGCGGACCACGCCCAGCAGCGGCCCGGCGAGCTCTCCGGAGGACAGCAGCAGCGCGTGGCCATCGCCCGCGCCCTCGCCAACAAGCCGTCCCTGCTCATCGCCGACGAACCCACCGGACAGCTCGACGCGGAGACCGGGCTCGCCGTGATGGAGCTGCTGCGCGCCGTGGTCCGCAGCGAGGGAGTCACCGCCCTGGTCGCCACGCACGACGCGACGCTGCTCGATCTCGCCGACAGGGTCCTGGAACTGCGCGACGGCGAGATCGTCGAGCACTGAGCCGCCCGGCTCCGGCGCGCATCAGGGTTGTGTCAAGGACGGCACCCCCGCACCCCCTCGTCCCTAATGCCGGAATTGTTGGCCGTAAGGTCGACGCTGCGTACACAGCAGTTTCAGGAAGACAATGGGGCCATGGCACGCGGCAAGCTTCGGATCTATCTCGGTGCGGCACCGGGCGTCGGCAAGACGTACGCGATGCTCTCCGAGGCGCACCGTCGCGTCGAGCGCGGCACCGACTGCGTGGTCGCGTTCGTGGAACACCACGACCGGCCGCGCACCGAGGTGATGCTGCACGGCCTGGAACAGGTGACCCGCAAGGACCTGGAGTACCGCGGCTCCGCGTTCACCGAGATGGACGTCGACGCGGTCCTGGAGCGCGCCCCCGCGGTCGCCCTGGTCGACGAGCTGGCCCACACGAACGTCCCGGGATCGCGCAACGCCAAGCGCTGGCAGGACGTCGAGGAGCTCCTCGCGGCCGGCATCGACGTCGTCTCGACGGTCAACATCCAGCACCTGGAGTCCCTCGGCGACGTCGTCGAGTCCATCACCGGCGTCCGGCAGCGCGAGACCGTGCCGGACGAGGTGGTGCGCCGCGCCGACCAGATCGAGCTGGTCGACATGTCGCCCCAGGCGCTGCGCCGCCGCATGGCGCACGGCAACATCTACAAGCCGGACCGCATCGACGCCTCCCTCTCCAACTACTTCAGACCCGGCAACCTCACGGCCCTGCGCGAACTCGCGCTGCTGTGGGTCGCCGACCGGGTCGACGAGTACCTCCAGCAGTACCGCGGCGAGCACAACATCCGCTCCACCTGGCAGGCCCGCGAGCGCATCGTCATAGGCCTGACCGGCGGCCCCGAGGGCCGCACGCTGATCAGGCGCGCCGCCCGCATGGCGGCCAAGGGCTCCGGCAGCGAGATCCTCGCCGTGTACATAGCCCGCAGCGACGGCCTGACCGGCGCGTCCCCCAAGGAACTCGCCGTCCAGCGCACCCTCGTCGAGGACCTCGGCGGCACCTTCCACCACGTCATAGGCGACGACATACCGGCCGCGCTGCTCGACTTCGCACGCGGCGTCAACGCCACCCAGATCGTCCTCGGCTCCTCACGCCGCAAGACCTGGCAGTACGTCTTCGGGCCCGGCGTCGGCGCGACCGTCGCCCGCGAGTCGGGGCCCGACCTGGACGTGCACATCGTCACGCACGGTGAAGTCGCCAAGGGGCGCGGCCTGCCCGTCGCCCGCGGGGCGCGCCTCGGCCGCTCCCGGGTCATCTGGGGCTGGCTGGTCGGCGTCGCGGGCCCCGCGCTCCTGACGCTGCTGCTCACCCACGTCGACGCCGACCTCGGCCTCGCCAACGACATGCTGCTCTTCCTGACGCTGACGGTGGCCGCCGCGCTGCTGGGCGGGCTGCTCCCGGCCCTCGCGTCGGCGGCGGTCGGCTCGCTGCTCCTCAACTACTACTTCACGCCGCCGCTGCACCTGTGGACGATCTCCAACAACAAGAACATCGTCGCGATCGCCGTCTTCGTGGGCGTCGCGGTGTCGGTGGCCTCGGTCGTCGACCTCGCGGCCCGGCGCACCCACCAGGCCGCCAGGCTGCGCGCCGAGTCGGAGATACTCTCCTTCCTCGCGGGCAGCGTCCTGCGCGGCGAGACCAGCCTGGACGCCCTCCTGGAGCGCGTCCGCGAGACCTTCGCGATGGAGTCGGTGGCCCTGCTGGAGCGGGAGAGCGACACCGATCCGTGGACCTGCGCGGGCAGCGTCGGCGACGGCCGCCCGCTCCTGCGCCCCGAGGACGCCGACGTCGACATGCCGGTCGGCGACCACATGGCGCTCGCCCTGTCCGGCCGCGTCCTGCCCGCCGAGGACCGCCGCGTGCTCGCCGCGTTCGCCGCGCAGGCCGCCGTCGTCCTCGACCGCCAGCGCCTGCAGTCCGAGGCCGACCAGGCCCGCACCCTCGCCGAGGGCAACCGCATCCGCACCGCCCTGCTCGCCGCCGTCAGCCACGACCTGCGTACGCCGCTCGCGGGCATCAAGGCCTCCGTCTCCTCCCTGCGCTCCGACGACGTGGAGTGGTCCGAGGAGGACGAGGCCGAGCTCCTGGAAGGCATCGAGGCGGGCGCGGACCGCCTGGAGCACCTGGTGGGCAACCTCCTGGACATGTCCCGCCTGCAGACCGGCACCGTCACCCCCCTGATCCGCGAGATCGACCTCGACGAGGTGGTCCCCATGGCCCTCGGCGGCGTGCCCGACGGCAGTGCGGAGCTGGACATCCCGGAGACGCTGCCGATGGTCGCCGTCGACAAGGGGCTCCTGGAGCGCGCGGTCGCCAACATCGTCGAGAACGCCGTGAAGTACGCCCCCGAGGGCGAGCCCGTCAAGGTCTCCGCCAGCGCCCTGGGCGAGCGTGTCGAGGTCCGCGTGGTGGACCGCGGCCCCGGCGTCCCCGATACCGCCAAGGACCGCATCTTCGCGCCCTTCCAGCGTTACGGTGACGCTCCGCGGGGTGCCGGAGTGGGCCTCGGCCTCGCCGTCGCCCGCGGCTTCGTCGAGGCCATGGGCGGCACCCTCGCCGCCGAGGACACCCCCGGCGGCGGCCTCACCATGGTCCTCACCCTGCGGGCGGCGGCCGGGCGGCCGCCGGTCCGCCCCGATCTCACGGCCCAGGTCACCTCGTGACCCAGGCCCATATCCAGAAGCCGGAAAGGCAGGTAAGCATGACCCGGGTGCTCGTGGTCGACGACGAGCCGCAGATCGTACGCGCCCTCGTGATCAACCTGAAGGCGCGCAAGTACGAGGTGGACGCGGCCCCCGACGGCGCCACCGCGCTGCAGGTCGCCGCCGCCCGCCACCCCGACGTGATCGTGCTCGACCTCGGTCTGCCCGACATGGACGGTGTGGAGGTCATCAGGGGCCTGCGCGGCTGGACACGCGTCCCGATCCTGGTCCTCTCCGCCCGGCACAGCTCGGACGAGAAGGTCGAGGCCCTGGACGCCGGCGCCGACGACTACGTGACCAAGCCCTTCGGCATGGACGAACTCCTCGCACGGCTGCGCGCCGCCGTCCGCAGGGCGGAGCCCACCGGGGCGGGTGAGGACGACGTGATGGTCGACACCGGGGACTTCTCCGTCGACCTGGCCGCCAAGAAGGTCAACCGCGGCGGCCGCGACGTACGCCTGACGCCCACGGAGTGGCACCTCCTGGAGGTCCTGGTCCGCAACACCGGCCGTCTGGTCAGCCAGAAGCAGCTGCTCCAGGAGGTCTGGGGCCCCTCCTACGGCACGGAGACGAACTACCTCCGCGTCTACATGGCACAGCTGCGCCGCAAGCTGGAGACGGACCCGGCGCACCCGCGGCACTTCATCACGGAGCCGGGGATGGGGTACCGCTTCGAGAAGTGACCGCAGCCTCCGGTGTGACCGCCGCTCCGAGAAGTGACCGGATTCCGCGCTTCAGGGCTGCTTCAGCGGCGGGGGAGCGGGTACTGAGCAGGCATAAGCACAGATGAGCGCACCCCTTTCCGCTGTGTCGGCGCCCCCCGGTACGCTTCTTGTATGAGTGCTGTTCCTGGTTCCGAAAAGCCGGCGGGCCGCTTCCGGCGCATGCTCGACCGGCTGTCCTCCTCCCAGGAGGACCTGGAGTCGGAGGAGCTGCGCGAGGACGCCGAGACAGCGGGCTGTGTTCGCATCGGCGACTGCCGCGACCGCCAGATAGTCACCGTTACTGGTACCTTGCGCACGGTCACCCTGCGACCACGCGCCGGGGTCCCCGCCCTGGAGGCCGAGCTGTTCGACGGCTCCGCGGCACTCGACGTGGTGTGGCTCGGCAGGCGCTCCATCGTGGGCATCGAGCCGGGGCGCAAGCTGATCGCGTCGGGCCGGATCTCGATGAGCCGGGGCCGCCGGGTGCTCTTCAACCCCAAGTACGAACTCAGACCCCTCGGACGGGAGTAGCCGGTGACGTCCCTCGACAAGCCGACGGACCAAGGGAACGCGGATCAGGACGCCGATTCCAGGGCCGTGACCGAGGCAGCGCTCTTCGAAGCCTTCGGCGGCGTGCGGGGCATGGTGGAGACGGTCGTCCCAGGCCTGCTCTTCGTGACCATCTTCACGATCAACAAGGACCTGCACATGTCGGCCATCGCGGCCCTCGCGGTGTCCCTGGTGCTCGTCGTGGTCCGCCTGGTCATGAAGGACACCGTCAAGCACGCCTTCAGCGGCGTCTTCGGTGTCGCCTTCGGTGTGGTCTTCGCGATGATGACCGGCAACGCCAAGGACTTCTACCTGCCGGGCATGCTCTACACCCTCGGCCTCGCCCTCGCGTACATCATCACGACCCTCGCGGGCGTGCCGTTGATCGGCCTCATCCTCGGCCCGGTCTTCAAGGAGAACCTCTCCTGGCGCACCCGCAACCCCGGCCGCAAGACGGCGTACGCCAAGGCGAGTTGGGCCTGGGGCCTGATCCTCCTCGCCAAGTGCGCGATCCTCTTCCCGCTGTACTGGTGGGCGGACACCACGCAGTTCGGCTGGGTCCTGGTCGCCCTGAAGATCCCGCCGTTCCTCCTCGCCGTCTACCTGACCTGGGTCTTCCTGGCGAAGGCCCCGCCGCCGATCGACGTCTTCGCGGAGATGGAAGCGGCGGAGAAGGCGGAGGAGGACCGCAAGCGAGCCCTTGCGCAGGAGCGGCGCGACGGCTAGGCAGCGCCCCGAAGGGGCGCGGGGAACTGCGCGACCAGCCACGACGAACCTGCGGCTTCGCTGACGCGGATGGGGGCGCCCGGAAGGTTTCTTCCGGGCGCCCCCATCGACGTACGAGCCGGGGCGGCTAGCCCACCGCGTCCTCCCGGCGCACCGAGAGAAGGTCCTCCAGCTGCTCCTCGCGGGCCTGCGCCGCCACGAAGAGAAGCTCGTCACCCGCTTCCAGGGAGTCGTCCGGGGTCGGCGCCAGGACGCGCGTACCGCGGATGATCGTGACCAGCGAGGTGTCCTCGGGCCACTCGACGTCGCCGACCCGCGTGCCCGCGAGGGCCGACTCGGGCGGCAGCGTCAGTTCGACGAGGTTCGCGTCACCGTGGCTGAAGCGCAGCAGGCGCACGAGATCGCCGACGCTCACCGCCTCCTCGACGAGCGCGGACATCAGGCGTGGCGTGGAGACCGCGACGTCGACGCCCCAGGACTCGTTGAAGAGCCACTCGTTCTTGGGGTTGTTCACCCGGGCGACGACCCGCGGGACGCCGTACTCGGTCTTCGCGAGGAGGGAGACGACGAGGTTGACCTTGTCGTCGCCGGTGGCCGCGATGACCACGTTGCAGCGCTGCAGCGCCGCCTCGTCCAGGGACGTGATCTCGCAGGCGTCGGCGAGCAGCCACTCGGCCTGCGGCACGCGTTCGACGGAGATGGCCGTCGGCGCCTTGTCGACGAGAAGGACCTCATGGCCGTTCTCCAGGAGCTCACCGGCGATGGAGCGGCCCACCGCGCCGGCTCCGGCAATGGCGACCCTCATCAGTGACCGCCCTCCTCGGGGCCTTCGGCGAACGCCGCTTCGACCTTCTCGACCTCGTTGGTGCGCATCATCACGTGCACCAGGTCGCCCTCCTGCAGCACCGTCTGCGAGGTCGGCAGGACGGCCTCACCCAGCCGGGTGAGGAACGCCACGCGTACGCCGGTCTCCTCCTGGAGGCGGCTGATCTTGTGGCCGATCCACGACGACGACGCGTGCACCTCGGCGAGCTGTACGCCGCCGGTGGGGTCGCGCCACAGCGGCTCGGCCCCCGAGGGGAGCAGGCGGCGCAGCATCTGGTCGGCGGTCCAGCGGACGGTGGCCACCGTCGGGATGCCCAGACGCTGGTAGACCTCGGCACGGCGAGGGTCGTAGATACGGGCGGCGACGTTCTCGATGCCGAACATCTCGCGGGCTACGCGCGCGGCGATGATGTTGGAGTTGTCGCCGCTGCTGACGGCGGCGAAGGCGCCCGCCTCCTCGATACCGGCCTCGCGCAGGGTGTCCTGGTCGAAGCCGATGCCGGTGACGCGGCGGCCGCCGAACCCGGAGCCGAGGCGGCGGAAGGCCGTGGGGTCCTGGTCGACCACCGCGACCGTGTGCCCCTGTTGTTCCAGGGTCTGCGCGAGAGCTGAACCGACTCTCCCGCAGCCCATGATGACGATGTGCACGACCGTCCTTCCGGCTGTGTCAATACTTGGTGCTCAGACTGAACGGTAAAAGCGTCTCAGACCGGAGCCCAAGCTACACACGCGCGGTCGGCGGAGGGCACCCCCGTGCACCGGCCGCTGCCGGTCGCGGGGGTCTGCCGGGCGGGTGGGCCCGTCCTCAGTCCACGCTGCGCAGCAGACCTTCGACGTTCTGCAGCCGGTGACCGAGCTCGACGAGCTGGAGGCGGGTCGCCTCCTGCTCCGCACGGGCGCGCTCGACGGCCTCGCGGTAGCTGTGCATGGCCTCCGCGTACTGCCGGTCGCGCTCGCGGTTGCGCTGCGACTGGAAGTACGCGACGGCGACAATCGCGGCGGCGAGCACCACGAAAAAAGCGACTGGGATGATCACGTCGTCCACTAGGGCGTCCCCTTTGATGAGTGCTGTCCGTCGTCGCCCGCCTGGTCCTGGCGGGCGGCCGCGATGATCGTATCCACGTTCAACCGCACGTCGAACGGCGCCAGTTCGAAGTACTTGAGCGCCTTGCCGTCGTCGGAGAGTTCCAGGCGGCCGGAGACGATGCCGGCCTTCTCCATGCGTTCGAGGTGCATGTAGAGCAGAGGGCGGGACACCCCGAGCCTGCGGGCCAGTTCGCTGACGTACAGCTCGCCCGACGAGAGCTCGGTGATGATCCGGATGCGCTGCGCATGGCCGACCGCGGCGAGAAAAGCCAGCAGCTCCTCGCTGTCCATGTAGTGCCTTTGCGCTGGTAGTCCCGAAAGTTGTCGGTCAAGGCTTCAGCATGACGGGCTCCACTGTCAATCCACTCTCTGCCCATTTCCAATGACAGTTGACGGTTCTGTCATTCACCTGTCAGTCTCCACTTACATAAGCTCCACGACGGGGTGGCGCGCGGACGCAAGGGGTGGGACGGACATGAGAGAGCGATCGGTCACGGTGCGCGTGGCCCGATGGAGCGCGCTGCACCCATGGCGGGCGGTCGTCGGGTGGCTGGTCTTCGTGGTGCTGTGCCTCGGGGGCGGGATCGCCGCCGGCATGAACAGCGCCGTCTCGGCGGACTACCGCGTGGGCGAGGCGGGCCGGGCCGAGGCGCTGGCGACCGAGGGCGGCGTCCAGCTCAGGCCCACGGAGCAGGTGCTGATCCGCGCCGAGTCGGGGCCGCTGGACCGGAAGGCCGCCGACGCCGCCGTCGAGGACGTCACCGCACGGATGAAGGCCCTGCCCGAGGTCGCCTCGGTGGCCGGTCCCGTGCGCTCCGCCGACGGCCGTGTCCTGCGCGTCCAGGTGGAGCTCAACGGCCCCGACCAGGACGCCAAGAAGAACGTCGTCCCGCTGCGGGCCGAGACCGAGAAGGTCGCGAAGGCCCACCCGGACCTGATGATCGAGGAGACCGGCGGCGCCTCCGTCAGCCAGGGGGTCAACGACCAGCGCGGTAAGGACCTCGCCTTCTCCGAGGCGATCACGCTGCCCATCACGTTGATCACCCTCGCGGTGGTCTTCGGCTCGGTCGTCATGGTCGGCGTACCGCTGCTGCTCGCCGTCACCTCGATCATGGCGACGATGGGCCTGGCGATGCTCGCCTCGCACCTGCTGCCGGACACCGGCGTCGGGATGAACATGATCCTGCTCATCGGCATGGCCGTCGGCGTCGATTACACGCTCTTCTACCTCAAGCGCGAGCGCGAGGAGCGGGCCCGCGCGGGCGGGCGCCTCACCTCGGAGGCGCTCGTCGAGGCCGCCGCCGCGACGGCGGGCCGGGCGATCGTGGTGTCCGGCCTCGCCGTGATCGTCTCGACCGCCACGCTCTTCCTGGCCGGTGACGTCATCTTCGACTCGCTCGCCACCGGCACCATCCTGGTCGTCGCCGTCGCCATGGTCAGCTCGGTGACGGTGCTGCCCGCGCTCCTGGTCAAGCTCGGCCGGCGGGCCGAGCGCCGCGCGGCGAAGCGCCTCGCACAGGGCAAGCCGGTGCGGGGCGACGAGGACAAGAAGCCGGGCCGGGTCTGGAACCTGCTGCTCGCGCCCGCCCGCAAGCGCCCCGCGCTCACCCTGTGCCTCTCGGTCCTCGTGCTGCTCGGCCTCGCCGTGCCCGCGCTCGACATGAAGCTCAAGGACCCCTCGCGCGACAGCTTCTCCCGTGAGATCCCGGCGATGCAGGGGTACGACCGGCTGCTCGACGCCTTCCCCGAGCAGCGCGTCCGCCACCTGGTCGTGGTGCGGGCCGAGGCCTCGCAGGCCGGTGACGTGAAGGAGGCGCTTCGGGGGGTGCATCGCAGGGCGGTGGGCGATCCGCTCTTTGCACAGGTCGGACAACCGGTCGTCAGGTCCTCTGAGGAGCGGCAGGTCGGACAACCGGTTGTCCGCTCCTCTGAGGAGCAGAGGTCCGGACAACCGGTCCTTCGCTCCTCCGATGACCGGAGGACCACCACCCTGGAGCTGAACGCCCCGCACCCGACCTACTCGAAGAAGGCCGTCGCCACCCTCGACCGGCTCCGCGACGACTTCCTCCCCGCGACCGTCGGCAAGCTGCCCGGCGTCGAGACGGCCGTCACCGGCGAGGTGCCCCGCGGCGTCGACTACGTCGAGCACCAGAACGAGAAGCTGCCGCTCGTCCTCGGCTTCCTGCTCCTGATGACCTTCGCCATGACGGTCTACGCGTTCCGCTCCGTCGTCCTCGGACTGCTCGGCGTCGTCCTCAACCTGCTCTCCGCCGCCTCCGCGCTCGGCCTGCTCGTCCTCGTCTTCCAGGGCGACTGGGCCGAGGAACTGCTGTCCTTCGTCTCGCTCGGCGGGATCTCCTCGCGCGTACCGCTCTTCCTCTTCGTGATCCTCTTCGGGCTCTCGATGGATTACCAGGTCTTCGTGGTCAGCCGGATCCGTGAGGCGGCTCTGAACGGCGTGCCCACGCGGCAGGCGGTCCTGGACGGCATCGCGTCCTCCGCCAAGGTCGTCACCAGCGCGGCGATCGTCATGGTCACCGTCTTCGCGAGCTTCGTGATGCTGCACATCCTGGAGATGAAGCAGATGGGCTTCGTCCTCGCGGCGGCCGTCCTGCTCGACGCCTTCGTGATCCGCGTCATGATCCTGCCCGCGGCTCTGCTCCTGCTCGGCCGTGCCACCTGGTGGCCCTCCGGCGCGATCCGCCGCGCCGAGGCCCGGGTGGCGGAGCGGTACGCGGCCCCTTCGGCAGGCGCCTCCGAGGGGGCCTCAGAGGGGGCCGCCGAGCGTCCGGATTCCGGTCATCCGGAGGGGCGCAGGATCGCACAGGGCGGATAACCGGAGCAGTTGGGGGTGGTGGGTGGGCGGGCACCCATTCGAACGCTTACGATCCTCTGCGTGTCCAAACTGACCGACGTGCCCAAACGGATCCTGATCGGGCGCGCACTGCGCAGTGATCGGCTCGGAGAAACGCTCCTGCCGAAGCGCATCGCACTCCCCGTCTTCGCATCCGACCCGCTCTCCTCCGTGGCGTACGCGCCGGGAGAGGTTCTTCTCGTCCTCTCCATCGCGGGTGTGTCGGCGTACCACTTCAGCCCGTGGATCGCCGTCGCGGTAGTCGTACTGATGTTCACGGTGGTGGCGTCGTACAGACAGAATGTGCACGCGTACCCGAGTGGTGGAGGCGACTACGAGGTCGCCAACACCAACCTCGGCCCCAAGGCCGGACTCACCGTCGCGAGCGCCCTGCTCGTCGACTACGTCCTGACCGTGGCCGTGTCGATCTCCTCGGGCATCGAGAACCTCGGTTCCGCCATCCCCTTCGTGATCGAGCACAAGGTGCTCTGCGCGGTCGGGGTGATCGTGCTGCTCACCGTGATGAACCTGCGCGGCGTGAAGGAGTCGGGCAAGCTCTTCGCGATCCCGACGTACGTCTTCGTCGCCGGCGTCTTCATCATGATCGCGTGGGGTGCCTTCCGGGGCATCGTCCTGGACGACACCATGAAGGCGCCCACCGCCGACTACGAGATCAAGCCCGAGCACCAGGGCCTCGCGGGCTTCGCGCTCGTCTTCCTGCTGCTGCGCGCGTTCTCCTCCGGCTGTGCCGCCCTCACCGGCGTCGAGGCGATCAGCAACGGCGTCCCGGCCTTCCGCAAGCCGAAGTCCAAGAACGCCGCGACGACGCTCGCGCTCATGGGCGGCCTCGCCGTCACGATGTTCTGCGGCATCATCGGCCTCGCCATGGCGACCAACGTCCGCATGGCGGAGAACCCGGCCAAGGACCTCGTCCACAACGGCACCCCGGTCGGCTCGGACTACGTCCAGAACCCGGTGATCTCCCAGGTCGCCGAGGCGGTCTTCGGCAACGGCAGCTTCCTGTTCATCGTGCTCGCCGCGGCCACCGCCCTCGTCCTGTTCCTCGCGGCCAACACCGCGTACAACGGCTTCCCGCTGCTCGGCTCGATCCTGGCCCAGGACCGCTACCTGCCGCGCCAGCTGCACACCCGAGGCGACCGCCTCGCGTTCTCCAACGGCATCGTCCTGCTCGCGGGCGCCGCGGCCCTGCTGGTCTTCATCTACGGCGCGGACTCGACCCGCCTCATCCAGCTCTACATCGTCGGCGTCTTCGTCTCCTTCACGCTCAGCCAGATCGGCATGGTCCGGCACTGGAACCGCCACCTGGCCAAGGAGAAGGACCAGAACAAGCGCCGCCACATGATCCGCTCCCGCGCGATCAACACCTTCGGCGCCTTCTTCACGGGCCTGGTGCTTGTCGTCGTACTCGTCACCAAGTTCACGCACGGCGCCTGGGTCGCGCTGCTCGGCATGGTGATCTTCTACGCGACGATGACGGCGATCCGCCGCCACTACGACCGCGTGGCCGAGGAGATCGCCGCCCCCGAGACCCCCTCCGACGACAGCGTGCGCCCCTCCCGGGTCCACTCGATCGTCCTGGTCTCCAAGATCCACCGCCCGACGCTGCGCGCCCTCTCGTACGCGAAGCTGATGCGCTCCCACACCCTGGAGGCGCTCAGCATCAACGTCGACCCGGCGGAGACCAAGGCGCTCAAGGAGGAGTGGGAGCGCCGCGGGATCACGGTCCCCCTGAAGGTCCTCGACTCGCCCTACCGCGAGATCACGCGCCCGATCATCGAGTACGTGAAGAACCTGCGCCGCGAGAGCCCGCGCGACGTGGTCAGCGTGATCATCCCCGAGTACGTGGTGGGCCACTGGTACGAGCACCTGCTGCACAACCAGAGCGCGCTGCGCCTCAAGGGCCGCCTGCTCTTCACGCCGGGCGTGATGGTGACGTCCGTCCCCTATCAGCTGGACTCCTCCGAGGCTGCGAAGAAGCGGGCCCGCAGGCGGTCGGAGTGGAACGCGCCGGGTGCGGTGCGGCGCGGTCCTGTGGAGAAGCCGAGGCGTGCGAAGGAGCCGAGCAAGAAGGGCTGATCCTTTTTTGGTCGGGCGGCCGGACGACACCCACGTAGACTGGTGGGCTGTTGTCCGGCCGTTCCTCTTTTACGTTGTGGAGTCACCCCGCCATGCAGGCAGAACCGAAGAATTCGCAGGCGGGGAACGCACGGGCGGGCGCCCCCGAGGCGGGCATCTCGCTGGTCGGCCGGGAGTACGAGGTCGAGGTCGGCCCCGTTGCCCACGGCGGCCACTGCATCGCCCGTACGGCCGAGGGCCAGGTCCTCTTCGTGCGGCACGCGCTGCCCGGTGAGAAGGTCGTCGCGCGCGTGACGGAGGGCGAGGAGGGCGCGCGCTTCCTGCGCGCCGACGCTGTCACGGTGGTGGAGGCGTCCAAGGACCGCGTCGAGGCCCCCTGCCCCTACGCGGGACCCGGCCGCTGCGGCGGCTGCGACTGGCAGCACGCCAAGCCGGGCGCGCAGCGCCGCCTCAAGGGCGAGGTCATCGCCGAGCAGCTCAAGCGGCTTGCGGGCCTGACCCCGGAGGAAGCGGGCTGGGACGGCACGGTCATGCCCGCCGAGGGCGACAAGCTGCCCGCCGGCGAGGTCCCCGCCTGGCGTACGCGCGTGCAGTACGCGGTGGACGCCGACGGCAACGCCGGTCTGCGCCGCCACCGCTCGCACGAGGTCGAGCCGATCGAGCACTGCATGATCGCGGCCGAGGGCGTCTCCGAGCTCGGTATCGAGGAGCGCGACTGGTCGGGCATGGCCTCGATCGAGGCGATCGCGGCGAGCGGCTCCCAGGACCGCCAGGTGATCCTCGCGCCGAAGCCGGGCGCGCGCCTGCCCATCGTCGAACTCGACAAGCCGGTCTCGGTCATGCGCGTCGGCGAGAAGGACGGCGGGGTCCACCGCGTCCACGGCCGCCCCTTCGTCCGCGAGCGCGCCGACGGCCGCACCTACCGCGTCGGCAGCGGCGGCTTCTGGCAGGTCCACCCGAAGGCGGCCGAGACCCTGATGCTCGCCGTCATGCAGGGCTTGACCCCCCGCAAGGGCGAGACGGCCCTCGACCTCTACTGCGGCGTGGGCCTCTTCGCGGGCGCCCTCGCGGACCGCGTCGGCGAGAAGGGCGCGGTGCTCGGCATCGAGTCCGGCAAGCGCGCGGTGGAGGACGCCCGCCACAACCTCGCGGCGTTCGACCGCGTCCGCATCGAGCAGGGCAAGGTCGAAGCGGTCCTGCCGCGCACGGGCATCACCGAGGTCGACCTGATCGTCCTGGACCCGCCGCGCGCGGGCGCGGGGAAGGCGACGGTGCGGCATCTGTCGGGGCTGGGCGCGCGACGGATTGCCTATGTGGCCTGCGATCCGGCGGCGCTGGCACGGGACTTGGGGTATTTCCGGGAGGGTGGGTACCGGGTGCGGACGTTGCGGGCGTTCGATCTGTTTCCTATGACGCATCATGTGGAGTGCGTGGCGATTCTTGAGCCTGTCGAGAAGGGCCGCTGAGCTGCTGTTTTGCCGAGTGTGCGTTGCGTGCGTCACGGGCGATATCTTGATGCATGTTTGACGCATGTCGACGCGCGTGACGTACGTTTGACGCATGGCCTGATGAGCCGTCAGGGATCTGTGTAGGCAAGTGATGGCCCGCCAGTTGGGGTCTGAGGGCCTTTGGCTTTGCTGCCTTCGGGGAGCAGCGCGGACGGGGTGCGTGCTGCTTCAGTGGCCGAGGTGAGGCCCGGGATCTGGAGCACGGGGCTCGGGTGGCGTGGGGAGTCTTGGCGCTGAGGCGCTCTCGGTGAGCTGTCGAAGGTGGGCGTCTGCGAACGCGACGGAACGGACCGATGCGGGTCAGGTCGTGGCAGTCCATCCCCACCGCGTTCAGTTCCGCAGCCGCCCGGCGCACCTCACCCTCACGCACACTTCACCGGCCACCACTCGCCCTCCACGTCGCTCCCTGTTCCTGGGTGCCTAGTTCGTCAGCGCCTCCTGCGCCCGCAGCCTCACCACCCGGACGTCAAGAATCAGGCGGGGCGCCGTCGCACACCAGCGGTCCCCGATGCCAGACGAATCGAGCAACAGAGTCCAGGAGTGTTCCAAATGCCACGGTGTGGGGCGGCCGGCGCCCGCTATCACAACTCTAAGAGGTGTGCTCCAGAGGGGGAGTGGCGAGTCCGGCCTGAACACGCCACTCTCTCGCTCAACAACGTGTAGGTAGCAGCTGGGTTATGCGAATTTGTTCCAACTTCTCTCGGCCAGTATCTGCCCCGGCTCTTCGTCACTGAGCGGTCACGGATAGCGTTGCTTCGCTTGCGTTAACCCTCACCTCACCGGAGACAACAGTGACTCGCTCGCCCCGGCTCGTGGCTGCCGCGCTCGCAGCTTCCGTCGCCCTGCTGCTGAGCGCCTGCGGCGGCGCGGACGCTGACAAGGACAACGACAAGGTCGCCGGGGCGGACAGTGGCACGGAAAAGTCGGCGTCATCGTCGCCGTCCGCTTCCGCGGACGGAATCGACCGGCCGGAGATCAAACTTCCGAAGGACGACAAGCTCCTGTTCGAATAGCCTGATGACGCGAAAGAAGCGCCCGTGCTCAATGACAACCGGGAGTTCATTCGGGCCACGGATGATGCCATCGTCCGCGGGAATCCGAAGTCCTCGGCCTTGAGGTTCTATGCCAAGGGTGATGCCCTGAAGGTCAGCGTGGACTGGGTACAGCAGTTTGTAGACGCCGGGCAGTCCGTTAGCGGAACGGTTCGCTACTACAACCGTAAGGTGACATTCCTCAAGGATGACTCCGCAGGACTTACCTATTGTGGTGACGAAACCAAGGCGTACAACAAGGACCGGGAGACCGGTAAGCGTTCCGATGGGGTTACATCGAGCAGCGACGCATACGTCTTCTACAACCTGCAACTTGAAAAGGATTCGAAGGGTGTCTGGCAGACCGAGCAGATGATGTCGAAGCGGGGGGGGGGGGGCTCAGCAGTGCCGTTGAGCAAGACCGCGAATGCCGCGAAGTGTGGCCTGGTTATTGGCGCGCTGACCGCCACCATCATCTCGAGCTCGCCAGTCGCCTTCGCGGCGGGTCGGGCCCCGGGGAATGTAACGAAGCCGGGCTCCCAGGGAGGTCAGCCAACCGGAGAGAGACGCGGTCAGGAGATCGGGGCCAAGATCACCTACAACCTCTCCCGGAACGGAGCGGGTGGGAGTGTCGGCGCCATCCAGCCTGTGGGTGACTGGACGCCGCCGCTCTGCTGGTTCGCGCCGAAGTACACGCCTGCCCAGTACAACGAGGACAGTTGGTCCGTCGGGGGCGACCAGGCGGAGTGGGTGAAGAAGGAGAAGAAGCAGTTCGAGAAGGGGAAGCCCGACGAGGAATTCCACTTGAAGGACAAGGATGACGGCTACTGGTGGGGCCACTTCATCAACCGTGATCGCATGGATGAGACCGCCGCCTGGGAGTGCATGTTCCGTGACCCATGGTGGGTCAAGAAGGGCGATGACCCCAAGGTTGAGCACGCTATTTCGCCCGAGATCCTCGCAGGGCTTGCCTATGAAAAGATCCGGGTTCCGGACACTTCTGTGTCCATGAAGCCCGAGGGCGCGTAGAAGGTGAATCTCAACACCTGGCTGTGGCTCGACAAGGCCACGTTCAAGCCCGTGTCCGCCACCGCTGGCCTGCTGGCCCTGGGCATGACGGCGACGACCACCGCCGAACCGGTCGGCCTCCACGTTGAGCCGGGGACCGAGGACGCCAAGGTCTTCCCCGCATCCGGTGACTGCCCGATCAACGCGGACGGCAGCATCGGCGAACCGTACGCCAAGGGGAAGGCGGACCAAGAGCCGCCGTGCGGGATGGCCTACCTCCGCGCCACGTCCGGGACCGGCCCGTACCAGTTCAAGGCTTCCGTCACATGGAAGGTCTCCTGGCACGGCTCGGGTGGCGCGAAGGGTGATCTCCCGGATGGCACCTTCGAGACGACCCAGGACGTGAACGTCCAGGAGATCCAGTCCATCAACCGCTGACCGAGGCTGTCGGACTCGTCGGCCGGTCGGCACCACACGCAAGACCATCTCAACACCCGCGGGGGCGGAGACGTATGTCGGACCTGAAGAAGGATGCGGAAGCTCTGCACAAGGCGGCCTCCGCGCTGGCCAAGGTGGATGACCACACCCGCAAGCCACTGCACGACTTCAAGGCGGCCTCGCACGACCTGTCCGCGTTCGGGGTGCTGGGCTCGCTGATGAGCGCCAAGGACGACATCCAGGACGGCATGGACACCATCGCCGGGCTCACCAAGAACCTGCACAAGGAGTGGGAGGTGGAGGCGAAGTTCCTGGGCGATGTCTCCGACGCCTTCGACGTGCTGGACATCCTGCTGAACACCGCGGCTCGCGCCAAGAAGGGCTGAGCCGTCCATGGGCTTCGACATCATCCCCGGCGACCTCGACGCCGGCGACCTCAACCCGCTGCACTGGATCAACAAGGCCAACCACGCCTTCGGCGACACCCTCGCCAGCGGCCTGGACTTCCTCGGCATCACCGATCCGCTCGTCGACCCGGACGGCATCCGCGAGATAGCCAAGCAGTGGCGGGCCCTGGCCAAGGGCCTCGACGCCGCAGCCCGCGACGCCGAGACCGCGCTCAAGGACCTGGAGTGGGAAGGCAA